>NZ_CAJPHP010000001.1:0-652429 GCF_905339975.1 Burkholderia sp. BCC1999 | reverse complement strand
CGCAACGCATCCCCGCGCCTGCGGGCGCGAACGAACCGGAGTGAGACGATGAGCAATGCAGCGAAAGAAGTCGTGGTGGTGAGCGGTGTCCGTACCGCGATCGGTGATTTCGGCGGCAGCCTGAAGGATTTCTCGCCGACCGATCTCGGCGCGAAGGTGGTCGCCGAAGTGCTGTCGCGCGCGAACGTGTCGGGCGATGCGGTCGGCCATGTCGTGTTCGGCCACGTCGTGAACACCGAGCCGAAGGACATGTATCTCGCGCGCGTCGCGGCGATCAATGGCGGTGTCGCGCAGCACGCGCCGGCGCTGACCGTGAACCGCCTGTGCGGCTCGGGCCTGCAGGCGATCGTGTCGGCCGCACAGACGATCATGCTCGGCGACGCCGACGTCGCGATCGGCGGCGGCTCGGAGAGCATGAGCCGCGCACCGTACACCGTGCCGGCCGCGCGCTTCGGCCAGCGCATGGGCGACGGCAAGCTCGTCGACATGATGCTCGGCGCGCTGCACGACCCGTTCCAGACGATCCACATGGGCGTGACGGCCGAGAACGTCGCACGCAAGTACGACATCTCGCGCGACGCGCAGGATGCGCTGGCGCTCGAATCGCATCGTCGCGCGGCGCGCGCGATCGCGGAAGGGCGCTTCAAGGATCAGATCCTGCCGATCGCGATCCGCACGAAGAAGGGCGAGGTTGCGTTCGACACCGACGAGCACGTGCGTCACGATGCGAGCGTCGACGATTTCTCGAAGCTGAAGCCGGTGTTCGCGAAGGAAAACGGCACCGTGACGGCTGGCAATGCATCGGGCATCAACGATGCGGCGGCAGCCGTGCTGATGATGAGCGCGGACGCTGCGCGTGCACAGGGCGTGAAGCCGCTCGCGCGCCTCGTCGCGTATGCGCACGCGGGTGTCGACCCGGCGTACATGGGCATCGGCCCGGTGCCGGCCACGCAGAAGGCGCTCGAACGCGCGGGCCTGAAGATCAGCGATCTCGACGTGATCGAGGCGAACGAGGCGTTCGCCGCGCAGGCGTGCGCCGTGACGCAGGAGCTCGGCCTCGATCCCGCGAAGGTCAACCCGAACGGCTCGGGCATCTCGCTCGGTCACCCGATCGGTGCGACCGGCGCGCTGATCACGGTGAAGGCGCTGTACGAGCTGAAGCGCATCGGCGGGCGTTACGCGCTCGTGACGATGTGTATCGGCGGCGGCCAGGGGATTGCTGCGATCTTCGAGAACATCTGATAATCGACCGCTCAGCACCCGAACACACAGGAAATTTCATGGCCATCGAAATCGTCGGCGTCGTGGGCGCCGGAACCATGGGTAACGGCATTGCGCAAACCGCGGCCGTTGCCGGACTCAACGTCGTGATGATCGACGTCAGCGACGCCGCGCTCGAGAAAGGCGTCGCGACGCTGAAGGGCAGCCTCGAGCGGCTCGTGTCGAAGGAAAAGCTCGACGCGGCCGCACGCGATGCGGCGCTGGCTCGCATCACGACGTCGACCGACTATGCGAAGCTCGCATCGGTCGATATCGTGATCGAGGCCGCGACCGAGAACGTCGAACTGAAGGGCCGCATCCTGAAGCAGATCGAGGCCGTCGCGCGTCCGGACGCAATCATCGCGACCAACACGTCGTCGATCTCGATCACCGCGCTCGCGGCACTCCTTGCCGATCCGTCGCGTTTCCTCGGCATGCATTTCTTCAACCCGGTGCCGCTGATGCCGCTCGTCGAGATCATCCGCGGGCTGCAGACGAGCGATGCGACCGCGTCGGCCGTGCGCGCGCTGACCGAGCGTTTCGACAAGTCGCCGATCGGCGTGCGCAATTCGCCGGGCTTCGTCGTGAACCGGATCCTCGTGCCGATGATCAACGAAGCGTTCTTCGTGCTGGCTGAAGGCATCGCGTCGGCCGACGAGATCGACGCGGGGATGAAGCTCGGCGCGAACCACCCGATCGGGCCGCTCGCGCTGGCCGACCTCGTGGGCCTCGACGTGTGCCTCGCGGTGATGGACGTGTTCCTGAAGGACTTCGGCGATCCTAAATATCGTGCCTGCCCGCTGCTGCGCGAGATGGTGACGGCCGGGCGGCTCGGACGCAAGACCGGGCGCGGGGTGTACGACTACAGCAAGTAAGCGGCGAATCATGCCACTTCGCGCGGCCGCCTTCGGGCGGCCGCGTGCATTGATCGGCGCGGTTACGCGTCGAGTACCGCCAGATCCCGCGGCAGCGTGTGCTTGAACATCGCGAGGATTTGCCGCGCAGCCTTCGGCGGCAGCATGATGGCGTGACGCACGGCCGCCGCGATCTGGATCATCATCAGCTCGGCGAACGCGCTCCGTTGCGCGCGTGTCGTGTCGGGCGCCACTTCCCCCAACGCATCCGCGAACAGGCCGGCCAGGAACTCGCCGTCTGCCTGGTCGAGTGCCTGCAGCGCGCGGTCGGCCTGCGTCGCACGCCAGATGTCGCGCATCAGCGGCTCGTCGACGAACATCCGGTAGTAGCTGTCCGTGATGCGGGCGAGCGTGCCGTGCAGGTCGCCGAGCGTCTTCATCGTCGCGAGTTCGCGCCGCACGCATTCGTGCCCGGCCTCGTTGTAGCGCTCCGCGAGCGTGCCGATCACGGCCGCCTTGTCCGGAAAGTACTGATACAGCGAACCGAACGAGATGCCCGTGCGTTCCACGATGTCGCTCATCCGGAACGCATCGCAGCCCTTCTCGATCATCACTTCCGACGCACACGCAAGGATGCGCTCGAACCGCTCGCGACTGCGCTGCTGCGTCGGGACGAGCCGCGCGCGCGCCGGCGCGTCCGCGCCCGTCGCTGCAGGCTCGCTGTTCTGCCCCGATTTTTGTCGGCCCATGCCGCCTCCGGAAAAACTTGACGTTGCTAATGCGAGAGTCTATCGTGTTTTGAAAATACGAGATATTCTCGTATTTTGGTCAAAGGAGACGCACATGTCGGCACTTCCCATCCTCATCGTCGGCGGTTCGGGCAAGACGGGCGCTCGCGTCGATGCCCGGTTGCGCGCGCACGGCTTCGCGACGCGGCCCGTGTCGCGCACGTCGGCCATCCGCTTCGACTGGACGGTGCCCGCGACCTGGCCGGCCGCGCTCGCTGGCGTGTCGGCTGCGTATGTGACGTACCAGCCCGACTTGTCCGTTGAAGGCGCGGTGGAAGCGATCGCCGCGTTTGCGCGGCTCGCGCGGGAAAGCGGCGTCGAGCGTGTCGTATTGTTGTCCGGGCGCGGCGAGCCCGGTGCGCAGGCGGCCGAGGCGGCACTGCAGGCGTCGGGCATCGGCTGGGGTGTCGTGCGAGCAAGCTGGTTCAACCAGAACTTCTCGGAGGGCTACCTGATCGACGGCGTGCTGGCCGGGGAAGTCGCGCTGCCGGCCGGCGCCGTGCGCGAGCCGTTCGTCGATGCGGACGACATCGCCGACGTGGCCGTGGCGGCGCTTACCGACGCGCGGTTCGCGGATCGCGTGATCGAAGTCACCGGCCCGCGTGCGCTGACGTTTGCCGAGGCCGTCGGCGAAATCGCGCGCGCCGCCGGGCGGCCGATCGCCTATCGCGAGATTCCGCCCGATGCGTTCGTCGCGGGGCTGCGTGAGGCCGGCGTACCGGAGCCGGTCATCGAACTGCTCGACGAACTGTTCCGCGTGGTGCTCGACGGGCGCAACAGCGCGGTGGCGCACGGCGTCGAAGAGACGCTCGGGCGGCCGGCGCGCGATTTCGCCGACTATGCGCGAGCGACGGCCGCAACCGGCGTGTGGAGCGCATGACCATGATCGCGTTCGTGACTTCCGCGCTGCTGTGGGGTTCGGCCATCGGCTGCGGGTTGATGGCCGGCGTGTACTTCGCGTTCTCGACGTTCGTGATGACGTCGCTCGGACGGATCGCGCCGCAGGCCGGCGCGGCCGCGATGAATGCGATCAACGTCGACATCGTGCGTTCGCCGTTCATGCCGCTGTTTCTCGGCACGACGCTGATGGCGCTCGCGCTCGTCGTGATCGCGCTGTTCGATCGCGACCGGCCGGGCGCGATGGCCGCCGCCACGGGTGGCGTGCTCTATGTGTTCGGCATGTTCGCGGTGACGATGGCCGTCAACGTGCCGCTCAACGACGCGCTTGCCGCGGCCGATCCGGCAACCGCGCAAGGCGTGGCGCAGTGGACGCGCTACGTGCACGACTGGACGATGTGGAATCACGTGCGCACGGTTGCGTCGGCGGCTGCGTGCGTGTGCTTCATCGCGGGGATCGCGGCGCGCTAGCGGCAACGCGCGCGAGGCGCGCCAGGGTCGGCTCAATGGGGACCGTATCACCCTCAATCGTCAGGACATTGAGGCATCGCAATCCCGCCACATTGGCGAAACACCCGATTTGAACGGGGTGGGATTTCCCCGGATGATAAGCGGACAACCATCAGGCACGCGAACGATCGCGTGACGGGGACGCCCCGGGGAGGTGCCGTGAACGGAATCGTCAGACCATTCGCGCGAATCGCGGCGCCGGCCCCGGCCCCGGCCGCTCGCTAGGCGAAGGGGAACGGCATGCGACCGTGTTTGCGATCCCGATTCGATCCGCTGCGTCGTGTGATGCTCGGCCGCTTGTCGGCGCTCGCGGCGCTGCCGTGGCTCGACGGTCCGGCCGCGCATGCGGCGCTTCGCGATGCGCCGCGCGCCGCGCTCGTGATCGGCAATGCCGCGTATCCGCGCGCCGCGCTCGATAATCCCGTCAACGATGCCACCGCCATCGCGGATGCGCTGGGCGGACTCGGCTTTTCGGTCGACCGCCGGCTCGACGCGGGCCGCCAGCCGATGGTCGATGCGATCGGCGAATTCTGCGCGAAGGTCGAACGCACGCAATCCATCGCACTTTTCTATTTCGCCGGGCACGGGATGCAGATCGACTGGCGCAACTACCTGCTGCCCGTCGACGTCAAGCTCGCGCGTGCGGACGACGTGGTGCGACAGTCCGTCGACGTCGCGACGCTGCTCGGCGGCCTCGGTAAGGCGAACAATCCGATGAGCGTCGTGATTCTCGACGCATGCCGCGACAACCCGTTCGGCGGGGCGGGCAAGACGGGCGCGGGACTGAGCCAGATGGACGCGCCGTCCCGCACGTTGCTCGCATATGCGACCGCGCCGGGCAACGTCGCGTCGGACGGCGATGGCCGAAACGGCCTCTACACGGAGAACCTGTTGAAGGAGATCGTGCGCACGGGCGTGCAGATCGAGGACGTGTTCAAGCGTGTGCGGCTGTCGGTGCGGCAGCGCTCGCAGGGGCGGCAGATTCCTTGGGAGAGCACGTCGCTCGAAGACGATTTCTTCTTTGTGCCGCCGCCTGACGTGCATGTGCCGACGCAGGCGGAGCGCGATGCGGCATTCGGACGGGATCGCGACGACTGGCAGGCGGCGCAGCAGCTCGGCACCGCGCAGGCGATCTTTGCGTACCTGAAGGCGCATCCGAACGGACATTTCAGTGAAATTGCCCAAGCCGAGCTGGATCGTCTGCTGGCCGAGAGCGGCGAGCAACGGATCCGGGTTCAGACTTCGTCCGCGAATCCATACAGCCAGGGCAGCGCGGAAGCCGGCAGGATCGCGCTCGGCGACCGTTACGTTTACCGGTTCATCGATCGTCTTCATCAGGACGAGCGGGTGTTCGTGCATCGCGTGACGCGTATCGCCGGCGACCGGATCGAATTCAACGGCGGCAAGTTCGTGACCGACCTGCTCGGCAATCCGCGCCGCGAGGCCGACGGCGGCCTGCTCGGCGACAACCAGCTGTTCGCGAGCGAGTACTCGATCGGCAAGGAATGGATCACGCGTTTCGACTACACGTTTCCGAACGGCAAGGTGGACGTCGTCGAACTGACATGCAGGGTGGTCGCGCGCGAGACGATCGACGTGCCGGCCGGCCGTTTCGACGCGTTTCGGGTCGAGGCGAACGGCTGGCGGCTCTACGCACCGTCGCGACGCACACGCACGTACTGGGTCGCGCCTGGCAAGGTGCCGCGCTTCATCGCGATCGATACGGTGAACTACGACCGGCACGGCATCATGTCGGCAAGCGAGCGTCGCGAACTGATGTCGTTCACGAAAACGTGACACACGCATCCGGCCGCGCACCGCGAACGCGCGCACGGCATCCGGTTGTCGAGGACTACGATCATGTGCCATCGCCTCCGTTTCTCCATCGCATGCATACTGCTTGCGGCCGCGGTGCGGCCGGTGTCCGCGCAGACCGGTCATGCGACGGGGCTTGTCGACGATCCGCCCGCCGTGCTCGCGGCCGTGCCGCGCCAGCCCGCGTATCGCGCATACCTGCCACCGCGCTCGGAATTCACCCGCTATTTCCCGCTCGTGCGCTCGCAGGGCGAGCAGGGTTCGTGCACGGCCTGGGCGACCGGCTACAACGCGCTTAGCGCCGCCTTCAACCTGCAACTCGAACGGCAGGGCGCAGCGGCCGGCGAGCGGCGTCGCGTGGCCTTCAGCCCGGCCTACCTGTTCAACCTGCTGCATCGCGGTCGCTGCGAGGGCGGCACGTCGGTCACGGCCGCGCTCGATGCGATTCACGACAACGGACTCGTCACGTTCGACGGCTTGCCGTACGATCCGAAGGCGTGTTCCGCGCTGCCCGACGACTTGCGCATGCGCGATGCGCGCAGCAACCGACTGCTCACCTACAGCCTGATCGACAAGGACGATCGGGATGTCATCGAGAAGATCCGCGGCGCGGTATTCGCACGCAAGCCGGTCGTGATCGGGATCTACTCGGGCGATATCACGAGCGCGCTGCAGCGATATCGCGGCGGGGTCTTCCGCGACGTGCTGCCGAAGGAGAATGCGCACGCGATGGTCATCGCCGGCTATGACGACGCGAGCCAGACATTCACCGTCGTCAACTCGTGGGGCGAGCGCTGGGGCGAACAGGGGCTGTTGCGTATCGACTACCAGACGCTGCTCGCGAACTTGTCGAACGGCCCGTTCGTCATCGACGAAATCGATCCGGACGGGATTCGGCGGTTGCTGGCTGCCGCGCATGTCGAACCCGAGCCGCCGGTGCCGCCTCCCGCGCCGCCGGTGATTCGGCAGAACGCGTCGCCCGATGCGCTACGCGATGCGATCCGGCGCCGCGTGGACAAACTGCAGTGTGCGCACGTCGATGCCGGTGTGGCGGCCGACCGAAGTGTGGCGCTCACGGGCTTCGTCGGCTCGCAGGGCGATCTCGATGCGTTGCTGAAGGCTGTCGCCGCGATGCCGGATGCAGGGCACGTCGACAATCGCGTGACCGTGCATCCGTGGCCGCAGTGCGAGGTCTACCTGAGTTTCGATCAGGGGCTGCGCCATGCGGGTGGGCTCGATGTGAAGGCGGTCGGGCATCCGGCCGAGCACTATCGGGAAGGCGATTCGCTCGCGCTGCAGGTGACGAGCCCCGGTTATCCGAGCTACCTGTATGTTGCGTACCTGCAGGCGAGCGGTGAAGTCGTCTATCTGAGCTGGCCGGAAGGCGCATCGCCGCGCCCCGTGCCGCCGCGCAGCCGGCTCGTGTTCGGCGGTGGCAGAAACGGTCAGCCCGTGTATCGCGTCGCGAAACCCTTTGGCGACGAGATCGTCGTCGTGATTGCGTCGCGGCGGCGGCTCGTCGCGGGCGCGCTGCCCGACAGGGAGGTCGATCGCGAGTTCCTGACGAAATTCCGGATGCCGCTGCTCGACCCCGATTCGGCCTCCGCGCGCGACGCGGTGGCGGTTGCCGTGTTGCCGCTGAAGACGGTGGCGAAGGAGTGAACGCATGAAGACGATGCTTGCCGCGCGTGTCGCGGCCTGCCTGTGGTGCACCGGCGGGTTCGCCGCGTTGCCGGCGCATGCCGGCGATGCCGCCGACATGCGACCGTCTGCCGCCGACATCGTGCATCAGCTTGCGCCGCATGGCGCGAGTCGCAGCTTGCGCGGCATCGTCGTCGAACGGGCACCGGTGCGCACTCAGGATGACATGCCGGGGCCGTCCGTGAACCTCGCGATCCAGTTCGAGTTCTCGTCGGCCCGCTTCACGCCGGGCAGCCGGGTGCTGCTCGATAACCTCGGTCATGCGCTGAGCGACGACGCGCTCGCGCACGCCAGGTTCCGGATCGTCGGGCACACCGACGCGTCGGGCAACGCGAGCGCGAATCTCGCGCTGTCGAGGCGGCGCGCGCAGGCCGTTGCGGACTACCTCGTGTCGAGCTTCGGGATCGACGGCACGCGGCTCGCGGTCGAGGGCGTGGGCAGTGCACGGCCGAAAGACCCGGCGCATCCACGCGCGGCCGTGAACCGGCGGGTCGAAGTCGTGAATCTCGACGGCGGCGAGTGAGCCGGGCCGGGGTGACCCGCGCTACGCATAAAACGCCGACGGCGACACGCCGAAGTGCCGCTTGAACATCGCGGAGAACGCGCTCTGGCTGCTGTAGCCGTGATCCATCGCGACGGTGACCACCTTCTCGCCGTGCGCGAGACGCTTGAGCGCGAGCAGCAGCCGCGCCTGCTCGCGCCAGCGGCGGAAGCTGAGCCCCGTCTCGCGCCGGAACGCGCGATGCAGCGTGCGGACCGACAGGCCGAGCAGGTCGGCCCATTCCGCGATCGTGCGCAGGTCGTCGGGCGCGGCGACGAGCGTGTCGCAGATCGTCCGCAGGCGTGCATCGTGCGGCCACGGCAGGTACAGCGGCAGCAGCGGCGCGACCGTCACCTCGGCGAGCAGCAGGTGCATCAGGTGATCGTGGCGCGAGCCCGGCGCGTAGTCGAGCGGCACGTCGACCGCGGCGAGGATCAGCTCGCGCAACAGCGGATGCACTTCCACGACGCAACTGCGCGCGGGCAGGTGCTCGACCGCGCCCGGTTCGACGAACACCGTGCGCATCTGCACGTCGCCGCTCATCTGCACCGTATGGTCGAGGCCGGCTTCGAGCCATACGCCGCGCGTCGGCGGCACGACCCACGACGCGCCTTCCGACTGCACGTGCATCACGCCCTCGATCGCATAGAGAAGCTGCGCGCGGCGGTGGTGGTGCGTCGGGATCGACGTGCCGTGCGCGTACGCCGCCGCCATGGCCGACACGGGCATCGGCGTCGATTCGTAGCGCAGGTGCGCAAGCGGCTGGGTGGACTCGAATGTCCGATTGGCGATAAGTCCTGACATTTTGGCGTGAGACAGGCAGTGGGTGGGCGGGCACGATGGCGTTCCGATTCACGCCAGATTCCCTGTCAGGATATTAATCCGTCAAACGCGATGAACAAGTCTCCTTTTCTGTTTCCCTTCTGCGCGATCGCGCTGTGGGCCGGCAACGTCGTGGTGTCGAAGCTGTCGGCGTCGACGATCGACCCGTCTGCCATTACGTTCTACCGGCTGCTGCTGGCGGTCGCGCTGATGAGCGTCTTCACGCTGGCCCCCGCGTGGCGCAATCGCGCGGTACTCGTCGCGCACCTGCCGAAGCTCGCGGTGCTGGGCTTTCTCGCGATGGCGCTGTTCCAGAGCCTGTCCTACGAGGCCGCGAGGACGACCAGCGCGACCAACATGGCGATCATCACCGCGCTCGTGCCGCTGATGACGATGGTGCTCAGTTCGCTGCTGCTCGGCGACCCGCCGGGCGCGGGCATGATCGGCGGCGGGGTGCTGTCGCTCGCGGGTGTCGTCTACCTGATTGCCGAAGGGCACCCGACGGCGATCGCCGCGCGTGGCGTCCACGTGGGCGACCTGCTGATGCTGGCCGCGTCGGCCGCGTACGCGCTGTACGGCGTGTTGCTCAAGCGCTGGCGCATCGGTGCGCTGCCGGCATGGCAGTCGACCTACGTGCAGGCGCTGGCCGCGCTCGTGTTCATGCTGCCGATGCTGCTGCGGTTGCCCGCGCAAGCCGCATGGCCGACGCGCGCGAGTGTGCCGCTGATCCTGTACGCCGGCGTGCTGGCGTCGGTGGTGCTGCCGTATCTGTGGATGCAGGGCGTGCGGCTGCTCGGCCCGAGCCGCTGCGCGATGTTCATGAACCTGCTGCCGCTGATGACGGCCGGCGGCGCGATCGTGTTGCTCGGCGAATCGCTGCGGCTGTATCACCTGATCGGCGGCGGTGTCGCGCTCGTCGGCGTGGCGATCGCGCAGCGATTCCCGTTCCAGGCAAGTGCGTCGCAAGGTGTCCGCCAATGAGCGCCGATTTCGACATGCAGGACCTGATTGCCGCGCTGCCGGATGCGCGTGTGCCCGTTGCCGACCCGTCGCTGTCTCGCCAGCTCGAACGAATCGCGACCGCGCTCGAAGCGATGGCGCACACCGGGCAGCCGGCGGCCGTCGATTTCGATGCGGCGGTCGCGTTTCGCTGGCGCGGTTTCGGCGGCGGCCCTCGAACGGCGCCGCTCGAACCGATCGCCACATCCGCGCTCGCCGGATTCGACGCGCTGCGCAACGTCGGCCGGCAGGCGGCGATCGTCGAACGGAACACGCGGCAGTTCGTGCGCGGGTTCGCGGCCAATCACGTGCTGCTGACCGGCGCGCGCGGCACCGGCAAGTCGTCGATCGTGAAGGCGTGCCTGCACGCGTTCGCCGCGCACGGGTTGCGGCTGATCGAGGTCAGCAAGGAAGGGTTGAACGACCTGCCGGCGATCGTCGAGCTGGTGCGCACGCGGCCCGAGCGCTATATCGTGTTCTGCGACGACCTGTCGTTCGAGGCCGGCGAGACCGGCTACAAGGGGCTGAAGACCGTGCTCGACGGCTCGGTCGCGAGCGACCTGTCGAACGTGCTGGTGTACGCGACTTCCAATCGTCGCCACCTGATGCCTGAGCAGGCGAGCGACAACGCGAACGTGACGCGTGCGGAGAACGGCGAGCTGCATCCGGGCGACGCGGTCGAGGAGCGGATTTCGCTGTCGGAGCGCTTCGGGATCTGGGTCACGTTTTACGGCTTTACGCAGGACGAATACCTTGCCGTGGTCGAGAGCCGTCTCGGTGCGGCCGGCTTCGATGGCGAGCAGATTCGCGCCGCGCGTGAGCCCGCACTGCAGTGGGCATTGGAACGCGGCGCGCGCTCGGGCCGGATCGCCGTGCAGTTCGCGCGCGATTACGCGGGGCGGCTTGCGGACGAAGATTCACCCGGGCAACGGCTAGGCTGAATGTCGCGCTACAGCAACCGCTCGGACAATACGCGGAACGCGACGTCGGGGACGACGAAGCACATCGGTTCGCCGGTGGCGCCGATGCGTGCGAGGAAATTGCCGCCGCCGGTGGGGCCGACCGACTTCAGCGGCCGTACCGCGTCGATGTCGATTGGCAGGTCGATCGATGCATGGGCCAGGCGGTCGCAGTCCGCGACATGCGCGATGGTCGCGTGCTGAAGCGACAGGGATGCGACGGCCGCGCGCCAGTCGCTGAAGAACGGCGCGAATGCAGTGGGCAGCGTTCGGTCGTCCGACGCTTCGGCCGTGCAGCGGAAGTCCGGCGCGCTGCCGCCGCCGCTGGCCAGCAGCGTGTCGTAGCGTCCGTCTCGCACCTCATGCGTGAAGCGCCGCGCGAGATGCGACGGCAGCGCGTCGCTGAAGAGCCGACTGCCGAGCGCATAGAGCGGGTGATCGAACACGTTCTTCACGAACAGCACGGTGCGCTCGGCCGGCTTGCCGTCCGGCAGCGCGTCGACGTAGAGCCGCCAGTTGCTCTGCAGCGGCGAAGGAAACATGTGCCGCAACGGGCCGGCGAGACGCGGGCCGAAGTGCCGGTGCGCATAGGTGAGCGTCGTGAACAGCGTGCGGCCGTCGCGGCTCGCGAGCGTGACGCCGCGCGGCACGAGATGCGCGACGGCGGCGACATCGACGACCCAGGTGCAATACACGACGTTCTCGACGTCGCTCGCCAACTGCAGGAACGGCAGCCGCGACAGCAGCGCGCGGCGCGCCCGCAAGAGCGGGCCACTCGCGACGATCCGGTTGGCGAGCCGGCCGGCGATGCCGGCGGACGGGTAAACGAAGGTGTTGTCGTAGTGCATGAGCGGCATTGTGCCGGGGTTACGGCATGGAACGAAGAGGGTGCGCGACGACGATCGGCGCCACGCCCGGGTATTGTGGGATTCGTGCGGTGCAGGCATATTGTCCGGGCGATCGGGGCCGGGCCCTGCCGGATCGCGTCGGAAATCAAAAAACAGAACAAGCACGCACCAATCCACGGGGTATGCATCATGACCGACTCTCTCGATCGCAGGCGCTTCCTCAAGACGGCATTCGGCTCGGCACTGGGCATCGGCGGCCTCGGCATGCTGCAGGCATGCGGCGGTGATTCGGTGTCGGCGGATCCGCTTGCGCCGGTGTCCGATGCACGGATCGCGGCGGCCGTCGCACAGCTCGATCCGCTCGTGAGCGCGCTGCTCGGCAGCTCGGGCGTGCCCGGCATCGCGGTGGCCGTCGTGCACGGCGGGAAGGCGCTGTTCGCAAAGGGTTACGGCGTGTGCAGCACGGCCACCGGCCAGCCCGTCGACGCCGATACGATCTTTCAGCTTGCGTCGGTCTCGAAGTCGATCGGCGCGACGGTCGTTGCGTCGCAGGTCGGCAAGGGTGTCGTGAGCTGGGACACGCGGATGCAGCAGCTGATGCCGTCGTTCGCGCTGTCCGACCCGTCGGTCACGCAGTCGCTGACGGTCGCCGACCTGTATGCGCACCGTTCGGGGCTGCCTGAGCACGTCGGCGATCAGCTAGAGGAACTCGGGTTCGACCGGGCAACCGTGTTCAACCGGCTGCGCGAGATCCCGCTTGTCGGCTACCGAAGCCATTACGCGTATACGACATCGGCCTGACGGCCGCGGCGATCGGCGTCGCGAATGCGGCCGGCATCGACTGGGCGACGCTGTCGGAGCAGGCCGTTTATGCGCCGCTCGGCATGACGCGCACGAGCTCGCGATACGCGGACTACCAGGCGAGCGCGAACCATGCGGTCGGGCACGTACCTGTCAACGGCGTGTTCGTGCCGGTCGCGGCGCCGCGCGATGCCGACCTGCAATCGCCGGCGGGCGGCGTGAGCTCGTCGGTCAACGATCTCGCACGATGGATGGCGATGGTGCTGGCCAACGGCCGCGCCGGCGCGACGCAACTGATCCCCGCCGCCGCGCTGTCGCCCGCACTGTCGGCGCAGATCCTGATCCATCCGGCGAGCGCGGACGGCGCCGCCGCGTACTACGGCTACGGCTTCAACGTCGGCACGACCGCCGACGGCGGGCGGCCGATGGTCAGCCACTCCGGCGGCTTCCTGCTGGGCGCCGGTACCTTCTTCGTGCTCGTGCCGTCGCTCGACATCGGCATTGCGGTGCTGACCAACACCTGGCCGGTCGGCGTGGCGGAGGCGATCGGTTTCGCCTTCCTCGACCTGGTCCAGTACGGTGCGCAGCAACGGGACTGGGCGGCCTTCGCGAAAGAGCAGACGGCCCCGCTGACCGCGCCGGCCGGGTCGCTGGCCGGTGCAGCTGCTCCCGTGTCGCCTGCGCCGCCGCAAGCGCTGACCGCCTGTGCCGGCACCTACGGCAACGACTACTACGGGCCGATGACGGTGAGCGTCGTCAACAACGCGCTGGTGCTGACGATCGGTGCCGGCAACGTGTCGTTCGCGTGCACGCACTGGGACGGCGATACGTTCGCGATCAGCCCGTCGGGTGAAATGGCGCCGCCCGGTTCGAAATATGCGCTCACGTTCGCCGGCACACCGCCAACGCGCGTGACGGCCGAACTGTTCAGCGACGGCGGGCTGAACGTCTTCACCCGCTGACGCCGGCGCCGGTTCAATACCCCGACCCGCTGCCCCCCTGATCGGTAACGATCGCCACCCCCGAGCTCGTACCGAGCCGCGTCGCGCCGGCCTCGAGCATCGCGAGCGCGGCCGCGCGGTCGCGCACGCCGCCCGATGCCTTCACGCCGAGTGCCGGGCCGACCGTGCGGCGCATCAGCGCGACATCCGTGAGCGTCGCGCCGCCGTGGCCGAACCCGGTCGACGTCTTCACGAACGCGACGCCGAGATCGCGGCACATTTCGCACACGCGCACCTTCTCGTCGTCGGTCAGCAGCCCCGTTTCGAGGATCACCTTGAGCGGCACCGCGCCGCATGCGCGGTGCACGGCCGCGATGTCGGCCTTCACGTCGTCGGCGCGGCCGCTCTTCAGCGCGCCGAGGTTGATGACCATGTCGATCTCGCCGGCGCCTGCATCGATCGCGGCGGTGGCTTCGAATGCCTTCGCAGCCGACAGCCCGGCGCCGAGCGGAAAGCCGACCACCGCGCAGACGAGCACGCCGGTATCGGCCAGCTCGCGTGCGGTGAGCGGCACGTTCGCCGAATTCACGCAGACCGAGTAAAAGCGATGCTCGGCCGCCTGGCGGCAGAGTTCGCGGATCTGCGCGTCGCTCGCGTCGGGCGCGAGCAGCGTGTGATCGATGGTTTGGGCGAGTTGGGCGTTGGAAAGCGGCATGTGTCAGGACTCCACGGTTCGTGTGCCGGAAGGGCACACGGAAAGTTGATGTTTTCACATCGGTTTGTTACAAATACGACATTCCGGCCGGGCCTGTGCGCCCGGCACGACACGCGACGGATGCGACGGGTACGCAGGATACTGGCATGGAAACGAAGAAGGGCGAACGGATCAAGACATTGATGAACGTGCTGCAAGGGCAGAACGCGATTCATCTGAAGGAAGTAGCCGAGTTGTTCGGCGTGTCCGAGATGACGATCCGCCGCGATCTCGCGGACAATCCGCACGGCCTCAGCCTGATCGGCGGCTATGTGACGCGCCATTTCGCCGCGCAGCGCAGCGACATCGGCGAATACCTGATCAGCGCGGAGAACAATCGGCAGACCGAGGAGAAGCGCCGCATCGGCAAGCTGGCCGCGCAGTTCGTGACGACCGGCGACACGATCTTCGTCGACTGCGGCTCGACCACGCCGTTCATCGTCGATTTCATCCCGGACGACCTCGAGTTCACGGCGGTCTGCAACTCGCTGAACGTGTTCGCGAAGCTGCAGCAGAAGCCGCATTGCAACGTGATCCTGTGCGGCGGTGCGTATCACCGCCAGAACATGGTGTTCGAATCGGTCGCCGAAACGGGCATCCTCGATTCGGTGCGCGTGTCGAAGGCATTCATCTCGGCGGCTGGCGTCAGCGATCGCTGCGGCGTCACGTGCTTCAATTTCCACGAAGTCGACGCGAAGAAGAAAGTGATGGCGCGCGCGCAGAACCGCTTTCTGCTCGTCGACCACACGAAGTTCGACGAAGTGCGCGCGGCCTATTTCGCCGAACTGACCGATTTCAACTACGTGATCTCCGACGGGCAACTGAGCCGCCGCTACGAAACGGCGATCCGCGAACACGGCATCGCGCTCGTGACCTGACGCCGCACGGGCGGCCTTCGCGCTTTGCATCGCATCAGGCATCGCGTGCTTCCGCGGCGCTCAGGTAGCCGGTGAGCACGTCGAAGCGTCGCGTCGCGCCCGGCGCGAGCGTCGTGACATGGCCCTTGCGGCGTTCGGCTTCATACCCCTCAGGCTCGCAGGTCGACGGCAGCGCGAACGCGGCGACCTGCTGGTCCGCGTTGTGCAGGATCCAGCGCGTTGCATGCGGGAATTGCTCGGGGCGATATGCGGTGTGGAAAGCACCGCCGTCCGGATGCGCGAGCCGGAAATGCGCGACGCCGTCGGCGTCCGTTTCCACGCCGTTCATGAAGAACACGATCTCGGGGTCGTACAGCGCGGGCGTATCGAGCGTCGTGAGCCGTTCGGGTTCGCGTGCGAGCGTGGCCGTGTAGTCGCGCCACGCAGCGGTCGGCTTGACGTGGGCGGGCACGCTGTCGCGCAGCCGCAACCCGCCGCGCGACAGCGACTGCACGAAGCGGCCGCCCGGCACGTACGCGTAGTTCAGGTGGGCCATGTACATCAGGTCCATCGGCGTGCCGCCGAGATTCGTCACGTCCATCGCGATCGTCATCTGCGCGTCGTGTTCGGCGAGCCGCACCGACGGGCGCGCGACATAGTGGCTGCCGAAGCCCTGCACGTACTCGTATTCGCCGGTCACTTCGACGATTGCGCCGCGCGCATCCGTGCCGACGACCAGGCTCGCACGGTCCATCGGTGCGCACGGCATCTCGCCGTGCAGCGCATGCGTGTCGTCCGGCCCCGGGCAGCCGTTGCGCAGCAGCCCGCTGTGGAACATGAAGCAGCCGTAGGTGTCGATGATCGACGCCGCGCGCTTCGGCTGCCGGAACATGTGCTTCATCGTCAGGTCGTGGCCGTCGAATTCGGCGGCCCAGATCATCTGGCCGAGATACGGCAGCACGACGAGATGGCCGCGGCGGTTTGCGAGCTTCAGCGCCTCGACGCCGGACGGATACGCGAACGCGGTGACGGTGACGCCGTCGGTGCGGTACAGCGTGCGCGGGGTTTCGCGGAAGTCGTCGCGCCGCAGTTCGATCTCGCCTCGCATGGTCACGCTCCGGACGTGTTGCGCGACGCGGCGTAGCGCGCGGGCGCGCGGCCGTCGGAGGCTGCGTCGGGCGTTGCGGCCGGCAGGTGGCGCAGGCAGTAGAAGCCGTAGTAGACGATCACGACGAAGCACGCGAGCGGCACGACGAACGCGAGCTGCATGTTGCCGCCGGTGTGGTCGGAGATCAGCCCCTGGATCAGCGGCACGACCGCGCCGCCGACGATGCTCATCACGAGGATCGAGCCGCCGTATTCGGTGTCCTTGCCGAGACCGTCGATCGTCAGGCCGTAGATCGTCGGCCAGCACGGGCCGAGGAACACGCTCACGCACACGGCCGCATAGACGGCCGTGATGTTGTGCACGCTGATCGTGTACGCGAGCAGCGCGATGCACAGGATGCCGTAGACGATCAGCACCCTGGCCGGGCCGACGCGCTTCATGACGAGCGTCGCGACCAGCTTGCCGACGAAGAACGCGAAGAACGTCGCGAGCAGGTAGTGCGATGCGCCGCGCTCGGTGAGACCGCCGATCTGCATCGCGAGCCGGATCGTGAAGCTCCACACGCCGACTTGCGCGCCGACATACAGGAATTGCGCGACCACGCCCGCGACGAAGCGCCGGTTGCCGAACAGGCGCGCGAGCGTGCCGCGCGCGTCGATCCGGTGCGTGACCACGCCGGGCCCGTTGCCCTTGCAGGCCGGGTAGGGCGTGAGCGCGAACACGATGAACACGGCGACGAGCACGACGATCAGCCATTTGTACGGCTCGAGCGTGGCCTGGATCATCGCGAGCTGGTGCACGTGCGCTTCGGCGGCCGACATCGCCGCGAGCTGCGCGTGCGACGCGTCGCCTTCCTTGAAGATCAGGAGGCTGCCCATGTAGACGCCGGCCATTGCACCGAACGGATAGAACGTCTGCGAGATGTTCAGCCGCCGCGTGCTGGTGTCGCGCGGGCCCATCAGCGTCGAGTACGAGTTCGACGCCGTTTCGAGGAACGACAGGCCCGCGGCGATCACGAACAGCGCGACGAGGAACATCCCGTATTTCGCCATCGACGCGGCGGGGAAGAACAGCAGGCAGCCGGTCGTGTAGAGCAGCAGGCCGACGAGGATCGTCGTCTTGTAGCTGAACTTCTTCACGACGGTCGCGGCCGGAATCGCGAGGAAGAAGTAGCCGAGATAGAACGCGGACTGCACGAATGCCGATTCGAAATCGGACAGGAAGAACGATTTCTTGAACTGCGCGATCAGCACGTCGTTCAGGTTCGCGGCGGTGCCCCACAGCGCGAACAGGCAGCACAGCAGCGTGAACGCGAAGAGCGGCGTGCGGTTCAGGTAATAGCCGTCGGGTGTGTGTTCGATCCTGGCTCGGCTCATGGGTGTCTCCTTCCCAATGTCTCGTCGATGAAGGCGCCGTTCAGAGGCCGGCGTCGTGGAGGAAGCGTTCGAACGTCGCGGCGTCGGCGTACGACTTCTGCGTGCCGAGGCCCGTGACGGAGTGCGCGGCATACGCGGACGCGTAGCGCATGGCGTCGACGGCATCGCGCGACCTGGCGTAGCAGCGCGCGAAGCAGCCGATGTAGGCGTCACCCGCGCCCGTCGTGTCGCGCGCGTCGACCGCAACGCCCGACACGTGCCGCACGCCGTCGCGCGAGACGAGCAGCGAACCGTTGCTGCCGAGCGTGACGAGCACGTGCTTCAGCCCGCGCGCGACCAGCGCTTCGGCGGCGCGGGTGGCGCTCTCGCGCGAATCGACCGGCATGCCCGACACGATCGCGAGCTCGGTTTCGTTCGGCACGAAGAATTCGACGGAGCGGATCCGTTCGAAATCGAGGTCGGCCACCGCGGGCGCGGGGTTCAGCAGCACGGGGATGCCGTGCCGCGCGCCGAAATCGACCGCGTGATAGACGGTGTCGAGCTCGATTTCGAGCTGCAGCACGATCAGCGCGCATTCGGCGAGCGCCGGCGCGGCCGCGTCGATGTCGGCCGGCTTCAGATGGCGGTTCGCGCCCTTGACGATCAGGATGCTGTTGCTCGAATCGGGTTCGACGAAGATCGGCGCGACGCCGCTCGGTACACCGGCGACCTTGCGCACGTGCGTGGTGTCGATGCCTTCGCGCTCGAAGTTGCGGATCGTGTTGTCGGCGAACACGTCGTCGCCGACCTTCGTGACCATCACGACGCGCGCGCCGAGGCGCGCGGCCGCGACGGCCTGGTTCGCGCCCTTGCCGCCGCAGCCGAGTTCGAAACTCGGCGCCTCGAGCGTTTCGCCCCGCGCGGGCATGCGTGCGACATAGGTCACGAGGTCGACCATGTTGCTGCCGATGACGGCGATTGTCTCCATCTGCGTCTCTTCCTTGGTATGAGGTGGGCCGCGCGCGTGGTCGTCGGCGGCCGCAGCAAGTGATAATAAAATCACATAAAATGTGAAAATGCAATCTTATGATGTTAGTGGGGTCACTTGAGGGGCCGTGGGACGAGCGGGCAGTTCGGCGGGAAATCGGGGGGTTCAGCGCGACTCATCGTTAAATGGCGCTCGAAATCGACGAGGCTGTCCCTGTTTTCGCGGGAGGCCGAGCCCCGCGAGCGCGGCGGCGATGAAGGTGTGTTCGCGCGAACGGGCGCGGTGACGCTCACGCGTATGCGTCGATCAGCGTGTCGAGGTTGCGTTGCGCGAGCGGCGCGAGCGCCGCAAATTCCGCCGATCGAAACAGCGGAGTCTGTCCGCGCAGATGTTCGAGCGCGTGCTTGCGACCGGCGCGGAAGGCGGCCGACGGTGCATCGGGATCCTGCGCCCATTCGCGTGCGATCGCGCGATCGTATTCGCGCAGCCGGTCGGGCGTAGCCGCGAGGATCGCGAGATCGGCATCGAGAAAGAGCTGTCCGGCGCGCTGCAGCGCCGGATCGAGCGCGAACGATTCGGGCAACCGGTGCGACTTCGTGGCGAGCACGAGATCGTGTGCGACGGACACGTGCAATGCGTGTGCATGCTGCCAGGATGCCGCGCAGTGTTCGTGCGTGACCCGCATGAGCCATTGCGCGCTATGTGATTCGTTATGCGAATAATCTGGCAGTGTCGTTGCGTAGACGACATCGTGTGCCCAGACGGCGAGTTCGATTGCCGGCCATAGCGGTTCCGTACGATACGGCGCGAGATGCGCGAACAGTTCCACCAGATGTGCAAGCGTGTGGTAGAAGCGTTGCGACTCGCCGTATGCACGCTCGACGAGCGGCCAGACAGCGGCCGTACCGAAACAGGCATCGCAGGATGAGCGCAGTGCGAGGGTGATGTCGTTCATGCCGGTGAGCGGATCGGGAGCGGGCGGTGAGATGTCCGTCGGCTGTCCTTACACGTTGACGACGCCGCGTCCGAGCTCCACCACGCGACCGCCGACACTGATCGCGCCAGCCGCGCTGACCGACAACCGCAGCAGGCAAGGCCGCCCGACGGCTTCGCCTTGCTCGACCTGAAACGCGGCAGGCAGATCGCGTCCGGCGGCAAGCAGCCAGCCACCGAGATTCGCACAGGCCGACCCGGTGCCCGGATCTTCCGACACACCGCCGCCTTGCTTCACGAAGAAGTAGCGGGACACCACCGTCCCCGGGCGTTCCGCGTCGAATGCAAACACATACGCGGTCTTGCGGCCGAGGCTGCTGGGCGGCCAGATGTCGAGGCGGGCGCCGTCGGGCCGTGCGCGCCGCACGGCTGCGGGGTCCTTGAGCGCGACCAGCAGTTGATCGGCACCCGTGTTGACCCAGATCGGCGGCGCGAGCAGATCGTCCTCGGCGAGCCCCAGCAGTGCCGCCGTCTGCGCGTCGGACAATTCGCATGGCGCCGACTTCGGCATGCCCGCGTGCGGCGCGACGAACGTCCACACGTCGTCACGCGCGTCGACGTTGACGACGCCGGCCTTGAATTCGAGCGACAGCGCATCGCCCGTTTTCAGCAGGTCGCGCACGACATGCGCGGTGCCGAGCGTCGGATGGCCAGCAAAGGCCATTTCATAGCCCGGCGTGAAGATGCGGACCCGCGCGTGCGCATGCTCGGACGGCAGCACGAAGGTCGTTTCCGACAGGTTGAACTGCACGGCCAGCGCCTGCATGGTCGCGTCGTCCATGCCGCGCGCGTCTTCGAACACGCACAGCGGGTTGCCGCCGAACGTCGATTCGGCGAAGACATTCAGCAGGCGGAAGGCATACGGCGTCATTGGAATCTCGTGTAGGGGGGCGATTGCCCGACTCTGGAACAGGATCGATCGGTTGCTTGCGCCGACGTTCTCGATGCATGGCGTGGCGATGCGGCATGCCATTGTGCCCGCAAGAGGCGATGAAGGTGCGGCATACCTTCGATCCGCGTTTCGTGCATCATCAGGGTGCTCTGATGCGTCGACTGCGATTCGGCCCGGTCGCGCGGATTTCCGCAACGATGGCGGCTATTCTTGCGCTGGAGCGGAGAGTCGAGTGGGTGTGCGCGCCATCGGCGAGCGCATCCGAATGAGGGGCATCCGGTTTTACGACCAGGATTATGACGCCGCGCCCGGTTAACACGTGTCGGGTTCGGTGTCGCTCGGCGCTTGCCGATTCAGGCGGGCAGGAGGAACACATGGTTTCCGACGGAAACGTGTCGAGCAACGGCGGCGGGCAAGCCGCCCTGGAAGCGATCGTGCGCGGCGTGGAAGGCTTCCGGATTTCGGCCGCAACGGATTGGCCGACGGCGAAGCAATATCTTGCGGACAACGACGGGCAGTGGAAATTCTCCGCCGTGCTGGTCGCGATCGTTACGCGGCGCGAGCCGACGATCCTGCTGACCAAGCGTTCGTCGGGGCTCAGCGAATACTCGTCGCAGGTGAGCTTTCCGGGCGGACGTCCGGCGGAGGGCGACGCCGGTATCGGCGCGACGGCGCTGCGTGAAGCGTTCGAGGAAATCGGCCTCGCGCCCGGCGCGGTTCGCGTGGTCGGGTGCTTGCCGATTCATAAAACCCGAAAGCGGAATCACGCGATCTTTCCCGTGATCGGCATCGTGCCGGAAACCGCTGCACGGAAGGCCGCGCCGGCCGAAGTCGAGGAGATTTTCGAGTTTCCGTTTTCCGCGTTGCTGAATCCGGACCTGCCGCGTCAGTACAGCGACGGCGAACGCGTGGGCGGCTGGTACTGGGCGGACCAGCCGCAGGACATCTGGGGTGTGACCGCGTTCATCCTGAAGTCGCTGGCCGGTCTGGCGCTCGATGTCGCGCGATGAACGCGTGCGTCGCGGCCGGATTCCGGTGCGCGTCAATGCGACGACACGAACACCGCATCCTCGAATGCTTCCGGAATCGCGAAGCTTGCGCGCATGCGCTGCGTCTCCTTCGCCGGCGTCAGGCCGAACAGGCGCTTGAATTCCCTGCTGAACTGCGACGGGCTCGCATAGCCGACCGCGTAGCCGGCTGCTTCCGCCGTTAGGTCCTGACGCACCATCAACAACCGCGCCTGATGCAGGCGCGTCGACTTCAGGTATTGCATCGGCGATACCTGCGTGATCGCCTTGAAGTGACTGTGAAAGCTCGGCACGCTCATGCCGGCTTCGTCGGCCAGTTGCGACACGTCGAGCGGCTGCGCGTAGTCGGCGTGGATCACGCGCAGCGAACGACCGATCCGGCCGAACTGCCCGCGCATCGCGAGCGCGCTGCGCATCGCGCTGCCCTGCGCGCCGGTGAGCACGCGGAAATACAACTCCCGCAGCAGCGCCGGGCCGAGCACCGCGGCGTCGAGCGGCCGGTGCATGGCCTCGACGAAACGCAGCACCGATGCGTGCATCGTTTGATCCATCGGCGTCGACATCATGCTTCGCGGTGCCTGCACGGGTTCCGCGCTGCCTTCGCGGTCGATCTGCGCCGCGAGTTCGGCGGCCAGCGTGAAATCGAGGTGCAGGTACAGCGCGAGCAGCGGGCGCTCGGGCGTCGCGTCGGTCTCCATGCTGAACGGGACGGGCACGGACACGGCCAGGTAATGGTGTTCGTCGTACAGATAGCGCTCGCCGCCGAAGTAGCCGCGCTTGGATCCCTGGCACACGATCACGATGCCCGGGTCGTACAGCACCGGCGTGCGCGACAGCGCGCGGTTCGAGCGTAGGATGCGCACGCTCGGCAGTGCGGTCAGGTTGTAGCCCTCGTCGGGCGCCAGCGTGCGCAGCAGCGTCACCAGGCGCTTCCGGTCGCGCGGCGGCAGCGATGGCGCTGGAGCAGAGGTGGGGGCGGCACTCATAGTTTTGTGCAAGAAAATCAGTGGAATCGGGCTTAATCGGCGTCGATGGTCAGACTAGTATGCATGCTCCAATCGAGATTCGGGAGAAGCACACATGGCATCCGGCAACATCATGCTCATCACGGGCGTCAGCAGCGGCTTCGGCCGCGCGCTGGCACGGGAGGCGCTGGCGGCCGGTCACACGGTGGTCGGGACGGTACGAGGCGCGCAGGCGGCGCGGGAATTCGAAGCGCTGTCCGCGCAGGCGGCGTTCGCGCGCGTGCTCGACGTGACCGACTTCGACCGCATCGACGGCGTCGTCGCGGAGATCGAGGCGAACGTCGGGCCCGTCGACGTGCTGGTGAACAACGCGGGCTACGGGCACGAAGGGATCATGGAGGAAGCGCCGCTCGCGGAGATGCGCCGGCAATTCGACGTGAACGTGTTCGGCGCGGTCGCAATGATGAAGGCCGTCGTGCCGTTCATGCGCGAACGCCGGCGCGGGCGCATCCTGAACATCACGTCGATGGGCGGCCACATCACGATGCCGGGCATCGCCTACTACTGCGGCAGCAAATTCGCGCTGGAAGGCATTTCCGAAACGCTCGGCAAGGAGCTCGCGCCGTTCGGCATCGCGGTGACGGCCGTGGCGCCGGGATCGTTCCGCACCGACTGGGCCGGCCGCTCGATGGCGCGCACGCCGCGCTCGATCGCCGACTACGACGCGCTATTCGACCCGATCCGTCAGGCGCGCGAGGAGAAGAGCGGCAAGCAGCCCGGCGATCCCGCGAAGGCCGCGCGGGCGATGCTCGCCGTCATTGCAGCCGACCACCCGCCCGCGCATCTGCTGCTCGGCAGCGATGCGCTGCGGCTCGTGCGGAACAAGCTGTCGGCACTGGACGACGAAATCCGCGCATGGGAGGCCGTGACGGTCTCGACGGACGGCTGACGCGCGCGGTGCGCGACGCAACGGCGCCGTTCATTTCCTGCTAGTGGGTGATCGGCCATCGCGTCGCGTCGTGGCATCGTGATTTCACAATAATGTCCGATAATGGCCGTCGGCCAGTGCGCCATGTTCATCCACCTCACAGGAGTCAATCGCGATGCCATACGTCACCACGAAGGATCACGTCGAGATCTTCTACAAGGACTGGGGCCCGAAGGACGCGCAGCCCATCATGTTCCACCATGGCTGGCCGCTGTCCGGCGACGACTGGGATGCGCAGATGCTCTTCTTCGTACAGAAGGGCTATCGCGTGATCGCGCACGACCGGCGCGGCCACGGCCGCTCGGCGCAAGTCTCGGACGGCCACGACATGGATCATTACGCCGCGGACGCATTCGCGGTCGTCGAAGCGCTCGACCTGCGCAATGCCGTGCATATCGGTCACTCGACCGGCGGCGGCGAAGTCGCGCGTTATGTCGCGAAGCACGGCGAGCCGGCCGGCCGCGTCGCGAAGGCCGTGCTGGTCAGCGCGGTGCCGCCGCTGATGCTGAAAACCGAATCGAACCCCGAAGGCCTGCCGCTCGAGGTGTTCGACGGCTTCCGGAAAGCGCTCGCCGACAATCGCGCGCAGTTTTTCCTGGACGTGCCGAGCGGCCCGTTCTACGGGTTCAACCGGGAAGGTGCAACCGTGCATCAGGGCGTGATCCGCAACTGGTGGCGCCAGGGCATGGAAGGCAGCGCGAAGGCGCACTATGAAGGCATCAAGGCGTTCTCGGAAACCGATCAGACCGGCGACCTGAAGTCGATCTCCGTCCCGACGCTCGTGCTGCACGGCGAAGACGACCAGATCGTGCCGATCGCGGATTCCGCGCTGAAGTCGGTCAAGCTGCTGAAGAACGGCACGCTGAAAACCTACCCGGGCTATTCGCACGGGATGCTGACGGTCAACGCGGACATCCTGAACGCCGACCTGCTGGCGTTCGTGCAGGCGTAACGATGTCGGGCGCATGCCTGCTTCGGCGGGCTGCGCCATGATGGGCGGCAGGCGATCCGACCGCCTGCCGCATGTTTCAGCCCATCCCGTTGAAGCGGACGCCCGGACGCGTCAGGCGCGGCATCCGGCTCGCCAGAAACGCATGCAGCTCGCGCACCTGCGCGGCCTTGCCGGAATCCTCGGGCCAGACGAGGTAGTACGCGTCGCCGGTGCTGACGGCCGTCTTGAACGGCAGCGCGAGTTGCTTCTCGTCGATTGCCTTCGCGCACAGCGCGAGGTCGCCGATCGAAATCCCGTGGCCGGCGATCGCTGCCGCCATCCCCTGTTCGAGCATGTCGAACACCTGCCCGCGCGTGATATCGACGTCCAGATCGTGGCCGCTGCCCTTGAGCCAGCGGCGCCAGTCGCGCCGGTCGGGCGACGGGTGAATCAGCTCGCACGCGGACGGGTTCGCACGTGCGAGCGTCGCGGTCGCGCGCGAGCACACCGGAATCAGCCATTCGTCGAACAACTTCACGCAGTGCGTGCTTTCGCCAAACCTGCCGGTGCCGAGCAGGATCGCGCAATCGTAGGATTCGCTGAAGAAATCGACCGTATCGACATCCATCCACACGCTCGCGATCTGCACTTCGAATGCCGGCCGCGTGGCGCGAAAGGCGGCGAGCGCGTCGAGCAGCCAGCGCATCGTGAGCGTCGACGGCGCCTTGAGCCGCAGCACGTCGCGTTGCGTCTGGAACAGCATGCACGCTTCCTCGACTTGCCGGAAGCCGCGCCTCAGGCCCGACGCGAAGATGTGCGCCTCCGCCGTCACGGTCATCTTCGGCCCGCGCCGGACGAACAGCTTCCGGCCGAAGTAGGCCTCGA
Source organism: Burkholderia sp. BCC1999 (assembly GCF_905339975.1). Taxonomy (NCBI): domain Bacteria; kingdom Pseudomonadati; phylum Pseudomonadota; class Betaproteobacteria; order Burkholderiales; family Burkholderiaceae; genus Burkholderia; species Burkholderia sp. BCC1999. The sequence goes on along the minus strand of NZ_CAJPHP010000001.1, from coordinate 626,949 downwards.
GCGTCTTCACATGCTTGCTGACCGCGCTTTGCGTCAGGCTCAGTTCCTCGGCGGCAAGCGTAAACGAGCCGGTGCGCGCGGCGCTTTCGAATGCGCGCAGCGCGTAGACGGGTGGGAGCGGTTTGGCCTTCATGGGTTTCTAATATGAATAAAACTCATGTGATGTAACAGGATTTTCCGTTTTTCAGCAGTGGCCCGGACGCGCAATACTCCATAAAACGGTGCAATTCTGCGTGCCGGACCACCATGATGCCACCGTGACCGGCCTGTCCATCAATCGATAGATCAACTTTTTGTCATGCAATTCCATTACCCGCTGCTGTTCGCCTATCTTGCCGCGATCGTGCTGCTCATCGCGACGCCCGGCCCGGTCGTCATGCTCGTGACAGGCACTGTTGCGCGACGCGGCTTCCGTCAGGGCATGCTGACCGCGGTGGGCGCGAATGCCGCGAGCCTCGTGATGATCGCGGGCGCGATGCTGATGGTGTTCGGCGTCGTGCTCGTCAGCGATCGCCTGCTCGACGGGCTGCACGTGATCGGTTGCGTGTTCATCGCGGTGCTGGCGATCCGCACCTTGCTCGGCGAATGGCGCGCCGGCCGCATGCGCGGCAGCGGCGGCGCAGCGGCGGGCGAAGCGGTCCCGCAACAGCGCGGTTTGCCCGGCATCGTGCGAGGCTTTCTCGTCGGCATCGCGAATCCGAAGGACCTGCTGTTCTTCGTCGCGTTCTTTCCGCAGTTCGTCGCGATTACGCCGGACTCGCGCGTGAGCCTGGCGATCCTGGCCGCGCTGTGGATCGCGGTCGATTTCACGATCCTGACCGGCTACATGGCCGCGATCAACCATCCGCTGATTCACCGGAAGCAGCGCTGGATCACCGCATCGTCGGCGCTCGCGCTGCTCGTGATCGCGCTCGTGGGGCTCGCCGGCACGATCGCGGGAGCCGCGTAGGGCATCGGCGATCTGCGTTACGCTTTGTTGGCCCCGACTTCTTCCATCGAGCTCCCTCATGTTCAGCACCGATCCGACTTTCTCCGAGCATCTTTTTTCCTACGGCACGCTGCAACTCGAACAGGTGCAGCTCGCCACCTTCGGCCGCAAACTCGACGGTCATGAAGATGCGATGCCCGGCTACACGATGACGATGCTGAAGATCGAAGATCCGGAAGTGGTCGCGACGAACGGGAAGACCCATCATCCGGTGGTGGCTTATACGGGCCGGGCCGGCGACCGCGTGACCGGTGCCGTGTTCGCGATCACGCGCGAGGAGCTGCAGCACGCGGACGACTATGAAGTCGCCGCCTATCGCCGCGATCGCGTCGTGCTCGAATCGGGCGTCTCGGCGTGGGTGTACGTCGACGCGAGTTCGCCGCGTCCGGACTGACGCCCGTGCACGGGCCGGCTCGCCGTCGGCACGCTGCCACCCGCTAGTCGTTACGCAGGAACACGACGTAGCCGCGGAACCACGGATTCGACGCGAGGTAGGGCGGCGCGTCCCACTCGCCGCCCTGGATCACGCCGACGCGAAACGGCAGCTGCAGCCGCGCGACGCGCGGCAGGTAGGCAGCGTAGTCGCGAATCGTGCGGCGCCCCTGGTAGGTCTGCACGACCACCTCGTCGACGATGCCCCTGAGCTGGTTGACCTGGTCGGTATCGATGCGGCTGCTCCAGTCGAGCAGCCCCGTGATGCTCAGCCGGCAATCGGCGGGCAGGCTCGTGCGCAGCGTCCGCAGGAATTCGAGGTAATCCTGCAGATGGCGCGTGCGCGCATCGAAGTCGATCTGGATGCCGGTGATCGTGCGGCCCGACGCACGCCAGCGTTCGAGCTGCGCGAGCATGATCTGCGTGACGCGCGGCGTCCAGCGCAGCGTATGCGCGCGATAGACGAGCCACACGCGCGCGTTGGGTGCCGGCGGCAGCGCGACGCCCTGCGCGATCACGCGGACTTGCGACTCGTCGCGCGGCGCCGCCTCGATCTGCCCTTGCAGCACGTAAACGGTGCGCGCGCCGCGCACGACGGCCTGCGGCTTCACGCCGGCCCACAGCCAGAACGCGTCGTACCGGGCGGCATCGACGGTGCCGGCCAGCGCGACGCGTGCGGCCAGCAACAGTGCGATGCACGCGATGCGCTTCATGCGGCGCTCACCAGTAGTAGCGGAGCTTCTGCGCCCACGGGCTGCCCGGATAGGCGGTCTTCAGCGTATCGAACCAGCGCTTGCGTGTGTTCTTCGGCACCTCCTTGCCGCCGCATTCGTTGCTGCCTGCCGGCGCATAGCACTTGATCGCGCGGTAGAGCGCGTAGGCGCGGTCGTTCGGGTTCGCCTGCGCATCGGCCATGACCGTCACGTAGCTCGACATCCGTTCGTACGGCTTGCCCGCGAATTGCGACGGTGCGTTGCCGAGGGTCGGCGGCGGCGTGCGCGGAGTGCTCGACGGCGGCGTGTAACGCACCCACGGCGCCGAATCGCCTTCGAGGTTGGCCACGAGCGGATTGAGGCGTACGAACTCGGCGAGACAGTTCAATCCTTTCGCGTCGGCGGGATTCTGCTGGAGTGTCGTCGCGATGTCGCGCGCGGACGGGCAGGTATAGCCGTCGTCTTTCTTGGGGCCGGCAGCGATGAACGGCTTCAGCGGATCGGCCGGCGTGCCGGACACCAGTGCGGTATCGGCGATGAACTCCGCGTAGTGCGAACGCGTGAGCTCCTTGTACAGCAACGCGTACAGCGCGGTGTCGCGCAGCGCGCCGCCGGCCGCCTGGTTTTGCGCCTGCGCGCGCAGCAGGTCCGCATTGGCCGCGCGCCTGAGCAGGACCGCGCGAATCGCGGCGTTCTGCACGAGCGAATCGTCGGCGAACACGTCGTTGACGAGCCCGGCCTGCTCCAGGTTGATCGCGAGCGCGAGTTCCAGCGCTTCACGCTGGAAACGGAATTTCGCGAGCGGGATCAGGTCGCGCCACAGCTGGCGTGCCTTGTCGCTCTGGCCGCTGTCTTCCAGCGCGAACGCGCGCAGTGCCTGCTGGCTCAGGCCGAAGTAGTCGAGCGGTGCGGCGGGCGTCTGCGGCAGCAGTTCGAGCGCGGCGTCCGGCTTGTGCCCGATCTGGACATACCAGGTCGCGAGCAGATAGTCGTAGAGCACGGGCGCGTTCGCGAAGCGCGGCTTCTGCGCCTGCAGCTCGTCCAGCGTAATCGGCTTGTTGCTGCTCGAATCGCCGCTGTCCGACACGCGCATGCGCATCAGGTCGACGGTCGCGAGCACGGTCGGCGACTGGATCTGGCGTGCGTCGAAATCCGGTCCGAACAGCAGCTTGCTGTCGAGCTCGTTCGCCAGCTGCATCAGCGGCACGTTCGACGTCGCCGGCGACCAGCGCGCGAGCGCGTGCCCGTAAAGGTCGGCCTGCTGCGTGACGTTCCCGCCGAGCCACGCGACACGCCGCAACAGGCCCGTCGCGGACACCGCATAGCGCCCTTGCGGATACACCTTCAGGTAGGTGCGAAACACCGTGTTCGCGGCGTCGAGCGACACCTTCGACACGCGCGCGCGCGTCGGCGTCGGGCTGTCGTTGTCGAACACGTTGGCCTGCGCGGCGTTCAGCTGCGCGCGCCCGGCCATGTAGAGCCCGGTTTCCTTCAGCCACGGGTTCGCACTGTGCGAAGCCTTCGCGAACGACTGGGTAGCGGTGAGGAAGTCGGCGCGATAGAACGCGTTCGTGCCGTCGAGGTACGCGGCGAACTGCTGGCCGAGCGGCGACTTGACCGGCGGTTTCGCCCACGCGGCGCTTGCGCCGCCGGCGGCACAGGTTTTCCGCGCGATGTCGGTACGCGCCGCGCGCAGGCGCGTGGCTTCGTCGGCGGGCAGGCCGCCGGCGCCGGTCAGGGCATCGTCGAACGCATCGGCACCCGCGTTCATGCTGCGGCAGATGCTGCCTTCGCCGTCGGCATACCGGTTCGACGATGCATCGGCATCCGTCGTGCCGCCGGCCTTCTCGGGCTCCTTCTGGCCGATGTCGATCCATCCGGAAAAGTCCATCGGGAACGGCACGATGATCTGGTTGATCCGGTCTTTCGCCGGGATGGCCTTCGGGTCTGGAAACACCTGCGCGACCTTGGCGCTGTCGACCATCAGCAGCATCGCGTTGACGCGCGTGTCGTTGGCGGGGCTCAGCATCGGCAGGTTGGCGCACGAGTAGCCGGGCTGCCGGAGCGTGGTCGGTGCGTAGCAGCCGTCGTCGCCGCTGGCATGGGCGGCCGGAATCCAGAGCAGGCTGGCCGCCAGCGCGGCGAACAGGTGTCGGTGCAGCAATGGGTTGCTTGGCATTTTTCTTGTGCTGGGTAGGGGGCCGCGACGGCCGGGTCTCTCAGGCGGGGCGTGTCGCCCCGGCGCGTATCGTACCGCACGCGCGGCGATGGTTGCCGGTATGCGCCGGCGGGCCGGTTGCGTCGCTCGCCGCCGGGTGAAATGGAAGTCCACTCAGTGTGGACGCAACGCCACCTTGAATCCGGACTGCCTGAATTAAGATGCAGCCGGCAGTGACGGACATCCGACGATAGACGACCTGTCGTCGTTCTCGCTACGCGACGGGGGCGGTTTGCCGAAAGCGGCGTTCGCATCGATCCGCACGACGGAGTCGATCGTGACGGGGGCGTGAAAGGATGCCGGTTTCCATGCCTTATAAATAGCATTGCTTATTAATTTACTGGCAATGCGATGCGCTGTTTCGGCAAACGGAACATGAGCGTGCGCCGACAAATGAAAACAAGAGGATTCCGATGAAACCCATTACATGGATGGTCATGGCAGCCGCGCTCGCGCTGACTGCATGCGGCGGTGACGACGTCGCGCCGAACGACGGCGCGTCGCTGTCGACACCGAACAATCCCGGTTCGCCTTCCGGCCCGACCTCGCCCGGCGGCGGTTCGAGCGGCGGCCCGACGGGCGGTGGTACCACGCAGCCGCAGGCCGGCTGGTCGCAGGCTGTCGCGGTGGATGGCAAGGGGCCGGAGGGCGACCCCAGCGTGACCATCGACGCGAGCGGCAACGCGCTTGCGACCTGGATGACCAACGGCCCGGCCGGCGCGAACGGCAACGAGATGTGGGGCGCGCGTTATGTCGCGGGGTCGGGCTGGGGCAGCGCGACACGGCTCGACACCGGCGACGGCTCGCATTCGATGAACACCACGAGTTCGAGTCCGCCGCAACTGGTGGGCAACGCGAGCGGGCAGGCCGTCGCGTTCTGGACCGAATGGATGCCGGGCCCCAACACGTACGCGCTGTGGGCGCGCCCGTACAGCCCGGCCGGCGGATGGGGCGCGGCATTCGAGCTGGTGCCGGACGTGACGGGTTCGACCTATTCGGCCGGGATCGACAGCCAGGGCAACGCGCTCGTTGCGTGGACGCAGTCGATCAGCCTGCTCGATACGCGGATCGCCTGGTCGCGCTACACGCAGGCCGGACAGTGGTCGCCTGCGGCGGTGATCCAGATGCCGGTGCAAAGCGGCCCGGGCGCGGTGACCGGCGATACCGACAACGTGCGGCCGATGATCTCGGTCCTGGCGTCGGGCCGTGCCGTGCTCGCGTGGCGGCAGACCAACCATACGCATTCGGCGCTGTGGACGGCCACGTACGACGCGACCAACGGCTGGACCAACGTCAATCAGGCCGTGTCGAACACGAGCCTGTTCACGACGATCATCTCGCCGGTGGCCGGCATGGACGCGAAGGGCAACATCACGCTGCTCTGGGGGGAGATCGACGTGACGGGCGGCAAGATCTACACCGCCACGATGTCGCAACGCTACGTGTCCGGAACCGGGTGGCAGCCCGCGCAGCCCGTCTCGCCGGCGATCGTAGAGCCGACGGGTTTCGTCGCCACGCCGATGCTGACCGTCAACGACAACGGCGTGGCCGCTGCGATGTGGGCGGAGGGCGGCGCGGCCCTGCAGGTGAGCGTGTCCGATGCCAGCGGGAACTGGGGGCCGCTGCAGCGACTGACGGAACACCTGAACGGCGCGGCTATCCAGTTCCCGCCGCTCGTGATCGATGCGGCCGGCAACGTGACGGCCGCATGGCAGGACACGGGCTTGCCGGGCGCGTCGGCCGTTATCGCGGCCAGCTACCGGAAGGGCGCATGGAGCGCGTCGACGGTGGCGGCGCAAAGCGCGTCGTGGCCGGCACTGGCCGTCAACGCGACCGGGGCGATGGCGCTCGCCTGGCTATCGTATGTCCCGAGCATCGGCAGCCAGGTGCAGGCCAGTTTCTATACGCCGGGCTCGTAACGGGCTCGCGCCGCGAATTCGAAGGAGAAACCATGAAAAGAACCTTGCATTGCACCGTCCGGACCGCGCTGGGCATCACGGTCGCCGGCCTCGTGCTGTCCGCGTGCGGCACGACGCAGATGAACATGATCGACGTGCAGACGTCGACCGCGAAAACGCTCGGGCTCGCGTCGTCGGACGAGATCACCGTCGCCAACGTGCAGTACGGGAAAAAGGACGGGCTGGGCGGCCAGAAGGTGAGTTACGACGCGACGACCGGCAAGGGGCGGCGTTTCGGCTGTACGGTGTTCATGATTCCGGGGCTCACGCCGATCGATCGGCCGACGTACAACAACTGGGAATGCCATCCGCAACGCTGATGGCCGCGGTGTCGACGGCGCCCGTCACCGGGCGCCGGTCGACTGCTTGAGTGGACGATATGGCGCGTCGGCCTTGCGCCGGCGCAATTTGGTCCGATAATCGACGAACCGATTCCTCCTTTTCCACCGGTTCGATAAAAAACTGTCATGGATCAAGCGGCATTCGTCCCTGTTTTCAAGTTTCGCACGATCGACTATCCCGAGCCGGACCGGTTCCACGTCTGGGTCAAGGACATGCTGTGCGACTACCGGCTCGATGACGACGGCGGGCTTGGCCCGTTCGACGCGGAGGCGAGCGGTGCGGCACTCGGCCCGCTGATCCTGTCGGGCCGGCAATGGCGCTCGCGCGCGCCGACCTATACGGTCCGCCGGACGCCGCGGCGGATCCGGCTCGACGGCCAGGATTCGATCCGCTTCACGCTGCTGCTCGGCGGGCGGCTCGCCAGTCATACCGGTGGCCCCGAGCTGGTCAAGCGCGCCGGCGACCTGTTCGTCTACGACGTCGCGCAGATCAACGACTGCCGGGTCGACGCCGGCGACGTGATCAGCCTCGTGGTGCCCAGATACCTGTTGCCGAGCCATGCGGCGCAGGCGCACGGCCAGACGCTGACGAGCGGCGTGGGGCGCCTGGTCGGCGACCAGATGCTGTCGCTGTTACGGAACCTGCCGAACCTGCGCACGCACGAGGTGCCGAGCATCGTCCAGTCGATGTTGCTGCTGCTGGCCGCGGCCGTTGCGCCGACCGCGCAGGCGTTGAACGACGCACGCGGCCCGATCGACCACGCGCTGGTCGATCGGGTCCGGCGCTACATCGACGTGCATCTGCTGGAGCCCGACCTCACGCCCGAGCGGATCTGCCGCGACATCGGCGTGTCGCGTGCGCGGCTCTATCAGTTGTTCAAGGAGGAAGGCGGCGTGATGCGGCAGATCACGCGCCGGCGGTTGCGCCACGCCTACCACGTGCTCGGCGATCCGCAGCGCCGGCACCAGCGCATCGCGGAAATTGCGTGGGCGCACGGCTTCCCCGACGAGAAGTATTTCCACCGGCTGTTCAAGGCGGAATTCGGCCATACGCCGAAGGAAACGCTCGAGTGCGCGGCCGCGCCGGCCTTGCTGCCGGTCGATGCGGCCGACGCGCGCTGGGGCGATGGCGGCCGGCTGGCCGGGTGGACGCTACCGTTCGGTGTGCTCACCAACTGAGCGGCCGGTGCCGCTCGTCCGTCACGCGCACACACTGCTGGCGACGTCTCCGTCATCGGCATCGCCGATCGCGGCACGCAGGTCGTCGATCGCGACCATCAGTTCGCGGACCTGCCGCAACGACGGGTACTGATGCAGCACGGCATGCCATTGCGGCAGTGTCAGCAGTGCGTGCCAGATGACGCCGAGCCCGTCCGGGTCGGCATCCGGCTGCTGCTGCGCGAGCGCGCTCGCGTATTCGAGGCTCGCCTGCGCCGACAGCAGTTGCATCCGGCTCGCGGCGCCGAGCAGGCGCGGCGTCGCGTCCGCGGAGGCGTCGCAGCAATAGAGCACTTCGCGTTGGAGCGCGGCGTCGTCGGTCGTCAGCGCGCGCAGCGATGCGCCATGCACGCGCACCGTGCCCTGGTGCGTCTCGAACGCATAGATCGTGTCCGGGTCGGCCTGCGCAAGCAGGTTCAGGCCGCGCAGCAGCCGCGGCAAATCGGTGGTCGCGGCATCGGCGGAGGCCTTCGCTTCGACGAGGAAGCGGACGTTCCACGCGGACGTCGCGTCATCGCTTCGTGCGCGTTCGAGCAGGATCGCGTCCCATTCGGTTTTTGCGCGGTCGTGGCGGCCGGGGATCGATGACGGCACGCGCATCGACGTGACCACCCGGTAGGTCCGCTCCCCGTCCACCGCATCGAGCCTGCCGGCCAGCGCGTCGAGTGCCTGCGCCGCCAGCGCCTCGACGGCCGCGCCACGCTGCTGGGAGGCGACGCCCTGCGCGACCGCGATCGTGCTGCCTTCGAGCGGCCCCTGGCGGACCCACAGCGCGCGGTATCGACGGACGTCGTCGTCCGATGCCAGCACGTCGAGGCGCAACATGCGTTCGAGCGCGGGGCTCTCCTTCAGCTTGACGATGTCCTGCTCGAAAGCGGCGTCGGTCGTCATGTCGGGCAGGGCGAGCAGTTGCTGCAGCGTCGCATGAAGATCGGCCCAGGTCGCGGCGGTTGCGGCCGCATGCAATCGTGCGAGCCCGTCGCGTTGCCACGTCTGCGCGCTGCGTTCGAGTTTGGCAGGGTGCGCGATCGCGTTGACGGCCGAGTACAGCGCGCGCCGATCCTGTTCGGCGTGTGCGGCCAGCGACGCATATTCGCGCACGCTCGGGGCATCGTGCCTCAGCACCGATGCCTGAAAGGACGGATCGCCGGATTGAGGATCCATCGCGTCGCGGATCATCTGCGCGAGTGCATCGATGAAGTGCTGCCGCAATGCCGCGCCGGGCGACTGGCCGTCAGTCCGCATCCGGCGCGCTTCCTCGATCACGATCGCAAGGGCGGTGGCCGGATTCGTGGTGTCGCTCAATGACGACGTGCCGTCGAGCGGCGGCAGCCGGTAACGGCGGGCGACGACGCGCAGGGTTTCGTCGAGCAGGGCGGGAAGCGGTGTCAGCGACATGGCGGGTTCGAGCGTAAAGGCAGTTCGCGTGCGCGGCCCTCGGGCCGGAACGCGCGACGATCTGCAACGGTATCACGGCGGGCGACAGGTGCACGGTGGCGCGGCCCGGCTCCCACGCACCCGATCCGTCACGCCGTCAATGTCACCGACAGGCTGCCGAGCTCGCCGAAGCGGACCGTCAGCACATCGCCGAGCGGCACGTCGATCGCGCCCGCGTACGAGCCGGTCGTCACGATCTGCCCGGCGCGCACCGCATCGCCGCGCGCCGCGAGGAAATTGACGAGCCACACGAGCGGCTTCAGCGGATCGCCGTCCGGATGGCGGCCGTCGATCGTACGGTTCAGCGCGCCCTCGAACGACAGCGCCAGCGTCGCGAGCGGCACGTTCAGCCCGTCGGGCACGACGGGGCCGACGCACAGCCCCTGGTTGAATTGCCCGTCGGCCAGCAGCTCGAACTTCGACGCGCGCGCCGGCTCCGCATAGCGGCAGCCGAGCACTTCGAGCACGATGCGCACTTCGCGGATCGCCGCGCGCACGTCGCTTTCTTCATAGGGCCGCTCGCGCGCGGGCAGGTCGCGATCGAGCACGAAGGCGATTTCCGGTTCGATCCGCACGATCGGCCCGCCGACGACGCGGTACGGCGCATCGGCTTCGCGGATCGTCGACGCGAAGATCGGCGCGAGGATCACGCGATCGGGCGGCGGCAGCGCGCATTTCCATCCGCCGACGGGTTCGCCGAGCAGGTCGGCCACGCGCTGCTGGATCGCGAGTGCGGTCTCGACGTCCTCGGGGCGCAGCGCATCGGGCAACAGCGGGCCGGGCGAGCCGGCATGGCGGGCGGCGACGAGATGCTGGGCGGCGCCGTCCACGCGTTCGGTAGTCGTTGTCATGTCGGTTGTGCGAGTTGAAAGTGGGGCCGGCAAAAAAGGGCCGGACGAAAGTCGCAGAGTCGATGATAGCGCCTTCGGCATGATGGCCGCTCGGTCCGGTTGCGTCCGGGCGGCTCGCGGCCGCCCCGACAGGCCCTCGGGATATCCCCTAGACGATCGTTTCATGCCGGTGCTTGCACGCCGGGCAGGTTGTGCGACACAATAGGGAAAGCGCTTTCCCAAATGAATCGAACGACGGGAAACGCGGGCTTCCGGCGCGACGGATCAACAACAACGTGGAGACAGCAGATGTTCAACAGGCTTCGGACGATAACTTTCGCAGTCCTTTCAGTGCTGGCGGCGCAGGTGTGCGCCGCGCCGGTCACGCTCGACGTGACGGGCTGGAAGGGCGGCGGCGCCGAGCCCGCCAGCATGGCGGCGCTGATCGCAAAGTTCGAGAAGGAAAACCCCGACATCAAGGTCAAGTTCGAGTACATGTCGCGCAACGACACGACGACGGTCGTGTCGTCGCGGCTGCAGGGCGGCAACGGCCCCGACGTGTTGATGGTCGATCGCGAGCTGATGCGGCAGTGGCAGGGCGCGCATCAACTGCTGGACCTGAGCGGCGAGAAGTGGGTGCCGACGATCTGGCGTGGCGTGCGTAACCACACGCAGATCGGCGGGAAGACCTACATGCTGCCGATGGAACTGGTCGGCATCGGCCTGTTCGCGAACCTCGACCTGTTCAAGCGCGCGGGCATCGCGACGGTGCCGACCGACGCCGACCAGTTGAAGGCCGCGTGCGGGAAGCTCGCGGCGGCCGGCATCACGCCGATGCTGCTGCCCGCGAAGGAAGGCTGGGCGCCCGCGGCGCTCGTGATCGCGTCGGGGCTCGCCGCCGGCGGCGGCGACGCGGATGCGCGCGCCGAGTCGTTCGTCGGCGCGGGCAGTGCGCGCTTCGCGGCCGATCCGGCGTTCAGGCAATCGATGGCCGCGCTGAAGGTGCTCGCGGACGCGAAGTGCTTCGTACCGCGCCTGAACAATGGCGTGAGCGCTTGGAGCACGGGGCTGACCGAGTTCCAGGCCGGCCGCGTTGCGATGATGCCGCAGGGGGCGTGGAATATCGCGAAGTTCAGCGCGACGAAGGGACTGTCGTTCCAGTTCGCGCCGCTGCCGGCGCTCGTGCCCGGTAACGGGCCCGTCGCGCTCGACATGCTCGGCACCGCGTGGGCGATCAATGCGGCGTCGCACCAGGCCGACGCCGCGAAGAAATGGCTCGCGTTCTGGGCGCGCTCCGACAACGACCGCCAGTTCCTCGACGCGGAAGCCGGGTTCAGCCCGTTCGAAGGCGGCACCGACGCGATGCCGCCGCAGGCGCAGCCGTACGCGGCCGCGCAGAAGAACGGGCACGTCGTGCTGTATCCGAAGGGCGTGTGGACCGGCACGTTGTTCACGGCGATCTGGAATTCGATGTCCGCGTATTTCCTCGACATCGGGCAGGACCCGGCGAAGCTGCTCGCCCGTTGGGATGCGGCCGCGCGATGAACCGTCCGTCCGCTGACATTTCCCGTGCCGCGCGAGGTCGCGCGGCACGGTTCGACGAAGGAGGCGCACGATGAAGCGCAACCGGACCTTGCTGTGGTGCGCCGTGCCGGCGCTCGCGCTGTACGCGCTGCTGAGCCTGTATCCGCTGTTCAAGGCCGCGCGGATGAGCCTGACGGATTTCTCCGGCGTGGGCGACGCGCACTGGATCGGGCTCGCGAACTACGCGGCCGCGTTTCGCGATCCCGCGAGCCTGCATACGCTCGTCGTCACGTTCGCGTATGCAGCGATCGTCGTGATCGTGCAGAACGGGCTCGGGCTGCTGTTCGCGGCGCTGTTGTTCTCGCTGCCGCGGCTGCGCGGCGCGTTGCGCGTCGGGCTGCTCGTGCCGAGCATGTTCTCGGCGGTGATCGCCGGGTTCGTGTGGGAGTACCTGTACTCGCCGCTCGGCGGCGGCATCAACGAACTGCTGCATCTCGTGCATCTCGACGCGCTGCAGCAGGTGTGGCTCGGCGATCCGTCGGTCACGCTGCCGGCCGTCACGGCCGTGCACGTGTGGATGTATGTCGGCTATTCGACGGCGATCTTCCTGGCCGGCTACCTGAACATTCCGACGGAGCTGCACGACGCGGCGAAGCTCGACGGCGCGAATGCGTGGGTACGCTTCACGCGCATCGACCTGCCGCTGCTCGCGCCGGCGTTCACCGTGAACATCACGCTGAGCACGATCGGCACGCTGAAGACCTTCGAGCTACCGCTCGTGCTGACCAACGGCGGGCCGGACGGCGCGACGACCACGCTCGGGCTGCAGATCTTCCACAGCCTGTTCAACGACTACAAGTTCGGCTTCGCGAGTGCGCTGTCGATGATCATGCTCGCGATCGTCGTGGTGGTTGCCACCACCCAGAACACGATCCTGCGCCGCCGGGAGGACAACCTGTGAACGTCATCCGTCAACGCTTTCATGCGGACCATCCGTCCGCCGGCACGTCGGGCGGCGGGCTGCGCGCGGGCACGCTGCTGCGCCGCGTGCCGGGCCTCGCGCGGCTGGTGGCCGCGATCGCGATCGTCGCGATCGTGCTGCTGCCGACGATCTACATGGTGCTGATGTCGCTGCGCACCGGGGACGACATCATCGCGCGCCCGCTCGGGCTGCCCGATCACGTGTTCTTCGGCAACTACGCGGCGGTGTTCACGCAGATGAACTACTGGCGCAGTGTCGCGAACACGATCGGCATCACGCTCGCGGTCACGTTCCTCGTCGCGCTGCTGTCGTCGCTCGCGGCGTATCCGCTGGCGCGCGTGAAGGGCCGGCTGTCGACCGCCGTCTACATCGTGCTGACGCTCGGCCTGACGATCCCGATGTTCGTCAGCCTGACGCCGCTGTACGTGCTGTTCCGCGACCTGCACCTGCTCAACACGTATCTCGGCGTCGTGCTCGCGTACACCGTGCAGAGCCTGCCGCTCGGCGTGTTCTTCTACACGAGCTTCCTGAAGCGCATCCCGCTCGAACTGGAAGAGGCGGCGGTGATGGACGGTTGCAGCCCGCTGCAGGTGTACTGGTACATCGTGCTGCCGCTGCTGCGCCCGATCACCGGCACGCTCGCGATGTTCGTCACGCTGTCGGTATGGAACGACCTCGTCTATCCGTTGCTGTTCCTCACCGATTCGTCGAAGTTCACGATCACGGTCGCAGTGTTCCGCTTCATCGGCACCAACGACATCGATCCGACCAAGCTGTTCCCGGCGGCCGTGATGGGCACGCTGCCGCTGCTCGTGCTGTTCTTCATTCTCCAGCGCAGGATCGTCGCGGGCATCACGGCCGGCGCGGTCAAGGGGTGACATCATGAATCCATTCGAATCGCTCGACGGCCGCGTGGTCGTCGTCACCGGCGGCGGCGACGGCATCGGCCTCGGCATCGTCGAAGTCCTCGCGTCGTGCGGCGCGCGGGTTGTCGTCGCGGAGAAGAATGCCGCGCGTGCCGACGTGGTGCGCGAACGGCTCGACGGGCGCGACGCGCTGTTCGTCGAAACGGATGTCGCGGATCCGGCGAGCGTCGCCGCGCTGTTCGAGCGCGTGGACGCGCACCACGGCCGGCTCGACGGGCTCGTGAACAACGCCGGCATCACGCTGCACGGCCCGTTCGACGCGTTCTCGCTCGACGACTGCGACCGTCTGTACCGCACCAACCTGCGCGCGATGTTCCAGTGCGCGCAGCTCGCGGCGCCGCGCATCGCGCGCGCCGGCGGCGGTGCGATCGTCAACATCGCGTCGAATCACGCGGGTGCGAGCGTGCCGGGCTTCGAGATGTACGCGGCGACCAAGGGCGGCATCGTCGCGATGTCGCGTGCGATGGCGACGAGCCTCGCGCCGCAGCGCGTCCGCGTCAACACGCTGAGCCCCGGTTTCACACTGAACGCGCCGATCGGCGCGGCGCTCGAGCGCGATCCCGCGCTGCTCGACGCGTATCGCGCGCTGCATCCCGCGCAGCGCATCAACGAGCCGGCCGATATCGGCCGCATCGCCGCGTTCCTGCTGTCGGATGCGGCGATCGGCATCGCCGGCGCGGATCTCGTCGCCGACAACGGCATGTCGGCACTGCTGTTCAACCGCACCCGTTCCTCCACATGAAGATCACCGAAATCGAAACATTCGCGGTCGCGCCGCGCTGGCAGTTCGTGAAGGTCAGCACCGACGAGGGCCTTGCCGGCTGGGGCGAGCCGATCGTCGAAGGGCGCGCGGCGACCACGGCCGCCGCCGTGCACGAACTCGCCGACTACCTGATCGGCCGCGACCCGCGCCACATCGAGGACCTGTTCCAGGTCATGTATCGCGGCGGCTTCTACCGCGGCGGCCCGATCCTGACGAGCGCGATCTCGGGCATCGAGCAGGCGCTGTGGGACATCAAGGCGCGCGCGCTCGGCGTGCCCGTCTACGACCTGCTCGGCGGCCCCGTGCGCGACAAGGCGCGCGTCTATGCGCACGTGAAGGGCGACACGCCGGAGGAGATGGCCGCGAATGCGCGGCAGCTCGTCGAGGCCGGCTACACGGCGCTGAAGATGGGCGTCGTCAATGCGACCGACTGGATCGAGTCGCCGGCGGCGATCGATCGCGCGGTCGCGCGCTTCGGCACGGTGCGCGACGCGATCGGCAAGGAGGTGGGGCTCGGCATCGACTTCCACGGCCGCGTGCGCCGGCCGGTGGCGAAGGCGCTTGCAAGGGCGCTCGCGCAGTTCGACCCGATGTTCTACGAGGAATTGCTGCTGCCCGAGCACAACGACGCGTTGCGCGAAGTCGCGCGCGACTGCGCGGTGCCGCTCGCGACCGGCGAACGGCTGTTCACGCGCTGGCAGTTCAAGGAGTTGCTGCAGGAAGGCGTCGTCGACATCGTGCAGCCCGACGTGAGCCATACGGGCGGCATCTGGGAGCTGCGCAAGATCGCGGCGATGGCCGAGGCGTACGACGTTGCGGTGGCGCCGCATTGCCCGCTTGGGCCCCTGACGCTCGCGGCGTCGCTGCAGATCGATTTCTGCACGCCGAACGCGTTCATCCAGGAGCAGTCGACCAATGTGGCCTATCACGACGACAACGCGATGTACGCGTACACGCGCGGCATCCCGTTCGCGTTCGACGCGGGCTATGTCGCGCGTCCGGATGCGCCGGGGCTCGGCGTCGAGATCGACGAGGAGAAGGTGAGGGAAGCCGCCGCCACGGGGCACCGCTGGCGCAACCCGGTGTGGCGCCGCGAGGATGGCTCGGTCGCCGAATGGTAAGCGGCACGAACGGACGAGGAGAAACGCAATCATGGCAAGTGTGTCGCTCAAGCAGATCCGCAAGCGTTACGACGACGGCGCGGATGTGATCAAGGACGTCAGCCTCGACATCGAGGACGGCGAATTCATGGTGTTCGTCGGCCCGTCGGGCTGCGGCAAGTCGACGATGTTGCGGATGCTCGCGGGGCTCGAGGAGATCACGTCGGGCGACCTGCTGATCGACGGCCGCCGCGTCAACGACGTGCCGGCCGCGAAGCGCGGGCTCGCGATGGTGTTCCAGAACTACGCGTTGTATCCGCACATGACGGTGTTCGAGAACATGGCGTTCGGGCTGAAGCTCGCGGGTGTCGATGCGGCCGAGACGCGCACGCGTGTCGGGCAGGCAGCCGAAGCGCTGCGGCTGTCCGCGCTGCTCGATCGCAAGCCGAAGGCGCTGTCGGGCGGCCAGCGGCAGCGCGTCGCGATCGGCCGCGCGATCGTGCGCAAGCCGGGCGTGTTTCTCTTCGACGAACCGCTGTCGAATCTCGACGCGGCGCTGCGCGGCGGGATGCGGCTCGAACTCGCGCGGCTGCATCGCGAACTCGGCAGCACGATGATCTACGTGACGCACGACCAGGTCGAGGCGATGACGCTCGGCGATCGCATCGCGGTGTTCAACGGCGGGCGCATCGAGCAGGTCGGCTCGCCGCTGTCGCTGTACGAGCAGCCGGCGAACCATTTCGTCGCATCGTTTCTCGGTTCGCCGTCGATGAACTTCCTGCCGTGCCGCGCGCACGGCGGCGCCGATGCGCCGCGCTTCGACGTGCCGGGCGGCTCGCTCGCCGCGGCGCCGGACGCGTCGCGCACGTGGCCGGCGGGTTCGCTGCAGCTCGGTATCCGGCCGGAGAACCTCATGGTCGGCGCGCCCGGCACAGGGCTCGACGGCCGCGTCACGCACGCCGAGCATCTGGGTGACGCAACGATCGTCTATGTCGAGCTCGCGGGTCACGACCGGCTGCTGTCGGTACGGCAGAACCGCGACGCCTACGCAGTCGCGTCGGGGCAGCCGGTCGGCGTACGCGTCGACATGCGGCACGCGCACTTCTTCGACGACGCCGGCCGCGCGCTCTGAGTCCGGCCCGGCTGGCAGGTTCCGCCCGCCGTACCGGCGGGCGGCCGAACGCATGCATAAAAACAGAATTTCGATGACGACAGTAAAACTGGTACAGGGCGCGAACGCGATCCTGGGTGAGGGCCCGCTCTGGTGCGAACGCTCGGCGTCGCTCTACTGGATCGACATCAAGCGCACCGCGCTCTATCGCTACACGCCCGGACACGGGCAGACGGGCTTCTGGCTGCTGCCGGAGCTGGCCGGCTGCGTCGCGGGCGTCGACGACGGGCGGCTGCTCGTCGCGTTGAAGAGCGGCCTGCACCTGTTCGATCCCGCGCACGGCACGCTCGAGCGGCTGGCCGACGCCGCGCATGCACGGCCGTCGCTGCGCTACAACGACGGCGCGGTCGACGCGCGCGGCCGCTTCTGGGTCGGCACGATGGCCGACGACGGCGACGGCCCCGGCGATCTGCATTGCTTCGAGCATGCGCATGCGTCGCGCGTCGCGGTCGCCGGTTTCGCGTGCGCGAACGGAATGGGCTGGAGCCCCGACGGCGCGACGATGTACGTGACGGATTCCGGCCGCCGCACGATCTTCGCGTACGACTTCGACGTCGCGGCCGGTCAGTTGTCGAATGCGCGGCCGTTCGCGACATTCGGCGATGCGCGCGGCGTGCCGGACGGGCTCGCGGTCGATGCGCAAGGCGGTGTGTGGTCGGCGATCTGGGACGGCTGGCGGCTGCATCGCTACGCGCCGGACGGCGCGCTCGACAGGGTCGTCGAGATGCCGGTGCAGCGGCCGACCAGCGTCGCGTTCGGCGGCGCCGATCGCGCGACGCTGTTCGTCACGTCGGCGTCGGTCAACGTGAGCGCGGACGGGCTGCTGCGCGGGCCGCTCGCGGGCAGCCTGTTCGAGACGCGCCCGGGCGTGGCCGGGCTCGAACAGCATTGCGTCGCGCGTGCGTGGCTCGGCGAAGCGGTCGCGGCCGCGCCGCGTTGAACGAATAAACGGGCGGGCGGTTAGCGGCGCCGCGCGTCGCGCGGACGCACCGTCGATTCGCGTACGACGAGCCGTGCTTCGAGCATCGTATGGGGCTCCGGCGACTTGCCCGCGAGCGCATCGAGCAACGTCGTCATCGCGACTTCGCCCGCGCGCTCGGTTTCGGTGTCGATCGACGTCAGCGTGGGCGACGTGAGCTTGCCGAGTTCGAGGTTGTCGAAGCCGCACACGGCGACGTCGTGCGGGATCGCGATGCCGAGCCGTTCGGCTTCCTTGATGAAGCCGGCCGCGATCATGTCGTTGTAGCAGATCACCGCATCGGGCGGCTCGGCCGACAGCATCACCGACGCGCACACGCGCTCGCCGTCGGCCACCGTCGCGCGCGGCACGCTGAACGTACGCAGCGGCAGGCCGGCGCGCGCGAGCACCTGCTCGGCGCCGGCGCGGCGTTCGTCGTCGCCGCGCGCGTTCGGCAGGCTGATGTACGCGAAGCGCTGGTACTTCTCCATCAACAGGTGCTGGCCGAGCATCTCGCCCGCGCGAACCGGATCGGAGTAGAGCGTGAGCAAGCCGTCGCGCGGCGCGGAACCGACCGCGACCACCGGCTTGCCGAGGCTCGCGGTCCAGCGCAGGTCGTCGTCGGGCATGCTGGTGTTCAGGATCAGCCCGTCGACGCGCCGGCTCAGCTTCGTCAGCGCCGGCCGTTCGCCCTTGCGGTTTTCATCGGCATCGACGATCAGGACGACGAAATCGTTGCGCTGCGCGATCCGGTTCACGCCCTTGACCATCGCGGTGAAGTACGGGTTGAGAATGTCCTGGATCACGACGCCGACCGCGCCCGTCTGGCCGGTGGCCATCGAGCGCGCGAGCGGGTTCGACTCGTAGTCGAGTTGCGCGATTGCTTCGGCAATGCGGCGCTCGACGTCAGGCGAGAAGCGCTTCGTCTTGTTGATGAACTTCGAGACGGTTCCGATGGAGACGCCGGCAGCGGCGGCGACTTCGTTGATCTTGGCCACGATGAAAGTGAGTGTCAGTGCATTTTGCCGGCGAGCATAGCATGCGCACCGGCGGTGGCGACCGTGCGGCGGCATCGCATGCGTGCCGCGCGACCGGACTCGGTAGTATCCCTTGGAGGGCCAGAATTTTCTTGAAAAAGCGCAATCGCGCGTCGACAATGAAAGCGCTTTCCCACTTCGCGAGCATAGCACGCGTGCCTTCCGTTCGAGATGCAACGGAAAACGACGCACGACCACCGCCGCGATATTTTTTTGCTTTGAAGGGAAAGCGTTTTCCCAAATCAGACGAGACGTCAACGAAAAGCAGGAGGAGATCTAGATGCGACAGTATGGGTGGATCGCGGCGCTGGCCCTGGCGGTGCCGGCCGTGGCGCAGGCGCAATCGAGCGTGACCGTATGGGGGCGCGTCGGCGGTGACGTGCAGTACCTGAGCGGCGTGCAGAACGGCCCGCATTCGACGGGTTCGCGCTTCTCGGAGGGTAACGACTGGGGGACGAGCATCCTCGGCATCACCGGCAAGGAGGATCTCGGTGGCGGCAACCAGGCCGTGTTCTGGCTCGAATCGTCGATCAACGCGGCGAACGGCAACTACGGCGGCGGCGTGCTGTTCCAGCGCGGCGCGTGGGTCGGGCTGAAGAACGAGCGCTACGGTTTCCTCCGGCTCGGGCAGGGCTCGTTCATCAACAGCTACATCTGGTCGTACGATCCGCTGCTCGAGGAGAACTATTCGGTCGAGTCGCTGACGTCGTACCGCAACGGCCCGAAGCTGTCGAACGGGATTCGCTACGAATCGCCGAAGTTCGGCGGTTTCTCGTTCGCGCTGCAGGCGAACCTCGGCAACAGCTCGAACGGCTGGCTGCGCGGCTCGCCGAACAACGTGAACGCGACTGGCCTGTCCGACGGCGCAACGGTCGCGTACACGCACGGCGATTTCGAAGTGCGCGCCATCTGGAACGAGATCCGCAACCAGTACGGCCGCGAGGACAACCTGTTCACCGCATCGCAGGAAGCCTTCATCGGCGTGCGGCAGCGCTTCGGCCCCGCGCTGGTGCAGCTCGGCTATACGCGCTACAGCGCGCCCGACACGCCGGCCGGCCTGTCGCGCACCGCGAACTACTACTGGGGCGGCCTGACGTACGACGCGACGCCGTTCCTGCATCTGCAGGGCGCCGTCTATTCGATGAAGATCGACGCGGGCCAGTGGACCGCCGACCACAGCGGCGAAGGGCGCTCGACGATCCTCGGGCTCGGCACGATGTACGACCTGTCCAAGCGCACGTTCCTGTATGCGACGGCCGCGCACGTGTTCAACAGCGCGAACGCGAACCTGGGCGTGAACCCGCAGTCGCCGGGGCTCGGCAACGGCAGCGGGCTCGGTGCATCGCCGATGCCGGGGCATGGGCAGACGGGCATCTACGCGGGGATCGAGACGCTCTTCTGATCCACGCATGAATCATGCGGCGAGCCACAACCTTCAAACAGAGGAATCCTATGCAAGATGCAACGCCACGCGCCGATGGGCAATCACCGTTGCCTCACCTGATCGCGCTTGACTGGGGCACCACGTCGCTGCGTGCGTACCTGATGGCGGATGCGCGCACCGTGCTCGACGAGCGCGCGGCCCCGAAGGGCGTGATGCAGATCGGTGGCGCGGGCATTGCGATCGCCGGCGCATGCGATGAGGCGTTCGAGGATGTCTGCGGTGCGTGGCTCGGCGCGTGGCCGGACTTGCCGGTGGTCGCGGCCGGCATGGTCGGCAGCGCGCAGGGCTGGCGCGAGGCGCCGTATGCGGAGGTGCCGATCGATGCGGCGCGGCTCGGCGCGTCGCTGCAGCCGGTGCGTGCGACGCGCGGCGTGACCGTGCATATCGTGCCGGGGCTGATCCAGCGCGGCGCGCTCGCGAACGTGATGCGCGGCGAGGAGACGCAGATCGTCGGTGCGTTGCATGCGCGCGGCGCGGCGCACGATTCGGCGCCTGCCCGGTGGATCGGGTTGCCGGGCACGCATTCGAAATGGGTCGCAGTGCGCGGCTCGCACATCGAGCGCTTCCGCACGTTCATGACGGGCGAACTGTACGCGCTGCTGTGCACGCACAGTCTGCTCGGTCGCACGATGCGGCCGCCGGCCGCGTTCGCGCGCGACGCATTCGAACGCGGCGTGCGCGCCGCGCAGGCCGGCCATGCGACGGGGCTGCTCGCGACGATCTTCGGCAGCCGCGCGCGGCTGCTGGCTGGCGAACTGGCGGCCGACGAGCAGCGCGACTACCTGTCCGGCGTGCTGATCGGGCACGAGCTTGCAGGACTCGCCGCGGAGGGCGACGGGCCGGGCGCCGACACGGGCACACGTGCGCCGCGGCCGATGCTGATTGGCGATGCCGCGTTGTGTGCGCGTTACCGGCACGCGGCTTCATTGTTCGGCTGGCCGCCGGTGGACACGATCGACGGCGCGGCGGCAGCCGGTTTGTGGGTGCTGGCCGAGCGGGCAGGGCTGTTGCCCGCGGCAAGCGAGAGGGCACCGGGTCGTCTGGACGAACCGGCTGCCGGAATGGGCGGCCGGCATGCGGAACGACCAGCGGTCGACCCGATGCCGGATCGCGAATGCAATATTTCGGGAGACTGACTTTGAAACACTGGAAGATTGTCGTGGCGCCGCTGATCGGCGCGCTTGCCGCATGCGGCGGTGGAGAATCGGCGGATGGCGTGGCGGGGCAGCAACTCGCCGCTGCGCCCGCGGCTGGACGGGCGGACGGCGCGACGCCGGGCACGCTGCACGTCGACTGTTCGCTCGGCTCGACTGGAACAGGCTCGCCCGCGACGCTCGGCACCCCGGCGAATCCGATCCATGATCTCGCGACGCTGAACCGGATCGTGCTCGCGCCCGGCACACACGTGCGCTTCAAGCGCGGCACTACCTGCAACGGCAGCTTTACGCCCGCACCGGGCAGTACCGGCGCGGCCGGCGCGCCCATCGTCGTCGACGCGTACGGCGACCCGAAGGCATCGCGCCCCGTGATCGCGGCCGGCTGTGCCGATACGGCGGCCGACCCCGACCAGTCGGTCACCGAGCAGCACAAGACGCCGGGCGGGTTCAGCGGCTACTACTCGCTGTGCAAATCGGATAACCCAACCGTGAACCGCGCGGCGATCTACCTGTACAACACGCAGTACTGGGAGATTCGTTCGCTGGAGTTGACCAACGATGCGACGACGCCAGGCGGTCGCCTCGGGCTGTACGTGCGGCTCGAGGATTACGGCACGGGCAGCCACTATGCGGTCGACGACGTATACGTGCATCACGTTCGCGGCTATCTGAAGGACGTCGCGGGCAATACGGTCGGCTCGTACAAGACGACCGGCGGGATGCTGTTCGAGGTGACGCGCGACAACGAAGTCGTCGGCACGAAGGAGAAGCCGACCAGGTTCGACGACATCGCGGTCGAGAACAGCGAGATCTACAACGTCGATGCAGTCGCACTGTCGACGCGATCCGCGTGGATGTGCCGCGAGGGCGGTGCACCGTGCGGAGACTATCCGCCGTACAAGGGCAATCCGGCCTACCTGACGAATCCCGCCACGCAGGCAGCGTCGGATTATTTCCCGATGACGCGTGTCGTACTCCGCAACAACCTGATCCACAACGTCGGCGGCGACGGCATCATCGTGCGCACGGCGACCGCGCCGAAGGTCGAGGCGAACCACCTGTACGACATCTGGATGCGTGCACCGGGCAACAGCGCCGGCGCCTGGGCGATCAACACCGACGATGCGCTGTTCCAGTACAACGAGGTCAACGGCGTGCGGTTGCAGAACAACATCGAGGCTGGCGACGGGATGGCGTTCGACGCCGATCTCGGCACGCGCAACACGCGCGTGGCCGCGAATTTCAGCCACGACAACGACGGCGGGCTGATGCTGTTCTGCGGATGCGGTTCCGACGGGCTGGGTCACACGGCGCAGGAGACGGGCGCAATCGTCGAAAACAACCTGAGCCTGAACGACAAGCGGCGGATCATTTCGGCAGCAGGATCGGCCGATTCCGTCGTGCGCGACAACGTGGTGATCACGCGCACGCCGGGGCTGGTGACGCCGATCGTCGAGAACCTCAGCTATGCGAACGCGTTCCAGGTGACGGGCAACCGCTTCTACAACGCATCGGACAGTGGCGCGATCTTCCGGACGAAGAATCCGCAGGGTAGCTACGCGAACATCGTGTGGAGCGGCAACGCGTACTTCGGTTATGCGGCCGATCCCGAGTTCACCGGGCCGAACTATCGGCACGGCGCCCAGCCCGATACGGTGCTGCCGTTCGCGGGACAGGACGTGGATGCGGTCGCCAGCGCATGGTCGAAAGCCAGCGGGTTCGATACCTACAAGTACCGCGCGCCGCACGCGCGATGACGGCACGGGCGCCGGCGTCGCCGCGCGGCGCCCGCGTCGTCCGGTCGCAGGCAGGCTGCCCGCCCGCTTGATCGTCGTCAACATCCGAATCCGTCGCCGGCCGATGATGGTGACATGGCCGCGCGCGATATCGCACGCGGCAGTTCACCCCAGCGAGGTTCGCATGTACGAAAAGATCATGGTGGCCGTCGACGGCAGCGCTTCGTCGAAACAGGCGCTTGCCGAGGCCGTGAAGGTGGCGCTGGCGGGCGATACGCACGTCAGCGTCGTGTATGTGGTCGACAAGTCGGTGCTGTTCACTTATGCGGGCCGTATCGATCCCCACGCGCTCGTCGAGGAAATCCGCGACGACGGGCGCAAGGTGCTGCGCGAAGCCGAACAGATCATCGCGCTGGCCGGCGCAAACGGCGAAGCCGAACTCGTCGAGACCGAGAGCATCGGCGAGGATATCGCGGAGCGCCTGCAACGTTACGTGAAGGAGCGCGGCATCGATCTCGCGGTGGTCGGCACGCACGGGCGGCGCGGCATCCGGCGCGTGCTGCTCGGCAGCGTCGCCGAGCGCTTCGTGCGCGGCTCGAACTGCCCGGTGCTGCTGATTCGCGGCGGCGACGCCGACGAGCCGGCGGTCGTGGCAGCGTAACGCGGCGAGCGCGCGATGATACGCCGCCAGTACCGCATCGTCGTCGCGGCGATTGCCGTGTTCGTGTCGCTCGCGGGGATGATGGCCGTCGTGACGGGGCTGCTGTTCGACGAAACGATGGCGCTGCGCGGCGGCGCGATCGCGTTGATCGTCGGCGTGGCCGGCTTCGTCGTGATGCTCAATCCGGGCGCGAAAGGGGAGGAGTGACGCGGGAAGGCGCATCTCTTCTTGAAGGAATGCGCGCAGGCACTATAGTGCTCGAAGAACGACAACAACAACGCGAGCGCGACAACAATGAAAACGAGGGACCTTTGTGCCGGGATCGATTTTGAAGTTAATTTGGCTTCGCTCGATCCGCGGCGGTACATGAATTCGCCATGTCGCCTGCGCGTGCCCGACGGACCTGTTCAAGCGCTGTCTTGAAGCCATCAGAGCCCCCCGAGCGCCGTTTTTCCCGGACGATGTCGATTGTCGATACTCGGCCGCACGCGCTTCTGTCAAACTGGCGCCCATGAAACCGCGCCTCATTTCACCGCCATCCCCCGATTCCGCGCCTGCGCCCGCAGGCTTTCCCGACGCCGACGAACTGGCCGCGCTGCGTGCGTGGTATGCGGGCATGACCGTGCGTCAGGCCGTCGAGCGCTACTTGCCCGATCGCCTGGGTGAGGGGCGATCGGCGCGCGGTGTGATCGGCGCGATTCGCCGTCGCCTCGTGCGCGTCGCGCGGCAGGCCGGTCGGCCCGATCTCGCGGAACGGCTCGGTCATTCCGACGGTGAGCGTTTACGGGAGGCGAAAGCGGCAACCGAAGCGATCGGCCTGCTGCGTCATGCGCGTGCGCCATTCCCGCAGATCAGCGACGACGTCGGCCTGTGGCTGCCTGCGCGCGCGGTCGTCGCGCTGCGTGCGCACGGCATCGCGACGCTGGCCGACCTGACGGTGCGGATTCCGCGCCGGCGCCAGTGGTGGAGCGCGATCGCGGGCCTCGGCGTGGCCAGCGCACGGCGCATCGAGGCGTTCTTCGCCGCGCATCCGGACCTGACCGAACGGGCGCGCGCGCTGATCGCCGCGACGCCGCGCGGCAGCATCGTGCCGTGGGAACAGCTGAAGCTGCCGCACGAGGTCGACGGTTCGGCCGGCACGTTCCGCGCGCCGCGCGCGACCAGCACGCTCGACGCGGACAACGACTACGCGGCCGTGCATGCATGGCTGTCGCTGCACGAATCGGCCGCGACGCGGCGTGCATACCGGAAGGAGGCCGAGCGGCTGATCCTGTGGGCAATCGTCGAGCGCGGCCGCGCGCTGTCGTCGCTGACGACCGAGGATGCGGTCGCGTATCGCGCGTTCATCCGCCGCCCGACGCCGCACGAGCGCTGGGTCGGGCCCGTGCGGCCGCGCGGTGCGCCCGACTGGCGGCCGTTCTCGGGTGCGCTCTCCGCGCGCTCGGCCGCGTACACGCTATCGGTGCTCGGCGCGCTGTTCCGCTGGCTGATCGAGCAGCGCTACCTGCTCGCGAATCCGTTCGCGGGCGTGAAGGTGCGCGATACGCGCGGCGCGAACGCACTCGATACATCGCATGCGTTCACCGAAGGCGAGTGGCTGCTGGTCCGCACGATCGCCGACGGGCTCGAGTTCCGCAAGCGCACGGCTGACGGTGCGCCGCAGGCGGGCTGGACGCCGGCTGCCGCGCAACGGCTGCGCTTCATTCTCGATTTCGGCTATGCGACCGGGCTGCGCGCGAGCGAGCTGGTTGGCGCGACGCTCGGCGGCATCGAGACGGACGCGCACGGCGACGCGTGGCTGAAGGTGATCGGCAAGGGGAGCAAGGCCGCACGCGTCGCGCTGCCGCCGCTCGCGCGCACGGCGCTCGACCGCTATCTGGTCGCGCGCCGGCTGCCGGTCACACCGGTGCGCTGGCGGCCCGATACGCCGCTGATCGCGAGCCTGGCGGAAGACGAGGCGGCCGCGATCACGAGCGTGCGGTTGTGGAAGGTGATGCAGCGATTCTTTGCGCAGACGGCCGAGGCCGTCGAGGCCGATAACCCGGCGCTCGCGCAGAAGCTGCGCCAGGCGAGCCCGCACTGGATGCGGCATACGCATGCGACGCACGCGCTTGCGCGCGGCGCGGAGCTGACGACGGTGCGCGACAACCTGCGGCATGCGTCGATCTCGACGACGTCGATTTATCTGCACGGCGACGATGTGAAGCGCGCGCGGCAGATGTCGAGTGCGTTTGCCGCCGACAAGTAAGCGGATGGCGCGGCGGCGCTTCCGCTCGTTTGCCCGAGCCGGTCAACCGGCGGCCGCGCCGTCGCGTTCCGCCGCCACGCGCGCGAGCCATTCCGCGTAACTCGATGCGACGTGCTCACGCAGCTCGTCGTCATGCCACACGCGGATCACCTGGCCGATCACGCCGCCTTCCGCGGGATCGAGGTCGAGGCAGAGATGATTGCCACTGCCGTCGTGCGTGAACGGAATCCACTTGAGGTTGTACCAGTCGTCGCGGATGCCGGCATCGGGTTCCGACGTCATGCCGTCGAAGTCGCCGCCGGAAACGAGTTTCTGCCAGATCGACCATTGCGCGACGATCTCCTGCGCGCTGAGCAATGCGTCGCTTTCGGTGAAGACGGCGTCTGGGTCGGCTTGCCCGTCGTGCAGCCGGAGGCTCTCGATCACGTCATCGGGCAGCGTCGAACCCAGTGCGGCATGCAGTTCGGCAAGCACATGATCGTCGGCCGGCCCGTTCAGGCCGCCCGGCAAGCTGGCGGGATGCGCGGCGATCGCGTGTTCGATGCGGGTCCACGCGCCGCGAACATCGGGCGTCGCGGTGCCGGCAACCGGTGCGTCGGGGTAGGGTGCGGTCTGCGGCGGTTGCGCCGGAACGTTCGCGGGGTCGTCCGGCGTCACGGCGGTGGGCGATGTGCGCGTGCCCGTACCGTCCAGCCGCAGAAACAGAACGGGCGTCCCGGCCGGCAGCACATCGACGCCCGCCGGGATCGCGACGAGCACATCGGCTTCGGCGATACCGCGAATCGGCCCGTCACCCTGGAACGGCAGCAGGCGGACTCGCGCTTCGCCGCGTTCGGTTGCGGACAGGGTGCCCCATCGCATCCCGTTGCATTCGGCATCGGGTGCGATGTCGTGCGCGGTCAGCGCGGTTTCCCAGTATGGTCCCGGCGCCGCAACATGTTCCAGCAGATCGAGCACGTGCGGGACGATCGCGTGCATCAGCGCGGCGACGCCGCTCGTATGGCCCGGCAGATTGACCAGTACGGCCTGGTCGTAGCTGACGAACGCTTCCGTGCGGTAGACGGAGCCATCCGGCCTGGTGGATTGCACGGTCCACTTCGTCGGCGGCGAACGGTCGTCGCTCCGTCCGACATTGAACCGGTCGCCGGGTGTTTGCTTGATCCCGATCGTCTCGCGACTGTTCGAGTACATCGTCTGCGCATTCAGGCCGCGAATCTCGAACGGTGCACCAGCCGGCAATCCGGCACCGACAATCAGGTCGTAACGGCCGGAAAGCGCGCCCAGCCGTTGCTTGAATTCCCGTTCGTTGCGTTCGACCTCGGACGACCACGGAAACGACGAGGGCAACGGCAGGATCTCGACGGCCGGCACCTCGTAACCCCATTGCCGCAGCACCGCACGCAGATACGGCCCGATCGAGTCGAATCGCTGCCAGGGTTCGCGTGCGTGGCCCGGCGGCACGCTGTCGTAGCCGGCGATCACGACGCCGATACGCGGCCGCTTCGTGACGGCAATGTCGCGCACGCCCGCCGCGATCAGCACCGCCTGCCGTGCGGGCGTGATCCGCATCCCTTTCGCGAGCAGCACCTGTCCTTTCCGAAATTCACTGCCGACGGCGACCACGTGCTGTCCGGCCGCCAGCGGCGCATTGAACCGCAGGCGTGCGCCCGCGTTTCCGTCGATCCATCGATGCTCCGTCTTCGGCACCACCGTGTCGGCGTGATCCGGCATGGCGACGTAGGCTGGAATGCTGGCCGCTCGCCGTGGGGCGAGCGCACGGGCGGCCGGGCTGGCCGTGCGTGACGCCAGCGCGGCCAGCCCGAGTTCGCAATCGAGCTCGACGGGTTCGGCGCGGGAGGCCGTTGCCGTATCGGCCGCACGCAACGCGTAGCCGTGGCCGGCGGCAAGCGCAACGGAAGGAACGTCGTCGGGTGCGATGACGTCCTCGGCCGTGACACGCAATGCAGCGCCATCGACCGGAATCGTCTCGCTCAGCATCGCGCCGGGGACGAGATACCTGCATCGTTCGTAGGCTTGCCTGAGCCATGCGGGGAAGTGGGCGGGTACGCTCATCGAAATCCTCGTCGTGATGCTTCGGGGCACACCATTGTCCGGCCAGTCGGCCCGCGCGTCGCATCCGATGCACGATCGAAGCCGGATTTTTGTGAAGCGCTATTGGACGATTCATCGCGCCGTGACGTAACTGTCAGGTGTGTCAGGAGATTGTCGGCCGGGGAGGCGCACCTGTGCTGGAACAGGCTTTCCGTCGACGAACGGATGATGCGCCGCAGCGTATCTGCCGATGGAGCGGAACGGTCGGCGCACACGACGGTCATAAATGCTTTGCGAGGAGCAGTGAATGGCATCGAGCCAGAGCACGGTCGATTTCATCGTCGAGCAGATCGCGGCGGCCGGCGCGGTATCGGCCCGCAAGATGTTCGGAGAATACGGCATCTATTGCGACGGCAGGATGGTCGCGCTCGTCTGCGACGACCGGCTGTTCGTGAAGCCGACACCGGAAGGGCGCGCGTATCTCGGCGCCTGCGAGGAAGGCCCGCCGTATCCGACCGCGAAACCGCACCTCGTCATCGCCGGCGATCGCTGGGATGACCGCGAATGGCTGTCCGCACTGATCCGGATCACCGCCGCGCAGTTGCCGATGCCGGTGAAGCGGAGCCGATAGCGGTAGTGCGACATGCCGGCGTATTCTGTGACACATGCGCGCGACCCTCGCGCGGCAGGGAGTACAAGAATGGAGACATCCGGACATCCGCGCGGCGCGTGGCGTGCCCGCCGCGTCTGGCACGCGCTCGTTGCGACCCTGTGTGTCGGCTGGAGCGTGCTGTCGTTCGGCGCCGATGGCACGAACGGCGCGGCCGCGCTGCTCGATCGTTATCGCAGCCTCGGCGCGCAACTGAAGGACAACGCGTTTCACCGGCCGCTGGTCCTTGAATCGGCGGAGGCGTCGTCGTCGCTGAAGGGCGACATCTACGCCGTGGTCGACCATCCGTTCGCGGCCGTGAACGGCCAGCTCAACGATCCCGCGCAAGGCCCCGCGAACTGGTGCGCGGTGCTGATCCTGCACCTGAACACGAAATACTGTCATGCGTCGAGCGACAGCAACGGCCCGGTGCTCGACGTGAACCTCGGCCGCAAGATCCAGCAGAAGCTGTCGGATACCTATCGCGTGCAGTTCCGCTATCGCGTGGCGGCCGCGACGCCCGACTACTTCCAGGTCGACCTGACCGCCGACAGCGGCCCGATGGGCACGAAGGATTACCGGATCGCGCTGGAGGCCGTGCCGGTCGGCGCGTCGCGCACGTTCCTGCATCTCACGTATTCGTATGGTTTCGGCACGGTCGGCCGGATGGCGATGAAGACCTACCTCGCGACGGTCGGCAGCGACAAGGTCGGGTTCACGAACGTCGGCGCATCGGCCGCGCAGCCGCAGTACATCGGCGGCGTGCGCGGGCTGCTGGAGCGCAACACGATGCGCTACTACCTCGCGATCGACACGTATCTCGCGACGCTCGACAAGCCGCTCGACCAGCGCCTCGCGCGCTGGTTCGACGCAACCGAGCAGTATCCGCAGCAACTGCACGAAGTCGAGCGAAGCGCGTATCTGCAGATGAAAGCGCAGGAGGTGCAGCGGCAGCAGGCGGCGCGCTGACGGTGCGATCCGCCGCCGCGCCGCCCGGCGTCAGTTCGATGCGCCGCCGACGGTGCGGATGCTGTGCCATTGCCCCTGTTCGACACGGAACAGCGTGTACGGCGGCTTGATCAGGTCGCCGCGCTCGTCGAACGAAATCTTGCCGGTCACGCCGGTCACCGACACGCCCGGCAGGCTCGCGACGATCCTGGCGCGATCGAGCGAATCGGCCTTGCGGACCGCCGCGATCATCGCGAGCGCCGCGTCGTATGCGAACGGTGCGTACAGCTCGACGTCCTGGTTGAAGCGCGCCTTGTAGCGCTGCGCGAACGCGACGGCGGACGGCAGCTTGTCGAGCGCGGGGCCGGGCTCGAGATCCTGCGTGCCTTCGCCCGCGTTGCCGGCGATCTTCAGGAATGCGTTGCTTTTCAGTGCGCCGGCGCCGAACAGCTGCGCGCGGATGCCGAGCGAGCGCATCTGCTTGACGAGCATCGCGCCCTGTTCGTCGAGCCCGCCGAAGAACAGCAGGTCGACGTTGTTGCTCTTCATCGTCGTCAGGATGCCGCGGAAATCGACGGCCTTGTCGTTCGTGTATTCGCGGCCGACGATGCTGCCGTGCGCGTCCTTCACGCCTTTCTCGAAGGCGTCGGCGAGGCCCTGGCCGAACGCGGTGCGATCGTCGATGATGCCGATCCGCTTCGCCTTCAACTGCTCGACCGCGAAGCGGCCGGCCACCACGCCGCCGACACCGTCGTGCCCCATCGTGCGGAACACGTTCTTGAAGCCCTGCATCGTCAGCTGCGGATTGGTCGAGCCGGGCGTGATCATCGCGACGTTCGCCTGCTTGTAGACGGCCGACGCGGGAATGCTGCAGCCCGAGTTGTAGTGGCCGATCACGCCGACCACCCCGTCGTCGACGAGCTTCTGCGCGACCTGGATCGCGATGCGCGGATCGGCCTGGTCGTCCTGCACGTCGAGCACGAAGCGCACGGGCTTGCCGCCGATGGTCGGATGCTTCGCGTTTTCCTCGTCGAGTGCGAGCTGCGCACCGTATTGAAGATCCTTGCCGACGCGCGCGACCGGCCCCGTCAGCGGGCCGGCGAAGCCGATCTTGACGGTTTCGGGGTCGGCGGCCCGTGCGGCCCCCGCGATCGTGCCGATCGAGCAGACGGCCAGCCATACCAGCCAGTTTCGACGATGCATGATGCCTCTCCTTGCGTTGGTGGAAGTCGTGGCGCGCGTCAGAATCGCGCGGCCCGGTACGGCGTGAGGTCCAGCGGCGGTGCGCGCTGGGCGACGAGGTCGGCGACGATCCGCCCGGTGATGCCGGCGAGCGTCACGCCGAGATGCTGATGACCGAATGCGTGGATCACGCGTGCGCTGCCACGCGCGCGGCCGATCACGGGTACGCCGTCGGGCAATGTTGGCCGGAAACCGAGCCAGTTGCGCATCGGCGCGCCGAGCGACGGCACGGCTTCGCGTGCGGAGCGCGTGAGCAGCGCGACGAGCGACGGGTTCATCGGCGCGTCGAAGCCGCCGAGTTCGACGGTGCCGGCCGCGCGCAGCCCTTCGTCGAGCGGCGTCATGTAGAAGCCGCGTTCGGCCCAGCCGACCGGCCGCGTGACGACCTGCCCGGGTGCGCCGAACTGCACGTGATAACCGCGCTCGGTATCGAGCGGCACCGCGTCGCCGCACGCGGCCGCGAAGTCGCGCGAGCGGGCGCCCGCGGCGATGACGACATGATCGAACGCGCGCACCGTGCCGCCCGACTGCACGGTCACGCTGTCGCCGGCGGGCGCGATCCGCTCGACGCGCGCGCGTTCGAGCGTTGCGCCGCCGCCGGCGAGTTGCGCGAACAGCTCGCCGAGAAAGCCATGCGGATCGGAAAAATGCCAGCTGCCGACGAACAGCACGCCGCGCGTGAAGATCGGTGCAAGCGCGGGCTCGAGCGCGCGGATCGCGCTCGCGTCGAGCGTCTCGAACGGCACGCCGAGCCGGCGCCGCAGCGCGAGTGACGGTTGCGCGGCGTCGAACGACGCCTGCCGCGTGTACAGGTACAGGCATTCGCGCGGCCGCACGAACGCCGCGAGCCGCGGCGCAGCGAGCAGCGGCGCATAGCCGTCGGCGGCGCGCGACAGCAGCGCGGCCAGCGCGCTCGCGCTGCGTGCGTGGCGCGCGGGCGTCGAGGCCAGCAGGAACCGCGCGAGCCACGGTGCGCCATGCAGCAGGTAGGGCCAGCGGATGCGCAGCGGGCTATCGGCCGCGAACAGGAAGTGCGGCATGTTGCGGAACACGGACGGGCCGTTCACCGGCACGCAGCCGTACGGCGCGAACGTCGCGGCATTGCCGAACGACGCGCCCTGGCCGACGCCGGCCGGATCGAACAGGGTCACGCGATGCCCGTCGCGCTGCAGCCATGCCGCCGCGCCGAGCCCGATGAAGCCTGCACCCACGATGGCGACATTCGCCATGACGCTTCCCCTCCGGTCCACGTGATTCACACAAAGTTGCGATCAAGAATCACACAGTAATTTTTTGTGTGCAATCAAAAAGCGATTGTGTGGCGCTAGTGTTTACCCGATTCCAATCCATTGATTCAGCAGACTTTTCCGTAAGCGTTTGACGGGGCGGGGATGTCATATACAATCGCTGGGCAAGTCAAAACGGCAGACAAACGCTTTTTGTGTGGTCACGGGCGACAAATGGCATCAGACAAACTTTCAGGCGAGCGCGACAGCGGCCTGCCGGCGCAGGCGAAGCGGCCGACTTATGTCGAGGTATCGAGCTCGATCGAGGCGGAAATCCGCAACGGCATGTATCCGCCGGGCAGCCGCCTGCCGCCGCAGCGCCAGCTCGCGACCGAGCTCGGCATCAACGTGTCGACCGTGTCGCGTGCGTACAAGGAACTGCAGCTGCGCGGCCTCGTGATCGGCAGCAAGCGGCGCGGCTCGCTCGTCACCGGCGGTGCGATGCCAAGCATCGAGCCGGCTCGCGCGTCGCTCGCGGCCGGCAACGGCGTGATCGACCTGACCGTCAACCGGCCGGCCACCGGTGAATTTCTCGCGCGCCTCGCGCAGACGTTCGGCACGCTGCCGAACGACCCGCGTTTCGCCGCGTTGCAGGAATACCAGCCGCCGCAAGGCCCCGACTGGGCGCGCGCGGCCGGCGCGCAGTGGCTCGCCGCGCCCGGCTTCACGCCGTCGCGCGACCAGGTGGTCGTCACGAGCGGTGCGCAGCACGGGCTGTATGCGGTGCTGAACAGCCTGATCGGCACCGACGGCGTGATCGTCGCCGATCGCCTCACGTACTACGGCCTCAAGGCACTCGCGCCGGTATTCCAGTTCGAGATCGTCAGCGCGCCGGCCGACGATGACGGCCTGCTGCCCGACGAGATCGAACGGATCTGCCAGCGCATGCCGGTCAAGGCGATCTTCGTCGTGCCGAACCTGCAGAACCCGACCGTGACGACGATGAGCCTCGCGCGCCGGATGGCGCTCGTCGACATTGCCCGCCGCCATCACGTGACGATCATCGAGGACGATGTATACGGGCCGCTCGTGCGCGACCGGCTGCCGGCGATCGCGGGGCTGTGTCCCGAGCTGACGTTCCATATCGGCGCGACGTCGAAGATCCTCGCGCCGGGGCTGCGCCTCGGCTACCTGAGCTGCCCGCGCGACAGCGTCGCACTGTGCGCGGAAGCCGTGCGTACGACCGCATGGATGCCTGCACCGACGTCGATGCTGATCGCGACGGTATGGATCGAGGACGGCACGGCCGAGCGGATCATGGCCGCGCAGCTCGCGGAGATCCGCGCACGCGTCGATCTCGCACGGGAGCTGCTGCCGGCCGGGCAACTGAAGTCGGACCCGGCATGCATGTTCGTGTGGCTGCGGCTGCCGCCGCCCTGGCGCGCCGACGATTTCGCCGCGAACGCGAAGGCGCGCGGCGTGATCGTGATGCCGTCGTCGACGTTCGCGGTCGACCGCGCGGAAATCGAGCACGGCGTGCGCATCAACCTCGCGTGCCCGGCCACGCGCGACGAGCTCGTCAACGGGCTGCGGATCCTGTCAGGCACGCTGAAGGACCGGCCGCGCGCGCTGTTCGGCTCGATCTGACCGCGGCCAGGGCGTGAACAGGCGCTAGTCGAGCAGATCCGCGACGACGTCGACGATCCGCTGCAACAGCGCTTCGTCGTAGGGCAGCCACGGCACCGCACGCAGCGGCGACGGCGGCGGCTCGATCGCGGTATCGACAGGCTCGCCGTCGCGCGTCACGCGGCCGGTCGCGCAATGCACCGACCACGCGCCGACACGCACGTGGCGTTCGTCGATCGTGATCTTCCCTTGCGCAACCGGTTCGGCGAACACGAGCGACAGCACGTGCTTGCGATGCCGCGCCATCACGCCGAGCGGCAGATCCGACAACCGGTTCAGGCGCTGCCAGCGTTCGGATTCGAGCTCGCGCAGGCGGGCCGGGTCCGCTGCAAGCGAGGCGGTCGCCGCGCGTGTCGCATCGTCGTCGAGCGCGAACGCGGCCACGCTGACGAGCAGGTCGACCGCGCGCGCCACTTCGGAGAACACGACCGCGTCGATCTTGCCGATCGGCAGCGGCACCCAGCGCCGGTCGTGCCGGCGCTCGAAATGCAGCCGGCGCGAGGTGCCGTGGCCCTCCGTTCCGGGAAAGAGCCGCGCATCGACGAGGAAGGTTGCGCGTACGTCGCCGAATTCGCGGGCGAGCCCGTCGTCGTACGCGCGGATCGACCAGCCTTCGCGGCGCGCGACGCCGAGCAGCGGCCGGCTCGACAGCACGTGACCTTCGAACATCGCGGAATCGCTGGCCGACGCGTCGCCGTCGGCCGGCACGTAGTACTCGCGGAACGCCTGCCTGACCGGTTGCCGGAGCGTGCGGGCGACGATCGCGCGCTGCCACGCGAGCCGCTCGTCCGCGTCGGCCAGCAGCGGATGCCAGAGCCGGATCTCGCAATCATCCGCGAGGTCGCATGCGTGCCCGCTCACGTCGCGCAGCACGACCTTGCCTTTCGCGATGTCGGGGATGAATGATTGCGTCGATCCATCACGGTCGCGCGCTTGCCAGATCATCCGCGCGGAGAATGCGGCGCCGGCCGGCGCATCGACGAGCCGCTCGCGCCATTCGGCATGACCGAGCGACATCGGCTGCCAGAAGCCGGCTTCCATGCACGTGGCGAGCATCGCGAGCTGCTTCTTGTCCGGTTTCGCGTCGAGCGTCATGCGCAGTGCCGTATGCGGCCGCTCGCCGAGTGCGCGTTCGGCCGGCTTCAGGTTGCGCGCGAGCTTTTTCTGCACGCCGGCGTGACGTACGGCGGCCAGTGCGTCGCGCAGCGCACGCACGCTCTCGGGCGTCGGGATCGTCTCGACCGCGTGGCCGAGTGCGATCGCGAGCGACTGCGACGGCGCCGTTTTCGCGGTTGTCGGCGCCACGCATACGCCGGTCAGCAGCGACCCGATCAGCGGGCGCAGCCATGCTTCGTCGCGATAGGCGGCTACGCGCGCGGCGCGCGCGACGACCTGCGCGTCGTCGGTCGTGAAGGCACGATCGGCTTCGTACGGCACGGCGCCGGCATGAAGCGCGGCGACCTGTTGCGCGGCCTCGGTCAGCGCGTCGCGCGCGAATCCGACATACGCGGCGTCTTCCGCGAGCGTGACGGCCGGGTCGTTGAGGTCGAGCCACAGCCGCTTTGGTGCGAAATAACCGTCGTTCGTCGCGGCCAGTGCGAGCAGCGCGGCCGCTCCGAGTTCGGGTAGCACGTCGAGTTCGCGTACGCGAAACGGCGAATCCGCCAGCGCCTGCGCATACGCATCGCGCCGTGCGGAGAAGTCGCGGCGGCCGGCGAACCAGTCGAGCGCGTATGCGCCATAGGCGGATTTCGCGCCGATCTCGCCGTCTTCCGGTTCGCCCGCGATGCGCGCGAGCTCGGCCTGCAGCGCGGGCGACGGCAGCGCGTCGAGGCAGGGCAGGTCTTCCAGCGCGCGTCTCCATCCGCCGGGCGGAATGTCGCGGAACAGTTCGAGTGCGGCATCGGCGTCGACGAGCGGCACGAGGCCGACCGCATCGATCTGCCCGCGCAGCCAGCGTGCGAATTCGGCGCGCGGGTCGTCGTATGCGTGGTCGTGCAGCATGAGCGCGTGCTCGGCGCGACGCAGCGCCGGCCAGACCGCGCCGAGCGTGTGGGCATCGAGCGTCGACAGGTCGATCGGCGCGCCGGTGAAGCGCGGATGGTCGGCGTTGCCGGTCAGTCGCGCGACGAGCCGCGCGGCGAGATCGCGATCAGTCATGGGCGGTTTCCTTGCCGGAGGCGCGCGATGCACCGGTGCCGGCGCGGTCGGTCGTTACGTTCTGACACCATTTCGTCATCTGTACTGGTCGGGCGGCGCGGATCGCGCCGCCGAGGCCGGCTGCTGGTTCGATCGTGTGCGGCATGGGTCTGACTCCGGCAATGAAAACCGTGCGGTCGCACAGTATTGCACCGCTATCGAGACAGTCGGACGAATACCCGCGCGACGGGCTTTCCCGGCCGATACGGCCTTGCTGCGCAAGGTTTTCGGCCGTCCGGCCATTTCATAAGACGTACAGTTCTCTCACAATGCGCGATTCGCGCCGAACTGTACTCTTGTTCGCGTGGTCGATGTGTGTACTCGCCGCCAACTGTTCTGCTCTTAATATTCCATCATCAAGTGCACAGTGCCGCAGATCCAGTCGTACCGGAACCCTGTTGGCGCATCTTCAAGAGAGAGCCAGTGCGATGGAAAAGGCAAAACCGGAGGGAAAGATCAGGAATCACGACGGCCCGGTCGGCGGGCGAAACACGTGCGTGTCGGACGCACACGGCATGGCGGCGCGGCTGCGCATGCCGGCGGGAGACGCACGATGAAACTCTATGAAAAACTCGCGGACGACATCGAGCGCCTGATCCGCCAGGGCGTGTACCGGCACGGCGACCGGATTCCGTCGGTGCGGCAGGCGAGCCAGCAGCACCGGATCAGCATCACGACCGTGCTGCATGCGTATCTGCTGCTGGAAAGCCGCGGACTGCTCGAAAGCCGGCCGCAGTCGGGCTATTTCGTGAACCTGCGGCGCGACGACAGTCACGCGCCGGTGCGCGAACTGCGGCCGTCGAAGCCGATCGCGATCTCGTCGTCGGTCGACGTGAGCCGGCTCGTGCTGTCGACGCTGCGCTCGATCGGCACCGACGACGCGGTGCCGCTCGGCTCGCCGTACCCGGACCCGAGCCTGTTTCCGTTCGAGAAGCTGAACCGCTACGCGTACGCAGCCGGCCGCGACAAGTCGCTGTGGGGCGTGACGGATGGCTTGCCGCCCGGCCATCCGCGGCTGATTCGCCAAATCGCGCGCCGCTACCTGGAAAACGGGATGTCGGTGGACCCGAACGAGATCATCGTGACGGTTGGCGCGACAGAGGCGATCAACCTGTGCCTGCAAGCCGTTGCGAAGCCGGGCGACACGATCGCGGTGGAATCGCCGACGTTCTACGCGATGCTGCATGCGATCGAGCGGATGGGGATGAAGGCGATCGAAGTCGCGACGCATCCGGAATACGGGATCGACATCGCGGCGCTGGCCGCGATCGCGAAGTCGCAGCCGATTGCCGCGTGCATGGTGATGCCGAACTTCCAGAATCCGCTCGGCTTCCAGATGCCTGACGAGCGCAAACGCGAGCTGGTTGAGTTCGCAACGAAGACGGGCATGCCGCTGATCGAGAACGGCGTGTACAACGAACTGTACTTCGGCGATACGCATCCGAGTTCGCTGAAGTCCTACGACCGGACCGGGATCGTGCTGCATTGCTCGTCGTTCTCGAAGAGCCTGACGGCCGCCTACCGGATCGGCTGGGCGCTGCCGGGCCGTTATCGCGATCAGGTCGAGAAGCTGAAATTCCTGAATACGCTGGCGACACCGTCGCTGCCGCAGCTGGCGATCGCGGAGTTTCTGGAACGCGACGGCTACGAGCATCACCTGCGGCGCTTGCGCAAGGCGTATGCGCAGCAGGCGAACCTGATGCGGGCGATGGTGTCGCGGTTCTTCCCGGAAGGCACGCGCATTTCCAGCCCGGCGGGCGGCTACGTGTTGTGGGTCGAGTTGCCCGCACAGGTCGACGCGATGCGGCTGTATCAGCTCGCGCTGGAGCAGGGCATCACGATCGGGCCGGGCTACATGTTCTCGATCACCGACAACTACCGGAACTTCATCCGGTTGAACTACAGCAGCCCGTGGTCGCCGGAGATCGAGCAGGCGGTGATCGCGGTCGGGAAGCTGGCCGCGGCGTGCATGCGGTGAATGGAGGCGCGCGGTGTCGTGCGTGTCGATGACGAAGCCGGCCTTGTGCCGGCTTTGTTTTTTTTTGAGCATTGCCCGTGCCGCTCGAGCGATTCGGTCGGCGCCCGGGCGAGTCGAAGGCGGCCGGCCGGCAAGCACGTACGCGCGTCCGGGCCAGCCGGTCAACCCGGGCGCAGCGCCCACGCAGCCCAGGCACTGGGCTATGCTCGTGGATTGCTCCAAGACAGGACAGCGCAATGAAAAGATCGTCGATGGCTGCCGCGTGCTGGGTCGCCGCACTGGGTGCGGTGTTTCCGGCCATCGCGCAGGAAGTCCCGCGCGCAACGGTCCCGCTCCACATGGGCCCCGGGCCGGTAATCGGGGGTAGCGCCGATTCCGGTTTGACGAGCCACACCGTCCGGCAGCCGGACGCGCCGTTGACCCGTCTGCTCGTAATTTATGAAGACGACACTGCGGTCCACGCGCCGTCGTCCGGCAACGACCCGACACGCGACACGCGCACGTACGCGACCGACGGAGACGTGGTCGCCCGGCACGTGCCGCCGATCCTGCAGGCATACGGCGTCGAAGCACAGGTCCGCTCGGTCAAGACGGACCTCGTCGCCACGCTGCTTGCCGACAACCGGCAGCACGATCGCCTGCCCGTCCTGCTGCTCAGGGATGCCGGCACGCAGGATGGCTTTCGCGCGACGCTGAAGATCACGGCGTCGCTGGCGGACAGCGACGGCACGCCGCTTTGGGCCGGCGCGGCCGACGGCAGTTACATGGGCGTGCAGTGGGGCAAGCGCGACGTCTACGCGGAGCGGCAGCAAGCGACCGTCGACGCGCTGCTGCGCAAGATCGCCGCCGATCTGCACGACCGGCGGATCATCGGCTGACACGCGCCGTGTGGCCGGCGCGTTGCGGCGGTACCCGCGCGCTGGAGCAGGGGATCACGATCAGCCCTGGCGACCTGTTCCCGATCGCGGACAACCACCGAAACGGGATTCGTGCGTTCGTGATCCGTGTGTCGCGTCACCCACCCGTCACCGGCGGAAAAAACGCGACCTCGCTATCCTCGCGCACGACGAATTCCCCGGTCACCATCTCGAGGTTCACGGCTGCCCGCACGGGGCGGTCCATCCGCAGTGCATCGGCACTGCGCGCGTCGCGCGCGGCCAGCGTGCCGCGCAGCGTATCGACGGTGAGTTCGCGTGCATCGATCTCGACGATTTCCTCGTCGCGTTCGAGTTGTTCGCGAATGCTCGCGAAGTATTTGATCGTCAGTTTCATGGCGATGTCTTGAATGGAGTCGGCGGAATCGGAAAGCGCATAGAGAATGCAGTCAGCCCCAGCGCCGCATCGCCTGGTCGTCGTGCGTCTTCGCCTCGACCCAGCCGGATTCGCCGTCATGCCGAATTTCCTTCTTCCAGAACGGCGCGTGCGTCTTCAGGAAGTCCATCAGGAATTCGCATGCATCGAATGCGGACGCGCGATGCGCGGCGGCCACGACGACCAGTACGACGGCCTGGCCGAGCGGAATGCGGCCGACGCGATGCACGATCTTGACCGCTTCGAGCCGCCAGCGCGCGCTGGCTTCCTCGACGATGCTCCACAGCGCCTGTTCGGTCATCGTCGGGTAGTGCTCGACTTCCAGCGCGACGACGTCGTCGACGTCGCCTTCCTTGCGCACGACACCGAGGAAATTCACGACGGCACCGACATTCGGATTGCGAACGATCGGCGCGAGCTCGGCGCCTGCGTCGATCGGCGCGTACTGCACGCGCACTTCGAAGCCGGCGGCGATCGCGGGCGGCGGTTCGGTGTGCGGGTCGGCCGCATCGGCGGGAAGCGGGTGACCGCCGGCACGCAACGGATCGTCCGGCAGCCCGGCGCGGGATTCGGTGAAGGTTGTCATGACACGTTCTCCTGTAGGCGGCGCGTCCTGTGTCGCGCGGCGGCCGGTCAGCCGCCGACGAGCGACATGCGCACGGTCGGATAGGTCTTGCCCGGCGCGCGGGCCGGCCGTGCGGCCCGGCGCTCGGAATAGCGGTCGTCGCGCCGCATCCAGCGATCGCGGACGGCGGCCGCGAGATCGTCGGTCGACGCTGTTTCGTCGAGCCACGGCCGCAGGTCGGTGCCTTGGGTCGCGAACAGGCACGTATAGAGCTGCCCGTCGGCCGACACGCGGGCGCGCGAGCAGGTGCCGCAGAACGGATGCGACACGCTCGCGATGAAGCCGACTTCACCCGCGCCGTCGATGTGCGCGCAACGGATCGCGGTCGCGTCGTGCCCCGGTTCGCCGACGAGCACGAGCGGATAGTGTTCGTCGATCAGCTCGCGCATTCGCGCGGCCGGCACGACCTTGTCGCCGGACCAGAAGCTCGCACCGCCGACGTCCATGTATTCGATGAAGCGCACCGCCACGCCCGTATGCCGGAAGTGGCGCACGAGTGGCAGGATCTGGTCGTCGTTCGCGCCGCGCTCGATCACCGCGTTGACCTTGACCGGTGCGAGCCCGGCTGCGTGCGCGGCTTCGATGCCGGCGAGCACGCGCGACACGGGCACGTCGGTGTCGCTCATCCGGCGGAATACGGCATCGTCGAGCGCGTCGAGGCTCACGGTCACGCGCGACAACCCGGCGTCGCGCAACGAGCGCGCCTT
Organism: Burkholderia sp. BCC1999; assembly: GCF_905339975.1. Taxonomy (NCBI): domain Bacteria; kingdom Pseudomonadati; phylum Pseudomonadota; class Betaproteobacteria; order Burkholderiales; family Burkholderiaceae; genus Burkholderia; species Burkholderia sp. BCC1999. The sequence continues at coordinate 586,484 of NZ_CAJPHP010000001.1, read as the reverse complement.
CGCGGCGAGCAGCGAGCCGTTGGTCGTCAGCGCGATTTCGACGGGTTTGCCGTCGACGGTCGTCAGTGCGGAGAGCCGCTCGATCAGCGCCTCGAGGTTGCGGCGCAGCAGCGGCTCGCCGCCCGTGATGCGGATCTTCTCGACGCCGAGCGACGTGAACGCGCGTGCGATCTTTTCGAGTTGCGCGAACGACAGCCGCTCGGACGACGGCATGAATGCATAGTCGGAACCGAAACTTTCGCGCGGCATGCAGTAGCCGCAGCGGAAGTTGCACTGGTCGATCACGGACAGGCGCAGGTCGCGCAGCGGGCGTCCGAGCGTGTCGGACGTGCGGGGAAAGGCGCCGGGCGATGCGCCGCCGGATGAAGCGGCGGCGGCCGGCGCGGCTGAAGCGATGGCATTCACGATCGGTTCGTCGGCCTGCATGAAGTAAGCGGAGGGGCGTCGCCGGTCGGCCGTGCGGGTGCCGACGTGTCGGCGCACAGGTCGTGACGAGCCTCATCGTGAGCATAGTCCGCCGGGTTTTGCCGGCAGAGGCACAATCGCGCCCGAATTGCAGGAATACAGTTCACCGTGCGGCGCGCGCGGCGCATGCACTGCATCGGGCGCGTGATTGGCGTCGCGCTCATGCGAGCCAGTGTGCGAATTCGTAATACGGTACGGCGTCGCCGCGCGCGACGGCTCGCCCGGCCGGCAGCCGCGCAAGCCCGCTCGCCTGTACGAGCGACTGCAGCGTGCCGGCGCCTTGCTGGCGCAGCGTATCGAGCACCGGTACGCCATCGGCGCCGACCGTGCAGCGCACCCGCACGAAGCGTTCGCGCTGCGCATCCGGCTCGAAGCCGGTGTCGATCGGCAGCGACGGCACGACCGGCAGGCACGCATCGCGCCCCTGCAGGCGGCGGATCAGCGGCGCGACGAACAGCGCGAACGTCGTCATCGCGGCGCCCGGGTTGCCGGGCAGCAGCACGACGGGCCGCGTGTCGAGCCGCGCGAGCGCAACCGGCTTGCCGGGCTTCATCCGCACGCCGGTGACGATGAACGATGCATCGAGCGCGGTCAGCGCGGGGCGCAGCAGATCCTTGTCGCCGACCGATGCGCCGCCGACGCAGATCACCAGGTCGCAACCCGCGTGCAGGTCACGCAGCGCACGATCGACGGCCGCCGCCGTGTCGGCCGCATGCAGGCTCATCGCCACGCTGGCACCGGTTCCGGACACCAGCGCGGCGAGCATCGGCGCGTTGCTGTTGTAGATCTGCTGCGGCGCACGCGGCTGGCCGCACGCGACGAGCTCGTCGCCGGTCGTCAGGATGCCGACGCGCAGCGCCGGACGCACATCGATGCGCGCGAAACCTTGTGCGGCGGCCACGCCGACGTGCATCGCGCCCATCCGCACACCGGCCGGCACGAGCAGGTCGCCGGCGCGCACTTCCTCGCCACGGCGGCGGATGTGCGATCCGCTGCGCTGCGGCACGTCGAACGTGACCCAACCGTCCTGTTCGCGTGCATGCTCCTGCATCACGACGGTATCCGCGCCGGGCGGAATCACGCTACCGGTAAAGATGCGCGCCGCCGTACGCGTGGCCAGCGGCGCCGGCGTGTCGCCTGCATAGCAGCGTTGCGCGACGCGCAGCGGCTCGCCATGCGAGAGATCCGCGTGACGCACGGCATAGCCGTCCATCGCGCTCTGGTCGGCCGGCGGCTGGTCGAGCACGGCGGTCAGTGGCGCGGCCAGCACATGGCCGGCTGCTTCGGCGACCGGCAGGGAGGCAGTGGTCGCAAGCGGGGCAAACGCGCCGGCGAAGTGCTGTTGCGCGGTATCGAAATCGAACAGGTGTTTCATGACGAGAAGGCGGGGTGCGCGGGCGCAAGCGCCGGTTGGTCGGGGTGAACGGCATCGGGCGACACGTATTCGACGAAGCCGTCGTTGCGGCAGAAGCCGATCAGCCGCACGCCGGCTTCGCGGGCGACGTCGATCGCGAGCGACGTCGGTGCCGAGATCGTCGCGATCATCGGGATGCCGACCCGTGCGGCCTTGCGCACCAGTTCGTAGCTCGCGCGGCTCGACAGGAACACGAAGCCCGCGTGCAGGTCGGCGCGGCGCCGCGCGAGATGCCCGATCAGCTTGTCGAGCGCGTTGTGGCGGCCGACGTCCTCGAACACGTCGCACACGGCGCCGTCGCGGTCGCACCACGCGGCGGCATGGATGCCGCCCGTCTCGCGCATCAGCGTCTGGTGGGCCGGCAGCGTGCGGGCGGCGCGTGCAATCGCGTCGGCGCCGATGCCGGCCGCCGCGCCGGCGGCCGCGATGCGCGGCGGGTGCAGGTCGAGCTGCGCGATGCTTTCGATCCCGCAGACGCCGCAACCCGTGCGTCCGGCCAGCGCGCGCCGATGGGCCTTCAGCGCCATGAACGCCTGCTGCGACACGGTGAGCCGCACTTCGGCGCTGCCGGGCCGGCATTCGCTTTCGATTTCGAATACGTCCGACGCACGCTCGACGATGCCTTCGCTCAGCGCGAAGCCGAGGCCGAACGCGTCGAGGTCGATCGGCGTCGCCATCATGACCGTGTGCGAGATGCCGTTGAACACGAGTGCAACCGGGGTTTCCTCGACGACGCGATCGACGGTGTCGCGCGCTTGGCCGGCGCGATGGCGCGTCACCTGACACGCGGCGCTGCCGGTCGGATCGTCGAATCGGGTGCGGGACTCCATGCGTTTTTTCTCCAGGCGGATCGTCCGGTGCGTACGCCGGACGACGGGAATCGGTGCCGCCGGGGGGGGCGCCGGGTGGGCGCACTACCGCCTCGGGCAGGCGTTGCATAACATGTTAAGTGGAGTGAACAGCGCGCCGCAGGCACAGCGCTGCAACGCGGAAAGCAGTACAGCTGGCCATCCCGCGGGCACGAAATGTGTTTTCCGTACACACATCTTCGGCGACGGAAGCAGCACAGTTTCAGCGCACGTTCGAGTGATTGCGAGTATCGTTGCAAACGCGATATCGTCATTCACGCTTCGATGCCATGCGAGTGACCGTTTGTGTTCGCATGTGTTGTCGCCAAGCCGTCGCGCGATTTCCTGCTTCGGGCGTACGTCCTCACAATCACGAGCAAATTACGGTCATGGAAATCTTCGATGCGTTCCATCTCGCCCGGTTGCAATTCGCATTCACGGTGTCGTTCCACATCGTGTTTCCCGCGATCAGCATCGGCATGGCGAGCTTCCTGGCGGTGCTGGAGTGGCGTTATCTCGTCACCGGCGACGCCGCCTACAAATCCATGTTCCAGTTCTGGTCGAAGATCTTCGCGATCGGCTTCGGGATGGGGGTCGTCTCCGGCGTCGTGATGGCGTACGAGTTCGGCACCAACTGGGCCGGCTTCTCGCGCGTCGCGGGCAACATCACGGGGCCGCTGCTTACGTATGAGGTACTGACCGCGTTCTTCCTCGAAGCCGGCTTCCTCGGCGTGATGCTGTTCGGCTGGCAGCGTGTCAGCCCGCGTGCGCACTTCTTCGCGACGCTGATGGTCGCGGTCGGCACGCTGATCTCGACGTTCTGGATCCTCGCGTCGAACAGCTTCATGCAGACTCCGCAGGGCTACAAGATCGAGAACGGCCTCGTCGTGCCGGTCGACTGGTTCAAGATCGTCTTCAATCCGTCGTTCCCGTACCGTCTCGTGCACATGACGATCGCGGCGTTCATCGTCGCGGGCTTCATCGTTGCCGCGTGCGGCGCGTGGCACCTGCTGAAGGGACGCCGCGACGAGCCGGTGAAACGCAGCTTCTCGATGGCGCTGTGGATGCTGCTCGTGCTCGCGCCGATCCAGATCGTCGTCGGCGATGCGCACGGGCTGAACACGCGCGAATACCAGCCGGCGAAGATCGCGGCGATCGAGGGGCTGTGGGAAACCGAGAAGGGCGGCACCGCGCTGAATCTCGTCGGGCTGCCCGACATGCAGGCCGAAACCACGCGCTATGCGATCCAGGTGCCGCACCTCGGCAGCCTGATCCTCACGCACAGCTGGGACGGCGAGATTCGCGGGCTGAAGGAATTCCCGCCGCAGGATCGCCCGTACTCGCCGATCATCTTCTGGACGTTCCGGATCATGGCCGGCCTCGGGATGCTGATGCTGCTCACCGCGCTGCTCGGGCTGCTGCTGAGAAAGGGCGGGCGCCTCTATGAAACGCGCTGGTTCCAGTGGTTCGTGGTCTGCATGGGGCCTTCCGGCATCGTCGCGCTGCTGGCCGGCTGGATCACGACCGAGGTCGGGCGGCAGCCGTGGACCGTCTACGGCGTGCTGCGCACCATCGATTCGGTTGCGCCGCTGAGCGCGCAGCAGGTCGGCGTGTCGCTGCTGATCTTCGTGGTCGTTTATTTCCTGGTATTCGGGACGGGTATCTACTACATGCTGAAACTGATGAGGCGCGGGCCGGCTGCCCAGGCCGGGTACATCGAGCTGCACCGGCATCCGGGGCTGCGCAAGAGCGCGCTGTCCACGCCGCTGAACGTCACCGAAGCGGAGTAAGCCATGCAAATCGATCTTCCTGTCGTATGGGCCGCGATCATCGGCCTTGGCGTATTCATCTACGTGATGCTGGACGGCTTCGATCTCGGTATCGGCCTGCTGTTTCCGTTCTTCGATGCGAAGGCCGAGCGCCAGGTGATGCTCGACACCGTCGCGCCGGTATGGGACGGCAACGAGACGTTCCTCGTGCTCGGCGGCGCGGGCCTCTATGGCGCGTTCCCGGTCGTGTATTCGACGCTGCTGCCCGCGAACTACCTGCCGCTGGTGCTGATGCTGGTCGGCCTGATCTTCCGCGGTGCGGCGTTCGAGTTGCGCGCGAAGGCCACCCGCACGCAACACATGTGGGATCTCGCGTTCATCGGCGGTTCCGCGCTCGCGGCGTTCTGCCAGGGGATCGTGCTCGGTTCGCTGCTGCAGGGCATCAAGATCGAGAACAACCAGTTCGCGGGCGGGCCGTTCGACTGGCTGTCGCCGTTCAGCCTGCTCTGCGGGATCGGCGTGCTCGTCACGTATGCGACGCTCGGTTGCGGCTGGCTGATCCTGAAGGTCGACGGCGAACTGCAGCGCAAGATGCGGCTGCTGATGAAGCCGCTCGCGGGCGTGTTGCTCGCCGTGATGGGCGTGGTGAGCCTGTGGACCGTGATCGGGTTGCCGGCCGTCGCGCACCGCTGGTTCGGCAGCGGCAACCTCGGCTGGTTCCTGCCGGTGCCGGTCCTCGTCGTCGCATGCGTGTGGGGCATTTTCCATACGGTGAAGCGCGAACATGAGGCCACGCCGTTCCTGCTGACGCTCGCGCTCGTGTTCCTCGGCTACACGGGGCTCGTGATCAGCATCTGGCCGAACATCGTGCCGCCTTCGCTGACGATCTGGGCGGCGTCGTCGAGCCATTCGAGCCAGTTGTTCGCGCTCGTCGGCACCGTGATCGTGCTGCCGATCATCCTCGTGTACAACGCGATGCAGTACCGCGTATTCCGCGGCAAGGTGCGCGAGGGCGACGTCGGCTATCACTGAGCAGCATGCGATGTGACGGGGCGCGGCGTGCGCGGGCGTATCATCACGCGCAGCGCGCCTCCGGCACCGCACCCGACCGACAGCGGCCCGCCACGCGCGGGCCGTTGCGCATCGGGTGTGCCGCGCCGCGCATTCCTTTGGCAGTCGAGAAAACACCATGATCGTCAGACCACGACAAAACTGGCTCAGGATGCTGTTCGTATGGAACGGCTCCGTGCTGCAATCGATCATTCCGCAGCTCGTGTTCATGGCGATCGTCAGCACGCTGGCGGTCTTCACGAACGGGCGCATCTTCGGCGAGAAGATTCCGCTCAACACCGCGCCGTTCACGCTGTTCGGGCTCGCACTCGCGATCTTCCTCGCGTTTCGCAACAATGCGAGCTTCGAGCGTTTCAAGGAGGCGCGCCATCTGTGGGGCAACCTGCTGATCGCCGCGCGCACCGTGACGTCCCAACTGAACCGCTACTTGCCCGACAGCGTCGGCACCGTCGAGCGCAACCGGCTCGCCGATCTGCTGATCGCGTTCACGTATGCGCTGAAGCATCAGCTGCGCCATACCGATCCGACCGCGGACCTCCAGCGCATTCTCGGCGTGGAGCGCACGGTCGAGCTTGGCGGCAAATGCTTCAAACCCGTTGCGATCCTCGACGAGCTGCGCGGCGGCATCGTCCGTGCGCTGGGCCGCGCGCCCGGTAGCGACGCGACCTGCTGGATGTTCGATGCGCAGCTCGATGAGCTCGGCAAATCGGTGGGTGGTTGCGAGCGCATCCTGTCGACGCCGATCCCGTTCTCGTACAGTGTGCTGCTGCATCGCACCGTGTATGCGTACTGCGTGCTGCTGCCGTTCGGGCTCGTCGATTCGACGGAATTCTTTACGCCGCTGATCTGCGTGTTCATCTCGTACACGCTGATCGCGCTCGAAGCGATCGCGAACGAGGTCGCCGAACCGTTCGGCCTCGCGCCGAATGCGCTCGCACTCGATGCGATGACGCGCACGATCGAGCGGTCGGTGCTCGAACTGGGCGACCGTCCGATACCGGAGGAATTCGTGCCGGCGTCGACGTACCAGATCACGTAAGGGGGGGGCGCTCAAGCGGGGCGATCATGCGGGGCGGCGAGCGGCGCTAGAATGGCGCTTGCCCGTTTCCCGGAATCAGGATCCTTCGCGATGACCCTCGTCGATACCTATCTCGCCGGCCTGCGGGCTGCGCTGCCCGAGGCCGACAATACGGCGCTCACCGTCGCCACGGGCGCGACGCCCGCCCAGCTCGACGCGCTGCGTGCGGCGTATCCACTGTGCCCGGCCAGCCTGCTCGAACTGCTCGGCAAGCTTGACGGCACCTACTGGCGCGACTACGGCGGTACGACGATCAATGTGCTCGTGCTGGGTTCCGACGTCTACGAATACCCCTATTACCTGCTGTCTGCCGCGCAGATGCTCGAAGAAGGCGCGAAGTACCGCGACAGCATCGCGGAGATCTACGGCGACGACGCGAACGACGATGGCGAACTCGTCGATTCGCGCATCGACATCGCATTGCCGATGGGCCGGCGCCTGTGCTTCTCGCACTGCATGAACAACGGCGGCACGTCGCAGCTCTACATCGATTTCGCGCCGGCGCCCGGCGGCAAGGTGGGGCAGGTCGTGCGCTTCCTGCACGATCCCGACGGCTACGCGGTGATCGCCGACGACTTCGACGGCTACCTGCGCAAGCTGATCGACGACGGTTATGCGTTTGTCATCGATTTCGACGAAGAATAGAGGCGGGCGCCGATTACGGATAGCTGCTTCAGGAGAGTGACGTGCGAATCTACGTGACGAGTATCTTTGTCGACGACCAGGACAAGGCGTTGACGTTCTATACCGACAAGCTCGGTTTCAAGCTTAAGAATAACGTGCCGGTGGGCGACTACCGCTGGTTGACCGTCGTGTCGAAAGACCAGCCGGACGGCACCGAGCTGCTGCTCGAGCCGAGCAACCATCGCGCGGTGGGGCCGTACAAGCAGGCGCTGTACGAGGACGGGATCCCGGCCGCGTCGTTCCAGGTCGACGATCTCGACGGCGAGTTCGCGCGGCTCGCGGCACTCGGCGTGCAGTTCACGCTGGAGCCGATGGATGCGGGGCCCGTGCGCGTCGCGATCGTCGACGATACGTGCGGGAACCTGATTCAGCTGATGCAGATGAAGTAACGCGCCGCACGGGCTTTGTCAGAGCGCCGCGACCGGCGGCGCGTTGTGCATCCAGCTGCGCTCCTGCATGCGGCTCTGAATGCGCCACCCGCATTCGGTCCGCACCAGCAGGTCGCGATACCACAGCCCGACGAAGCACACGCGATCGTCGCCGGCTTCATCGGCCGAGATCATCATCACCTGGCCGGCCGTTCGCGCGGTTGCGGCGTCGCCGTCGACGATCAGCAGCGACGTCGAGATCGTGTGCTGCGTGCCGCGCATCGCCGAGGTCATCTGTTCCAGATAGGTTGCAATTTCCGCGCGGCTGCCGACCGGGCCACCGAATGCCGTGTAGTCGAGACGTGCGTTGGCGGCGAAGAGCCGCTCGAATTCGCGCCAGTCCCGGCGGTCGACGGCGTGGCAGTAGCGCGTCAGCAGATCCTGGATGTCCAGCCGGTCGATCGATTCCTGGGGCGTCATGGTGTCGTGAACTGTGTGGATGACGGGGAAACGATAGCGGGTGCGCAGGGGCGCGACATCGGCGGAGTGGACTAAGTGCTTGGCCGCAATGTGCGAGGGGGCTTCGGCGCAATACGTGGTGCTTGTGTAGACTCGTGCACGTCCAACGGAGCCCACACCATGCAACTTCTTGATCACGTGTCCATCGGCGTGCCGGATATCGACCAGGCGCGCCCCTTCTACGATGCCGTCATGGCCGCGCTGGGCGCAGCCAAGGTCTACGACCGGCCCACCGCGCTCGGCTACGGCGAACGTTGCAACGCGGACGACATCGCATCGACTTGTCTGGCGGTGTATCTGGATCCCGCCGAAGTCGGGACGAGCAAGCGGCACTGGTGTTTCAAGGCGTCTTCGCGCGAGCAGGTGCACGCGTTTTTCGAAGCCGGCCTGTCAACGGGCGGCCAGTCCGACGGCGACCCCGGATTGAGGCCGCACTATCATGGCGACTACTACGCGGCCTTTCTCGTCGACCCGGCCGGCAACCGGATCGAGGCCGTGTGTCATGCCGCTCCGGCGGAGCGCGAGCGGCCGTGACGGTGCCGCTCAGTCGAAATACGTGAGCCCCATCGCACCCTTCACCTCTGCGAGCGTCGCGCCGGCCACTTCCCGCGCGTGCAGCGTGCCGCGCTTCAGGATCGCCATCACCTCGGTCTTGTCGGCCTCGAACTCGCGGCGGCGCGTGCGGATCGGTTCGATCAGCGCCTGCAGCCGCTCGTTCAGTACGCGCTTGACGACGCTGTCGCCGAGGCCGCCGCGGCGGTAGTGGGCCTTCAGCTCGTCGACTTTCGCGACGTCCGGCTCGAATGCATCGAGGAACGTGAACACGACGTTGCCCTCGACCTGGCCGGGATCGCTCACGCGCAGATGGTTCGGGTCCGTGTACATGTCCTTCACGGCTTGCGTGATCTCGTCCGGCGTCGAGCCGAGCGTGATCGCGTTGCCGAGCGACTTGCTCATCTTCGCCTTGCCGTCGATGCCCGGCAGTCGCGTGACCGACGACAGCACGGCCTCGCATTCGACCAGTACTTGCTTGTCGACCGTCGCGTTGAAGCGGCGCACGAGTTCGTTGGTCTGTTCGATCATCGGGAGCTGATCGTCGCCGACCGGCACGTGCGTCGCCTTGAACGCGGTGATGTCGGCCGCCTGGCTTACCGGGTAGGTCAGGAAACCGGCCGGGATGTCGCGCTCGAACCCGCGCAGGCGGATCTCTTCCTTGATGGTCGGATTGCGCTCGAGGCGCGCGACCGTGACGAGGTTGAGCAGGTATTGCGACAGTTCGGCGAGTTCGGGCACTTGCGACTGCACGACGATCGTCGAGATCGCCGGATCGATGCCGACGGCGAGATAGTCGAGCGCGACCTCGATTACGTTCTCGGTGACGCGCTGGCGGCGGCCCATGTTGTCGGTCAGCGCCTGCGTATCGGCGAGCAGCAGGAATTGCTGCGCTTCGTGCTGCATCTGCACGCGAGCGCGCAGCGAGCCGATGTAATGGCCGAGATGCAGCGGGCCGGTCGTGCGGTCGCCGGTGAGGATGATCGGTCGGTTCGGGTGAGTCATGGTGGACGTTGGCTCCGGGTTATCGAAGCCGCCAGCCATGATGTCGGCGCAGAAACGCAAATGCCGCCATGGCTGGCGGCATCACGTTTGGGACATGCACAAGGAAACGGGCCGCCTGGGTCAGGCGCGCCACCAGCAATGCACGTTCGGCGAGGCGGGTTGGGTTTCCATCGCGCAAGTATAGCGTAGTGCGCGGCCGGCCGTGCGCGTCAGCGGATCACCGACTCCATCGCGAGATACGCGGTTTCGGCGGACGGCCACAGCAGGTACAGCAGGCCGGCCATCAGCAGCAGCGCGCCGGCGCGCACCAAAGGCGTACGGTCCTTGTCGCGCGGGGGATGGGTGGGCTGCTTCGATTTCTTCATGCTTGCTGGCGCGGGATGCGCCACTCCAACGGTTACTGCAACGGGTCGCACGGGGGCGATGCCGGGGTGTTGCGGGTTTTACAGGGGTGGGCGTGCCGTTTTGGGGCACCGTGTCGACCGGGGCGACGGAGGAGAGCGCCGGTCGCGGGCGATAAAAAGGGACGATTGGATAGTCCGCGTCCGCTTTCCATGTCGAGGTGACCGGCATCCTACCAGTTCGGCGCAACGGGCACAGTCAAGAATTGTGGGGCTGCGGGCGGCTGCATGAGGCTACGCCGGATAACCGGCGCATTGCCGGGGCGGGATCGCTGCATCGAAACGAAGCCCCGTCCGAGGGAGCGCCGCGCGCACAGTCGTCGAATGATGTGCGGGCCTTGGGCCGGTGGCGGTTGTTCGTGCGTCTGGCTCGTCGAAACCATGGCGACAGTCGAATGGCGGATGAGAGCCCGGGTGCAAGCGTGTCACGAGTGTCGTTTTGCCGATCCGGCGACAGTACACGCTCCGATTACAATCTACCGGCACGCCGGTCACGAACCATGGGCCCGAATGCTTTGCCAGGAAGGCGCTGGGCGGTGCCTCGTTGCTCGACCTGACCGAGACGCCGAATCGCGGCACTCCCTCTCCGATTGACAATCAACCGAGCATGGGCCGAATCAAGCCGATGTCGTACCGTTGCCGGGCGTGATCGTCGATCGGCGGGGGCGCGCGATAAGCGGTGCTGCGATACCGCCGTCGCCGATACCACTGGCTTGCGCCCCAGCTTTTTTCTCGTCAACACCAACAAAAAACATCATTTCGCGCCAAGCGGCCTGTCCGCAGAATGTCTCCATTCCAACTCACGCGACAGCACGAGCGTCGCACTGAGCCGCACTTCAGAAGGAGACAGCCGTGGCAGTCGAAACAACTTCAATCGATACGCTCGTCGTCGGCGCCGGGCAGGCCGGCGTGGCCATGAGCGAGCACCTGGGCAAGCTGGGCGTGCCCCATCTGGTACTGGAGCGCAGCCGCATCGCCGAACGCTGGCGCACGGGGCGCTGGGATTCGCTGGTCGCGAACGGCCCGGCGTGGCACGACCGCTTCCCGGGGCTTGAATTCGACGGTCTCGATCCCGACGCGTTCGCGTCGAAAGACCAGGTCGCGGACTACTTCGAAGCGTATGCGCGCAAGTTCAACGCGCCCATCCGAACCGGCGTCGAAGTGAAGAGCGTCGTGCGCAACACGGGCAAGCCGGGCTTCGTCGTCGAGACCTCCGACGGCACGATCGAGGCGAATCGCGTGGTCGTCGCGACGGGGCCGTTCCAGCGCCCGGTCATTCCGCCGATCGCGCCGGACGACGCACGCCTCGTCCAGATCCATTCCGCCGACTATCGCAACCCGGACCAGCTTCCGGAAGGCGCGGTGCTGGTGGTTGGCGCCGGTTCGTCGGGCGTGCAGATCGCCGACGAACTGCAGCGCGCGGGCCGGCAGGTGTACCTGTCGGTCGGGCCGCACGATCGCCCGCCGCGTGCGTATCGCGGCCGCGACTTCTGCTGGTGGCTCGGCGTTCTCGGCGAATGGGACAAGGAAATCGCGACGCCCGGCCGTGAACACGTGACGATCGCGGTGAGCGGCGCGCGCGGCGGCCACACGGTCGATTTTCGCGCGCTCGCGAACCAGGGCGTGACGCTCGTCGGGCTGACGAAGTCGTTCGACGGCGGCGTGGCGGTGTTCGAACGCGATCTCGCGATCAATCTCGCCCGCGGCGACGAAAACTACCTGTCGCTGCTCGACGCGGCCGACGCCTACGCGGCACGCAACGGCCTCGACCTGCCGGAAGAGCCGGAAGCACGCCGTATCCTGCCGAACCCCGAATGCGTCGCGCATCCGATCCTCGCGCTCGACCTCGCCGGTGCCGGCGTCACGTCGATCGTCTGGGCGACCGGCTACGCGGTCGACTACGGCTGGCTCAACGTCGATGCGTTCGCGCCGAACGGCAAGCCGCAGCACCAGCGCGGCGTGTCGAAGGAGCCTGGCATCTATTTCGTCGGGCTGCCATGGCTGTCGCGGCGCGGCTCCAGCTTCATCTGGGGCGTGTGGCACGACGCGAAGCACATCGCCGATCACATCGTCACGCAGCGCAAGTACCTCGCGTACCACGACGCGTCGCAGCACCGCGCCGCCGCATCGCAGGCACTGGCCGACGCGCGCCCGCTCGCCGAAGCGACGAGCTGACCACCTGACGAACAGACACGAACCCGCTGCGCCGCGAATGCTTCCGGCGCGGCGGGCGAACACACCGACACTCGAAGGACCTCGATGAGCCAGCCTACCCATACGCGTATCCGCATGTTCAACACCAAGGATACCTACCCGAACCAGACGCTCGACAACGACCTGTGCCAGGCCGTGCGGGCCGGCAACACCGTCTACGTGCGCGGCCAGGTCGGCACCGATTTCGATGGCAACCTGATCGGCCTCGGCGACGCGCGCGCACAGGCCGAGCAGGCAATGAAGAACGTCAAGCAGTTGCTCGAGGAAGCCGGCAGCGACATCACGCACATCGTGAAGACGACGACCTACCTGATCGATCCGCGTTATCGCGAGCCGGTCTACCAGGAAGTCGGCAAGTGGCTGAAGGGTGTGTATCCGATCTCGACGGGGCTCGTCGTGTCGGCGCTCGGTCAGCCGCAGTGGCTGATGGAGATCGACGTGATCGCCGTGATCCCGGACAACTGGCAGCCGAACCGCGCATAGGAGGCGACATGACTTTCTCCATCGTCGGGCGCTGCCCGGAGACGGGCCAGCTCGGGATCGCGATCAGCTCGTCGAGCATTGCGGTCGGCGCGCGCTGCCCGTGGGTGCGCGCGGGCGTCGGCGCGGTCGCGACGCAGAACATCACGCTGCCGGCGCTCGGCCCGCAGATTCTCGACTTGATCGAGCACGACCAGCTCGCGCCCGCCGCCGCGCTCGATCGCGCGCTCAGCGCGAACGGCTGGAGCCAGTACCGGCAGGTCACGGTGATCGACGGGCAGGGGCACACGGCGTGCTTCACCGGCAAGGAGGCGCTCGGCACGCATCACGCGGTGCAGGGCGAGCAGTGCGTGGCGGCCGGCAACTTGCTGGCCGCGCCTGCCGTGATCGACACGATGGTGCGGGCCTTCGAACAGGCGCCCGGCCTGCTCGCCGATCGCCTGCTGGCCGCGATGCATGCGGCGATGGCGGCCGGCGGTGAAGCCGGGCCGGTGCATTCGGCCGCGCTGAAGGTGGCCGGCGACGTGACCTGGCCGATCGTCGACCTGCGCGTCGACTGGGCCGATACCGATCCGGTGGGGCAGCTCGAGACGCTCTGGCGTGCGTACCGGCCGCAGATGCAGGACTACCAGACGCGTGCGCTGAACCCGACCGCCGCGCCAAGCTACGGAGTGCCGGGCGATGAGTGATACGTCGAGCCGAGCGCTGCTCGAACGGCTGATCGGATTCGCGACGGTCAGCCGCGATTCGAACCTCGAGATGATCGGCTTCATCCGCGACTATCTCGCGGGCTTCGGCGTGGAGAGCGAACTGTTCTACAACGCGGAACGCACGAAGGCGAGCCTGTACGCGACGATCGGGCCGTGCGATCGCGGCGGCATCGCGCTGTCGGGCCATACCGACGTGGTGCCAGTGGACGGGCAGGCGTGGACGGTCGAGGCGTTCCGGCTGACCGAGCGCGACGGCCGCCTGTACGGCCGCGGCACGGCCGACATGAAGGGCTTCATCGCGTCGGCGCTCGCGGCCGTTCCGGCGTTCGTCGCACGGCCGCTGAGCCTGCCCGTGCATCTCGCGTTCTCGTACGACGAGGAAGTCGGCTGCCTCGGCGTGCGGCCGATGCTCGAAGCACTGGCCGCGCGCGAACATCGTCCACGTCTGTGCCTGATCGGCGAGCCGACCGAACTGAAGCCGGTACTCGGTCACAAGGGCAAGCTCGCGATGCGCTGCCATGTGAAGGGCGCCGCGTGTCACTCGGCGTACGCGCCGTCGGGTGTCAATGCGATCGACTATGCGGCGAAGCTGATCGGCCGGCTCGGCGAGATCGGCGCGGCTCTTGCGCGGCCCGAACGGCACGACAGCCGTTTCGATCCGCCGTTCTCGACCGTGCAGACGGGATTGATCAAGGGCGGCCGTGCGCTGAACATCGTGCCGGCCGAATGCGAGTTCGATTTCGAGGTGCGCGCGCTGCCGGATTTCGACGCGCACGACGTGCCGAGGAAGCTGCAGGACTATGCGGAATCCGAACTATTGCCGAAGATGCGTGCGGTGCAGCCCGGGACCGACATTCAATTGCAGCCGCTGGGCGCGTATCCGGGGCTGGCCACTGCGCCGGACAGCGAAGCTGCGCGCCTGCTCGCGATGCTGAGCGGCTCCGATGCGTTCGGGACGGTCGCGTTCGGCACCGAGGGCGGGCTGTTCGGTCAGGCCGGGATTCCGACCGTGGTGTGCGGGCCCGGCAGCATGGACCAGGGGCACAAGCCCGACGAGTTCGTCACGCTCGAACAGCTGCATGGATGCGACGCGATGCTGGGTCGCCTGGCCGCGCATCTTTCATCGGCGGTCTGAACTTGCAAGCGAACCGCACGCACCGCACCCTGCGGCGCGTGCGTTTTCCATTTTTCTCTATCGGGCCGATTCCGCAACGATCTGCGCAAGCCGTTCGCGGCAGAAATCGACAAACGACTGCGCCTGCTTCGTGAGCTGGCCGCGCCTCAACCGTGCGCTCACGAGCCCCGACGGGCTCACCGTTTCACTGAGACCTATCGTCACGACGCGCTGGCCGTCGTACGTGTATTCGGAATGCGGGCGCGTGACGAGCAGCGAGAAACCGAACCCCTGGCCGACCATCCCGCGCACCATCTCGATCGACGGCGAGCCGAACACGATGTTCGGCGTGAGCCCGAGTTCGTGAAACAGGCTGACGAAATAGGTGCGGCTCGGCTGCACGTCGAGCAGGATCATCGGCTCGACGCACAGGTCGCGCAGCGATACGTGCGACTGGCCCGCGAACCGGTGGTTCTCCGGCAGCAGCACGTATGGCTGCTGCGGCGGCATCAGCGGCTCGGTCTCGATCGTGCCGTCGAGATCGTGGTCGTACATGAGCGCGAGATCGAACGTGCCCGACGTCAGGCCCTGCACGAGTTCCTGCTGGTCGCCGTCGCGCAGCCGGATGTTCACGCCGGGGTAGCGCTCGCGAAAGCCCGCGATCAGTTGCGGCAGGTAGAGCGGCGCGACCGTCTCGAAGCAGCCGATGTCGATCTGCCCGGTGATCACGTCGTTGTCGGCGAGCGCGTTCTGTTCGAACTCGTGCGCGATGCGCAGCAGCTCCTGCGCTTTCCGGTAAAAGCGCGTGCCGCTCGGCGTCAGCGACACGCCCTGTGCGTGATGACGGATGAACAGCTTCACGCCGAAGCTCTCCTCCAGCCCCTTGATCGCGCTGGAGATCGACGGCTGTGCGATGAAGAGCTGGCGTGAGGCCTCGGCAACGCTGCCGGATTCGACCGTCGTGATGAAGTATTTCAGTTGCCGCAAAGTGTAGTGAGCCACAAGCACCTCTGATGCCCGGCCCCGGCGTGCCGCCGCGGGCGCATGCGCGTTCCATATCGAAACAGACCCTGGCACCTTACCTGAAGTCGATCGGCGCCGGAATTTCCGCTGCAGAGCTTTTTCGTATGTCGCGGAAATATTTTTAGTATTTTCCGGCCGCGATAGTCGTGGCGCACCATCGTCTCCAACCTGGATCACGAAGAATCGCGAAACGGCCGCGCCGGCGGGGCATCTCATCCGTCCCCGCCTGCACGTCGTCAGCTTCGTTCGACACCGCCGCGCGTGCACGCGGCGCGTCGTCGCTCGCGTAT
Organism: Burkholderia sp. BCC1999; assembly: GCF_905339975.1. Taxonomy (NCBI): domain Bacteria; kingdom Pseudomonadati; phylum Pseudomonadota; class Betaproteobacteria; order Burkholderiales; family Burkholderiaceae; genus Burkholderia; species Burkholderia sp. BCC1999. The sequence continues at coordinate 570,479 of NZ_CAJPHP010000001.1, read as the reverse complement.
CCGGACCCGGTTGCAGGCGCGCACCTCGACGCGCGCCGGCGGAAACGGCAAGCGCGCATCGCCGCGCAGGACAGGAGACATCACCATGACGAACGCGGAACGCAATGCGTCCCCGATGATAGAGAAGCACACGATCGGCTATGTGCCGCCCGCGGAGCGCCACGGCAAGGTGCGCGACCTGTTCACGCTCTGGTTCGGCGGCAACATCGCGCCGCTGCCGATCGTGACCGGTGCGTTGGGCGTGCAGATGTTTCACCTGAACCTGATGTGGGGCATCGTCGCGATCGTCGTCGGCCAGGCCGTCGGCGGCGTGCTGATGGCGCTGCATTCCGCGCAGGGCCCGCAGATGGGCATCCCGCAGATGATCCAGAGCCGTGCGCAGTTCGGCTCGTGGGGCGCGCTGCTCGTCACGGTGATCGCGGCCGTGATGTACGTCGGCTTCTTCGCATCGAACATCGTGCTCGCCGGCAAGTCGGTACACGGCATCGCATCGTCGGTGCCGGTGCCCGTCGGCATCGTGATCGGCGCGGTGGGCTCGGGGCTGATCGGAATCGTCGGCTACCGGTTCATCCACATCCTGAACCGCATCGGTACATGGGTGCTCGGCATCGGCATCTTCGTCGGCTTCTGGATGATCCTCACGCACGTGACGACCGACGACTTCCTGACGCGCGGCGGTTTCGACTTCGCAGGCTGGCTCGCGACGGTGTCGCTGTCGGCGTTGTGGCAGATCGCGTTCGCGCCGTACGTGTCGGACTATTCACGCTATCTGCCGGAAAACGTCGGTGTTGCATCGACGTTCTGGGCGACCTATCTCGGCTGCACGATCGGCTCGACGCTCGCGTTCATCTTCGGCGCGGTCGCGGTGCTCGCGGTGCCGGCCGGCATGGACACGATGGATGCCGTCAAGCAGGCGACGGGCCCGCTCGGCCCGTTGATGCTCGTGCTGTTCCTGCTGAGCGTGATCAGCCACAACGCGCTGAACCTGTACGGCGCGGTGCTCGCGGTGATCACGTCGGTGCAGACGTTCGCGTACAAGTGGATTCCGACCGCGAAGGCGCGCGCGGTGGTGTCGGTCGTGATCTTCGTCGGTTGCTGCTACGCGGCGATCGGCGCGTCGACGAACTTCGTCGGCAACCTCGTCGATCTCGTGCTCGCGCTGCTGGTCGTGCTTGTGCCGTGGACGGCGATCAACCTGATCGACTTCTACGTGATCCACAAGGGCAAGTACGACATCAAGTCGATCTTCATGGTCGACGGCGGGATCTACGGCCGCTTCAATCCGCAGGCGCTGCTCGCGTATGCGATCGGTATTCTCGTGCAGATTCCGTTCATGAACACGCCGATGTACGCCGGCCCGATTCCCGCGCATCTGGGCGGCGCGGATCTGTCGTGGCTCGTGGGATTGTTGCTGACGTCGCCGCTGTACTACTGGCTCGCGACGCGCGACAGCGCGTACCGGCGCCGGCAGGGCGGTGCGCATCTGCCGCCGACGGCGGCGCGTTAAACGAAGGGGGGCCGCCGCTTTGGTTGTGGCGCGGCGGCGGCCGGGGGAAGGAGTCGGGCAGGCGCGCGGTGAGCTACGCACCGCGCGCCTGTCCGTCGGTCAGACGACCGCCGAGCGCGCGACGCGTACCGGCACCGACTTGTACGACGGCGTGCCGCTTTCCTTGTCGATGTAGTCGAGCGGCACGAGCACGTTCGCTTCCGGGTAGTACGCGCCGACCGACCCCGGCGCGATGTCGTACTCGATCGCGGTGATCTTCTCGAGGCGCAGCGTGCGGCCCGACGCGGTGATCGTCTCGATGTCGACGAGGTCGCCGTGCTCGAGTCCGTACTTCGCGAGATCGGCCGTGTTCATGAACAGCACGTCACGCCGGCCGAACACGCCGCGATAGCGGTCGTCGAGCCCATAGATCGTCGTGTTGTACTGGTCGTGGCTACGCAGCGTGATCAGCCGCAATACCTGCTCGGCGCCGAGTACGTCCGCGTCTTCCTTCACGCCCTTGTAGACCGAGAACATCGCCTTGCCGGTCGGCGTGGGCCACACGCGCTCGGTGGGCGGCAGCGGCAGCCGGAAGCCGCCCGGCGTGCGGATGCGCTCGTTGAACGCCTCGAAGCCGGATACCGTACGGTCGATCAGGTCGCGGATGCGGTCGTAGTCGGCGATCAGGTCGAGCCATGCGACCTTGCTGGTCGGCAGCGTCGCATGCGCGATTCCCGCGACGATCGCGGGCTCCGAGCGCAACTGGTCGGACGCCGGCTTGAGCTTGCCGGCCGACGCATGGACCATCGACATCGAATCCTCGACGGTGATCGACTGCCGACCGGTGGCCTGCATGTCGAGCTCGGTGCGGCCGAGTACCGGCAGGATGAAGGTTTCCTTGCCGACCAGCAGGTGCGAACGGTTCAGCTTCGTGCCGAGATGCACGCTCAGGTCGAGCTTCGCCATCGCCGGGAACGACAGCTCGGGATCGGGCAGCGCGACCGCGAAGTTGCCGCCGAGGCACAGCAGCGCCTTCGCGGTGCCGTCGATCATGGCCTGCATCGCCTGCACGGCGTCGTGCCCGTGATGCGCGGGCGGCGTGAAGCCGCACACGTCCTCGATCTTCTTCAGGAACTCGGCCGACGGTTTCTCGGTGATGCCGACCGTGCGGTTGCCCTGCACGTTCGAATGGCCGCGCAGCGGGCACACGCCGGCGCCGGGTTTGCCGATGTTGCCGCGCATCAGCAGCAGGTCGGCGATCAGGCGCACGGTTGCGGTGCCCTTGTTGTGCTGCGTGACGCCCATCCCGTACGTGATGATGGTCGCGTTCGACTTTGCGTAGGCGAGCGCGACCTGTTCGAGCTGCGCCTGGCTGAGACCGCTCGCGCGTTCGATGTCGTCCCACGACGTGGCTTCGAGGTCGGCCGAGAACGCGTCGAAGCCGTTGGTGTGCTGCGCGATGAAGTCGCGGTCGAGCACGTCGCCGCGCTCGGCTTCGAGCTGCAGCAGCGCCTTCATGATGCCCTTCAGCGCGGCCGCGTCGCCGCCGGCGTCGACCTGGTAATACGTCGACGCAATGCGCGTCGAGCCGAACGACGCCATCTCGATCATGTCCTGCGGATCGGCGAAGCGTTCGAGCGCGCGTTCGCGCAGCGGGTTGAACACGATGATCGGCACATTGCGGCGCGAGCACTCGTGCAGTGTGCCCATCATCCGCGGGTGGTTCGTGCCGGGGTTGTGGCCGATCGAGATGATCAGCTCGCAGTGGTCGAAATCCTCCAGCGAGACGGTGCCCTTGCCGATGCCGATCGACTGCGGCAGGCCGACGCTGGTCGGCTCGTGGCACATGTTCGAGCAGTCGGGGAAGTTGTTGGTGCCGAGCTCGCGCGCGAACAGCTGGTACAGGTACGCGGCTTCGTTCGACGCGCGGCCCGACGTGTAGAACTCGACCTGCTCGGGCGGCAGCGCGCGCAGCACTTCGCCGATGCGCGCGAATGCGTCGTCCCATTCGATCGGGCGGAACGTGTCGCTCGCGCGGTCATAGACGAGCGGATGCGTGAGCCGGCCCATGTTCTCCAGTTCGTAGTCCGACATGCGCAGCAGCGACGACACGGTGTTCGCCGCGAAGAACTCGGGCGTCACGCGCTTGGTCGTCGCTTCCCACGTGACGGCCTTCGCGCCGTTCTCGCAGAACTGGAACGTCGACTTGTGTTCCTTGTCGGGCCACGCACAGCCGGGGCAGTCGAAGCCGTCGGGCTGGTTGGTCCGCATCAGCACGATCGGCGCCTCGATGGTTTCCATCTGCGTACGCACCGCATCGGCTGTCGCGCGAAGCGCGCCCCAACCGCCGGCGGGCCCATCGTACTTCCTGATGCCTGGCACTTCGCGTCGATTTGTCATGTGAATCTCCATGAGCCGGGCCCGATTCGGGTGGCTCGGTTGCGCCATGTCGCGGCGTGGGGCGGCTCCGTCCGGCGGACGGAGCCGGTCATGCGTGCCCCGGATTGCAGGGCACGCGTTTTTTAGTTAGCGTCCTTCTTCGCGCCGGACGACTTCTTGCCGGACTTCGCCGCGGGCGGCGGTGCGTCGGCCGGCGCGTCGTCCGCCTTCGCGTCGGCCGATGCCTTGGCGGCCTTGCCGTTCGGCTTGGCCTTGCCGTCGGCGTCCTTTTTCGCGTCCTTCGGCTCCTTCGCTTCCGGCGCGGCGAGCTTGTTGAACTTCACTTCGTCGCTGTCCTTGTCGAAGTCGACTTCGCACCGGTCGCCCGATTTCAGCCGGTCGGCAAGAATCTCCTTCGCAAGCCGCGTCTCGATGGTCTGGCGGATCTGGCGCTTCAGTTCGCGCGCGCCGAATTCCGGCTGGTAGCCGACTTCGGTCAGGTGATCGACGAGCGAGCTACCCATCACGAGCGTGATGTCCTGTGCGGCGGCCGTACGCACCACGCGGTCGAGCTGGATCTGTACGATCGAGCGGATGTTGTCCTTCGACAGCGCGTGGAAGACGATCACCTCGTCGATCCGGTTCAGGAACTCGGGACGGAAATGGCCCTTCAGCACCTGCATCAGCTCCTCGCGTACGGCCTTGTCGGTCTTGCGCGCGGCTTCCGGCTGCGTGAGGTTGTCCATGATGATCGCCGCGCCGAGGTTGCTGGTCGCGATGATGATCGTGTTGCTGAAGTCGACCACGCGGCCCTTGCCGTCGGTCAGCCGGCCATCGTCGAACACCTGCAGCAGCACGTTGTAGACGTCCGGATGCGCTTTCTCGATCTCGTCGAGCAGGATCACGCTGTACGGGCGGCGCCGCACGCGCTCGGTGAGCTGGCCGCCTTCGTCGTAGCCGACGTAGCCGGGCGGCGCGCCGATCAACCGTGCAACCGCGTGCCGCTCCATGTACTCGGACATGTCGATGCGGATGATCGCCTGCTCGTCGCCGAACACGGTCTCGGCCAGCGCCTTCGCGAGCTCGGTCTTGCCGACGCCCGTCGGCCCGAGGAACAGGAACGTCGCGATCGGCCGGTGCGTCTGGCCGAGCCCCGCGCGCGACAGCCGCACGGCATCGCTGACCGCGACCACGGCGTCGCTCTGGCCGACCACGCGCTCGCGGAGTTGTTCTTCCATCTGCAGCAGCTTCTGGCGCTCTTCCTGCGTGAGTTCGGAGACCGGGATGCCGGTCAGCCGCGACACGACCTCGGCCACCGATTCGACGGTCACTTCGAGCGTCTCGGAGCCGGTCTTGCGCTGCCACGCCTCCATCATCTCGTCGACGGATTTCTGCTTCTCGTTGATCTGGTCCTCGAACTGCTTCGCCTGGTCGAAGCGCTTGCGCGAGGTTGCATAATCCTGCTCGCGCTTCAGTTGCGCGATCTGCGCTTCGCCTTCCTGAATGTCGACCGGGCGCGACGTCGCGCCGATCCGCACGCGCGCGGCGGCCTGGTCGATCAGGTCGATCGCCTTGTCGGGCAGGAAGCGCGACGTGATGTAGCGGTCGGCGAACTCGGCGGCCGCGACGAACGCGTCGTCGGAGAACGTCACCTGGTGGTGCGCCTCGAGGCTGTCGCGCAGCCCGCGCAGGATCACGATCGTCTGCTCGACGCTCGGCTCCGGCACGAACACCGGCTGGAAGCGCCGCTCGAGCGCGGCATCCTTCTCGATGTACTTCTGGTATTCGTTGAGCGTCGTCGCGCCGATCAGGCTCAGCTCGCCGCGCGCGAGCGCGGGCTTCAGCACGTTCGCGATGTCGAGACCGCCTTCGCCGCCGCCCTGGCCCGCGCCGACGATCGTGTGCAGCTCGTCGATGAACAGGATCAGTTCGTCCTGCTTCGCAGTCACTTCGTCGATCAGCTGCTTCGCGCGCTCCTCGAATTCGCCGCGATACTTCGCGCCTGCCACCATCGAGTTGATGTTGACCTCGACGAGCCGCTTGTCGCGCAGCACCTCGGGCACGTCGCCGTTGACGATCCGCTGGGCGAGCCCTTCGACGATCGCCGTCTTGCCGACGCCCGGCTCGCCGATCAGCACCGGGTTGTTCTTCTTGCGGCGTGCGAGCACCTCGATCGTGCTCTCGATTTCCTGCGCGCGGCCGAGCACCGGGTCGAGCTTGCCCTGGCGCGCGATCGCGGTGAGGTCGCGGCCGAACTTATCGAGGTTCGGCGTGCCGGTCGGCGCATCGACGCGGCCATCCTCCGCGCCCTTGCCGACCACCTTCACGACTTTCTGGCGCAGCGCCTCGGGCGTCACGCCGTATTTCTTCAGCAGCGTGCCGGCGATGCTGTCCGGCACCGACGCGAGCCCGATCAGCAGGTGCTCGGGGCCGATGTACGAGTGGCCGAGATCGCGCGACGCCTGGAACGCGTACTGCACGGCCTTCTTCACGCGCGGCGAGATCGACAGCTTGTCGAGCGGCGCATCGGGGTCGGCCGTGCCGGTGTGCGCATGCTCGTCGATGTACGACTTGATGTCCTGCGGCGACAGCTTCAGTTCCTTCAACAGCGCAGCGCACACGTCGGTGTCCGCGAGCGCGTACAGCAGGTGCTCGGAGTCGAGCTCGCTGCGGCGCAGCTCGTGCGCCTTCTCGGCCGCGCGCTGCAGCAGTTCGAGCGTCTGTTCGCTGAACGCGTCGGTCGGGTCGACCGATTCGCGCGGAATCTCGGCGGCAAGCGGCGATTCGTCGCCGAGCTCGCCGAACAGCGACGACGAGCCGCCGCCGCCCAGCAGCGAATCGAACGGATTCAGCATGCTCTGATGCCGCATCAGCTGACGGAAGTGGTAATCGCAGATCGAGATCGTCTTGCGCTCGCCGTCCTGCATCACGGTTGCGCGCGCGACGGCCGGCCGGGCGTGGCAGATATCGCAAAGTGCGGGCATGGTGGTCTGGCTCCTGTCTGTGAAGGTGGGTCGAAGGGTGAAGTCCCGATGCGGTGCGGCGCTCGCGCGTCCCGACCGCGCACATACGACGCGCGGCGCGGCGGTGCGCGTGCCGCGCCGGTGCGGTCGCGCAGCGCGCACCGGCGTGGCGCACGGTCGCGGTCGGGGCAGGAAGCGCGAGTGCTGCAAGGAGCCCACGGCATCGCTTCGACTGCGTTCAAAATAGCGAATCGGCGGAGGCCATCCAAGACACAGTTCCACGCCGGACCGGCCGTGAATTGCACCCTCACATCGATGCGCGCGCGGGCGCCAAGGAGTACAGACGGGCGCGCACGCGGCGGCGCGGGCGTGCGCGGCGGGTGGGGGATATGGTGCCCGGAAGCGGGGTCAAGCGGAACGCGAACGGCGCGCGGTGCGACATCGGCGCGCAGGCGGCCGGCCGCCGGCGCTCGGAAGGGGAAGCGGAGGGTCGCGCGCGGCATGACGCGCGCACCGGTGGCGTGGGCGAACCGGTTACGTCCGGCCGCACACGCACCGCAGCCGATGCGTGCCGTGAGGCCGGCGAAGGAGAGGGCGGGTTGCACGGATCGGGCCGGACATGGCGCAATCGTGGGGAACCGCGATCAGTCGGAGAGTTTCATCGCGAGCCGTTGCCGGGCGATCTGCTTCACGTCGGTCGACAATGCCGCATTCGGCAGACCATTGGCCCAGACGGAGAACGAATCCTCGATCAGGTTGCGCGTGTCGGGCGGCAGCTCGGCCAGCATCAGCGACACGACGGTAAACAGCACGGCGGTGTCGCCGGCCTGGCTGCCCGCGTTCGCGTCGACGGTCCGCTTCAACGTGTCGACCGACGCTTGCAGCGCCTGCAGTGCATCATTCGTATCGCTCATGACAATCTCTCCATACAGGATGGGCTCGATCGGCGACGAACATGCGGCCGGCAGCGCGGCCGGTCGCGCGCGACGCCCGGGCTCGGGCATCGCGCGCGGGCAGCCAGGGTCAGGCCGCCGGATTGCCCTGCGGCGCCACGGCCACCGATGCTTCGCTCGTCAGCATCAGGAACGTGAACGTCTCGCGCAGGTACAGGCGGACGCCCTTGTCGGTGTGGCTCGTGTAGCCGATCGATACGTCTTCCCCGAGGTGCAGCTCGTAGTCGCCGCCGCGCATGGACAGCACGCAGCCGCCGCTGATCGCCGGCGCCCAGATGATCTCGCCGCTGACGATGCGTTTGATATGGCCAAGGACCGGATAGCCCTGATCGCGCGCTTCGCTGAGCGCGGTGTAGGCGTCCGAGCCGAGTACGACCGAGTATGGACCGTCGACACCGGCGAGGCGCAGTGCCTCGAGCGCGTCGCTGATCGCGTCCGGATAGGCGCTGACGTCCGCCGGCAGCGTGAGTTTGCGGTTCGACGTGCCTTCGCGGATGCCGACGATGCCGGCGGCCTGGTAGCCGTCGAAAATCGCGTTGTCCTCGGCGAACGCGAGCCGCTGCGCGGCTTCCTTCGCCGGTTGCCAGTCGGCGTCGCGCGCGCCGCGCTCGACGCTGTCGATCGCCTCGCGGCTCAGTTCGAACGGCACCGTCAGCTCGACGATCGTGCGCACTTCGCGCAGCCGCGCGTTCACGTGCTCGCGCGGCGCGGCGACCTCCAGCAGATGCCCCGTGCCGACGGCCGACAGTTCGGGGCCCTCGGGGCCATCGACGTCGACGACGCGGCGGCCGGCCACCGAACGCTTGAAGGTGCGCGCCACCTCCTCCTCGATTTGTTCCCAGGCGGACGACGAGATCGGGGCGAGTTCGCGGTGCAGGTTATTCATGGGTTTTGGGTCCTTTCAGCGAGCCGATTTTCAGCGAGCCGTCGCGATGCGGCGCGGACGACGAGGATTCCGGTTGTGCGGCGTCGGCAGCCGGCGCCGCGCGGTCGGCGAGCGCTTCGAGCAGGTCGGCCGACGGCACGAAGAACAGCGAGCCGGTGACCGCGCGGCTGTAGTCGAGCAGGCGGTCGTAGTTGCCCGGCGGGCGGCCGACGAACATGTTCTCGAGCATTTGCTCGATCGGCGCCGGCGAGCGCGCATAGCCGATGAAAAAGGTGCCGAACTCGCCGGCGCCCGGGCGCCCGAACGGCATGTTGTCGCGCAGGATCTTCACTTCCTGGCCGCCTTCGTCGAGCGTGGTCAGCGAGCTGTGCGAGCACGACGGCTTCACGTCCGGCGCGAGTTCGATGTCGGACAGCTTGGTGCGGCCGATGATGCGTTCCTGCGTCTCGACCGCGAGCGCGTTCCAGCCGGCCATGTCGTGCAGGTACTTCTGCACGATCACGTAGCTGCCGCCCGTGAATTCCGCGTCCTCGTCGCCGATCACCGTGAAGTCGACCGCCTCGCGGCCTTCCGGGTTCTCGGTGCCGTCGACGAAGCCGATCATCGCGCGCTGGTCGAAATTGCGGAAGCCGTGCACCTCGTCGACGACGGTCACCGCATCGCCGAGCGCGCCGAGCAGTTGCGTCGCGAGTTCGAAGCACAGGTCCATCGCCTCGGCGCGGATGTGCAGCAGGATGTCGCCGGGCGTCGCGACCGCGACGCGGTGGCCGGCGCCGAATTCTCGGAACGGATGCAGCGACGCGGGGCGCGGATCGCCGAACAGCGCATCCCACGCGTCGGCGCCGAAGCCGCACACGCACGTGAGGTTGCCGCCCGGCACGCGCTTGCCGACCGAGCGCACGAGCGCGGCGATGTCGCCGCACCATGAACGAATCGTGTCAGCGTGATCGGCACCGGGATTGATCGTCGCCACGAGGAAGATCGCGCTGCGCGTGATCGTGCTGTGAACGGCCTGGGAGAGCGGGGGAGGAGTCTGCATCGCGGCCTGCCGGTCAGTCATGTCGGGACGGACGGGCCGCGGCTGACGCGGCGCGCGAGGGCGTTCGGTTGAACTGTGTCATGCGACTGTTCTCTTTGTGACATGCGGATGAAGGACGTTGCGCGGGCATCGCGCAACGGGCCGCAGCGGCGGCGGCCGGCCGCCCGGCGCGTGACCTGCCCGCACCGCGTAACGTCGTCGAGCATGCAATCTAGCAGCTTCGGCAGGTCTTTGGAACACGTATCGTCAATCTGTCATTCGATTGTGTCAAACAGGGCCGGATTTTGCGCGGGGCCCGCGCAGCTGTACTCCTGGCGCCCACGGCGCTGTGCTCTTGAGCGTGCGTGCCGCGTGCAGTAGATTAGGTCCCGCTACGCCGCCGACGAGGAGCGTCACCATGAACCTGCTGGAAGCGATGCGAGTGTTTGTCGCGGTGGTCGAGCACGGCGGCCTGTCCGGCGCCGCGGCGGAGCTGAAGCTCGGCGAGGCGCAGGTGAGCGAGCGGATCGATTCGCTCGAACGCTATCTCGGCTGCCGCCTGCTGCTGTGCCGCGAGCACGACGATGTGGCCTGTACCGACGCGGGCGACGCGTTCCACGTGTGCTGCCGCCGCACGCTCTCCGCGGTCGAGCAGGCGACCGGCGCGGCTCATGTGCCTGCGGCGAATGCATGCGATGCCGCACGTTGCCCCGATTTCCCGCCGCCCGGCGCCGCTTACGCCCCCTCACACCGACTGTCGCCTTGAATACGTCTACCATTTCCTGTTCGCCGGCCGAGCGCATCCGTCGCCGTTTCGGTCATTTCCTTCACGCGGCCGAGCTGGCCGGGTTGATCGTGATCGGGCTCGCGACGGCGTTCGCGATGACGCAGGAAGCGTGGAAGGTCGTGCTCGCGGGCGAGGTGTCGCTGACCGACTTGCTGCTGATGTTCCTGTATCTGGAAGTGCTCGCGATGGACGTGCGCTACCTGCGGCTCGGCCGGCTGCCGGTGCGGTTTCCTCTGTTCATTGCGATGACGTCGCTTGCACGCGACCTGATCCTGCGCGGCGCGACCGACAGCCCCGAGCGGATGCTGATGACGACCTTCGGGATCGTGCTGCTCGCGGTCGGCGTGCTGATTCTCAGTTTCGGGCAGCATCGCTTTCCGGCGGACGTCGACGATGTCGAGGACGACGTGCACGCGCGCAAGTAACCGGCAAGCGGCATGACGCTTGCGTTCGCCATGTTTCCGCAGGAGGTGTTGCATGAAACCGCAATCCGTCGCAACGACGCAGGCCATCGAATTGCAGCGCGCATCGTCGGACGCCTACCGGCAGGCACGCGACGCGTACGACGCCGATGCCGCGCGCACACGTGCGCCATCGGTCGCCGGGCTGCAGCAGGCGGCCGCGCATGCGTATGCCGACGCGGCCCGCGCACGCGTCGCGGCAACGGGCATCTGAAGGCGCACCGCGGCGTGCCGCACGCGTTGCGGCCGCGATACCTGATCATCCAACCGAGCGAGGTGTCGAATGACCAAGCAACTGATCGTCGCCGTGTTCGGCAGCGTCGACACGGCCCATCGGGCTGTGAACGATTTCGAGGCGCTGTCGGAGAAGAATGAAGGATTCCACATCGAGAACGGCGTCGTCGTCGAGAAGGACGCGGCCGGCAAGCTCGCGGTGCTCGCGGCCGAATCGCGACCGTTCAAGGGCGGCGTGATCGGTGCGATCGCGGGCGGCCTGCTCGGCCTGCTGGCGGGGCCGCTCGGCGTGGTCACCGGCATGGCGGCAGGCGCGGGCGCGGGCATCCTCGCGGATGCGGCCGGCAATGCGCTGCTCGACGGCAGCTTCGTCGAGGCAGTGGCCGCGCGGCTCGCACCCGGCAGCGTCGCGGTCATCGTCGAGGCGAAGGAGGACACGCCGTTCTCGGTCGACAACGTCGTGAGGGGATTCGGCGGCAAGGTGTTCCGCCAGGCGCTCGGTTGAGCACACATTTTTTCGAGCCACTTCGGGAGGACCGCATGCGCATCGATCAATCGTACCGCCGCTTCGACATCGCGGCGACGCTGGCGCCGCTGCCCGGCACCGGCAACCGCGCGATCGCGACCGTCGACGTGACGACCGACGATCCGGGCCGCCTCGCCGATCTCGGCACCGGCCAGTTCCTGCAGATTCGCAAGTGGGTCGAGTCGAACGATGTCGCGCTGCTGACGGTGGTGTTCGACGAGTGCAAGGTCGCGATCGACCACTACGCGGACAACGTCGACGACGCGTGAGTGCATGCGGGCCTGTGCAGGCCCGCGCCGTCGCGTGCGAATCTGTTCACCACGCGCGCCGGATTTGAGGTTTCCTCGCCAAACTGTCACTTACATTCGTCGAAATGACGCAGTAGGATGCCGAACCTTGTCTTGATGAGATTCGCATTGCTACCCGCCTTCAATTTCGGTAACGGACGAGGTTCGAACCGGGACGTCCGCGCCCGGGCACGGCTACCCGGCTTCGTGTGTCGTCGCGGCCGTGCCGCCCATGCATCGCAGGCCGGTTCACCGCTGGCGGGGCGAGGCGGATGAAGCTCTACGAGAAATTTGCAAACGACATAGAGAGACTCATCCGGCAAGGCGTATATCGACACGGCGATCGTGTGCCCTCGGTGCGGCAGGCGAGCCAGCAGCACCGGATCAGCATCACGACCGTGTTGCATGCCTACCTGCTGCTGGAAAGTCGCGGGCTGCTCGAAAGCCGGCCGCAGTCGGGCTATTTCGTGAACCTGCGGCGCGACGACAGCCACGCACCGGTGCGCGAGCTGCGGCCGTCGAAGCCGATCGCGATCTCGTCGTCGGTCGACGTGAGCCGGCTCGTGCTGTCGACGCTGCGCTCGATCGGCACCGACGACGCGGTGCCGCTCGGCTCGCCGTATCCGGACCCGAGCCTGTTTCCGTTCGAGAAGCTGAACCGCTATGCGTACGCCGCCGGCCGCGACAAGTCGCTGTGGGGCGTGACGGACGGCTTGCCGCCCGGCCATCCGCGGCTGATTCGTCAAATTGCGCGCCGCTACCTGGAAAACGGGATGTCGGTGGACCCGAACGAGATCATCGTGACGGTCGGCGCGACGGAGGCGATCAACCTGTGCCTGCAAGCCGTTGCGAAGCCGGGCGACACGATCGCGGTGGAGTCGCCGACGTTCTACGCGATGCTGCATGCGATCGAGCGGATGGGGATGAAGGCGATCGAAGTCGCGACGCATCCGGAATACGGGATCGACATCGCGGCGCTGGCCGCGATCGCGAAGTCGCAGCCGATTGCCGCGTGCATGGTGATGCCGAACTTCCAGAACCCGCTCGGCTTCCAGATGCCCGACGAACGTAAGCGCGAACTGGTAGCGTTCGCAACGAAAGCCGACCTGCCGATCATCGAGAACGGCGTGTACAACGAACTGTACTTCGGCAACATGCATCCGAGCACGCTGAAGTCGTTCGACCGCCACGACATCGTGCTGCACTGCTCGTCGTTCTCGAAGAGCCTGACGGCTGCGTACCGGATCGGCTGGGCCTTGCCGGGCCGCTATCGGGAGCAGGTCGAGAAGCTGAAGTTCCTGAATACGCTGGCGACGCCGTCGCTGCCGCAACTGGCGATCGCGGAGTTTCTCGAACGCGACGGCTATGAGCATCACCTGCGGCGGATTCGCAAGGCATACGCGCAGCAGGCGAACCTGATGCGGACGATGGTGTCGCGGTTCTTTCCGGAAGGCACGCGCATTTCGAGTCCGGCGGGCGGCTACGTGTTGTGGATCGAGCTGCCCGCGCAGGTCGATGCGATGCGGCTGTACCAGCTCGCGCTGGAGCGGGGCATCACGATCGGCCCAGGTTACATGTTCTCGATCGCGGACAGCTACCGGAACTTCATCCGGCTGAACTACAGCAGCCCGTGGTCGCCGGAGATCGAGCAGGCGGTCGTGACCGTCGGCAAGCTCGCCGCACACTGTCTCGACTGAACGTACCGTCGTGCGCCGCGCGTTGCGCGTCGCGTCAAGTCAGCCGGTACGATTGCGCGCCCGTTCCCGCGAGCGTGCCGCCGTCGACGATCAGGTATTCATTGCGGATCGGCGTGCCGTCGAACCAGCATTGCAGGATCTCCAGCGTGCCGGCCGCATAGCGTGCCTGCGCGGACAGCGACGTGCCCGAGATATGCGGCGTCATTCCGTTGAACGGCATCGAGCGCCACGGGTGATCGGCCGGCGCCGGCTGCGGAAACCATACGTCGCCGCCGTAGCCCGCGAGATGGCCGGACGTGACGGCATTCACGACCGCGTCGCGGTCGACCAGCTTGGCACGGGCGGTGTTGATCAGGTACGCGCCGCGCTTCATCCGCGCGATCATCGCCGCGTCGAACAGGTGCTCGGTCGACGGGTACAGCGGAAGCTGCAGATTGACGATGTCGACGGCGCTCGCCAGCGACGCGGCGTCGGCGTGATACGTGAGCGCGAGCTCCTGCTCGACGGCGGCGTCGAGCCGGTGGCGCTGCGTGTAGTGCAGTTGCAGGCCGAACGGCTTCAACCGGCGCAGTACCGCGAGCCCGATGCGCCCGGCGCCGACCGTGCCGAAATGCATCCCTTCGACGTCATAGCTGCGCGCGACGCAATCGGCGATGTTCCAGCCGCCTTGCTGCGCGACCGCATGCGACGGCAGGTAGTTGCGCACCAGCGCGAGCGTCGTCATCACCACGTGTTCGGCGACGCTGATGCTGTTCGAGCCGGTGACCTCGGCGACGGTGATGTGCGCGCGCGCCGCGGCGTCCAGGTCGACGTGATCGGAGCCGATCCCGGCCGTCAGCGCGAGCTTCAGCTTCGGCGCGCGGGCGATCCGTTCGGCCGTCAGGTACGCGGGCCAGAACGGCTGCGAAATCACCACGTCGGCTTCGGGCAGCCGGCGCTCGAATTCGGAATCGGGGCCGTCCTTGTCGCTCGTCACGATCAGCGTGTGGCCGTGCGTTTCCATGTAGCCGCGCAACCCGAGCGCGCCGGATACCGAGCCGACGAGTTCGCCGGGCCGGAAGCCGAGCGGGCCGGCCGGCGTCGGCGCGGTCTGGCCGTCCGCGTACCGGGCGATGACCGGAATCGCGTCGCGCACGTAGCGTGGCGGATAACCGTCGACGGGATCGGGGTAGAGCACGCACAGGACGGTGGCCATCGGGAGCGCTCCTGGTGAGGGAATGAAGGCGGCACGCGGATTGCGCAGGACACGCGACGTGCCTCGCAGGCGGCTCGCGTGTTGCGTCGCAACGTTGCTGACGTTCTACGCCCGTCATGGATCGCATGCAAGCTACAGTCCGTGTTTGCGTGCGCTGCGGGGCGTCTGTACCTGTTCTTTTCAGGAGGGACGTCGATAATGGGATCGTTACCTGACTTTCCGGGAGCCACGTCATGACTGCAAGCGACGATTCGTCTTCGCGCCCCGATCTCGCGGCCGGCATCGCGCTCGACGATATCGCCGACGGCGCGATGATCGAGGGCCATGTCGGCGAGGCGGCGGTGCTGCTCGTGCGCCGTGCCGACGAACTGTTCGCCGTGGGCGCGAATTGCCCGCACTACGGCGCCCCCTTGGCCGACGGTCTGCTGGTCGGCGACACGATCCGCTGTCCGTGGCATCACGCGGCGTTCTGCCTGCGCACGGGCGAGCTGCAGCGCGCACCGGCGCTCGACGGGCTGACGTGCTGGCGCGTCGAACGCCGCGATGGCCGCGCCGTCGTACTCGACGCGCGGCCGGCCTCGGCGCCGCCGGCGCTGACAGCAGCCGGGCTGCCGGCGTCGGTCGTGATCGTCGGCGGCGGTGCCGCTGCGATCGCGGCGGCAGTGACGCTGCGGCAGGAAGGCTATCCGCATCCCGTCACGCTGCTGAGCGCCGATGCCGATCCGCCGTACGACCGGCCGAATCTGTCGAAGGATTACCTTGCGGGTACGGCCGACGCCGACTGGCTGCCGCTGCGCGCGCCGTCGTTCTATACCGACCGGCACATCGACGTCAGGTGCGGCGTTCGAGTCGTGCGGATCGATCCCGCTCAGCATGCCGTCGAGCTGGCCGACGGCGGCCGCGTCGGATACGGCGCGTTGCTGCTCGCGACGGGCGCCGAGCCGAACCGGCTGACCGTGCCTGGCGCCGACCTGCCGCATGTGTGCGTGCTGCGCTCGCGTGCCGATTGCGACGCGCTGATCGGCAAGCTGAAAACGGCGCGCCGCTGCGTCGTGGTCGGCGCGAGCTTCATCGGCCTGGAGGCGGCCGCCGCGTTGCGCACGCGCGGGCTCGACGTGCAGGTCGTCGCGCCCGACGCACGTCCGATGGCGCGCGTGCTCGGCGATGCGCTCGGCGATACGATCAAGGCGCTGCACGAATCGCACGGCGTCGTGTTCCATCTCGGCGCGACACCCGCGCAAATCACACCGGACAGCGTGACGCTGTCGACCGGCGACGTGCTGCCGGCCGATGTCGTGGTGGTCGGCATCGGCGTGCAACCGAACGTGGCGCTGGCACAGGACGCCGGGCTCGCCGTCGAGCGCGGCGTGACGGTCGACCGTTTCCTGCAGACGAGCGTGCCCGGCATCTACGCGGCCGGCGACATCGCGCGCTGGCCCGATCCGCTGACGGGCGAGCGGATTCGCGTCGAGCACTGGGTCGTCGCCGAGCGGCAGGGCATCGTCGCGGCGCGCAACATGCTCGGCCAGCAGCGGCCGTTCGATGCGGTGCCGTTTTTCTGGAGCCAGCATTACGACCTGACGATCAACTATGTCGGGCATGCGGAGCAATGGGATCGCGTCGAGATCGACGGCGACCTCGGCGCGCACGACTGCTCGATCGCGTACTGGCGCGGCAACACGCGGCTCGCGGTCGTGACGGTTGGCCGCGATCTCGACAGCCTGAAGGCGGAAGCGGCCTTCGAGCAGCAGATTGCAACCGCGTGACAGCGGCGTGACGACACGATCCGAACCTGGAGTGGAGAAGCGATGAATCCCGACGTCCGTGCCCGATTCGAAACCGAGTTCGCGCCGCGCATCGCGGCGCGCCTGCGCGGCCTGTACCAGCCCGGCGACGTGAGGGTCGACGTCATGCCGCCCGATGGACAGGGCAGCCCGACCGTCGACGTCATCGGCCTCACGTCGACTGTCGGGCTGCCGAACCGGCTGAATGCACGGCTCGTGTGGCGCGACGATGCGATCGCCGATCTGCTGGCCGAGCCCGATCGCAGCCGCTTCGATCGCTATCTCGCGGCGCTACCGGTCACGATCGAGCGCTGGCAGATGGAATTGCCGGTCGATTTCAGCTCACGGACCCAGCGCGATCGCGAGATCGTGATCGGCGACCTCGATTTCGATGCATGAGACGCGCGCTGCGATGCCGGCCGGCGATGCGCCGATGAACCGCGCGACGTTACCGGTCGCGTGTCTTGATGATCACGCGGCCCTGGTCGATGCCGCCGCGCAGCGCTTCGTCGCAGGTGAGCCATTCGGGCGTGACGAGTTCGGGCGCGGGCAGGTCGACCGGTGCGCCGTCGCGGAGGATCCGCACCTGCGCGATCCACGCGCCGTTCGCGTTGCGCGTCGCTTCGACGCGAATCTCGTGATCCATGAAAGTGTCGGTGGCTTGCATCGGTCGGGGCCCTCCGTCGTGCGTGAACGCGGTGCGTCGATCGTATCAGCACGGCGCGCGCCGCGCACCGGAAACCGGCCCGAATCCGTCCTCGACATGCCGCACGACACGGGAGCGACCTGGTGGCCTTCGACCTGACCTTCTCCATCAAGGTGTTCGCGGCGCTGTTCGCGATCATGAACCCGATCGCGAACATTCCGGTGTTCCTGTCGCTGACCGAAGGCGCGGCGGACGGCGTGCGCCGCAAGGTCGCGCTGACGGCCGCGATCGGCGTGTCGGTCGGCTGCATCGTATCGGCCGTCGCGGGCGGCGCGATCCTGCACGTGTTCGGCCTGACGATCGACGACTTCCGCCTCGCGGGCGGGCTGCTGGTACTGCTGATCGCACTGTCGATGCTGCATGGTTCGCCGAGCCGCCAGCATTCACCGGGCGACGACGAGGGCGCCGATCCGGCGGCGGCCGAGAGCGTCGCGATCTATCCGCTGACGATCCCGTTGCTGGTCGGCCCCGGCACGATCGCGACGATGATCGTGCTCGGGCACAGTGCGTTCTCGACCGGGCAGGAACTCGCGTTCGCGCTCGGGCTCGCCGCGTTTCTCGTGCTGCTGGCCGTCTCGCTGCTGTCGGCGCCGCTGATCGGCCACTACCTGTCGCCGCGCGTGACGGCCGTCACGCAGCGGCTGATGGGGATGATTCTCGCGGCGATCGCGATGCAGATGATCGTCGCGAGCCTGAAGGCCGCGTTCGGGCTGCCGCATTGAGCGCGGTGTGCCGGAACGCGGCCATTCGATTGCATGGAGTCGCTGATGAACACGCTGATCGTGTTGTCCTATCCCGGTCTCGACGCCGCACATCGCGTGCTGGCCGAACTCGGCACATTGCGCGACCGGCACGTCGTCGCGCTGTCGGGCGTCGTGATCGTCGAGTGCGCGACCGACGGACAGTTGCGCACGCATTCGGTCGATCCTGGCCGCGTGCCGTCCGGATCGCTGCTCGACAGTGTGGTCGAGCACATCGAATCGTCGCTCGACGCGTGGCGCGAGCGGCCGGTGGACGATGCGCTGACCGACCGCGTCGCACGCAAGGCGCGCCCCGGCACGGTATCGCTCGGGCTCGCGGCGACGCAACTCGACATCTACGCGCTGAGTGCGGCGCTCGCGCCGTTCGGCGGCGAAGTGACCGATACGACGCTGTCGATCGACGACGAACTGAAACTCGTCGAAGCGATCTCGAACGCGCGCGACGGCGGCAATCGTCCAGCGACCGACTGACGGACGCCGAGCGAAAGCCGCGGTCGCGCGTTCAGCATGCGGATGCGCCCAGTCAGCCGAGCGCATCGCGCTCGACATCGACTGCGCGGCTGTGCCGCTTCGTGGCGGGTGCGATGGTGCGCCCCGGCGTGCGCGCAGACGTGCGTCGCGACGACCAGAGCACGAGCGGTTACGACGTACTCCGAACCTGGCTTGCCACACGCTGCAGCAGTGCGTCGAGCACGTCGATCTCGACGGGCTTCACGAGATGAGCGTCGAAACCCGCGCGTTCGCTGCGTGCGAGGTCGGACGCGCGCGCGTGGCCGGACAGCGCGACGCAGGTCGTGTCGCGCAGCGCGTCGATCTTGTGCAGTTCATGCAGCAACGTGAAGCCGTCGACGTCGGGCATCGTCAGGTCGAGAATCATCAGGTGCGGCGCGTAATCGCGGGCGAGCGCCAGCGCATCGCCGGCGTTGTACGCGACGCGCGGCGCATGCCCCTTCACCGTGAGCAGCACGGCGAGCGTGTCGGCCGAGTCGCGGTTGTCGTCGACGATCACGATGCGCAGCGGCGCCGTGTCCGATGGCGCGTGCGCTGCCGGCTCGCGTTCGCCCGCCTGCTCCGCACGTTCCATCCGTGCGATCGGCAGCCGTACGGTCAACGTTGCACCGTGACCGGACCCGCCGCTTTCGGCGGAAATCCGCCCGCCGTGCAGTTCGACGAACGTCCGGGAGATCGAGAGTCCGAGCCCGAACCCGCCGGTCGGCGGGCCGCCCGACGTGCCTTCCTGCTCGAACAGGTCGAAGATCGTTTCAAGCGCGCCAGGTGCGATGCCGACGCCGTGATCGGTGACGCGGATGGCGACCACCGGCCCTTCCACCCGTGCGCCCACGTCGATCCGTCCGCCGTGAGGCGAGAACTTCGACGCATTGTCGAGCAGGTTGTGCAGCACCTGAACGAGCCGTGCATCGTCGCCGTGCAGCAGCACGGGATCGGCCGGCAGGTCGACGTGGATATGCTGTCCACGCTCGGCCAGCTTCGGCTGGATGCTTTCGACGCCTCGGCACACGATATCGCGCGCGGTGACCGGGCGATTGTTCAGCTCGACCTTGCCGGCCGTGATGCGCCCGACGTCGAGCAGATCGTCGACGAGCCGTGTCAGTTGTCCGACCTGGCGATGCACGGCGTCGCGGCATTGCGCGAGCACGGGCGCCGGATCGGGCAGGCTTTGCAGCACGCCGACCGAATGGCGCAGCGGCGAAAGATGGTTGCGCAGCTCGTGCGCGAGCATCGCGATGAACACGCTGAGCCGGTGCGTCGACGCTTCGAGTTCCTCGAGCCGCTTGCGCTCGGTCATGTCGCGCGTGATCTTGATGAAGCCGCACAACTGATTCTCGTGATCGTGCACGGGGGCGATCGTCACGCTCGCCCAGAACTGCGAGCCGTCCTTGCGCACGCGCCAGCCTTCGTCCACGAAATGACCCCGTACGGCCGCCTCGTCGAGCCCGTGCGACGGCCTGCCGGCCGCGATCGCATCGGGTGGATAGAAGCGCGAGAAGTGGTGGCCGACGATCTCGGCCGCGCGATAGCCCTTGATGCGCTCGGCACCCGCGTTCCATGTCGCGACGTTGCCGTGCGGATCGAGCATGAACACCGCGTAGTCGGTAATCGAGCCGACGACCGTCTGGAAACGGAATTCGGCGAAGCGATGCAGCAGGTCGCGCGCGTCGGGCAGGCCGGGCGGCGGAGGGGAGCGAGGATCGGCGTCGTCTTTCTTCATCGTGCGGCAGGTCGAAGACGGGCAGGCAGACGCTGCCCGGCGGCCGCTGGGCGGGCCGGCGGCACTGATATCAATCGGATTGGCACCCCGGAAAGCATAAGGGAACTCAATTCGCCTGATCAATGGGCGCGCATCGGCCGTGCCGTCCGCGACCCGGGCAAGGGCACGCGTTCAGGGCGCGCGATGCGGCATGCCGATTGCACGCCTCTCCTGCCCGCGTGCCATGCCGCGGCCGCCCGGCAACACGCGGCGGCAAGCGGCGGCACGCCAGCAAGGAGGTCCACATGAACAGCACGCTGAACCCCGACAACGAACCGGCCGGCCCGGACGACGACAACGCCGGTCGCGGCCGCGACGGCCGCGCACTGGGGCCGAGCGACTCATCCGACAGCGGCAGCGATACGGCCGGTGCGCGGCGCCATCCGTTCGACATCGATTCGCCGCTCGACGAACACGCGCTCGAGCGCGGCGATGCATCGCTCGACAGCGATACGGATCGTTCGGGCACCGGCGAGCGCGCATCGGCGGACGGTGATTCGACGCTCGAAGAGGGTGCCGATATCGAGCCGGACCGCACCGAGCGGTTGAGCGGGTCGCCGCGCGACGACGAGTCCGCGGATCCGGACGATCCTGAAGCCGGCGGCACGCCGTGACGCGCGGCACGCAAAAACTGCAATCGCATTGCAGATTGGGGCGCCCTGCAGCGGACCGACGGCGCGATGCGCATCTGTCGTGCGTCGGCAACGATCTCGGCACGCGGCTTGCGTCCGAGCCGGCAGACATGCGCCGTGTCGCGACTCGGCATGGGGCCGTGCGCGGCGCAGGCGAGATCAAGGAGAAACACGATGCAACGACGATATCCCGGACGGCACGGCGAGCGCGGTATCCCGGACGAGCCCGCACGATGGCCGGAGGAAGACCATGACCGCCGCTCGACGAGCGAGGACGTTGGCCCGCAAGACTGGGGCAGTGAATGGACCGAGCGAGCCGCGCGGCCGGCGGACCAGCGGCGCGGCGCGATCGACCCGGACTGGCCGGGCAGCGCGCGCCAGCCAGCGTGGGAGGCCGAACGCGGCTACCGCGAACCGGGCCGGCGCGCGGAGGGCCGTGAAGGCCCGTACGGCGGCGAGCGCCCGGAATTCCGTGGTCATTTCCGGATCGGCCGGTACGGCGGCGAGCGCGACTATGGCGACCCGCGCGACAACCCGCGCGACGGCGGCTACGCGCCCGACCTGTCGCGGTACGGCGGCGACGCCGAACGCGACGCGCTGCGCCAGCGCCGCGGGCCGAAAGGTTATACGCGCTCGGACGAACGGATCCGCGAGGACGTGTGCGAGCGGCTGGCGCACGCGCTCGACATCGACGTGAGCGACGTCGCCGTGCAGGTACAGGACGGCTGCGTCGTGCTGGACGGCACGGTGCCGGCGCGCTGGATGAAGCACGACATCGAGGATCTGGCCGACAGCTGCATGTGCGTGCGTGACGTCGAGAATCGCGTGCGCGTGCACCGCGACGGCGAACACGATACGGGCATGGTGCTGCATCCCGATCAGCGGACCGTCACGCCGACGCTGCCGGCTGCGCGCGATCCCGAACCCGGCACCGTCGGTCGCGACCGCGAGCGCAAGCCGCCTCATTGAGCGGCCGCGCACGAAACGGCGCGGCCGCGATCGCGGGCAGCGTGCGCATGACGACGGCACGCGCGGCTCGGCGCGTGCGAGCGCTTCATGCGCGACCGGAATCGCGCACGGTGCGACGTGGAGACATGAAAACGTCGCGGCGTGACGGGCCGCGTTCACGGAGTCGTTGCGTTCGACGTGCCGGTTGCGTCGGCCGAATCCCTTGCGCCGGACCCGTTCGTCGCGACGGCGCCGGTCGCCGCATTGCGTTCATGCTCGGGCAGCAGCGCGAGACGGTTGTACAGCGTCTTCAGGCTGATGCCGAGCGCCTTCGCGGTGCGCGGCTTGTCGCCGTTGAAATGGCGCAGCGACGCGGCGATGAAACGCTGCTGCGTATGCGCGAGCGTCGTGCCGAAATGCAGCGTCATCGCGTTGTGGCGCACTTCATCGCGCGGCAGCAGCCGGCGCGGCAACTGCAGGTCGATCTGCTCGTCGGCGAGGATGAAGGCGCGCTCCAGCGCGTTGCGCAGCTCGCGCACGTTGCCGGGCCACGGATACGCGCGCAGTGCCTTCATCGCCTGCATCGACAGCCGCTTGCGCGTGCGGTGCCGCACGTTCAACCGCTCCACGATCTGCAGCGCGATGTCGTCGACGTCGTCCTCGCGCTGCCTGAGCGCGGGCACGTGCAGCGCAACCGGCGCGATCCGGTAGAACAGGTCTTCGCGCAGCCGTCCGCTGCGCACGGCCTCGACGGGATCGTGATGGGTGGCAGCGACGATGCGCACGTCGAGCGGAATCGGCTCGTGGCCGCCGACGCGCATGATCGTGTTCGATTCGAGCGTGCGCAGCAGCTTGACCTGCAGTTCGACCGGCATCTCGGCGATTTCGTCGAGAAACAGCGTACCGCCGCGAGCAGCTTCGAACATGCCCACATGCTGGGCGATCGCGCCGGTGAAGCTGCCTTTCTCGTGCCCGAACAACTGCGACTCCGCGATATCGGGCGGGATCGCACCGCAATTCACGGGGACGAACGGCCCGCGCCGGCGCGGGCTCATGTCGTGCAACAGCCGTGCGACGATGTCCTTGCCCGCACCGCTCTCCCCGACGATCAATACGCTGATGCGGGTCGCGGCAACGCGCGATACCTTCAGCAACAAGGTCTGGATCGAACGCGAGCGTCCGGACAGCCGCTTGCCATCATCGACGGATTTCGACATGACGTGATATCGGATGGGGAAGATTTGACCGACTGCGATCCGGATACATGAAAAAACGACGCGTTATACGCACGCAATTCATGCGCCAAGCATACGTGTTATGTCACCCAGGCCGCATTGAATCTCGCAATGCATGCCGCGTGAGCAGATAGATTTATTCGATGACGGACCGATGCACGCCGCCGCTCTTCTATACTGCTAAGCGATTCCTTCTTCATGGCAGCACGGCCTGCCAGTTCATTCGCTGCAGCGTGGAATGCATTGCCTTGTGCCTGGCGGCGCACGATGCGCTGCACATCTGTCGCGGTGTCCGGTCGACGCTTGCACCGGTTCGCCTCACAAGGAGCTTCGATGCCCTACGTCCTGATCGTCGAAGACGATGCCGATACGCGCACGATGCTGGCGACGCTCGCACGCACCCAGCAGCTCGCCTGCGACACGGCCGCGACGCTCGAGGAAGCGCGCACGCTCGTGTCGATGCATACACCCGATCTCGTGTTGTGCGATCTCGTGCTGCCCGACGGCAACGGGATGGAGCTGTTCGACGCGTTGCCCAAGCGCGCGCATTGCGAGATGGTGCTGACCACCGGCCACGCGAGCCTCGAAACCGCGATCGACGCGTTGCGGCGCGGCGCGACCGACTATCTGGTGAAGCCGCTGAACATGCAACGGCTGAACAGCATCTTCGCGCGAGTGCCGCGCACGACCGCGCTGCACGAGGAAATCGCGGAGCTGCGCTCGGAGTTGCAGCGCCTCGGGCGGTTCGGCCGCATGCTCGGCAGCTCGCCCGCGATGCAGGCCGTCTACGATGCCATCGGGCGCGTCGCGCGCACGGAGGCGTCGGTGCTGCTCACCGGCGAATCGGGCACCGGCAAGGAGCTTGCCGCGCAGACCGTGCACGACCTGAGCTTGCGCCGCCGCGGCCCGTTCCTCGCGGTGAACTGCGGCGCGATCGCCGCGAACCTCGTCGAGAGCGAGATGTTCGGCCACGACCGCGGCAGCTTCACGGGTGCGGAGCGCCAGCACAAGGGCTTCTTCGAACGCGCGGACGGCGGCACGCTGTTTCTCGACGAGATCACCGAGATGCCGCTCGAATCGCAGGTGAAGCTGCTGCGCGTGCTCGAAACGGGCCGCCTCACGCGGCTCGGCTCGACGCGAGAAATCGATGTCGACGTGCGCATCGTCGCCGCGACGAACCGCGATCCGGAAGCCGCGATGGCCGATGGCAAGCTGCGGCCAGACCTGTTCCACCGGATCAACGTGTTCCCGATTCCGCTGCCGTCGCTGCGCGAGCGCGGTGACGACATCCCGATGCTCGCGGATGCGTTCCTGCAGCACTACAACGCTGAAAGCGGCCGCAACCTTCGCTTTGCGCCGGCCGCGCGCGAGGCGCTGAAGACCTACGAATGGCCAGGTAACGTGCGCGAGCTGCGCAACTTCGTGCAGCGCGCGAGCATCTTCACCGATGCCGATGTGATCGACACGCTGCCGCCGCCGATCATGGACGAGTTGTCGAACATGGTCGATTCGCACGAGGATCGCGTCACGGTGCCGTTCGGCACGCCGCTCGAGGAAGTCGACCGCAAGCTGATCCTCGGCACGATCGCGCAGTGCGGCGGCGTGAAGGCGCAGGCGGCCGAAGTGCTCGACGTCAGCCTGAAAACGATCTACAACCGGCTCGCACAACTGGAAGGCGAAACGGAAAAGCCGGATTCCTGATGCCGCCGCGATCACGCTCATGCTCCCGTTTCCGCGTCACGCGTGCGCACCTGAAGACGGTATCGCCGGCATGCGGCGCGACGGGCCGGCGTGTCGGCGCGGCCACAACGTGAATCATCCCGTGGCGGGCGGCTGCGCCGCCGGGTCCAGCCGCCCGGCACGCGTCCTGCGTGCCGGCGGCGGTGTCCGGGCCCGCCGCCGTCGGCCGGCCCCGCAGGAGTGTGTCCGATGATCGACCTTGCGCGGCCACCGGCCGGAAACTACGCAACGGCTGCGATGCTGGTCGCAATCGCGACCGTGCTGCAGGCGCTCGCGATCCGCTTCGGCGGCGTGAACCTGCCGTTCGTGTTGTACTACCCGCTGCTCGCAGGCGCCGCATGGGCGACGTCGTTCCTGTTCGGCATCGTGTCGACCGTCGTCAGCGGGCTGCTCGTGTGGACGCTGTTCCTGTCCGATCCGACTGCCTATCCGGCGCCGCTGCCCGAGCGGCTCGTGCAGCTCGGCACCTTCATGCTGGTCGGTGCGCTCGTCTGTGCGATCGCGTCGATGTTGCGACATACACGGATCACGAACGATCGCGCGCGTCGGCGCGAGGCGACCGTACGCCGGCAGCTCGAAGCCGTGCTGCGCGCGCTGCCGCATGGCGTGATCGCGATCGATACGAAAGGGCGACTGACCTATATCAATGCGGCGGCGGCCGAACTCGTCGGCTGCAGGCCGGACGACGCGACGGGGCGGCCGGTGCGCGACGTGCTGCGGATCGTCGATCGCGAAGGCCGCCGCGTGCAGACCACGCCGCTCGATCGCGCGCTCGACGGTGCGGACGCCGTGTCCGACCGGCACTGGCTACAGCCCGGCGGCGCCGGCGATCCGGTGCCGATCGTCGAGGTTGCCGCGCCGCTCGGCGACGCGGACGGCAACCTCGACGGCGCGGTGCTGTTGCTGCGCGATGCCGGCGCGGACCGCGTGCGCGTCGACGCATCGCGCTTGCAGCATGCGGTCGTCGACGCATCGCCGGACGCAATCATCGGCATCGACGCGAACGGCCGCATTGCCAGCTGGAATCCGGCTGCGCAGCGGATCTTCGGTTATGACGAGGCCGACGCGCGCGGCCGCATGTTCGACTCGCTGATCGCCATGCGCTGGTTGCGGCGCAATCCGCTGGCCGAATCCTTCGACGCGATGCGCGAGCCGGTCGGGCCGCTCGAACTGTTGTGCGTGCGGCGAGACGGCCGGCGTTTTCGCGCGACCGTGTCGGCGTGCCCCGTCCGCGGCGAGGCGCGCAAATGCGTCGCGCTGTCGTTGATGCTGCGCGAAACCGGTGCGCAGCGACGGCGCGATCTCCGCGCGCAGCGCTCGCTGCAGGGCGCGCGCGATGCGCGCGACCAGGCCGATACGTCGAACCGGCTGAAGGACGAGCTGCTGGCGACGGTATCGCACGAGTTGCGCACACCGCTGAACGTGATCTATGGCTGGGTCGAGGTGCTGCGCAATTCCGGCGACCATGCGCTGCAGAACCAGGCGATCGATGCCATCGACCGCAGCGCTCGATCGCTCACGAGGATGGTGGGCGACATTCTCGACGCGTCGTCGCTCGCCACCGGCAAGCTGCGCCTCGACACGACGCCGGTCGACGTCGTGCGGCTGTTCTCCGATTCGGTCGGCGCGTTCCAGACGGCCGCGTCGTCGGCCGGCATCGTGCTCGAATTCGATTGCGATACCACGTCATGCATCGTGTCGGGCGATGCCGAGCGGTTGCGGCAGATGTTGTCGAACCTCATTTCGAACGCGCTGAAATTCACGCCTGGCGGCGGCAACGTGACGGTCGCACTCACGCGCGACAACGCGCATGCGGTCCTGACCGTAACCGATACGGGACAGGGTGTCGTACCGGAGTTCCTGCCGTACGTATTCGACATGTTCCGCCGCGCGGACGATTCGCCGGCGTCGTCTCGGCGCGGCCTCGGTCTCGGCCTGTCGATCGTGCGGCATATCGCCGAATTGCACGGCGGCCGCGTGACCGTCGTGAGCGCGGGCCGCAATCGCGGCACGACGTTCACGGTGACGTTGCCCGTCGGCTGGCAGCCGGTCGGCGCGATGGCGTGGGGGCTCGCGCAGACGGGCGGTTCGCGCGAGCCGCTCGTGCTCGATGCGCAGCGGATTCTGATCGTCGACGACGATGCAACGACGCGGGCGAGCCTCACGGCCGCGCTGACCACCTTCGGCGCATCGGTCGCGATCGCGTCATCGGGCCGCGAAGCGCTCGCGGTGGCTGCCGACTTGCGGCCGACTGTCGTGCTGTCCGATCTCGCGATGCCCGACGGCGACGGCTTCTGGCTGCTCGATGCGTTGCGGCGCGGGTCGACGAACGGCGACAGCGGTCCGCCCGACTTATGCGTACTCGCTGTCACCGCGCATGCCGGCCTCGCCGACGAGCGTCGTGCACTGGAGGCCGGGTTCGACGGCTATCTGTGCAAGCCGGTCGATGTGCGCGAACTGGCACACAAGATCGCGCATGTCACGAAGCGCGACGGTTGACGCGCTGGCCGCGGGTACTTGACGTTGCGGGTGCCGGCCGGATTGACTCGGCCGCAATGGCGTTTGTCGAGCGGCTGCACGCATCGGTTCGATATTCGGCGCGTTGAACGGACGTGCGACGGTGGCCTGGGTATCCGTGTAGAAATTGTCGACGCATGGTATGTCGTGCCCGTTAGTCACGAGCCGTTCGTATGGACGTGAACGGGGAAAGATGGCGCTGCGCTCGATGAGTCCACGTTTTATATCGTAGTCCTCTATTGCACATTCCCCTGTCGGTGGTCGAGTACGCCACGGCATCGTGGCCGATGTCGCGCTGCGAAAGCTGTTTCGCGACGTTTGCGACCTGGATCATCTGGCCGCGTGCAACCACACCCGTCAATCCCCCTGCGCTGCGATACGTGTTCACCGATCAACGCGATTCCTTGCATGGTGTTGCTCCCGCGGTCGGAGCCGCGCAAACGGGCTGCCTTGGCTGCCTGTCGGCAAGTGACATACCCGCACTGTCGCGGTGGGAACCGCCAGCCGGCATGCCGAAAGAATTACAACGCATTGGATGAAAGCACGTCCGGCCGGTGATTGTCGCCAGCAGCCGGCAGCGCGACCGCGGCACGCGATTTGCGCCCGTGTTCCCTGCCCGCCGGCCGTGCCGGCTCGACGAAAGGAGGTCACGATGAAGGTATTCCCGCTCCAGGCCCGCTCCCTGAAAATTCGCCACCATCGCGCGAAACGTGTCGGCATGGCGATCGCGATCGTGGCGGCTGCCGCCTGCGCCACGATCGCACCGAACGCGTTCGCCGCCGGCGACGACAGCGCAGCGTCGTCGTCCACGTTGTCGCATTCGACGACCGGCAGGAAGATCCGCGACGCGACGATCACGACCAAGGCGAAGGCCGAACTCGTCGGCACGAGCGGCCTGTCTTCCGGCGATATCCACGTGAAGACGCGGCACGGCATCGTGATGCTGACCGGCAGCGTGCCCGACGAGCAGCAGCGCACGCAGGCCGTCGGCGTCGTGAAGCAGGTGGACGGCGTGCAGGACGTGCACGACCAGTTGACCATCCGGGCCAAATAACGGCGTTTCCACAACTGGAGTTCAGTCATGAACCGCATGCTCAAACCGGTCGGCGAGCAGACGATCGTGATCACCGGCGCGACGAGCGGCATCGGCCTCGTCACCGCGCGCAAGGCGGCACGGCGCGGGGCGAAGCTCGTGCTGTTCGCGCGCAACGAGGCCGCGCTGAACACGTTGTGCGAGGAAATCGGCCAGCACGGCGGCCTCGCGGTGGCCGTCGCCGGCGACGTCGCGAACCTCGAGGATCTGCAGCGCGCGGCCGCGAAGGCGGTGGACACCTACGGCGGCTTCGACACCTGGGTCAACAACGCGGGCGTGTCGATCTTCGGCACGGCGGCCGCGGTGCCGCTGGAGGATCAGCGTCGTCTGTTCGAGACCAACTACTGGGGCGTCGTGCACGGCTCGCTCGTCGCGGCCGATCACTTCCGGCGCAAGAGCGATTTCCACGGCGGCGCGATCGTCAACATGGGCAGCGAAGCCTCCGATGCGCCGGTGCCGCTGCAAAGCGCGTACGTCGCGTCGAAGCACGCGGTGAAGGGCTTCACCGATTCGCTGCGGCTCGAGATGGAATCGGACCACCTGCCGGTGTCGGTCACGCTGATCAAGCCGGCCGCGATCGACACGATGCTCGTGATGCACGCGAAGAACTACATGAACGTCGAGGCGAGGCTGCCGCCGCCGATCTACGACCCCGACCTCGTTGCCGACGCGATCCTGTTCGCGGCCGCTCATCCGCGCCGCACGCTGTTCGTCGGCGGTGCCGCGAAGCTGACGTCGGCCAGCGCGTATCACGCGCCGCGCCTGTTCGACCGCGTCGCGGCCACGCTGTTCTCGCGCGGCCAGCGTACGGTGCGGCCCGCGCGCCCGCGCGACGACAACGCGCTGTACGACTCGCGTCATGCGCTGCACGAACGTGAGGGGATGGACGGCCCCGTGCTGCGCAGCTGCGCGTACAACACGGTGGTACAGCGGCCGAAGATGGCCGGTGCGGTCGCGCTCGGTGCGGCGGCGCTCGTGTTTGCCGCGCTCGCGCGGGCGCGTCGCGGGTCCGCGTGATGCCGATTCCATTCATTCGATCAAGGAGGTTTCGATGACATCCCGACAACACACGGGCCACGAACTCTGCCGCGCCCGCGCGCACGAAGGCGAGCGCGCGCAGCAGGATCACGACAAGGGCGGGCACCAGACCGGCCACGGCAAGCCGCCGAGCCCGGTCGACGTGCAGAAGGCGCTGAAGGGGATGGACTATCCGGCCAGCAAGGCGACCATCGTGGAATGCGCGCAACGCTCGCATGCCGCCTCCGACGTGCTCGACAGGCTCATGCGCATTCCCGAGCGCGAATACGACACGCCGGCATCGGTGTCGAAGGAGCTCGGCCGGCTGATGTGAGCCGTGCCGCCACATGCCGTGTGAGGTCGCGCGCGGCGTACAGCGAGAAGGAGCACGAGCATGGCGATGATCGTCGCAGGCCGTTTCACGACGTTCGATGAAGCGGAAGGCGGGGCGCGCAGCCTTTACGAGCGCGCGTTCGACACGGACGACGTGTCGATCTTCTTCCTGAACCCTGGCGGCCAGCACGCGCGCTTCCCGATCGGCGGCGACGTCTACGCCGACACGGCGGCGAAACCCGGCGGGCGCGGCGCGATGGTCGGCGCGATGCGCGGGTTGCTGATTGGCGTCGTCGCCGGGCTGATCGTCTATGCGTTGGGCGTGCACTACTGGTTCGTGCCCGCGGCCGGCGCACTGGCCGGCGCGTATCTCGGCGCGCTGGGCGGTGCGCTCGGCCGGATGCGAGGCGAGCAGGACGAAGGCAAGGGCATGCTCGCACGAAGCGAGACGGGCGTGATCCTCGCCGCGCACGTGACGCCGGAAACGGCATCCATGGTGGAAGACGTGTTGCGCGCGACCGGCGCGATGTCGATCGAGCGCGTCGAAGGCGACTGGCAGGACGGGGTGTGGCGCGATTTCGATCCGGTGCGCCGGCCGGCTGAAGCAGCGTCGGACGGTTCGCGCTGAACGCACCCTTCGTGCAGGCGTGTGTCGCGCCGGGCCGACTATCCGGCTGGCGTGCAAGAACCTGCGCAGCGCGTGCGTGGTGCACGTCGCGCACGGCATGCCGCTTGCGCCATGCACGCGCCGCGTGTTCAAGGAGGAAACGATGCCTACCGCACGGACCCCGCGACCGGCGGCTAACGGCCGTCGATGGTCGTCGGGGGCCCCTTCCACGCAAATGCAAGGAGAAGGCAGATGAAACATCCGAACTGGCCGGTCGCGGCGCTTGCCGCAGGCGTGCTCGCCGTATCGGGGCTCGCCGGCGCGCAAATGCCGAGCGAGCCGTCCGCATCGAATTCGCACGCGCCGGGCGGCGTGATCGATCCGTCGTCGGGCACGGGCGACGCGCGAATCGCGAAGGCGCCGCAAGGCGGCGACGCGGAATTCGTCGACAAGGCCGCGATCGCCGGCAAGGCCGAGGTGCAGGCCAGCCAGCTCGCGCTGAAGCAGGCGCAATCGCCGGACGTGCGGGCCTTCGCGAAGCGGATGGTGAGCGACCACGGCAAGGCGAACGCGCGGCTCACCGAGATCGCTGCGCGCAAGGGCATGAAGCCGCAGGTCGAACAGATCACGGACCCCGACGTCGAGGCGCTGCGCGGCAAGCAGGGTCGCGACTTCGACGTCGCGTATGTCGCCGCGGTCGGCCCCGACGCGCATCGCAAGGCCGTCGCGCTGTTCGAAGGCGAGGCGAGCGACGGCAGGGATCCGCAGTTGCGCGAGTTCGCGAGCACCACGCTGCCGACGCTCCGGCATCACCTGAGCATGGCGCAGGCGCTCGAACGCAAGGTGGGCGCGCAGTAACGCGTGCCCGTTCAACCCCGGGCCGCGCGCGCGGCCCGTTTTTTTCGGAGAGTGAGTCATGGCCCATCGGCAACCGAAGCACGAAGGCATCCGCGAACTGCTTTGCCAGGCATACGAAACCGAGCTTGGCGGCGCGAAGCTCTACGAGGCCGCGCTGCAGTGCGCGACCGACGAGGATCTGCACAAGGAATGGGAGAAGTACCACCGCGAGACGCTGCATCACCAGGAGGTGCTGCGCAAGGTGTTCGAGACGTTCGGCATGGACCCCGACACGCAGTCGCCCGGGCGCAGCGCGGTCGCGGCCACCGGCAAGGCGCTCGTCCATGTGATCGAGCAGGCGCGGAAGCAGGCCGATCCGGCCGTCGCGCAGGTCGTCGCGGCGGAATGCGTGGTGCTCGCCGAAACCAAGGATCACCTGAACTGGGAACTGATCGGCTATGCGGCCGACCAGTTGTCGGGCGATGTGGCGAAGACGCTGAAGAGCGCGCACGACGAGGTCGAAGCCGACGAGGATCATCACCTGTATCACACGCGCGGCTGGGCGCGCGAGATGTGGATCGAGTCGATGGGCTTCAAGGCCGTGCTGCCGCCGCCGGAGGAAGTGAAGAAGGTCGAATCGGCGGCGGAGGCGGCACGTGCCGAGCGTTCGCGCGGCAAGATGATGTGACGGCGGCGGGCCGGCAGCCGGGCGCCGCCGCTGGCGCGGCCGCCCGATTGTCCGCTTCGCGCTTTCGGCTGAACCGGCTGCCAACGCAACGTTTTATCCAGGTCACGTCAGCAGGTCGACGACCATCGTGACCACCGATGCCGCCATCAAAGCGACCGCGAGCCAGCCGAATACCATCGACACCGTTCCGCTGCCGGGCTGCCCGGCAGCTTCGCGCCGCCGCGCCAGCAACATCACGAGCACGAGCATCGGTACCGCCGCAGCGCCGTTGAGCACGGCGCTCCAGTACAACGCCTTGATCGGATCGATCGGGCCGATGCAGATCGCGATGCCGACGATCACGCACAGCGCCAGCACCGCGTAGAACGCGGGCGCGCGCCGCACGGGTTCGTTCAGCCCTTCGCGGAACCGCCACGCTTCCGCGCAGCCGTACGCGGCGCTGCCCGCGAAGGCCGGAATCGCGAGCAGCCCGCAGCCGACGATGCCGAACGCGAACACGACGAACGCGGCTTCGCCGGCGATCGGCCGCAGCGCCTCGGCAGCCTGCGCGGTGGTACCGATATCGTGCTTGCCGTGTGCGAAGAACACGGCCGCGCCGATCACCATGATGCTGAACGACACGAGATTGGTGACGATCATGCCGGTCCACGTGTCGAACGTGACGCGTCGTTCGGTTGCGGTGCGCGTGTCGGCTGCGCCTTTGCGCTGCTCGGACGCGGTTTCCTCGACTTCGAGCGCGGCTTGCCACACGAACAGGTAGGGGCTCAGCGTCGTGCCGAGCACGGCGACGGCGGTCGTTGCGTACGCATGTGTGAACGCGATCTGCGGCAGCACGAGCGCATGCACCACGCCGCGCCAGTCGATTTGCACGAAGCCGAGTTCGAGCACGTACGCGATGAGGCCGAGCGTCATCCACTTCAGCCAGCGCGCGTAGCGGTCGTACGACAGCGTGACCTGCAGCGCGAGCGACGCGATTCCGTAGAGCGGTGCATACCAGTAGCCGCGGCCGCCGGCGATGAGCGCCGTCGCGTCGCCCATCGCCGCGAGGTCGGCGCCCACATTCGCGATATTGACGATCGCGACCATCACGATCAGCACCTTGGCGAGACGGTCGGAGAAGTGCTCGCGAATGCCGGCGACGAGGCCCTCCCGATTGCGATGTCCGACGAAGGCGGACGCGAGCTGGACGGCGACCATCATCGGCAGCGTGACGACGATCATCCACAGCATGTTGAAACCGAACTGGCTGCCGCCCTGCGCGTAGACGGCGATATTGCTCGGATCGGCATCGGATGCGCCCGCGAGCAGGCCGGGGCCCAGCCGCCGGTACCACGGGCGTGAAGCGGGCGATGCGGCATGCGGCGCGTGCCGCGCGTCCTGGTCCGGCGTGCTCATCCGGCGTCGCCGCCCGCGCCGCGCCTGCCGCCGTGGCGCGCGACGCGTGCGTCGCCTGCGAGGTCCGACGCGGTACGCAGCGCGCCGACGAGCGTCCGGTATGCGTGCTCGCGCGAATCGGCGCCGCGTGTGCGCAGCACGTACGACGGGTGACAGGTCGCGACGACGAGCCAGCCATTGCCGGTACGCACGGGCTCTTGCGTGCGCTCGAGTGTCGCGTCGTTGTCCTGCAGCACCGCGCGCAGCGCGGTGGCGCCGAGCGCGACGACCACGCGCGGCCGCACCGCATCGAGTTCGCGTTCGAGCCAGTAGCGGCATGCGGCCACTTCGCGTTGCGCGGGCGTCTTGTGCAGCCGCCGCTTGCCGCGCGGTTCCCAATTGAAGTGCTTGACCGCATTGGTGAGGTAGACGTGCGCGCGTTCGATCCCGGCTTCGTCGAGCGCGCGGTCCAGCAGGCGGCCGGCCGCACCGACGAACGGCATGCCGGTGCGGTCTTCCTGGTCGCCGGGCTGCTCGCCCACCAGCATGATCGGCGCGTCGACGGGCCCGGTGCCGGGTACCGGCTGCGTCGCGTGTTCCCACAGCGCGCAGCGGCGGCACGCGTCGAGCGTCGGCGGAATGTCGTCATCCGCTGGCGGCAAGGCCGGAGCGGCCGGCGGTTTGTGCGTCATGCGGATCTCCACGGACAGGCTGGCGCGGTGGCATGACATCGTCGTGCGGAACAGCCAGGCAAGCGGACTGTCGCACGCGCAGAGGGAAGCAAACCGGATGGAAGAAACTGCATCGCGCGCATGGAGCACTCCGTGTCGACGATGCGAACGACGCAGCAACCGGCATGCCGCATGCAGTCGGGAGGGTGTGCGGCTTGCGCGGCGATCCGCTCCAACGGCAGGAGACGCGTGATGCACCCGACCCCGGCGACGGTCCGACTGACGCCGCACGTCGCGATCGGCGCGTCGTGGCACCGCACGTAGCGCACCGCACCCGCCACCGTTCCGGCTTGAAAAAAACGCCCCGCGCGAGCGGGGCGTGTAGAAAATGGATGCGCCGGCGAACCGGCGCCGCATCATCGTACGATCAGTGACGGTCGCGAGCGCGCGGATCGTTCAGTTCCTCGGTGGGGTCGGTCAGCCCGAGTTCGTCGCCGGCGCTCCAGTACGGCGCGCTGCCGTAGAACTCGTGCAGCGGCTCGGCCCATTGCGGATCGGCCATTGCCGGCCAATGGTCCTTGTCGAATCCCGGTGCGTTGCGGATGCGCTCGGACGACACCGACAGCAGGAAGCATTTGCGCTCGGTGTCGAGCGTGAGCGCGCTCCACGGAATGGCGTGCAGCTTGTCGCCGATGCCGAGGATGCCGCCGCTCGACAGCACCGCATAGGCGACGCGGCCGGAGCGCACGTCGAGCATGATGTCCTTGATCTTGCCGACATCGTCGCCGTCGGTCGTATAGACCTTGTCGCCTTCCAGCGTATCGGCCGCCATCACGTCGGGGCCGGGGCCCGCCGCGGTTGCGGCGCCCTTGCCGATGATGCGGGTCTGACCTTGATCGGGAGTCTGCATGGTTGCCTCCAGGTTTCGTGGGGCGCGACCGTGCCCGGGATGGGCCCTGCGGGTCGCGCGGGGTGTCGGGACGGGGCGGAGAAGCGCTCCGTCACGTGCGCTTCGGTTGCGACACGCCCTCGAGCGTGTTCGCGACGTCGTCGCGTTCGGGGCTGGCCGTGCGCGTCGCGATATCCGCGAGCGACAGCATGCCGACCAGCCGCTTGTCGTGATCGACGACGGGCAGGCGGCGCAGCTGCGCGTCGGCCATGTAGTGCTGGATCTCGTCGAGCGAATCGTCGTCGAAGCACCATTCGATCGGGCCCGACGCGACTTCGTGGATGCGCGTCTCCGGCGGCTTGCCGGCCGAGATCGCGCGCACCGCGAGATCGCGGTCCGTCACCATGCCGATCAGCCGGTTGTTGTCGCACACGGGCAGCGCGCCGATGTCGTAGCGCTCCATCAGTTGTGCGGCGTGACGGATCGAGTCGGTCGGCGCGATACGCACGACGTCCTGCGACATGATTTCGTTGACGCGATGCATGACTTCCTCCTGGCGGGTTGGGTTCGGCGATTCGTCAGCCGATTCAGCAAGCAGCATGCCGTCCGGTACGCGCGTCGGGTCACGCACCGTCATGTTCGCGCTTGTCCTGCCACGGCCCTTCGTCATGCGTGCCGGGCGGCGTATCCGGTTCGATACGCGTGACGCCGCCGGTCGCCGGCGGGTCGCTCGCCGGAAACGTGTCCTCGAGCTGCTTGTCGATATGGCGTTCCGAATGGCGCGTGCGCGCGCGGTCCTGGTGCTTCAGCGGCGGCGACGGATCGTTGCGGCGCTCATGTTCCGGCGCGTCGCGGCCGGACCGGGTCGAATCCTCCATCGCGAGGCTCCGTGTCGGTGACGATGAGCCGGGATTGCCGCAACGGCCGTGCCCGGCTCGTGCGCGCGGCACACGACTTGCCGTATCGACTGCGATGACGACGCGCAGCCCGACCGGTGCCTGCCGTGCGCATTCCAAACGGAGGCACGAAGATGATTCCGAAACGACGACCAGGCGTGCGTTATGAGGTCAACGTATGCGGTGGCGGATTCGATTCGGTGAAGCACCATTTCATCGACTGGAAACACGAACCGCTGATCTACCGGCCCGAGCGCCGGATGTTCGAAGGCAAGGCCGACGTGCGGCCGTTGGGCGACGAGACGTTCGGTTCGACCGAGCCGGCGCGCTTCGCGCTGCAGCGCGCGTGCGAGCCGTCGGATCCATATGCGCTCGCGGCCCGCGTGAAGGACAACGGCCGCGAGCTGTGGCTCGTGATGGCCGCGTACGACGCGTAGCGCTACCTTGAAAGATTTGCAGCGAACGGTGTAGCGAAGGCACGGCGCATTGCATGGGGCCGCGCGTGTTTGCATCGATACCCGTATGCGGACGGCCCGAATGGACGGCATGCGCATTGCGGGACTTCCGCAACCGAGTCAACGACCGT
The DNA here is from genome assembly GCF_905339975.1 of Burkholderia sp. BCC1999. NCBI lineage: Bacteria > Pseudomonadati > Pseudomonadota > Betaproteobacteria > Burkholderiales > Burkholderiaceae > Burkholderia > Burkholderia sp. BCC1999. The sequence goes on along the minus strand of NZ_CAJPHP010000001.1, from coordinate 534,024 downwards.
CCCGCACGATGCCGATCCGAACCCGCAACGATGGAATGCCGATGATGAAACACGAGCCCGCGCAGTGGTTGCAGCGACCCATACCGCCGTTTCCCGACATCGAGCCGGATCCCGCCAGCCCCGACCCCGACGATTTGCCGCCCGGCATGCCGGAACCGTACCGGCAACCGGCTGGCGACCCGCCCGGGACCGCGCCGCCCGAGCGCGAACCGCCGTCGCGCGAGCCGCCCGTGCATGCACCGCCAGTCGGCGGGGTATGGCGAGCGCATACGGAGGCGTGGCGATGAGCATCCGTGTGAAACCCGGCGTGCTGCGCGAGATCGCCGAAACGTTCGGCCGTCATTTCGAAGCGCGCGCGATGCCGTTCCACGTCGAGGAGCAGCCGGCCGGCGCGTTGCATATCGGCTTTCGCGTCGACGGCCATCCGGCGTCGCTGTCCGTGACGTTCGACGCCGTTGCATTCGCCGCGCTCGAACGGGCCGGCATCGAACGGCAGCGCGGCACGCTCGCGCGTGTCGCGGCCGAATTCGACGCGATGATGGCCCGCCGCGCGCCGACCGCCTACGCGGGCGATTTCCATTTCAACCGGCTCTGAGCCATCGATCCGACGGAGGTATTCGATGAACACGATCCAGACGATACGCGCGGGCGCCTGTGCGCTCGCCGCCGCGTGCGCGCTGGCCGCCTGCACGCAACCGATGAACGGCACCTACGGTGCGCGCGGCGCGCCCCCCGCACCGCCGGATGGTCGCGGTGCACAGTCGACCACGACGATGCCGGACGCGAATACGCGCTACGACGCGCGCCCGTCGCCGGGCAACACGATGCCGCAGGGTGCGGCGGGCGGCGAACCGGCCGACGTGCCGCCGCCGGGCCCGAATGGCGCGCAGGGCGACCGACCGCTGCCGGGCACGCCGCCGCCGATGCAGTACTGATCGAGCGGTTTCGCCACATCACGTGCGACATGCGCGTGGCGGGATCGTGCAGCCCGCGCCGCGTGCGTCGTGTGTCCCGACGCGCGGCACGACGCTCGTCGCGGCTGCGCAGGCAGCCGGCGAAGCGGAGATCCGCGCGTGCTGCTGCGAACGGATCCAGCAGCAGGCGCGCGACATTGCCGAGTGGCTGTTGCGGTATCTGCCGGATCTGACGACGGCCTTCCTCGACCGCTCGGCCGTCAATCGCATCGATGTACGGCGATGACGGCAACACCGTGACGGCCGGCGATCGGTCCGGCGTTCGGGGGGCGTTTCCGGATGCCCTTGCGGACGAGCGAATTGCGTGCCCCAAACTTGCCGCGGGCTTGTAAAAAAGCGGCTCCGGCTCGTGGCGAAACGGGGTGCGAACCCGCGCGAGCTACGCTGCGACGCGCTTCGGCGGACTGGCATGAAAGCTGCGTAAGTCGTGTAGACGACCTACCGCGAACCGAACAATCAGGAGGCTTTCGATGCCCGTCTCGCTAGCGTTGCAGATGCGACAGCATCTGGCACTTACGCCGAGGCTTCAGCAGTCGCTGCGGCTGCTGCAGTTGTCCTCGCTCGAATTTCAACAGGAATTGCGGCAGGCGCTCGACATGAATCCGTTTCTCGAAGACGGTCAGGGCGACGAGGAACCCGCCGACGGCACGCCGGCGCAGCCGGCGGAAACGGCTGCGCCCGAAGCGGCGCCCGAGCCCGAGGAAGTCCGGCCGCCGGACGGCGAGGTGCCCTTTACGGCTGCGCCCGCGCCACGCGGCACGAGCCGCCAGGGCGACGATGCGGGCGGCCTGTCGCCGGGCGAATGGATCGCGCCCGAACCGTCGCTGTATCAGCAGATGCATGATGCGCTCAGGCTGTATCCGTTGAACAAACGCGACCGCGAAGCCGCGCGCATCGTGATCGACGCGCTCGACGACGACGGTTATCTGCGTCAGGAACTCGTCGAGCTGCGGGCTGCGGCCGATCCGGCGCTGCTGCTGTCGGAGCAGGATCTCGCGATCGCGCTGCGGCTCGTGCAGATGCTCGACCGCCCGGGGATCGCGGCGCGTTCGCTGTCCGAATGCCTCGCACTGCAGCTCGACGCGATCCCGGCCGGCACGCCGGCGCTCGCGGAAGCGAAGGCGATCGCACGCGAGCATCTCGAACGGCTCGCGCGCCGCGAGACGGCGGAGATCCAGCGGCGTCTCGGCTGCAGCCAGCAGACGATGCACGCGGCCTGCGCGCTGGTGCGCGGGCTCGACCCGCGCCCCGGCAATCACTACGGCAGCACGCGCGGCGACTACGTGGTGCCCGACGTGATCGTGCGGCAGGTACGTGACGAATGGATCGTGACGATCAACCCGGCCGTGCTGCCGCGCGCGCGCCTGCATGAGCGCTACGCGACATTGTTCGCGCAGTCGAGCGGCGAGCGCGATTCGCCGCTCGGCCAGCAGTTGCAGGAAGCGCGCTGGCTGATACGCAACGTGCAGAAGCGCTTCGACACGATCCAGCGCGTGGGCGAGTGCATCGTCGCGCGGCAACGCGATTTCTTCCGCTACGGCGAGATCGCGATGAAGCCGCTCGTGCTGCGCGACATCGCGGAGGAACTCGACCTGCATGAATCGACCGTGTCGCGCGCGACGGGCAACAAATACATGGCCACGCCGCACGGCACGTTCGAGTTCAAGCATTTCTTCCCGCGCAAGCTCGAGGCGGCCGGCAAGGGCGTGTGCTCGGCATCGGCCGCGAAGGTGCTGATCCGCGACATGATCGCGGCCGAGCGGCATACCGCTCCGCTGTCCGACGTCGCGCTCACGGAGAACCTCGCGGGCCGCGGCATTCTTCTTGCGCGTCGCACGGTGACGAAGTATCGCCAGGCGATGAAGATTCCGGCGGCCGACCTGCGGCGCCGCGATGCCGCGTGACGACGGTTCGCCCGGCGAATCAACCGCGCGCGAGTCGCCCGTCGGATCGGCCCGCGCACCCGCCCACCCACCCACGACAGGAGTGCAACCATGCCGGCAAAATCCCAGGCCCAGCAACGCGCCGCAGGCGCGGCGCTGTCGGCCAAGCGCGGTGAAACGAAGATGAAGGACCTCAAGCCGCCGGCGAAGTCGATGGCAGAATCGATGAGCGAGAAAGAGCTCGAGAAAATGGCTTCCACGCCCGTACGCGGCAAACCGAAACACAAGCACGATGCGTGACCGACGACGACGTTTAGTGACGACCGCTGTCATCCAGGAGGGTTCCATGCTTCGATACGCCATCATCTTCTTCATCATCGCGATCGTCGCAGCCGTGTTCGGCTTCGGCGGCATCGCGGCCGGCGCGGCCGAGATCGCGAAGATCCTGTTCTACATCTTCGTCGTGATCTTCCTGGTCACGCTGCTGCTGGGTGTCGTCCGACGATGAGTGCCGCGCCCGACCGGTCGCAGCGCGTGACCGAACTCGAACATGCGCTCGCGATCGGCTTTCCGTCGCAGTCGACCGTCGTCGTGCATGCGGACGACGCATCCGGTGGCCTGACGATCCAGGTGTCGTGGGTGCGCGTGCCGTCCGACGAGGACGCGCGCGAATGGCGTTGCGCGGTCGACTTGCGGTTCGATCCCGATGTGGTCGATCGCTACGTATTGCTCGACGCGGCCGACCGGCTGCGCGTGCGCACGCAGTTGTGCGACCGCGCGCGGCGCGCGGTGGACGAGCGCAAGCCGCGCGTCGAGGATGCTGCGATCGAATGCAGCGTGACGCTCGGCGTGACGCGCGCCGAGTTCGACGACGCGCTGCGCGCGCCCTGACGCCACAGCCGGCCTCGCGGTCGCGGTCGCAGCCCGTCGCACCGGCTTTCCCTGCCGTTCGCATGCGCGCGCCGCGACGCGCCGGCATGCGTGGCGGCCGCCCACCCGAATGCCACGAGGACCTATCGATGACCCGTTCCAGATCAGCCGGCAAGACCGCGCCCGCACAGTCGACCGACAGCGTGAAGTCGCGCCAGCTCGACGAAATGCGTTCGCGGCTCCACCACGCGGTGTTGCGCACCAACCGGAATGTGCGGATCGCGACACCCGATGCGAGCCCGGTAGTCGTCGAACAGGTGCGCGACGTGCTGCTGGCCGCCGAGTTGCCGGCCTAGCGCCGCGCGATCGTGGACGTCGTCGTCGCGCTGTTCGGACAGGGCCGGATGCTCGGCCCCGGGCAGATGGCGCTGCGCGCGATCGTCGTGTCCCTGGTCGCGCTCGTGCTGATCCGCATCGCCGGGCGGCGTGCGTTCGGCCAGCGCTCGCCGTTCGACTACGTGGTCGGGATCCTGCTCGGCGCGATCCTGAGCCGCGCGGTGGTCGGTGCGTCGCCGTTCGTGGCGACCGTCGCGGCGTCGTTCGCGATCGCGCTGCTGCATCGCGCGATCGGTTGGGCCTGCGTGCGCTCGCGCCGGCTCGAGCGGCTGCTGGTGGGCGTCGAGCGCGAGGTGTATCGCAACGGCCGCTTCGACGACGCGCAGATGCGCGCCGCGCTGATCACGCCGACCGACATACGCGAAAGCGTGCGGCAGGCGCTCGGCGCGACCGATCTGTCCGACGTCGACGCGGCCATCCTGGAGCGCAATGGCCACGTCAGCATCGTGCGGCGCAGCCGCTGCCGCAGGCCCTGACTTTCGCGGCATGCGAAGGAGCTCGCACGCCGCAAGGAGGACATCGATGGCACGGATGATCTGGAAAGGCGCGATCAGCTTCGGGCTCGTTCACGTGCCCGTGCAGCTGTTCCCGGCCACGCGTACGGTGAAGCCGTCGTTCCGGCTGCTCGACAAGCGCTCGATGGACCCGGTCGGCTATCGGCAGATCAACAAGCGCACCGGCAAGGAAGTCACGCGCGAGGACATCGTGCGCGGCTACGAGTACGAGAAGGAGCGCTATGTCGTGCTGAGCGACGACGAGATCCGCGCGGCGAACCCCGAGTCGACGCAGACGGTCGACATCGTCACATTCGTCGACGAGGACGCCGTGTCGTTCCTCTATCTTGACACGCCGTACTACCTCATGCCGGACCGCAAGGGCGAAAAGGTCTATGCGCTGCTGCGCGATGCACTGAAGGACAGCGGCAAGATCGGCATCGCGCACGTCGTGATGCGCGATCGTCAGCATCTCGGCGCGCTGATTCCGGTCGGGCCGCTGCTCGCGCTCGATACGCTGCGCTGGCAGGAGGAGCTGCGCCCGCTCGACGAGCTGTCGGTGCCGGCCGGCGATGCGAAGCGCGCGGGCGTCAGCGCGCGCGAACTCGCGATGGCGAAGAAGCTGATCGACGACATGTCGGGTACGTGGACGCCCGACGAGTATCACGACACGTTTCGCGACGACATCCTCGGCCTGGTCGAACGCAAGGTGCGCGCGGGCCGCATCGAGGAGATCGAGGACCGGCCGGCGCAGACGGGGCGCACGGCGTCCAACGTGGTCGATCTGACCGAATTGCTGAAGCGCAGCCTGAAGGGCGGCAGTGCGCGTGCGGCCGACGCGGAGGAAGCCGGGGCGCCGGCATCCTCGCGTGCCACCGGCACGCGGCGCAAACCGGCTGCAAAAGCGCCGGCGAAAGCGGCCGCGAAGTCGCCGGCAAAACGCGCGGCGGCGAAGCACGGCGCCGCAGGGGCGCACACGGCGAAGAAGACCGCCGCGCGCCGCAAGCACGCCGCCTGACCGCGCGCGACGGAGGGTGACGCGATGGCCGGCAAACTCGAATCTTATCGCCGCAAACGCCGCTTCGACGCGACGCCGGAACCCGACGGCGCGCACCGACGGCAGCGCGCGCCCGACGAAGCGAATGCCCGGAAGTCGCGGAAGGCCGGCACGTCCGCGCGCACGGTCGGGCCGTTGCGTTTCGTGATCCAGGAACACCACGCGCGACGGCTGCACTACGACTTCCGTCTCGAACTCGACGGCACGCTGAAATCGTGGGCCGTGCCGAAGGGGCCGAGCGTCGACCCGTCGGTGAAACGGCTGGCCGTGCACGTCGAGGATCATCCGCTCGAATATGCGTCGTTCGAAGGCGAGATTCCGGCCGGACACTACGGCGCGGGCTCGGTCGTCGTCTGGGACGAAGGAACGTGGACACCCGACGGCGGCGTCGCGCAGGCACGCGCCGGTTATCGTGCCGGCAAGCTGACGTTCCGGCTCGACGGCGCGAAGCTGCACGGCGGCTGGGCGCTCGTGCGCAGCGGGCGGCAGCAGGGCCGCCAGGAGCAATGGCTGCTGATCAAGGAACGCGACGACGACGCGCGCGACGCGGAGGTGTTCGATGTCGTCGCGCAGCGGCCGGGCAGCGACCTTGACGGACACACGCAGGCCGCGCGCAAGAAGGGGAGCGGCGCCGCGCCGGCCCCCGCATGTGCGTCGCGGCGCGGCCACGGCAATGCACCCCGCACGCGCGGCGCGCCGCACGACGGCAACGCGGGAGGGCCGTCGGCCGACCCGTCGCAGGTGGACGGCGCCGTGCGCACGGCGTTGCCCGAACGCGTCGCGCCGCAACTCGCGACGCTGGTCGATGCGCCGCCTGCGCACGGCGACTGGCGCTATGAAGTGAAATTCGACGGCTACCGGATCCTCGCGCGGATCGCGGGTCGCGGCGCGCGGCGGCACGTTACGCTGATGACGCGCGAAGGTCGCGACTGGACTGCGAAACTGCGCACGCAGCGCGATGCGCTCGCCGCGCTCGAGGTCGACAACACATGGCTCGACGGCGAGGCCGTCGTGCTCGGCGAGAACGGCCTGCCCGATTTCCAGGCGCTGCAGAACGCGCTCGGCGCGGGCCGCTCGGACGCGATGACGATGTTCGTGTTCGACTTGCCGTTTCTCGACGGATACGATCTGCGCGACGCGCCGCTCGCCACGCGTCGCGCATTGCTCGAACCGCTGCTCGCCGGCAGCGATCCGGCCCGACTGCGTTATTCGCCCGATCTCGGCGACGATGTCGTGTCGCTGATCGCGAGCGCGTGCGACACAGGGCTCGAAGGGTTGATCGGCAAGCGCGCGGCGTCGCGTTATCGCGGCGGCCGCTCGTCGGCCTGGATCAAGCTGAAATGCAGGCGACGGCAGGAGTTCGTGATCGGCGGCTATACCGAGCCTGCGGGCAGCCGGCACGGCTTCGGTGCGCTGCTGCTCGGCGTCCACGCGCCGGCCGCGAACGGCAAGCGGTCGCGCGGCAGGGCGCCGCTGCGCTATGTCGGCCGCGTCGGCACCGGGTTCGACACGCGCCTGCTCGACCGGCTCGCGGCAACGCTGCGCAAGCACGAGCGCGACACGACGCCGTTCGACCCGCCGCCGCGCGAACGGTCGCGCACGCGCGTGCACTGGGTCGAGCCGGTGCTCGTCGCCGAGTGCGAATTCGCGGAATGGACGGGCGACGGGATCGTGCGGCAGGCGGCGTTCATCGCGCTGCGTGAAGACAAGCCCGCGCGGCAGATCGTCCGCGAGGTACCGCGGCATGCCGAAACGGAGGCGACGATGGACGAACCCCACGCAGTGCATGACCGACACCCGCATGCCCCGCATAAGGATACCGGTCACGACGGCCGAACGCGCGCGCGGTCGTCGCATGCGGCCACCGGCCACGCGCGCGGCGAACCTGGCGCCGACCGTGTCGGCCGCGTGCGCATCACGCACCCAGATCGCGTGCTCGACCCGCGGAGCGGCACGCACAAGATCGACCTCGCGCATTACTGGGAATGGGTCGCGCCGTGGCTGCTGCCGGACCTGAAAGGCCGGCCCGTGTCGCTCGTGCGCGCGCCGGGCGACATCGGCGGCGAACTGTTCTTCCAGAAGCATGCGGAACGCCGGGAAATCCCGTTCGTCAAGCAGCACGAGGGACTCGATCCCGGCCACGGGCCGCTGCTGTCGATCGACCGCGTCGACGCGCTGCTCGGCGCAGCGCAGATGGGCACGATCGAGCTGCATACGTGGAACGCGCATGCGTCGAACATCGAGCGGCCGGACCGGATCGTGTTCGACCTCGATCCCGACCCGGCGCTGCCGTGGCGCGCGATGATCGACGCCGCGCAGATCGTGCGCGGACTGCTCGACGAACTGGGGCTCGTGTCGTTCTGCAAGACGAGCGGCGGAAAGGGGCTGCATGTGGTCGTGCCGCTCACGCGGCATGCCGGGTGGGACGACGTGAAGGATTTCTCCCGCGCGGTCGCGCAGCAGGTTGCCGGCACGCTGCCCGAACGCTTCACCGCGACGATGGGGCCGCGCCACCGGCGCGGCAAGATCTTCGTCGACTATCTGCGCAACGGCCGCGGTGCGAGCACGATCGCCGCGTACTCGGTGCGCGCGCGGCCCGGCATGGGCGTATCGGTGCCGCTCGACTGGGACGAGGTGCCGGCTACGACGGGCGGCGCGCAATGGACGATCGACACGCTCCGTGCACGGCTCGACGCGCTGAAGCGCGATCCGTGGGAAGACTACGCGCACACGCGCCAGCGCATCACGGCATCGATGCGTGCGCGGCTCGGGGCTGAGACGTGAACGCGTCAGTGCCGATGCTGCAACCGGTGATACCAGCGCATCAGCGGCGTCGCGGAGATCCCGTGAGCGATCACCGACGCCGACACGACGGCCAGCACGGGCGCCGCGAGCGAACGCACCGCGTTGGACGGCCCATGTTCGATCGCGAACAACAGGTAGTAAAACGAGCCGATTCCGCGAATGCCGAACCATGCCATCAGCCGCCGCTGTGCATGGGTCGCACGGGAGCCCGCGAGCGTGAGCAGCACGGCGAGCGGCCGTACGGCGACGAACAGCACGGCAGCCAGCGCAGCCGCGCCCCATGTGAGCAGCGGGCTCGGCAGCGTCGCGAGCACGCTGCCGACCATCGTCATCACGACGGCTTCCGCGATCCGTTCGAGTTCGATCGTGAAACCGAGCACCGATTCGGCCATGAATGCATGCGCCTTCTCGGGATGCTTTTCGGTGGCGACGACGTCTTCCGAATCGATCTGGCCGATCACTTCGCGCGGCATGCGGTCGCCGCTCGCGCGATGCTCGACGCGACGCATCGCGACGCCGGCCGCGAACGTCGAGATGAAACCGAACGTGTGCGCGAGCTGTGCGGCGCCGAACGACAGCACGATCAGCGCGAGCGCGAAAAAGCCTTCGAGGCCGAGCGCTTGCGCGTGCTGCGTGCGCAGCCAGCCGATCGTCTTCGTCGTCGCCCAGCCCAGGCCGCCGCCGATCGCGGCCGCGCCAGCGATGCCCCACAGCGCGACGAGCGCGAACGGGCCGGACAGCGGCGGCAGCCCGTAGGTTGCGTCGCGCGTGCCGCACAGCGCGAGCCCCGCGAGCGCGAACGGCAGCGCGATGCCGTCGTTCAACCCGCCTTCGCCGGACAGCGCGAAACGCACGAGATCGCGATCGCCCGGGTCGTGCACCTGCACGTCGTGGGCAAGCACGGGGTCGGTCGGCGCGAGGATCGCCGCGAGCAGCAACGCCTGACCCCAGCCGAGCCCGAGCGCGAGCACCGCGCACGCGGCGAGCAGCGGCACGGTGACGACCATCGCGAGCAAGCCGAGGCGGCATGGCACGAGCCACAGCCGGTCGGTCAGCGGCACGCGCAACCGCAGCCCGATCGCGAACAGCGACACGAGCAGCGCGATTTCGACGATTTCACGCAGCAACGGCGCGTCGCGCTCGAGGTCGAGCTGCAGCAGGCCGGCGCCGGCCGGGCCGAGCGCGACGCCGAGCGCGAGATAGATCATCGCGGTGCTGCACGGCAGGTGGCGCAGCGCGGACGTCGCGACGCCCATGCCCAGCAGCACTGCGCCGACGATCAGGTACCAGAGCGTCTCGTGCATGTGCGTGGTCGCAGCAGGTGGATCAGGAGGACGCGCAACCTGTCAGGGCTTGCGGCCGAATGCCTCGCGCAGTTTGCGCTTCGTGCGTTCGAGCGTCGTGCGGCGTGTTTTCGGCAGATGGCGGCCCGCGCGGTTCACGTAGAAGTTCAGCATCGACATCGCCGACTGGAACGGCGACGCCTTGCGGCGGCGGCTGTGTTCGGCCGAGCGCTTCAGCGACGCGGCGATCGCCGCCGGATCGTCGGACTTGAAGATGTCGGGCTCGATGTCGAGTGCATCGCTGCGTTGCGTGACTTCGCCGGACCAGCGTTTGCGGTGTACCGGATCGGCGCTGCGGGCACGGCCGGGGCGGCGCGTGAGGCGTTTGCCGTGCGCGTGGGAAGCGGAAGGCATGTGATGGGCTCCATATGGGGTCACGGGGACGACGTACGGAGGCGGGTGGCGCAAGCGGCGTGCCGCGCGGCCGACGGTATGAGTCTTGCTGAAGGGAACGAGCAGGCATTTCCGTCATGCGGTCTCGATCAGGGAGAAAACGTCATGAAATCCGCATCCGAATTGAAGCAAGCCGCGCGACGCGTGCTGGCGTGCACGACGGTCGGGATCGTGGCGGTCGCGCCGGCCGCTTGGGCGCAGAACGTGCAGCGCCAGGACGCAGGCAACGGCGCGCCGAGTCAGTCGACGGACATGTCGACGCCGGGTACCACCGGCACCATGGCTGCGCCGCCGCCGGCCGACACGCAGCGGCACACCGCGCCGCGCGTCACGCGTTCGCACAGCGGATCGGCCGGCCATGTGAAGCCGGGGCCCACTGGCGCGGGCGGCAGCGGCGATGCAGGCGGTGGCACGGGTGCCGGCAACGGCAGTTCGCCCGGATCGACGGGAACGGGCGGCGGTGGGGCCGGCAGCGCGGGTTCCAGCGGTTATTGACGGTGTCGTGCCGGCGCGGCCGGCACGACGCGATGGCGGCGCCGTTTCCCGGGACGGGCGCGCGACCACCACGCAGGAGGACATCATGCAATCGAATTCCCGGATTTGGCTGGAGAACGACGAGATCGACGGCGATGCGCTCGACGTGGACGATCTCGACACCACCGTCCATGTCGACGTCGCGACGGGCAGGGTCATGTTCCATGCGGCGTGGGCAAACGCGCTCGAGGCGCCGCCCGAGGCGGCACGGTATTCCGTCGTGCTCGCGCTCGATTGCGACACGATGGAGCATTACGCGGATCTCGACGACGGCGCACGCACACGCGTGCATGCGATGCTGCACGAGGCCGTGCAGCAGATGCTCGACCAGTTGCCCGACACCGACGAGTACCTGACGCTGACGATCGAACTGACCGATGCGATGCTCGACGCGGCGCGGCACCTGCAGTAACTGCAGAGGGACGATGCGTCGCATCGGATTACATCCCGTTGAAATCTTTGCAGCCGGGCAGGTGGCGATGTCGAACCGGCCGGCCAGGCGCCGCGTGCCGGCCTTCGCGCAATCGCGGGTCGTTCCCCGGCCGGTGTCGCGATACGAGCGGGTGCGACCCTGCGCGTGCACGTGCAGCAGCCCGGGCGGCCGGCACGCCGATTGCTGCGCGACCGATACGGCACGACGTGTGCCGTCCATCCCAAGGAGGCATTCATGAGCGGCAGGCTGGAGCATTGCAAGGTGGCCATCCTCGCGGTCGACGGCTTCGAGGAAGCCGAACTCGTCGAGCCGCAGCGCGCGCTCTCGGCCGAAGGCGCGCAGGTCGACGTGATTTCGCAGAAACGTGGCGAGATCCAGGGTTTCCGGCACGTCGACAAGGGCGAACGCGTGAAGGTCGACCGCACGTTCGACGATGCGCGCGAAGGCGATTACGACGCGGTGGTGCTGCCTGGCGGCGTCGTGAACAGCGACGCGATCCGGATGCTGCCGGCGGCGCGTGAATTCGTGACGGCGGCCGTCGGCGCCGGCAAGCCGATCGCGGCGATCTGCCATGGTGGCTGGCTGCTCGTGTCGGCCGGGCTCGTGGAAGGCCGCACGATGACGAGCTGGCCGAGTTTGCAGGACGATATTCGTCACGCGGGCGGCAAGTGGGTCGACGAGGAAGTCGTGCGCGACGGCAACCTGATCACGAGCCGCAAGCCGGCCGACCTGCCGGCGTTCAGTGGCGCACTGGTCGAACGCCTCGCGTCGCGGGGGGCGTAAGCCGATGCCGGCCGATTCTGCCCGCCGCGTGACGCTGACCGACGCGCCGCCCGTGTTCGACGGCGCGGCGCTGCAGTTGCGTTTCGTCGTCGAGGTCGACGGCGCGCAGCAGGCCTGTGCGATCACGGTCGAAGCGCTGGAAGATCACTTCGGCGCGCAGTCCGTGCTGGAGGCCGATCTGCGCGATGCGTTCGAGCGCGGCCGTGCGCGCATCGAGGCCGCGTGTGCGGACGTGCTGGCCGACGGCGGCGGGGCGGACGTGGTGCTGCATAGCGGCTATTTCCGTGCTCCGGGCGGTCGGGCGCGGGCCGGGCTGTTTCGTCCGGGGAAGTCCTGACATCCGTCGCGCTTCCCGAAGCGTCATTCCGTACCCCATCCAGCTATCCGGCCATCCACCATTACACGCCGTTGAAAACTTTGCCGCACGTCGCAGGCGTCGCTCGGTGCCGCATCGCGCCACGCGCCGACCGCGCGGTGCAGTTCGCGTGGGTATCGACTGGCACGGTCCCTGCATGTATGACCTGTTGCCGGCGCACGATTCGCGCCGCATGCCGATGCAACGCATTCGTCGCATCGTACGTAGCCGCAGACGGGGAAACGAACATGCTGACCGCCCATGAATTCGCCGCGCTGTTCCTGGTGCATCACGCGCCGGAACAGATCCAGATCGACCGCGACGATGTCGTCGCCCTCGTCGAGCAACACCTGATCGTGATGCGGCGCGACGACGCGTCGGGCAAGCACCGGCCCGTGTTGACGGCTGGCGGGCTGTCGGTCCTGAAGTGCGTGCAGCGGCATGACGGGGTCGAGACCGACGCGACCGACTTGAACGACGTGACCGACGCGTGATACGTGATGCATGGCTGCGCGCGGTGTTCACCGCGCGATCGCGACGCACGCGTTGACGGGTACGACGGGTGTCCGGCCGTCGAACGGTGGCACCGGCAGGAAGCGGTCGATCACGCCGGCCTCGAACAGCAGGCAGTACGTCGACCCGCCGAACTGGAAATAACCGATCTCGTCGCCTTTGTCGACGCGCTGCCCCGGCACGACGTCGATCACGCACGACGACACGTCGCCCATCCCGACGAACACGGCCGCCACGGTGCCGATCCCGGGATCGTCGCAGGAGAGCGCGACCACCGCGCGCGTGGCGACGGCTGTCATGTAACCCTGCGAGTCGTTCAGCCCGGCTGGGTCCGGGCCTTCCGCTTCCGCGACCGAGTAGTAGGTACCGTCGATGCGGTACGCATGCGTGACGACGCCTCGTACCGGCGCGTGCCAGCGATGGTAGTTGTATGCGCTGAGATAGGCCTGGTAGACATCGCCGCCGACGAAGCGCTCGGCGAGCGGAAGCCATGCCGGCGTGAAGAGGTCGCGCAGCGAATACGGCTGCGTCTTGATCCAGAACGTGTCGCGCAGCTTCACGTTCGCTTCGGTGTGATACGGCGACGCCTCGCACGCGCTGACGATCACGTGCGGATCGTCGGGCGCCGCGACCGGCCGCGCGCCGTCGCGAAAGCGCCGCGTGAAGAAGTCGTTCCACGAATCGAAGCCCAGATACGGCTGGTCGTCGCGATACCGGAACTGCGACAGCCCGAGACGTTTGCGTGCTTCGTCGCAGAACCAGCCGTCGGGCGCCGACGCGTCGAGATGCTCGCGCGAATGCGGGCCGCCGAGAAAATCGCACCACGCGTTCAGCACGCGCTTCAGGTGCGCGTTGACGGTCTCGTCGCGAAACACTGCATGACCCGACGGCATGCACATCGGCCAGTCGAGGAATGCATTGATCGGGCAGACGATCAGGCTCGTTTCGCTGAAAGGAGGCGTATAGGTCATCAGGTGATCGAGCACCGTCATCAGTTCGCCGATCGATGCGTAGCCGAGCCGCATGCCCGCGTCGAGCGCTTCGTCTATCGCGCGGGTCAGGCCCATCCGTAGGACGGCATGGTCGTCGAACAGCCGCGCGAGTTCCTGCACGGCCGGCGTGCGCAATGAGTCGCCGGCATGCGCGCGGGCCTCTGCCGTGATCTTGTCGCGGAACGCGGCCATGTGGGCTTCTTCGTGCGCCATCCAGTCGCCGAGCCGATGGCGCGTGGCGGGCGGTGTGTTGCGGTCGGTCGGCATCGCTCTCTCCAGACGTCGATTCAGCACGAAAGTGAGCAGCAAGATGCTTGCCCGGTGGCGGCACCGAAATTGCGGCGATCGTTCGTTTTTCATGAAACGGGAGAGGAAGATGGGTGCGGCTTCGAATGCACGGCAGACGAACAAGACAAGCGCGACCGGCGCGCGTCGCAGCGGCGAACCGCACACGGTGACGCCGACGCGCACACGGGTGCGAGCGGCCAAGTCGGCGTCGCGTGGCACGCGTCGGCCGGCGGGACGCGGGACGAGCGGGCCGGTGGCCGCGCACGATGGCGACGGGAAGGGGCGGCCGCTCTGGGAGGACGATGGCGGTGCAATGCCGCCGGAAGAGTGGTCGTGAGGTAGCAATCGCGTCAGAGCGCTTCGCACCGTCGCCGACGATCGCTGGCACGCCACGCACGGCTCGTGCTGGCCGGGGCGGTCGCTTTCAACCGCCGGCACGCACCGCCACGAGCACCGCAACTGGCAACCCGGCCAGACAGCGACCGAGCGGCAGCGCCCCGTCAGCCCCATCGATCGAATCCCGACCATTCAGCCAGTCGATCCAGGGTCCGTCGATTCCGCGCGGCAGCACGACCGCCGTATCGCCCCACCGCGCGGGCGCCACGCGCGGCATCCCGGGCGCTTCTCCAAGCAACCGGCTCGCGAGCCGCGTTGCGACGATCACCACGGTGGCGGCTTCGTGGCACCGCGCGAACGCTACCGCGTGACGCCCGAGCCGGCCGCGCACACGCAGCGGCACGTACGCGCCGTCCGTAAACGTCGCCGGCCACCGCGCGCGCAGCGCAAGCATCCGCTCGACCAGCGCCCGCTTCACGCGCGCATCGGGCCATGCCGCCAGGTACGACGCGACAGGCTCGTCGACCCGTTCGGCCGCCAGAGCTGCAAACGGCACGTCGCGCCGGTTGTCCGGATCGACGAGCGAGTGGTCCCAGCATTCGGTTCCCTGATACAGGTCCGGCACGCCGGGCGATGCGATCCGCAGCGCCGTCTGCGCCAGGCTGTTGACGACACCGGCCGGCGCGATCCGCGCGACGAACGCATGCAGCCGGTGCGCGAAATCGCCGTTGCCGCGCGGGGTCAGGATCGCGCGGACGAACGCTTCGCACGCATGCTCGTAGTCCAGTTCGGGCGCCAGCCAGTCGCTGTACTGCTTCGCTTCGCGCAATGCTTTCGTCTGCCACTGCGCCACGCGCGCGGCGAGGTCGACGAGTCCGGCCGCATCGTCGGGCGCCAGTGCCGGCGGCCAGCAGCCGACGAGCGTCTGGTACAGCATTGCCTCCGCGGCCGGCCCCGGCGCCCATGCTAGGTCGCGATGCGCGCGGCCGCGGTGCGGCAGGTTCAGCACACTCCAGTCGAGCGATACCGCGCGCCAGGCATCGGGGATCTCGCTGAGCACCGCGAGCCGCGCACGTGCGTCCTCGCCGCGCTTGTGGTCGTGCGTGGCCGTCGCGACGAGCCCGTGCGGCACGGTGCGCGCGCGGCGGCGGTTGCGCGCATGGAATGCGCCGCGCGACAGGCCGAAGTCGCCGGCATCGGCGCCGACTTCGTTGCGCGACAGCAGCCGGCCGTAGCGATAGTGGGCCGTATCCTCGACGCCTTTCGCGGCGAGCGGTGCGGTGAGCTGCGCGAACGCGATGCGCGCCGCGACCAGCGCGTCGGCGTCCGCGCGCGGCACGCGCGCGACCGGCAAGCCCAGCCACGCGGTGACACGATCGAGCGCGAACCGGTCGGCCGGATCGACGGCCGCGCACGCGCTTTCGTACGCCTGCGCAAGTACGCAGCGGTCGGCATCGGCCGGTTCGTCGCGCGGCGCCGGATACATCCGGTACACGGGCAGCCGCACCGCCAGTTCTCCCAGCACGCGCCGAATCGCGATCAGACTGACGTCCCGCGTGGCGGGCGACGCGCGCGCGATCCCGTGCAGCAGCCGCGCGACGCGCGCATGCTCGACGGCGAGCTGGCGCATCAACACGCGCCGCTTGCCGTCGAGCGCGTCCTGCGCGAACGTGTGCGACGAGCCCGACACGGCTGCCCAGTGCGCGGCGAGCGGTTCGGCACCGGTGGGGTCGTGCAGCAGCGCGCCGACATCGTTCATGAAGTCGTAGCCGGTCGTGCCTTCGACGGCCCAGTCGGCGGGAAGCGATTCGCCCGGCGCGAGAATCTTCTCGACGACGACATACGGTCGTGCCTGACGCTGCGCGGCGAGTCGTTCATGCAGCCGCCGGCAGTACGCGCGTGGGTCGGCGAGGCCGTCGACGTGATCGATGCGCAGGCCGTCGACGAGCCCGGCCGCGTGCAGGCGCAACGGCAGCGCATGAACGGCGTCGAACACCGCGTCGTCGTCGACGCGTACGGCGGCAAGCGTCGCAATGTCGAAGAAGCGCCGCCAGTTCAGCTCGTCGGCGGCCGTGCGCCACCACGCGAGCCGGTAGTGCTGGCGTTCGAGCAGCCGGTGCAGGCAGGTGCGCGAGCGCGCAACGCGCGGGTCGGCGCCGCGCAGCACCGCGTCGAGCGCGTGCGGGCCGTGCGCGGCCGCGTAATCGCTCAGCGCCGCATGCGCGGCGGCCAGCCGTGCGCTGTCGCGGGCCGGCGCGGCATCGAAGCGCTCGGCGAGCGCGTTCAGGTCCGCGCGGTTCGCGATGCGCAGGATGTCCGCGTAGGTGGCGGCCGCGACCGGCAGCCGCCGTCCGGGGCACGCGAAGAAGAAGCGCCCGCTGGCCGGGTCGGCGCCGAGCGTGATGTCGCCGGCCGTGAGCGCGTCGGCATAGGGCACGCCGAGACATGGCAGCAGCACCTTGCCGTCGAGTGCCGGATCGGGCGGATGCCAGTCGATATCGAAGTAGTGCGCGTACGGGCTCGCGGGGCCCCATTCGAGCACGTCGTTCCACCAGCCGTTCGACGATCCGCCGACGCCCATGTGGTTCGGCACGATGTCGACGATCACACCGAGGCCGTGCGCGCGCAACGCGTCGACGAGCCTGACGAAACCGGCTTCGCCGCCGAGTTCGGGATTGAGCGTGCCGTAATCCACGGTGTCGTAGCCGTGCCGCGAGCCCGGTTCGGCCGTCGCGACCGGCGACAGGTACAGGTGGCTCGCGCCGAGCCGCGCGAAGTAACCGGCGTGCGCGGCCGCGTCGTCGAACGTGAAGCCCGCATGGAGCTGCAGCCGCAGCGTCGCGCACGGTGTCATGTGCCGCGTTCCCTTGAACGACGTGCCTGCACGATGGCCGCGATGCGTTCGCGCACATCGGCGTCGAACAGCGTGTCGATCGCACGCGGCAGCCGTTGTCGCCAGTTCGGATGGCCGCATGGCGGGCCCGGCAGGTTCGGCTGCGCGTCCAGCGCGAGCAGATCCTCGAGCGGCAGGATCGCGAGCGGCGACGGACTGTGCGCGACGTACGCAAGGATCGCGCCGACCGGCGGCGCATCGGCCGGCGGGGCGTCGTCATCGGCCGGTGCACAGCCCGCTTGCTGCAGCGCGCGCCACAACGCCGCGCGTTCGGTCGCGCGTTTCGCGTGCGCGGCGACAAGGTCGGGATGACGGGCGGGCGGTTGCGCGCCATCGTCGGCGTCAGGCCTGAGCACCGCGCGTTGCACGATTTCGTCGGAATCGTGCGCGCTCGCATCGTCCGGTGCCGGTGCAGCGACATCGCAAGCATCCGTTTCGTCGTGCCGATGCGCGGCACCGGCCGCGAGCCGCCGCCATTCCAGATCGACGCCGCGCCACCACCCGGCCACGGTCGGCAGATCATGCGTCGACGTCGTCGCGATGGCGTCACGGTCCCACGTGGACGGCGGCCGGAATGTGCCACCCACCTCGCGCTCGAACCACAGCACACGCATGCCCGCGACCCCCTGTGCGCCGAGCCGTTCGCGGAATCCGGCCGGCACGGTGCCGAGATCCTCGCCGATCGGGATCGCACGATGGCGGGCCGCCTCGAGCGCGACGAGCCGCACGAGATCGTCGAGCGGATAGCGCAGGTACGCGCCGTCGCGAGGCGAGCCGCCGTCCGGCACGATCCACATCCGCGCGAAACCGAGCACATGATCGATGCGGATGCCGCCCGCATGCGCGAACGCGGCGCGCAACAGTTCGATGAACGGCACGAAGCCGTCGGCGCGCAGCGCAGCGGGCGTCCAGGTCGCGACGCCCCACGCCTGGCCGGCCGCGTTGAACAGGTCAGGGGGCGCGCCGAGCGACACACCGCGCAGCAGCGCCGAACCCTGCGCCCACGCGTCGCTGCCCGCGCGATCGGAGCCGACCGCGAGATCGGCGATCAGCCCGGTCGCCATGCCGGCGCCGCGCGCCGCGTGCTGCGCGTCGCCGAGCGCGCGCGATGCACACCACTGCAGGAACGTGTAGAACGTGATCGTGTCGGCATGCGCGTGCGCGAACGCATCGACTTCGGCCGATTCCGGCGTGCGCCACGGGGCCGGCCATTGCCGCCAGTCGGCACCGAGCCCGTGTTCGAGGCAGAACGCCTGCAGCGCGTCGAAGCGTGCATGCGCGTCGAGCGCGGCACCGCCCGTCGCACGAAACCGCTGGAACGCGTCGCGCTCCGGCGCATCGCCGGCATGCCAGGCATCGAAGCATGCGCGCAGGCGGCGCAGTTTCATCGGCAGCACGCGCGGCCAGTCGATCAGCGGTGTATCGGTGGTCGCACCGGATGCAGAATGGGCGGCCTCGGCGCCCGGCACTGCGTCGCAATCGAGATACGCGACGTTGTGCCAGCGCCGCGATGACGGCGAATACGGGCTGTCGTGCGTGGACAGCGCCGGATAACCGGCGTGCGTCGGGCTGATGGCCACGGCTTGCGCGCCGTGCCGTGCCGCGTGTGCGGCCAGCCGCGCGAGCGCCGTATAGTCGCCGGCGCCGCCGTCGCCGGTGCGGCGCAGGCTGTAGAGCTGCGCCGCGATGCCCCAGCGGTTGCCCGCATCGGCCGAACGTGTGTCGAACGGGCGGGTGCGCGGCGGCGCGATCGTCAGCCCGACGCGTCGATCGCCGACGTCGAGCGAGTGATAACCGGGCATCGCGAGCGGTGGCAGTGTGCCGTGTTCGTCCACGCGTCCGTCGATGTGCCCGCCCGCTTCGAGCGTGATCCGGAAGCGCGCGCCCGGCGGCGCGATGGCGGCGGGCAGTGGTAGCGGCAGGCCGGCGTCGCCAGTCACGATGCGCGGCGGCGCTGCGTTCTCATCGGCGAGCGCCGCCGCGCTGTCGACGCGCTGAGCCGCGGTGCCGCACGGCCAGCCGAGGGCGTCCACGAGCGCGGCGAGCGCCTCGTCATCCACCCGCCGCGCGACGCCGCCCGCGTCGGTCCAGTCGGTTTCCAGGCCGGCCGCCTGCGCGAGTACCGCGATCGAGACGTCGGTCGTCATGATTGGTCCCGCCCGTTCGCGCGGTGATGCCGCGCATCGTGATTGACCGCACCGTCACGCCACGCGATGCACGCACGTGGCGGCAACCGCAGGTTGCGCAACCGGTCGCGGGCGCGTGGCGGTGTCTCGAACACGAGCTTGCCGACCGGCAGTTCGGACAACATCGCATCATGCGAGCCGAGGTTCAGCGCGATCGTCAGCGTGTTGCCGTCGCCGAGGCGCCAACGCGCGACGAGCGCCTGCGGGTCGCCGTCTCCCGCGAGCAGGTCGACGCCGAGCGCGTGCGCGCCCGGCAGATGCGGCATCACGAGCACCGCGCGCACGGCCAGTGCGCTGCGGTAGAAGCGCTGCCAGGCGGCCGCGTCGGGCCAGGTGTCGTCCGGCGGATGGTGCGACGACGAACGGACGAACGTCGCGATGTCGTTCGGATCGGGAATCTGGTCGCGATGTGCGGGATCGGCGAACGCGGGAAACGCCGCGAATTCGCGGCGCCGGCCTTCGCGCACGGCATCGGCGAGTGTGCCGCGATAGTCGGTGAAGAACTGGAACGGCTGCGTGCTGCCGTCTTCCTCGCCCATGAACAGCAGCGGGATCGGCGGCGCGAGCAGCATCAGCGCGGTGGCGGCGCGTAGCGCGTCGTCGTTGGCGAGTGCGCGCAGCCGCTCGCCGAACGCGCGGTTGCCGATCTGGTCGTGGTTCTGCAGGAACGTGACGAACGCGGTGGGCGGCAGGTGCGCGCTCGGCTCGCCGCGCGCGGCGCCGTCGTGCAGCGGCGACGGTTCGCCCTGGTACGCGAACCCTTCGCCGAGCGTGCGGGCGAAATGGTGCAGCGGTGTGTCGGCGTACGCGCGGTAATAGCCGTCATGCTCGCCGGTCAGCAGCACGTGCGCGCTGTTGTGGAAGTCGTCGTTCCACTGCGCGTCGAAGCCGCCGGGGCCGAGCAGGCTCGCCGCATTGCGCTCGTTCTCGAGCACGAGATGAATGTGGCGCGCGTCGCCTGCGTACGCGCGCACGCGGCGGGCGAGTTCGCGCAGCCACGCATCGTCGTCGATGGCGTGTGCGGCGTCGATGCGCAAGCCGTCGAAGCGAAATTCGTCGAGCCAGTACAGCGCGTTGTCGATGAAGAACGCGCTCGTCTGCGTGCACGAGAAGTCGATTGCCGGCCCCCAGGCGGTCTGCCGATCCGCGCGGAAGAATGCGGGCGCATAGCGCGGAAGCAAGTTGCCTTCGGGGCCGAAATGGTTGTACACGACGTCGAGGAACACCTGCAGGCCGAGGCCATGCGCGGAATCGACGAGCGCCTTCAGTTCCTCGGGCCGTCCGTACGAGGTGTCGGGCGCGAACGGCAATACGCCGTCGTAGCCCCAGTTGCGCGTGCCGGGAAACGCGTTGACGGGCATCAGCTCGACCGCGGTCACGCCGAGCGCGGCGATCGACGGCAGCCGCCGTTCGACACTCGCGTAGCCGCCGCAGGCGCCGACGTGCAGCTCGTACAGCACCGTCTCGTGCCACGGGCGGCCGCGCCAAGCGTCGTGGCGCCAGCGATAGGCGGCCGGATCGACGACCTGGCTCGGGCCGTCCACGCCGCCGGGCTGGAAGCGCGACGCGGGATCGGGCACGACGAGGCCGCCGTCGAGCCGGTATCGATACAGCGCGCCGGGGCCGCACGCCGCGACCGTCTCGAACCAGCCGTCGCCGACGGGTGTCATCGGGATCACGTGTTCGCTGTCGTCGTGCAGCTCGACGGCGGCCGCGCGGCTCGCGGGCGCCCACAGCCGGAAGCGCGTGCGGTCGACATCGACGCAGGTGGCGCCGAACGACGATTCGAATGCCTGCGAGCCGGGGGGAGGGTCGAAACGGGAGGTCATGGCGGTTCTCACGAAGGCGGATCGGGCGGTACGGCCGCGACCGCGATCGCGGCCGCGTGCGCGGCGACGTCGAGGCCGTCGGCTGGCCAGTTGCGCGGGCCGGCGTCGGGTGTGGCCGTGTCGGCCAGCACGCGGTACTCGAGCATGGGTGCGGGCGGCACGAACACGATCGTCTCCGACGACGCGTTCAGCATCACGAGCAATGCCTCGGTGCGGCCGGTGCGGCCCGTGCCGACGCGCCGCATCGTCAGCGCGCGGCGTTCGCGGTCCTGCCACGCAGGCACGGTCAGCGCTTCGCCGCGTTCGTCGAACCAGCCGATCTCCGCCATGCCCGGCGCGCCGTCACGGTCGCCCGACGGATAGCCGGGCGCCGACATCACCGGATACATGCGCCGCAGCGCGGCGAGCCGCGATACGAAGCGCATCAGCGTCACGGCCTCGTCGCTGCGCGCCAGGTCCCAGTCGAGCCACGACAGTTCGTTGTCCTGGCAGTAGGCATTGTTGTTGCCGTGCTGCGTGCGGCCGAATTCGTCGCCGGCCACCAGCATCGGCGTGCCGAGCGCGGTGAACAGCGTCGCGAGCATCGACCGCGCGACGCGGGTCCGCACCGCGCGGATCGCCGCATCGTCGGTCGGCCCTTCGACGCCCCAGTTCGCGCTGCAGTTGTCGTCGCGGCCGTCGCGGTTGTCCTCGCCGTTCGCGTCGTTGTGCTTGGCCGAATACGACACGAGATCGGCGAGCGTGAAGCCGTCGTGCGCGGTGACGAAATTGACCGACGCCCACGTATGCCGCCGGTGGTGATTGAACAGGTCGGCCGAGCCGGCGAGCCGCGCGGCAAGCTCCGGTCGCTGCCCCGCATCGCCGCGCCAGAAGCGGCGAACGGTGTCGCGAAAGCGGTCGTTCCATTCGGCGAAGCCGGGCGGATGGCGGCCGAGCTGGTAGCCGCCGGGGCCGAGATCCCACGGTTCGGTGATCAGCTTGCGCTGCGAGAGCACCGGATCCTGCCGCAACGCGTCGAAGAACCCTGCGCCGGGATCGAAGCCGTGCTCCTCGCGGCCGAGCGTCACGCCGAGGTCGAAGCGGAAGCCGTCGATGTTGAACGCGGTGGCCCAGTAGCGCAGCGAGTCCATCACCATCTGCACGACGCGCGGATGCGACAGGTTCAGCGTGTTGCCGCAGCCCGTTTCGTCGACATGAAACCGGTGGTCGCCCGGCACGAGCCGGTAGTAGCTCGCGTTGTCGAGGCCGCGCCAGGACAGCGTCGGGCCGAGCTCGTTGCCCTCGCACGTGTGGTTGTAGACGACGTCGAGCACGACCTCGATGCCGGCCGCATGCAGCTGGCGGATCGCGATGCGCATTTCGTCGAGCCGCCGCGTCGCGAGATACGCGGGCTCCGGCGCGAAGAACGCGGCCGTGTCGTAGCCCCAGTAGTTGCGCAGCCCGCGGTTCACGAGCGCGCGCTGCTGCAGGAATGCATGGATCGGCAGCAGCTCGACCGTCGTCACGCCGATCGACAGCAGATGATCGATGAACGCCGGATGCGCGAACGCCGCGAACGTGCCGCGCTCGGGCACGCGCAACCCGGCGCGCCGCATCGACGCGCCGCGCACATGCGTCTCGTAGATCACCGTGTTGCGCCATGCCACGCGCGGGCGCCGGTCGGTGCTCCAGTCGAACGCCTCGTCGACCACCACGCACTTCGGCATCGCGGGCGCCGAATCGCGGCGGTCCAGCGACAGGTCCGCGCGATTCGAATGCACGCGATAGCCGAACAGCGCGTCCGACCAGCGGAACTGGCCGACCAGCTTGCGCGCGTACGGGTCGAGCAGCAGCTTGGTCGGGTTGAAGCGGTGACCATGCTGCGGCTGGTACGGGCCGTCCGCGCGAAATCCGTACACGGTGCCCGGATGCGCGTTGGGCAGGTAGCCGTGCCATACCTCGTCGGTGCATTCGGGCAGGTCGAGGCGCGCGAGTTCCTTGCGGCCGGTCGGATCGAACACGCACAGCTGGATGCGCTGCGCATGCGCGGAAAACACCGCGAAGTTGGTTCCGAGACCGTCCCAGGTCGCACCGAGCGGATAGCTGCGGCCGGATTCGAGACGGGCGGGCAGGGCGGTCGGCATGGGGCGGATCTCCGTGTCGAGGGCGCGGGAAATCAGGCAGGGGTCAGCCACAGCGTCGCGAGCGGCGGCAGGCGCAGCAGCGCCGACCACGCTTCGCCGTGCGCGGGCACGGCTTCGGCCCATACGGCGCCGTCGTTGCCGGCGTTGGTGCCGCCGTACGGCGCGGCATCGGTGTTCATCAGTTCGCGCCAGTGGCCGGGCGCGGGCAGCCCGAGGCGGTAGCCGGCGCGCGGCACGGGCGTGAAGTTGCAGACGGCCACGACCAGGTGCCCGGCGTCGTCGCGGCGCGCGAACGCGAACACGCTGTTGGCACGGTCGTCGCCGATCAGCCAGGCGAAGCCGGCCGCGTGGCAGTCGAGCGCATGCAGCGCCGGTTCGGCCGCGTAGGTACGGTTCAGGTCGCGCACGAGCCGCTGCACGCCGCGATGGGCGGGCGCGTCGAGCAGATCCCAGTGCGGCGTCGCATCGTGCGCGAACTCGGCCCATTGCGCGAACTCGCTGCCCATGAACAGCAGCTTCTTGCCCGGGTGCGCCCACATGAAGCCGAAGTACGCGCGCAGTGTCGCGAGCCGCTGCCACGCGTCGCCCGGCATCTTCGCGACGAGCGAGCCCTTGCCGTGCACGACTTCGTCGTGCGACAGCGGCAGCACGAAGCGCTCCGAGAATGCGTAGACGAGCCCGAACGTCATCCGGTCGTGGTGATACCGACGGTGGATCGGGTCTTCGTGCAGGTAGGCGAGCGTGTCGTGCATCCACCCCATGTTCCACTTGAAGTCGAAGCCGAGCCCGCCATCGCCGGTCGGCGCGGTGACGCCGGGCCACGCGGTCGATTCCTCCGCGACGGTGACGACGCCGGCCGGCGCGGCCGCACCGTGCAGCGTGTCGTTCAGCAGGCGCAGGAACGCGACCGATTCGAGGTTCTCGCGGCCGCCGTGCACGTTCGGCACCCATTCGCCTTCCTTGCGCGAATAGTCGCGGTACAGCATCGACGCGACCGCGTCGACGCGGATGCCGTCGACGTGAAAGCGGCGTGCCCACGCGAGCGCCGACGCGGCGAGGAACGCGCCGACTTCCGTGCGCCCCACGTTGAACACGCAGGTGTGCCAGTCGGGATGCAGCCCTTCGCGCGGGTCGGCGTGCTCGTACAGCGCGGTGCCGTCGAACCGCGCGAGGCCGTGCGGATCGTCGGGGAAATGCGCGGGCACCCAGTCGACGATCACGCCGATGCCGGCCGCATGCGCTCGGTCGACGAACCGCGCGAAACCGTCGACCGGGCCGAAGCGCGCGGATGGCGCGAACTGCGCAAGCGGCTGATAGCCCCACGAGCCGCCGAACGGGTATTCGGCGATCGGCATGAATTCGACGTGCGTGAAGCCCATCCCCTGCACGTACGGAATCAGCCGCTCGGCGAGTTCGTCCCACGTCGCGCTGCGGTTCATCTCGTCGGGCACACGCTGCCACGATTCCGCGTGCACCTCGTAGATCGACCACGGCACGCGGTAGCGGTCGGCGCGCGGCCGCGCGTGCATCCAGCCGTCGTCGTGCCACGCAAAGGCGTCGAGCGCCGCGACGTCGGCGACGACGGACGCCGTGTGCGGCGGTGCTTCGGTCGCGCGTGCGCACGGATCGGCCTTGTGCGGCAGCACGCGCCCGTCCGCAGTGAGCAACTCGTACTTGTAGCATTCGCCCGCGCCGATGCCCGGCACGAACAGCTCCCACACGCCCGACGGCCGGCGCAGCCGCATCGGATGGCGGCGGCCGTCCCACGCGTTGAAGTCGCCGACCACCGACACCCGCTGCGCATTGGGCGCCCAGACCGCGAAGCGCACGCCGTCGGTGTCTTCGATGCGAGCAGGCGTCGCGCCGAGGCAGTCGAGCACGGCAGCCGGGTCGCCGGACGAGAGGCGCGCAAGCGCCGCGTCGTCGAGCAGCGCGCCGAACGCGTACGCATCGTCGATCACCTGCCGCGCGTCCGGCCAGTCGACCGCGAGCAGGTAGTGGGGGGCGCCGCCGTTGCGCGCGATCGTTCCCGCGAAGCAGCCGGCGCGATCGACGCATGCGAGCGTGCCGAGGTCGGCGCCGTCCGGCGACAGCGCGTGCACGCTGGTCGCGCCGGGCAGCAGTGCGCGCACGACGGTCCGGCCGGTCTGTCCGTGCGGGCCGAGACACGCGAACGGATCGGGATGACGTCCGGCGAGCAGCGCGTCGATGTCGGATCGTTCGAACAGCGTGTCGGTCATGGCGTGCCTCCGTCGTCGGATGTGCCGCCGCCGTCGAGCAGGCGTTCGACGAGCGCCGCGAGCCCGCCGACCGGCACGCTCAGCCAGTCGGGCCGGTTCGCGGCTTCGTAGCACAGCTCGTACGACGCCTTGTCGATCAGGAACAGCGCGAGCAGGCGGTCTGCGTAGCGCGGATCGACGAAGCGCGCGGGTGCGAGGTCGGCGGCCGCGCGATAGCAGTCGACGAAGCGGTCGGCGGCCGCCTGTCCGAAACGGTCGAACAGCGCACGCTTGCGGCCGGCCGCCTGCGGCGGCGCCTTCTCGATCGCGAACTGCGCGGTCGCACTTACGTATGACAGCGAGCGCAGCAGGCCGGCCACGTCGCGCAGCGGATGCGACTTCGCGCGGCGGTGCGCGAGCGGGCGCGCCGGTTCGCCCTCGAAGTCGATCAGCAGCACGTCGCCCTGCACGTCGAGCACCTGGCCGAGATGGAAATCGCCGTGAATCCGCATGCATTGCGCGTCGAGCGTGCGCGGCACGAGTTCGCCGAGTGCCTGCACGGCGGCGTCGCGCGACGCGAGCAGCGTGTCGGCCGCTGCGCGCATCGCGGGGTCGAGCGCGTCGAGCCGCGTATGCAGCACGTCGAGCGCGCGCTCGAACGACGCGATCGCGTCCGCGCACCAGCCGTCGACGTGGTCGGGCGTGGCCTGCTCCGGTGCGAACGCGGGATCGCCGGACGGCTGCGCGAGCGCGACGTGCAACTGGCCCAGCCGCGTGCCGATGATGCCCGCGAACGCCGCATAACCGAGCAGCGCATCGGGTTCGTCGGCTGCGTCGGCCGGTTCGTCGTCGTCCGCGGCCGGCAGCGCAAGCTCGTCGACTGCACGCCGCAGGAAGTCGAACGAGCGCGTCCATGCGTCGCCCTGGTTGTCGACATAACGCTGCAGGATCGCGACCGTGTGCGGCGACCCGTCGGGGTCGACGTGTACGACTTCACCCGCGAGTGTCGCGGTGTTTGCATAACCGATCCGGGTCAGGTGCCGGCTCATTTCCGCTTCCGGGTGAATGCCGTGCGCGACCTTGCGCACCAGCTTCAGCACGATCGCGTCGTCGATCACGAGCGAGCTGTTGCTCTGCTCGGCCGCGAGCCAGCGCACCTCCGCGTCGTCGCCGGGATCGAGCGCGGCGAGCGCGTCTTCCGGCAGAAAGGTGAGCCGGCCGCCGTCGGCGGTCGGCACCGTCGCGCCGTCGCGCAGCTTGCGCAGCATCCCGCGTGCGAATGCCGGTAGCGCGAACGCGTCGGTCAGGTACCCGACCGTGTGGCCGCGCCGCACGCGCGCGAGCGCGAGCTGCGCGAACAGCGGCTGCGAGGTCTCGCCGCCCCACGCGGCCGCGAGCGGCACGACGTAGCGTTCGACGCCGCCGTCGCTCTCGGACACCCAGGCCTCCGCATACTGGAAGGGTTCGCCCGGCACTGGCGTGACCACATTCAGCCACGCGTCGCCGATGGCACGATCCTTCGACGCGAACCAGCGCCGCCGCGCGAGCCACGAAGCGAGCGCGTCGTGCGCGAGCGCATGCAGCTGAGCGAGGTCCGGCCGTGTGTCGCCGCGCCGCATCACGAGCGTCACGTATTCGGGCAGCGGCTCGGCATGCGGTTGCCGCCACGACGGCTCGCGGCCATGCTCGGCGAGCACGAACCACAGGAATCCGTACGGCGGAAAGGTGAGGAGATACGGGAGCTGGCCGACCGGCGGAAACGGCGAATCGGACGTCATTTCGATCGGCACGCGGCCCGCGAATTCGGACAGGTCGAGCTCGACGGCCTGCGATGCGCGCGACAGGTTGGCGACGCACAGCAGCGGCTCATGGCCGTCCAGCTCGCGCAGGTACGCGAGCACCTTGCGGTTCTCCGGACGCAGGAAGCGGATCGTGCCGCGCCCGAACGCCTGCGATGCGCGGCGTGTCGCGAGAATGCGGCGTGTCCAGTTCAGCAGCGAATGCGGGTCGCGCGTCTGCGCTTCGACATTGACCGCGTCATAGCCGTACAGCGAGCCCATCACCGGCGGCAGCACGAGCAGCTCCGGATCGGCGCGCGAGAAGCCGCCGTTGCGGTCCGACGACCACTGCATCGGCGTGCGCACGCCGTCGCGGTCGCCGAGGTGGATGTTGTCGCCCATGCCGAGCTCGTCGCCGTAGTAGATCACCGGCGTGCCGGGCATCGACAGCAGCAGCGAGTTGATCAGCTCGATGCGGCGCCGGTCGCGTTCCATCAGCGGCGCGAGCCGGCGCCGGATCCCGAGATTGATCCGCGCGCGCCGGTCGCTCGCGTAGGTCTGCCACAGCAGGTCGCGCTCGGAGTCGGTGACCATCTCGAGCGTCAGTTCGTCGTGATTGCGCAGGAACACGGCCCACTGGTTGCTCGGCGCGAGCGCCGGTGTCTGCCGCATGATGTCGACGATCGGGAATCGGTCCTCGCTCGCGATCGACATGTAGATGCGCGGCATCAGCGGGAAGTGGAACGCCATGTGGCATTCGTCCTCGTCGCCGAAATATTCCTGCACGTCTTCCGGCCACTGGTTCGCTTCGGCGAGCAGCATCCGGTTCGGGTACTCGGCGTCGATCGTCGCGCGGATCCGCTTCAGGATCGCGTGCGTCTCGGGGAGGTTCTCGTTGCTCGTGCCTTCACGCGCGACGAGATACGGCACTGCGTCGAGCCGCAGCCCGTCGATGCCGAGGTCGAGCCAGAAACGCATCACCTGCATCACTTCGCGTACGACGGCCGGGTTGTCGAAGTTCAGGTCGGGCTGGTGCGAATAGAAGCGATGCCAGTAGTACTGGCCGGCGAGCGGGTCGTGGGTCCAGTTCGACGTTTCCGTATCGAGGAAGATGATCCGCGTGCCCGCGTATTTCGTGTCGGTGTCGGACCACACGTAGTAGTCGCGGTGATTGGAACCCGGTTTCGCGCGGCGCGCGCGCTGGAACCACGGATGCTGGTCCGACGTATGGTTGATCACCAGTTCGGCGATCACGCGGATGCCGCGCGCATGCGCTTCGCGGATGAAGCGCCGCACGTCGGCCAGCGTGCCGTAGTCGGGATGCACGTCGCGGTAGTCGGCGATGTCGTAGCCGTCGTCGCGGCGCGGCGACGGGTAGAACGGCAGCAGCCAGATCGTGTCGACGCCGAGTTCGGCGATGTAGTCGAGCTTCGCGATCAGGCCGGGAAAATCGCCGATGCCGTCGTTGTTCGAGTCGTAGAACGACTTCACGTGCACCTGGTAGATGATCGCGTCCTTGTACCACAGCGGATCGTCCGCACAGAGCGCGGGGGCGCGGCGGCGCGCGCGGCGCCGGCGCGGCGTGCCGGCCGGCGCGAGCGAAGCGAACTGCGCGCGGCGCACGTCGTCGAGGGAATCTTCGCGTTTCATCATCCGTGGGCTCCCGGGGAGTGTCGGGCGTCGTCCGGTGCGGGCGCCGCCGCCCGCGCGGCGTCCGGCGACGGCGCGAGCCGCCAGATTGCGTAGGGCCGCACGTGCGGATCGAGCGACACGTACTGACGATGCCCGCGCCACGTTTGCGCATGCGCGGCATCCTGTTCGAGTGCGTCGAGCGGTTCGCCGTCGGCGAGCCCGAGACCGCGCCACAGCGCCGCGTCGAGCGTGAAGTTCGCGGCCTGCGGATGCCACGGATCGAGGCTGATCGCGACGACGACCACGCTGTCGAACGCCGGCGTCGCCTTGACGAACACGAGCACGGTGTCGTTGTCCGCATCGATGAACGTGAGGCCGAGATGCGTCTGCAGCGCGGGGTGGTCGCGGCGCGCGCGGTTCAGCCGCGCGATTTCGGTGCCGATATGGCCGGCGTTGCTCCAGTCGCGCGCGCGCAGTTCGTACTTCTCTGCGTTTGCGTATTCCTCGCTGTCCGGCAGCGGCGCCGATTCACCGAGTTCGAAGCCCGAGTACATGCCCCACGAACCGGCCAGCGTCGCGGCGAGCGCCGCGCGGATCACGAACTGCGCGCGCGGCGCGTTCTGCAGGTGGCGCGGGTTGATGTCGGGTGTGTTGACGAAGAAGTTCGGGCGGAAGAACTCGCGCGCGGGGCCGGCCGTCAGCTCGGTCAGGTAGTCGATGAATTCGCGCTTCGATTCGCGCCACGTGAAGTACGTGTACGACTGCGAGAAGCCGATTTTGGCGAGGCGATACATCATCCCCGGCCGCGTAAACGCCTCCGACAGGAACACGACGTCCGGATGCCGGCCGCGCACGTCGTCGATCATCCACGCCCAGAACGGCAGCGGCTTCGTGTGCGGGTTGTCGACGCGGAAGATCCGCACGCCTGCATCGACCCAGAACAGCACCGCGTCGCGCAGCGCGAGCCACAGGTCGGGCAGCGCGTCCGGTGCGTAGAAATCGGGGTTCACGATGTCCTGGTAGCGCTTCGGCGGATTCTCCGCGAAGCGCAGCGAGCCGTCGGGCCGCCATGCGAACCAGCCCGGATGCGCGGCGAGCCACGGATGGTCGGGCGAGCACTGGATCGCGAAGTCGAGCGCGATTTCGAGCCCGTGATCGCGTGCCGCATCGACCAGCGTGCGGAACGATTCGAGCGTGCCGAGTTGCGGATGCACGGCCGTGTGGCCGCCGTCGGGCGAGCCGATCGCATACGGGCTGCCGACATCGTCGGGGCCGGCCTTCAGGCTGTTGTTGCGCCCCTTGCGCGCGGCCGTGCCGATCGGGTGGATCGGCGGGAAATACAGCACGTCGAAACCCAGGTCGCGGATGCGCGGCAAATGCGCAATTACGTCGTCGAACGTGCCGTGCCGCTGCGGGTCGTCGCTTGCCGACCGGGGAAACATCTCATACCAGCTCGAAAAGCGTGCCGCGCGGCGCTCGACGTCGACCGGATAGTTCGTTTCGTCATGCGTGACGAACGGGCGGTAGCGCAGCGCGGCGAACGCGTCGGCGAGCAGCGGCGCGCCGAGCAGCGCGAGTCGCGCATCGGCTGGCGCATCCTTGAACTCGGCGACGAGGCGTTCCATCTGCGGGACCGCGCGCGGGTCGGCTGGATCCGCAAGCTTGAGCGCGGCCGCGAGCAGCAGGTGCGCCTCGCGCAGTTCGAGCGTCACGTCCTGGCCGGCTGCGTGCTTCTTCGTGACGTCGTTGACGAGTGTGGCCCAGTCGTCGCGCCACGCGATCACGCGAAAAACGTGGCGGCCGAGCCGGTCGAGCCCGACGCGCGCGTGCCAGCGGTCGTTCGGTTCGGCTTCGAACGGCACTTCGCGCCATGTGTCGTCGTCGTCCGCGCGCCACTGCAGCGCGGCTGCCAGATGTGCGTGCCCGTCCGAGAAGATCGACGCGCGCACGACGAGCGTCTCGCCGATCACGCGTTTGACCGCGAAGCGGCCGCCGTCGACCGACGGCTCGACGCGCTCGATCGCGATCCGGTCGGCCACAAGCGCGGCAGACAGCGCACCGCGCTCGCGCGCGGCATCGGGGCGGATCGTGACGGGCGGCGCCTGCCACGCGTGCAGCAGTGCGTAGGCGCCGGGTTCGAGCGTGAACGGTGCGAGCGTGGCCGGCGGATGCGTTTGCGTGCCATCCTGCGTGACGACACGCGTGAAGCCGCCGGGCACACCGGGCAGGATCGTCGCGGGGTCGACCGTCGCCGGCGCGTCGAGGTCGGGATTCAGCGCGATCAGCAGCGCCGCTTCGTCGTGTTCGAGCGACGGGCCGGTGCCACGCAGCAGCACGGTGGCGGCCGCCCCCGGCGCACTCAGTTGCGCGATTTCGCCACGCGTGGCCGCCACCGGCGTCGCGCGACGCCATGCGTTTGCATCGGCGATCGCGCCCGACAGGTCGAAACGGCCGTAGTCGAACGCGGCGCGGTAGCGCCCGGGTTCGGCATCGCGCGCCATCAGCGGCACCGCGACGCCGCGCTCGAAACCCATCGGCACGAGCCAGCCGGTGCCGACGGCCGCGGCCGTCCACAGCGCGCGGCGATACGCGCGGGCGACGGTGTCGTCCGGCGCATCGGGCCAGTCGTCGGCGAGACGTGGGCCATCCGGTGCATCGGGAAACGCGATCGGCGAGCCGATGCGCCGCAGCAGCCGGTGTTCGTCCGCGAACCACGGCGCGCGCAGATCCCACCAGCGCACCGATGAAAACACCGCGTCGAACCCCGCGCCCTCGAGCTGCGCGAGGGCGTCGCGCGCATGGCCGGGCACGCGCGCGAGCACCGCGACGTCCGGGCGGGCGCGGCGCAGCGCCGCGCGCCAGCCCGGCCACCAGTCGGCCGGCAGATGATGCGGCGCGTCGATCAGGAAGCCGGCCGCACCTGCATCGGCGAACGTGGCGAGGTGCGCGCACCACCATGCCGACAGCGCGTCGCGCGCCGCTTCGTCGCCGACGTTCGCGTGCGCGATATCCAGCGCGTGCGCGGTGCCGCGCGGGTCGATCAGCGCGTCGTCGTGCGTGCGCTCGACGTACCAGTCAGGATGCTCGGCGCGCAGCGGATTGTCGCGCGCGATGCGGTCGGGCACGACTTCGAGCAGCAGGCGCAGTCCGTGGCCCTGCGCGAGCTGCGCCAGGCGCGAGAAGGTTTCGAGTGCGCTCGCGCGCGTCGCGAACGGTTGGGCCGGCCGCCTGAAATCGGCCACGTGGCGCGGAAAGCCGGCAACGCTCGCGGCCCAGAAGGCGCCGACGAGCACCTGATCGAAGCCCATGCCCGCGATATGCGCGAATGTCGGCGGCCACGCGTCGAGCGGCCCGACGAGGCGGGCGTCGCAGAAATAGAGGTGCGGAGCGAAGGTCGGCGTGGAGTCCATGGCGTGCGCAGGCGGGTGGCGGCGATCGGTGACCCTCATGCGCCGCAACGCGTGTGCCCGCCGCGTGGCGTGCCGTGCGGCAACGGCCGGGCCGGGTACTGCGAATGGGGACTGTCGTTTTTACACGGCCGTGGCAGCGGCGCGTACTCACATCCGCGGTATCGAGCGGATATCCGTGCTGTCGTCCGCGGCTCGCTCGTCATCCGTTTCGGGCAGCGGCGCGCCGGGGTCGTAGCGCACCACGACGCCGTGTTCGATCCGATGCGCGAACGGCGGCGGGGCGTCGACCTCGTCGCCGAAGCGCGTGCGCACGAAGGCGCGCAGCAGTGCCACGCGCGCATCGCGGCCGTGTGCGCCGCAGGTCGACGGGCCGTCGACGAAGGTCGCGTCGCATTCGACGTCGTTGCCGTGGCGGGTGATCCGCAGGTCGCCGACACGATCGAGCACCGCGCCTGCGTCGGCCCATGACGTCGACGGCGCAAACTGGGCATCGAGGTGCCGGAACGCGTCGCAGGCGGCCGTCACGACGACGCTCGGCGCGACGGCCGTGAAGCACAGCGTGTCTTCGTCATCCGCGCACAGTGCGCGGGCGCACCAGTAATCGAGGTCCTTTCCGTCGAGGGCGCCGGTTTGCATGGGTCGCTCCGTCGAATCGTGAAAGGATTCGATGCGCAAGCGATGTACCCGTCGCGCGTATCCGTGCAACCAGCGGATCGTGGTCGGACGCGTGCCGCGCCCGCGCGCTGTGGCGCGGCGAGCAGCAGGCGGCCAGGCAGTTCGAGGCGGCCGATCGCGATGTGCACGCCTTCCGGCCAGCGCGAGGCGGCCCGGCGGCGATTCGATGCACGAAATTCGATGCACAAAAGCGACGAAAACCGCGTGTCGGCCGGGCACGGCGCGTGCGCACATGGCCGCCGGCGCGCGCGGCGATCATGCGGTGCGCATTTTTTGCAGCGGAATCGCAGATAAGGACAGGAGGCCACCGTGCAACATCAACAGGATGCGCAGGTTCGGGACCCGTATCGCGGCCACGAGATCCTCGTCTGGGCGCGGCGTGATGAAAGCGGCGCTTGGCGCGACGAGGTGCAGGTGTTTGTCGACGGTGCACGCATCGAGCTGGTCGTGCCGGAGCAGGCCGGCCCCGAATGGTTGACCGAAGTCGAGGCGCTGCGAGCGGGTGTCGAGCGTGGCCGTTACCTGATCGACAAGCGCGTGGACGACGACTGACCGGCATGGCGCATGCGGCGACAGTCTCCGTTTCCGCATGCCGTCCCGCGCCGGGGGAGTCGATGAGCGATCCGCGCACCCTGCGTCTTTACCGCTACGACCGTGATCGCGTACCTGGCTCGGAGACCCTTATCGGCTGTTCCGGCGCGGGACGATCATGAGCTGCACCGACGTGCGTCCGAAGCGGCTGAATCCGACGAAGGCGACTTCGGAGATTCGGACGACGCTGGTGCGGCGAACGGTGTAGTGCCTACGGCCGCGCGGCAATCTCGTCGAGATGCCACAGCAGATCGGCCGGGTCGTCGTACACGCGCAGTGCCCCGGCGCGTTCCAGTTCGTCGCTGCCGTAGCCGCCCGACAGCAGCCCGACGCCGAGCGCACGGCAGCGGGCGGCGGCGAGCATGTCCCAGATACTGTCGCCGACCACGACCGTGTGTTCGATCGGCACGTTCAGTTGCGCGGCCGCGGTCAGGAACAGGTCGGGGTCCGGCTTCGCATACTTGACCTGGTCGCGCGTGACGACCACCTGCTTCGCCGGATCGACACCGAGTGCCTCGAGATTGATGGCGGCCGTTTCCATCCGCCCGCTGGTGGCGATCGCCCAGCGGATGCCCGCGCTCGACAGCGCGGCCAGCAGTTCACGCGCGCCCGGCAGCGGACGCACCTGCGCGCGCAGCCGCTGGTAGGCGGCCGCATGTAGCCGCGCGAGCCGCTCGACGCGCTCGGCGTCGATGTCGCCCGCCGTCTCGCGCAGCAGCTGATTCAGGAACAGGCCGCCGCTCATCCCGATCTTGCGGTGGATGCGCCACACCGACAGTTCGATGCCCTCGGCATCGAGCGCCTCCTTCCATGCGAGCACGTGCTGATAGACGCTGTCGACGAGCGTGCCGTCGAGATCGAACAGAAATGACGTTTCAATGCGCATGTGAATCTCCTGGTCCGGTGACAATCGGGCGAAGTGTCCGCGAGAAGGCTGGTCGACACATTATCGGCGCATGGCCGTGTCATCGCCATGTCCCGCCGCCGCGCCGTGCCGCGTCGTGTCATGTGCCGCTGGTACAATCGCGCCGATGTGCCGCGCCGGGCCTTCCTCATCGGGTCCGCGCCATACGCACCGTACGCGCCCCCAACCCTCGTCTCGTCGATTCCACGCATGGCAACACCGGACGCCATCAGTTCCAGGCACTCGTGGTGGGGCGTACTGGCCCTGGCACTCACCGCCTTCATCTTCAACACCACCGAATTCGTGCCGGTCGCGCTGCTCAGCGCGATCGGCGACAGCCTGCAGATGCAGCCGACCGCCGTCGGCCTGATGCTGACGATCTACGCGTGGGCCGTTGCGGTCGTGTCGCTGCCGCTGACGTTCGTCACGCGGCACGTCGAGCGGCGCAAGCTGCTGGTCGGTGCGTTGATGGTGTTCATCGGCAGCCATATCGTGACCGGCGTTGCATGGAATTTCTCGGTGCTGATGATCGGCCGGCTCGGCATCGCGTGTGCACACGCGGTGTTCTGGTCGATTTCCGTCCCGCTCGCGGTGCGGCTCGCGCCGAGCGACCGCAAAAGCCGTGCGCTGAGCCTGATCGCGATGGGCTCGGCGATCGCGATGGTCGCCGGCATTCCGCTCGGGCGCGTGATCGGCGAGGCGTTCGGCTGGCGCGTCACGTTCCTGATCATCGCGGGCGCCGCGGGCGGTGCGGCGCTGTTGCTGCGCGCCGCGTTGCCGGTCTTGCCGAGCCAGGGCGCCGGGTCGCTGAGCAGCATAGGCGTGTTCCTGCGCAAGCCGGCACTGGTGGCGCTCTATGCGATCACCGTACTGGTCGTGTCGGCGCACTTCACGTCGTACACGTATATCGAGCCGTTCGTCCAGAGCGTGAACCACGCGAGCAGCAGCCGGATCACGTACGTGCTGATCCTGTTCGGCGTCGCCGGCCTGCCGGCCGCGATCTGCTTCAATCGCGTGTACCCGCGCGAGCCCGACAAATTCCTGCTGGCGTCGATCGTCGCGCTGTCGGGCTGCCTGCTGATCCTGTTCCCGTGCGCGCTGAACATCGTCACGCTGTCCGTTCATACGCTGGTCTGGGGCGGGGCGATCGTCTGCTTCGGCCTCGCGATGCAGGCATGGGTGCTGAAGCTGGCACCGGAGGCGACCGACCTCGCGGTGTCGATTTTCTCCGGGCTGTACAACGTCGGCATCGGCGCGGGCGCGCTGATCGGCAACCATATCGCCGGCGACTACGGGCTGCCGTGGGTCGGCACGTTCGGCGGTGTAGTCGGCGCGTGCGCGGTCGGGATCGCGTGGCTCGCGCTACGGCTTCACGCGAAACGGGAGGCGGCGGCCGCGGCGACGTGAAGCCGCGCCGCGGATCGCGCCAGGCGTGTCATGCAACCGAATAGCCGCCGTCGGCCACGAGCGCATGCCCCGACACATAGCTGGAATCGTCCGACGCGAGGAACGCGACGATCGTTGCCATTTCCTCGGCGGAGCCCCACCGCCCGGCCGGGGTCGACGCGGCAAACGCCTGTTGTGCGTCATCCGACGGCCAGATGCCGCGATGATGGAACGGCGTTTCGATCAACCCCGGGCACAGCGCGTTGACGCGGACGCCGCGCTTGAACCACTCGATCGACGCCGTCTTCGTCATCCCGATCACCGCGTGCTTGCTCGCGATATAGACCGACGCATTCTCGAAGCCGATCAGGCCGCCCATCGACGCGTTGTTGATGATGCTGCCCGACCCCTGTCGCAGCATGATTTCGGCCGCGTACTTCATCGAATTGAAGACCCCGCGCACATTCGGCTCGAACACCTTGTCGAAAGTCTCGGCATTCTGCTCGAGAAGCGGCGCGAACACGCCTTCCGTGCCGGCATTGTTGAACGCGATGTCGAGGCGACCGTAGGTCGATACCGTGAAATCGAAGAGCTTGCGCAGATCGTCTTCGTTCGCGACGTCCGCGGCGAATGCGCGGGCTTCGCCGCCGGCCGTCACGATCTCGTCGACCAGTCGATCGAGTTCGGTCTTGCGCCGGGCGCTGACGACGACCTTCGCGCCGCGTCGCGCGAGTTCGATCGCCGACGCACGGCCGATGCCGGAGCTGGCGCCCGTCACCACGGCGACGCGGCCGGAGAGTTGAGCGGTTTGCGTGCTTGCGTTCATGATGCGTTGCTCCTGAGGGGTTGACCATCCACGTCAATGCGACGTCTGGTGCTCATTGTGGTCGCTCGACCATCGCAATAAAATGGAACAATCACGCATTCAGAATTCCTGATTCCGGAATTAAACGCGTTGCTCCGGGAACGTCAGAAGGGTTCGCCATGCTCAACCGACTCGATCTCCTCAAGGTCTTTGCCGCGACTGCCGCGGCGCCCACGTTCCGCGAGGCGGCGGCGCGTCTCGGCGTGTCGCCGCAGGTCGTGACGCGCGCGGTGCGCGAACTGGAGGAGATGCTCGGCGAAACGCTGTTTCACCGGACGACCCGCAGCATCCGGATCACCGCGTTCGGCCAGTCGTTCGCACGCGATGCGCAGGCGGCGCTTGCCACCGTCGACGGGCTGTTCGGCCCCGCGGCCGGCCAGTTCGACGAACCGGCCGGTATCGTCAGGATCACGGCGCCGTCGGGCATGGGACGTCATTACGTGCAGCCGGTCCTGACCGACCTGATGCAGCGGTATCCGGGCCTCGTGCCCGACCTGCGGCTGTCGGACGTGCCGTCGCCGGTGGTTGACGAACAGATCGACATCGGCGTGCGCGTCGGGGCGATCGGAGACAACCGTTTCGTCGCGCGCATGGTCGGGCCGTTGCCGATGTGGGTCGTGGGTGCGCCGTCGCTGATCGAGCGGCTGGGCGAGCCGAGGAACCGCAAGGAACTCGAAGCGATGCCGGCGACGTGCCTGATCGACCGCGCGAGCGGCCGTGCGTGGCCATGGATCTTTCGCGGAGAGCAACACTTCGTCCCGTCGTCGCCGGCCTATCTGACGGACGATACCGAGGTGGAGATCGAGGCCGTGTGCGCCGGAGTGGGGTTCGGGCAGTGCTCGGAGTACCTGGTCAGGCCGTACGTGCAGAAGGGGCGTCTGGTGCGGGTGTTGCCGGGCCTCGAACCCGAGCCGTGGAAGCTGCACGTGTATCGGCCGCGGCGAGGCCCGATGCCGCGGCGTATCCGGGTGGTGTACGACGAACTGGTGGCGAAGCTCGCGCACGCAACGTCGCGAGGGTAGGCGAGGCGGCCGGAAGGTCCGGCAGCCAATCCAGTCATGGCAGGGCGATACACCTGTCCGGATTCGCGATAAACCGGCAATACTGATCGGCATTGTTTCCGTTCAGTCGATCAAGTTTCCAAAGATTGGGTTTTCGAGGTCAATTACTTAAACCATTAACGACAAGGCGATTGGCAACCGGAAAACCGTCATCTCCCAATATGTGACCGCGTGCTGCAAAGATTGAAACAGGGAAACGAACGTCATTAATCTGCGTACGCGCACGATGCTGATCCGACGTGCGTCGTTCACAATAATCTGGAGACGGAGATGAAGCGCACAAATCATTTAGGAATATTGATGATATGTTTCGCGTCGGCGGCGATCGGCCTGTCCGCATGTGGCGGCGACGATGTCGGTTCGTCGCCGGGAACGAGCACGTCGGCGACCGGCACGACCTCGACCACCGGCACGACCTCGACGACGGGCGGCAGCACGACCACCACGGGTACGTCGCCGACTGCACTGCAGCAGATCGCGGTGAATCCGCCACCGATGGGCTGGTCGTCATGGAACAGCCTCGAGGAGAACGTCAGCTTCGATACGATCAAGGCGCAGGCGGACGGGCTGGCCGCGCTGAATGCGAACCTCGCGACGGGCAACAAGTACCAGTATGTGAATATCGACGAAGGCTGGTGGACGTCGAGAAAGCGTGACGCGAACGGCAACTTCATCCTCAACGTCGACATGAACGGCAATCCCACCAACCAGTGGCCGGGCGGAATGAAGGCGATGGCCGACTACATTCACGGCAAGGGCTTGAAGGCCGGCATCTATATCGACTCCGGGCCGCAGGGTTGCGGCAACACGAACGGCACGCATTTCGTCGGCAGC
Organism: Burkholderia sp. BCC1999; assembly: GCF_905339975.1. NCBI lineage: Bacteria > Pseudomonadati > Pseudomonadota > Betaproteobacteria > Burkholderiales > Burkholderiaceae > Burkholderia > Burkholderia sp. BCC1999. The sequence goes on along the minus strand of NZ_CAJPHP010000001.1, from coordinate 495,189 downwards.
GATTACGCGCACTACGATCACGATTTCCTGCAGTTCGCGCAATGGGGCTATGACTTCGTCAAGGTCGACTGGTGCGGCGGCAGCGCGGCCGGATACGATCCGCAGCAAGCCTATACGGCGATCTCGCAGGCGATTCAGAAAGCCTATCTGGTCACCGGAAAGCGGCTTGTACTGAACATGTGCGACTGGGGCACGCTCGGCAAAAGCGGCTATCCCGACTACAACCTGGGGCCCTGGGACTGGGGCGCCGGTATCGCGACGTCGTGGCGCACGACGGGCGACATCTACGGGCCGGGGAGCGGTGTGCCGAAGTTCGGCTCGGTGCTCGGCAACTTCAACGGCAACTATCGCCCCGAAGGCCAGCACACCGGTTACTACAACGATCCGGACATGATGGTGGCCGGCATGGGCATGACGGCGGCGAACGATCTTGCGCACGTCAACCTGTGGGCCATCGCCGGCGCGCCGATGATACTCGGTAACGACCTGTCGAAGTCGCTGTCGAGCGATACGGTGAGCCTGCTCACCAATCCCGAGCTGATCGCGATCGACCAGGACGTGCTGGGCCTGCAGGGGCTGAAGGTCGCGGACGCCAACGGGCAGCAGGTGTGGGCGAAGCTGCTGGCCGGCGCAGGCAAACGCGCGGTTCTGCTGTTCAACAACGGCACGGCGGCAAGCGACATGACGGTCACGTGGCAGCAACTGGGTTTCGCCGCAGGCACCTCGGCCGCCGTCCGCGACGTCTGGGCGCACAAGGACCTCGGCGCGGCCACCGGTTCCTACACGGTCGCGAATGTGCCGGCCGGCGGCACCGTGATGCTCGTGCTGAGCGGCACGGACCTGCCGTCGACCACGTACCTGCCGGGCACCCTGTCGGGCGGCGCGACGGTCGCGGACTGCGCGGCGTGTGCAAGCGGCAAGAAGGTGACGGGGCTGGGCGCGGTGACGTTCAATAACGTGAGCTCGCAAACGGCGGGCGGTTATGTGCAGATCGCCTACCTGAACACCGGGACGGAGAACGTCGAGGCACAGCTCGGTGCGAACGGCGGCAACGGCACGACACTCGCGTTTCCGCCCACGGGCAACGCCGTCGGCACGGTGACGGTCTTCGTCAACCTGCAGTCCGGACCGAACACGTTGACTTTGTCGGGTCTCGGCGGCACGACCGCGGCGCCCGACGTCACGTCGATCGCCGTGGTGGTCGGCCCGGTGAAGGTTCCGCCACCGCCGCCGCTGGCCTACGAGGCCGAGGCGGCCGGCAACACGCTCGGCGGTGCGGCGCGCGTGTCGTCATGCGGCGCGTGCTCGGGCGGGCAGGACGTCGGCTATATCGGCAACGGTGACGGGACCAGCAACGGCACGCTGACGATCAACGGCATCTCGGTGGCGGCGGACGGCACCTATAGCGTCGTGATCGCCTACGTGAACGGCGATTCGGCGGCGCGCAGCGCGCAGCTCAGTTTCGACGGCGCGGCACCCGTGTCCGTGTCGTTCCCGTCGACGGGCGGATGGGGGAACGTGTCGACGCTGACGGTGACGGGCGCGTTCAAGCAGGGAAGCGCCAACACGCTGAAGTTCTCCAACCCGACGGGCTGGGCGCCCGATATCGACGGCATCGGCGCGCCGGCCAAGCAATGACGTGCGCGTGGCGCGGCTTCCCGGTCACGGGTGGTCGCGCCATGCGTCGACGGGCACGTTGCAAGCCGACATATTGCGGCATCATCATGGTGCCGACGCACCCGCCCGCGGTGCCCGCTATTCGACTGGAGACGCTGCATGCCGATACCCCGGATTGAAACCCGCGACGCGATGGGCGATCCCGATGTGGTCTATCTCAACCCGGCGCACGTGCTGTGGATGTCGCTGCCGACCGCCGCGCACCGGCGGCCGGACAGCATGGCCATCCGCGTGGACGACCGCGTGAAGGGTGGCTCGCTGCTGATGGCCGACAATCCGCCGGCCGCGCAACTGCTGCAGGATCTCGGCCCGTTCGTGACGGTGACGCTGGCGAGCCCGTCGTCCGACTATCCGAACGGTGTCGTGCACATCCGTGCGCATGCGATCGTCAAGGTTGCGACGGACGACCACGACAAGCCGCTGGCCGGCCGCACGCTCGGCTGGATTCATGTCCAGGACGGCTCGGCTTTCAAGATCAACGATTACGCCGGCGTGGCCGCGCAATGGCAGGCGACGGTCGCGGCAGCATCATGAACCTTGCCGTCTCCGACATCACGCCGGACGAACTCCGGCTGTTCGGCGACATCGTCGCCCGCCTGGAAGCGCTCGGGCCGATCGTCGACGTGAGGAGCGTCGTGCTGCCCGAGATCACGCAACTGATGCGTGCGGATTTCGCCGCATCGTTCGATTGCGACGCGCAAACGGGGCTCTGGCGCAACGGATTCTCGTACAACCTCGACCCGTCGCAGATCGCGCGGTACGAAGCGTGGTTCCAGCATATCGACCCGGTCACACCGCAATTGCGCGCGCGCCGCGTGGCGACCTGCGTCGACGAGGTGATGAGCCGCCGCGATCTGGAGCGCACCGCGTTCTACAGCGATTTTTTGAGCCGAGACGGCATGCACCACGGGATCAACGTCTATGCGTTCGACGGCGCGACGCACGTCGGCGACCTGCGCATCTGGCGCGCGCAAGGCCGGCCCGACTTCACCGAGCGCGACAAACTGCTGCTGAACGGCATCGAGCCGTTTTTTCGGCGTGCGCTGCTGAGGCGGCAGCATGCGTGTACCGGGCTGACCGAACGCGAGAGCGACGTCGCACGGCTCGTCGCCGCCGGCTACACCGACAAGGATGTCGCGCGCACGCTCGGGATCGGGCTGTCGACGGTCCGCACGCATCTGCGGCGCGTGATGGCGAAGAAGGGCGTCGCCAACCGGGCGAGCCTGGCGGCCGCGATGGCGTGACCGGTCGCGCCGCGGGCCACGCGGGGTCCTCCATTGTGATGATGGGCGTCAAAATCGGCGCGCCCTACCTTGTAACGATTCCCCCTGTTACGAGGCATGCCGACCATGACCACCCTGGGTTCCCTGACGCTCACCGAAGTCCGGCAGGCGCTCCTGCGCCGGGAGTTTTCCTGTGTCGAATACGCGTATGCGTTGATCGAGCGGCACGCGCGCTGGCGCTACCTGAACGGTTTCACCTGCGTCGACGACGCACGGCTGCTCGCCGAAGCCGCCCGCAGCGACCGCGACCTCGCGAGGTCGACCGCCCCGCGCGCGCTGCTCGGCCTGCCGATCGCGATCAAGGACAACATCGACACCGCCTGCCTGCCGACCGGCAACGGCACGCTGGCGCTGCACAACCGTGTGCCGCCGCAGCACGCGCCGGTCGTCGCGCGGCTGCTGGCGCACGGCGCGCTGATCGCGGGCAAGGCGAACCTGCACGAGCTTGCGTTCGGTGTGTCGGGCAACAACCGCGTGACGGGCGCGGTGCGCAATCCGTACGATTTCGACCGGATTCCGGGCGGCAGCAGCAGCGGCTCGGGCGCGCTGGTCGGCGCCGGTGTGGTACCGGCCGCGCTCGGCACGGACACCGGCGGCTCGGTCCGGATCCCGGCGGCGCTGTGTGGCGCGGTCGGCCTCCGGCCGACGGTGGGGCGCTACCCGTCGGGTGGCGTCGCGCCGATTTCCCACACGCGCGACACCGTCGGCCCGATGGCCCGGTCGGTCGAGGACATCGCGCTGCTCGACGCGATTCTGGCCGGCGACGGTGCGTCGCTAGCGCCCCCGGTGCGCAGTGGGGCGCGTCCCGTGCGTCTCGCGATTCCGCGTACGACGTTCTGGCGCGGCCTCGCGCCGGATGTCGACGCGGTGGCGCGGGCCGCGCTGGCGAAGCTGGAGCAGGCGGGATTCGAATGCGTCGACATCGACCTGAATGACTACCCGGGGTTCTTCGACGACGAGCCGGCCGTCATCGCGATGGCCGAATTCCGGGCGTCGATGCACGCGTATCTGGTCGAGAACGGTTACGACCTGTCGGTCGACGACATCGTCGCGAACGTGGGGAGCCCGGACGTCGCGCGGATCGCCCGGCATATCACCGGCCCCGACGGCATCGGCGAAACGGCTTATCGCACCGCGCTCGACCGGCGGACGCGGTCGCGCGCCGCGTATCGGCAGTGCCTCGCCGACAGTGGCGCCGATGCGCTGGCCTTTCCGGCCACGATCGCGACGGCCTGCCCCATCCCGTCGGGCGACACGATGATCCACAACGGCGAGACCGTTTCGGTGTTCCAGACGTACACCAGGAACACCGAGCCCGGCAGCAATGCCGGCGTGCCGGGCATGACCGTGCCGGCCGGCCTGACGGCGGCCGGTCTGCCGGTCGGCCTCGCGCTGGATGGCGCGGCCGGCACCGATCGCGAACTCATCGCGGTCGCGCTGGAAGTCGAACGGGTGCTCGGGCGGCTGCCGGCGCCGGACGACGGATTCGGGGTGGAGGGCCGGCTGGGCGGTTGGGCGGGCGCCGGCGGCGGGTCGTGACGGTTAAGCGTGCAAATTGCGTTGCGGCTTCATCAGCGGCCGGCAGTGGCTCAGGATCAGCGCAAGCCCCTTGTCAGCGTGAACGGGCCCAGGCGCAATCGCCACACGGCCCGTTTCATCCGGAGTCGTCAATGCGGTCCGTCGTGCCTGATCCCTGCCGCATCGAGCTGACGAAGTTTCGCGTACAGCGTCGTGCGTGAAATGCCGAGCCGCCGCGCGGCCGCCGACACATTGCCGTCGTGCTCGTCGAGCGCGCGCCGGATCGCGTCGAGCGACTGTTCGTGCAGGCTCGCCTGGGCACCGGCGGCCGGTGCCGTGTGGCACACGTCGGCGGCGTCTTCCAGCACATCGGCATGGCGCGCCATCGTCGCCCGGTCGAGCGGCGCACGCAGGGTGCGCACCCATACATGGCTACCATCGTCGCGCGCGATCCGCTGCGGCGTGCGTGCCGGTATCAGTAAACGACGCTGCTGCACGGGCGTCGCGCCGGGAAACAGTTGTCGGAGATCGTACGGGGCCACCGGCCCGGCAGCCGCGAGGTCGAGCATCCGGCGCGCCAGCCGGCTCACCGCGCGCACGCGGCCGGCTTCGTCGAGCGCAATGACGCCGGCGAGCGGGGTGCCGAGCCAGCGCGCGTCATGCTGGACCTGCAGCAGATGGCAGTCGCGCAGCAGCGCATACAGACGCTGCTCGGCGGACAGCGCCGCGTGACGAAACTGTTCGCGCAACTGCACGACGTTGCGCTTGCCGACTCCGGTGATGTCGAGCGCGCCGATCACTTCGCCGTCGAAACCCACCAGCGGCACCGCGAGACAGAACACCCGGGACAACTCGTGGAGATAATGCTGCGCGCCCGCGACGATCGCCTCGGCGCCATCGTGAATCACGCAGCTCGGCGCGGTTGTGCCGATGTTCGGCTCGACAATCCGGCGCCCGGCGACGATCGGCGTCAGCAGCGCGTCGTCGCATTGCGGGCTGCGCCGCGCATGGACGATCGTGCCGTGCGGATTGACGCACATGATCGTCCATTCGGTACCGCCGAATGCGGCCCACAGCGGCTCGATCTCCCGCGCGACGCAGCGGGTGAGCCGCCGGTCCGCGCGCGATTCGTCGCGCTCGCGCTGCATTTCATAACGCGCGGTTTGCCATGGTCGCAGCCCGGCATCGCGCGAGCGCAGCCACGAGCGCGCGACGCTGGCCGGCAACGCCGTTTCCGGCAGCGGCTCGCCCGCGGCGAAGCGGGCGCGGAGCCGGTCGAGATCGACCGGCCGTGCAGGGGATTCAGGGGCCGTGTTCACGCTGCGCTCCATGTGAGGTCGAATGGTCGGGCCGGGCGTGCCGGCCCGGCGTGTCGCGCGAATGCGTAATATAGCCCGGTGCCCGAAGCCGGGTATTTTCGTGCCCGGCAAGGGTGCCCGTCGTGTGGCGCCGCTTGGTATCGGCCGGCGGCCGGCGGCGCCTGCGTCTAGTGCGGCAACCGCAGGATCGGCTTGAGCGTGATGCCTTTGCTGCTGTCCTCGGCGGCCTGGTTGATCTGTTCGAGCGGATAGAACTTCACGAGCCGGTCGAACGGAAACCGGCCTTGCAGGTGCAACTGCACGAGTTGCGGAATGAACGTCTGCGGCACGCTGTCGCCTTCGACGATGCCGCGGATCGTATGGCCGCCGAGCAGCAGGCTGTTCACGTCGAATTCGGCCTTCGTGCCGAGCTTCGGCGCGCCGACCACGCCCATCGTGCCGCGCGAGCCGAGCGCGTCGATCCCTTGCGACAGCACGGCCGGCAGCCCGGTCGACTCGAGCGCGTAGTCGACGCCGCCGCCGGTGATCTCGCGGATCGCGTCGACGACGTCGATTTCCCGGCTGTTGATCGCGTGCGTGGCGCCCAGCTCCAGCGCCAGCGCGAGCCGCGACGGCACGATGTCGGCGGCGATGATGGTGGTGGCGCCGGCGATGCGCGCGGCCATCACGGCGCTCATGCCGACCGCGCCGGCACCGAAGCTCGCGAAGCTGCTGCCGGTGCGCACCGCGAGCGAATTGATGACGGCGCCCGCGCCGGTCTGGATCCCGCAGCCGAGCGGGCCGAGCAGTTCGAGCGGCGCTTCCTTCGGCACCTTGATTGCGTTGTTCTCGCGTGCGAGCGCATAGCTCGCGAACGACGACTGCGCGAAGAAATGATCGTGCAGTGGTTGTCCGGCCGCGTCGCGGATGGCCGTCTGCCCGTCGACATCGGCGCCGCCGAAGTTCAGCGCGAAGAACTGCCGGCAATACGCGCCGTGACCGCCGGCGCACGATGCGCAGTGGCCGCACGCGCCGTAAGTCAGCACGACGTGGTCGCCGGCGGCGAGCGTCTTCACATTCGGGCCGACCGCCTCCACCACGCCGGCGCCTTCGTGACCGAGCACGGCCGGTAGCGGTACCGGGTAGTACTGGTCGCGCACGATCAGGTCGGTATGGCACAAGCCGGTCGCGACGACGCGCACCAGTACCTCGTCGCCGCGCGGCGCGCGGATGCGTGCCGTTTCGATCGAGAAGGGCGCGCCGGCGGCGCGCGCGACGGCCGCGGTGACGGCGCGTGTATCGTTTTTGGTGTACATGGTCGGTCTCCTCGTCAAATCGGATACAGCGGCGCATCGCCCTTGATCGTCAGCCACTGCCACTGTGTGAATTCCTCCCAGTTTGCCGCACCGCCGATGCTCGAGCCATTGCCCGAGGCGCCGACGCCGCCGAACGGGTTGATCACCTCGTCGTTAACCGTCTGATCGTTGATGTGCAGCAGCCCCGTGTTCAGGCGCTCGCCGATCCTCAGCGCGCGGCCGACGTCAGCGGACAGGATCGCCATCGACAGCCCGTATTCGGTCCGGTTCGCGAGCGTGATTGCGTCTTCGTCGGTATCGAACGGCACGACGATCGCGACCGGCCCGAAGATTTCCTCGTCGAACGCCGGATTGCCCGGCGCGACGCCGCTCAGCACGGTCGGCTCGAAAAACAGGCCGTGATGGCCGCCGCCCGTCTCGACGCGGGCGCCCGCGCGTCGGGCCGCGTCGACCACGCTCGCCGCATGGTCGCGTTGTGCGGCGTCGATCAGCGGGCCGAGGCCGACGTCGCCGGTGGCCGGGTCGCCGACGCGCAGGCTTTGCGCCTTCTCGACGAGCTTCGCGACGAAGCGGTCGTGAATGGCGCGTTGCACGAGCACGCGGCCGGTCGCCATGCAGATCTGGCCTTGATGCAGATACGCGCCCCATGCGGTGTTGGCAACGGCGCGGTCGAGGTCGGCATCGTCGAGCACGATCAGCGAATTCTTGCCGCCAAGTTCGAGCGACACCTTTTTCAGATGGTGGCCCGCCGCTGCGCCGACCTTGCGCCCGGCCGCGGTGGAGCCGGTGAACTGGATCATCGCAATGTGCGGATCGGCGACCAGCGCCGCGCCGGCCGCGCCGTCGCCGGGCAGCACGTGCAGCACACCTTCGGGCAAGCCGGCAAGCTCGAACACGCGCGCGATCGCGACGCCACCGCACACGGCGGTGCGCGGATCGGGCTTCAGCACGACTGCGTTGCCGAGCGCGAGCGCCGGCGCGACCGCGCGTATCGCGAGATACAGCGGGAAGTTGAACGGCGAGATCACGCCGACCACGCCGCGCGGGCGGCGGCGCGCGAGCGACAGCCGGCCGGCCGCCGACGGCAGCACTTCGCCGGCCGCGCGCGACGGCAGCCCGGCTGCTTCGTGCAGGGCCTTGATCGTAATCGAGGTTTCGAACGACGCTTTTGCGCGCGTCGAGCCGCTTTCGCGCACGAGCCAGTCGACGATCGCGTCGAAATGCACTTCGGCGACGGCTGCCGCGCGACGCAGCACCGCCGCGCGCTCGTCGTATGGCAGCGCGAACCATGCGGGCTGTGCGCGATGTGCGGCGGTGGCTGCTTCGGCGATGGCCGCGCTGTCGGCGACGCCGATGCGGCCGAGCGTGGTGCCGGTCGCGGGTTCGATTACGTCGGCCGCGTGCGCGCTTGCGTGCCAGCGTCCGTTGAAGGTTTTGCCGCGCCAGATGTCGGTGTCGAACAGTGCGGTGTTGCTGCTAACCATGTACGCTCCTGAGGAATTCGGATCGGCCGGGTCGGGGTTCTTGCTTGGGCGTCGACCGGCATGTGCGCGAGGGTAGGCGGGCGCGGCGAAGCGGGGCCATCCGGGTTTTTTCCCACCCGCGGAGGGCGTGTGGGGTGGGGGGCGTCTGAGATTTTGTGTGCGGAAACTGAACAGTCGCTGTGGGGGGTGTTGCTGCATGCCGTTTGGGGACACGGCAGGTTATTGCTGGTGCATTAGACCCTGCGCCGCTGTCTCATTTGCAACGCCTCCACTGCTTACGCAGCGTCTAGTGTGTTGTATCGACCGATTGAAGCCACCAAGTGCAACGGTCATTCGCTCACGCGTTGTCGCCCGTCGCTTGTCGGCGGAAGCCGTCATATTGACTCGCTGCCTCCCGCGGCCTAAGAATGACTGCTTTCCGGCAAGGCTCGGGGCTCGAGTCGCTTGTGAGCCGTTCGAAACCATTTGGTCTAAAGCGGCCTCCGAGTTGCAATGGCCATTTTCGTCAACGGAGCGGCCGCAACCCGCCAGCCGTCGCGTGCCGATCGATCTACCATCATGCTTCAAACGAGTCCTTGCCGGTTGATTATCCACGACCACAAAGTCGCTCCACTAGTGGAAAACTAGTCGACCACGTAATGAAAGGTTTTCGGTATGATTTGCATGATTTCGGGGCGAATGGTCGTGCGCCGCCATTGGTGGGTTGAGCACGTGACGCGAACACAAGAAAAGCTAATATTCGAGGCAGCATGAGCGGGCGCAGGTCGAAGGTCAAATGGAACGGCAGGAGAACCCCTGCAGATCAGCACAGCCTTAAAGCGAAAATCTACTCGAAAACGGGTTTTCAGGCCGAGGCGCTGCGATCCCTCAAAAACGCAACTCCTACCGCCGAGCTATTTCGGCGCTTTCCTCAGATCATTCGGAAGCGTGAAGTACTTTCTAGAATTCATGGTGCTCCATTTCCGCGGCAGCCGGCCGAGATCCTTGTAACTCGTAGACTGATCCCGCCCGCACCGATTGCCAGCGAGGTGATCTGGGCCATAGCCTACGCGCTGCAGTACAGCGAAGAAATCCGAGCGTTTGTGTCGCACCGAGAGGCGCTGGAGTGCGCGGTACTGCGCAATGATCGAGATGCAGCGTTTGCGACACTTCAGGGAGTGGAGGACGAACTAGGCTGGTCCGTCTGGCTGATTCAAAACCGACTCTCCGCTGTGCAGTTGTGGGATGGCTTGGACGAGAAGCGCAAACTTGCGCGGACGTACGAGGACCTCATAGGAGCGAACGATCTGTTGAGTATGATTGTCAGCTTCATCGGCAAACGCACTGAGGGCACTGCGGTTCCCGGCTATCTGCAGGCCGAACTTGCGCGAATGTTCCCTGAAGCCCCGCTGACGCAGATCCAAGCGTATCTGAAAACGAAGCTTTTCGACCTCGCTAGCCCAGCAATACAATTCGTGGGGGTGACCCTTTCGATCGAAGCCCAGTCTGGCGTGGTCGACTACTACGAGACCCTCGTCGCCATGCTGCAGGCCGTTGTAGCTGACGAGGGCGCGTGCGCGCACTTTTCGGATTTGCTAGTCAAGCCCGTAGCATCACTCCTAGGACGCACGAGTGACCGCCGCTTGGTGCCTGTCTTGGTAGCGCTTGGTGGCGAGGTTCGGTGGGATGCCACAAAACAGCTGCGTCGCGTCGCTTTCATTGAGGCCTACAGTGAAGGCCGATATGCGGATGCCATTTCAATAGCCGACGGCCATTTGGACGAAAATCCCTCTGATATTTCGGCATTCGTACTGCGTATACGTGCCGAACTCAAGCAGAGAGCGCAAACAGTTCAATATGCAGGCCCGTTGGGGGAAATAGCCCAGCACCTGCGGGCGGTCCTCGCGTTCACCGGCGACACTTATGCATCGGCGTTGTCGCTGTACACGATTTACGACCGATTTTACGGACATGCGTGGGCGACCTACTTGCGTGCGATCGTCATGCAGGAGCTTTCGCAGGATCAGTTTGAATATCCATCCGGCTCGCTCCGTCGAGTGCTCGCCTTAGATCCGAATTTGACCCCGTTCTCTGCATTGTTAGAGCAACCTTCAGGACGCTCTAAACTCACCGAGACTTTCCGCCATGCGGCTGTTTTCGGCACCACTCTGCAGGTCTACGAGTTAGCAACGACCGGCACTTTACTCGGCGACACTTCTGCCATAAGTCTGGAGCGTCAAAAGCGCTATGTGGGTCGCTTTCAGCTTGCGAACGGCATGTATGCGGAAGCAATCGAAAATTTCACGTGGTGCCGGGACCATCTTGATGGTTCTGACGCACTACGCTGCAGTACAGCCGCTGTGGTCGCTTATATTAGGAGCGGAGACTTGGCGTCGGCCGTGTCGGCAACGGTTGCGGCTTATCTGAGTTGGCCATCGGTGCCAACGGTTCTACCATTGCCCGAACTTGTTGCCGCGTTGGAGTCTCCGGGCGAATGGCCCACATCGATCTCGCTGCCTCTCATATTCGAGCTCTATTTCAGCTTCTTCAACAACGACCGACTAACGCACTTACGCTATGCGTTCGAGCGGTTTCAGACCCAGCAGGGTATTGCCTCACCAGGAGCACTTCGGGAGCGCGTCGATGAGTTTGGCCTGCAGAATGTGATCCTGTACCTGAGTCGGGTCTGGCGACCCGAAGTCATGCGGCAGACGATTCTCTACGAGGGAACGCGGGAAATTGAAGAGGAGCGTATTCGCGTCTGCCGCATCCTTGCCGAGATCGACCCCGGCAACGCTGCCGAGTATTTGGCGGAAATTCGGGAGCGCGTTAAAGCACAGGAACTTGCAAAAGCGACGAACCTCGTTGAGCAAAGCCGCGTATACGTTGACATCAGTGCTATCAAAAAGGCGTTGCGCACCCGCTTAGGGGACGCCTATGCTCGTTACAAATCCGCAATGCAGACCGTGCCAGTGGTGGAGAACTCGCTCATTGAGCGACTCACCGACGTTCTGTCTGAGGTGGAAGCTACTGGCCAATCGCTGACCAAAATGCTGTCCACCTTACACGTTATCAACAGCGAGACGTCGAATTCGGAGCTTGATGTTCAGTTTGCTGCGATGTTCGCCGAAGTGACAAATGAGTTCCTACGTGGCGATCATGGGCTGAATGCCTATCTCAGCACACGCGTTCGGCACGGCAAGCTCAGCAATGCGCTACGCAAGCCAGTGGCCGACGAGTTCCTTGTGACCGAACGAAAAGTGGGAACTTCCGACTACGTTCCGAACGATTACTGGGACTCGGCCCTTACGGCTCTTACTAATGGAGAGCGGGCCAACGTTTTGCATGTGCTCGAGCAGTTTGCGGCGAACATCGACTCAATCATTGCATACGTGCGTGACAGTTTGATCCAGGTCGTCGTAGTTCATGAGCTCGTTACTAGTGGCGATAATCCGCATGCGCTCTTCGTCTACCAAACTTCGAATTTGGAACGAATGTTTGTTCAAGCCAGCGATCGACGCATTAAGCACATCGATGACTTCATTAACCTTTGCGTCGAGACCCTGTGGGAAAAAACCGATACTAACTTGGCAAAGGTGCAGCTGGTTCTAAATACCGATATCCGCTCCCAGTTTCTGGATGCTTTTGATCACCTTACGGAATCTCTTGTGGCATTGCATTATGCGGACCGACTCGGCGAGCTACATAACCACATTGGACGTGCGCGAACGAATATCCAGACGAGAATCTCTACGGTGTCGTCGTGGTTCAAGCGCAGCGAGGTTTACGACCGACAGGATTACGGAGTCGATTTTCCTGTTCTCATCGCACGCTCGATGATTGAGAACTCAATCTCGGGTGCGACAGGGTGGGATGGTGTAAGCATAAAAGGCGAAGGTGGAGCGACTGCCATGCCCGGAAGGACACTCGACGGTATGGTTGACGTATTCTGTGGGCTATTCGAGAATGCGATCGCCCATTCTGGTCTGAGCGTCGATAGGCTCAATATTGATGTCGCGTTGAGTTTGTTGGATGGGAAGTTCAGTGCGCGGGTACGTAATCCGGTCGAAGCGCTAACCTTCGAGCGGCGTGACGAAAATCGGCTGGAGAGAATTCGCAATGAGATTCGCAAGAGTGATACTCGGCGGAAGGCTCAGATGGAAGGTCGCAGCGGCTTTCATAAGCTATGGGCGACCATAAATGCACCGCAGTACCGGGATCCATCGCTGCTGTTCGGTTTTACCGACGATGGAGCTTTCGAGGTGATCATCGGGTTTGGAATCGAGATTGCAGACGATGAAGATACTGCTTATTGAAGACGATGAAGAAAAGAGTCGGATCCTTGCCGATTTTGTGTGTGACGAGTTTCTTGGCGTCGAAATCGAGACGGCCAGGTCATTCAGCAGTGGGTTACGGGCGGTGATCAAAGGGACGGACTCATACGCGGCGATTCTACTGGATATGAGTATGCCCAACTACGACGTATCACCCGATGAGCCAGGTGGTGGGACACCAGAGAGTTTTGCCGGGATCGATCTGCTGGCCCAGATGCAACTACGAGGCATTCACACGCCAACCATCGTAGTTACGATGTTTGACAAGTTCGGCGACGAACCAAATCGGTTGTCACTCAGACAATTGATTGAAAAGCTGGATACTCAGTACCGACCGATCTTCCGCGGGCTTACTTACTATAACGTTGCGGAAGACGGCTGGAGATCCTCGTTGAAAAACCTGATTGAAGGTATTATTGCTACGCGATGACTCGAATCCTGATTGTAGATGATGAATACGACAAGGCCCGCGCCATTTCTAAGGTTGTCTTGGAGTATGACGCGAGCATTGAGATCGAGCATGCGACAACGTCCGCGGCGGCAAGGCGTTTTCTGATCGCCAAAAAGTTCGACTTGCTTATTGTCGATTTGAACCTGCCAGATGTATTGGGGGCGACGCCCACACATCAGGGCGGGTTGGCACTTTTTGACATGCTGATGATGGACGAGAACGCGTGGCTGCCACCTGACATCTTGTTTCTGACTGCCCGCGAGGAGCTAGTTGACGCGGCGCAGGCAAACGTGCGGGACCGCGGGGCCTCATTCTGCCTCTTTAATGAAACCGCAGATAGCTCATGGAAGGCTATGCTGGTTGGTAAGCTTCAGCTAGCAAGCGCACGCGTTAAGCGCGTAGCTCGGCTTTCCCCTCGTGCGGATGTGGCCATAGTCACAGCATTGGGTACCCCTGAGCTCGACGCAGTACTGAATCTAAATTATCAATGGACGAACAAGCGCTTCCCGGATGATCCTACTGGTTACCACTTTGGGCAAATTCCGCGAACTGAGGGGCCATTGACGGTTGTAGCGGCGTCGGCGCGCCGAAAGGGCATGCCATCCTCTGCGGCGCTCGCCGCAAAAATGGTCGAGCGCTTTCGCCCAAGGTACATCGTGATGCTGGGGATTTGCGCCGGCGTGAAGGGTAAGACAGAGCTCGGTGATGTGATCGTGGCTGATCCCTCTTGGGACTGGGGCAGCGGTAAATTAGCCGAAAAAACTGACGGCTCAGTGGTGTTCCAGGCCGCCCCCTATCAGCGCCCGCTTAACTCGCATGTGTCTCAACTCGCGATGGAGCTTAGCAGTCGCCCGGAAGTCGTGGCGGCGATCCGTTCCGGATGGACTCATTCAGCTCCTGCTGGAAAGCTTTCCGTTCGGGTTGGCCCGATGGCCTCAGGTGCGGCTGTCTTGGCGACGGACGGTGCTCTTGACCCAATCACAGCTCAAAACCGTGAACTACTTGGCGTCGAGATGGAAGCATATGCAGTCATGGCAGCAGCGGACTACGCGCGTCAGCCCGCGCCGTGCGCACTAGTTATCAAGTCGGTTTGCGATTTCGCGGACGCGCAGAAGGGTGACAATTGGCAAGCTTACGCCGCGTACACTAGCGCGGCGTTCTTCAACCAACTTTTCTTGAACTGCGATCTCCCACTTACCTGAGTCGGATCGCGGCTGCGGGAAGCGACTCTTCGTATTCGTGGTTCGGGGAATTCGGGGCAACGTCGCTCTTGTTGATAACGCATCGTGCCGACGGCAAAAAAAGCTCGCGACGTGAAGTCCCCCTGGGGAGCGTCATTTAAACGAAGATCAATATACGACAGGCATTGCGAACACGTGGGCGAGCGGCTAACACAGGTCGCTGTCTGCCCGACCGTCCGCAATCGGTCAACGGCGCGACGAGGCCCTTGGGGCGACGACTGCCCGTTGTCCGGGTGGGACCGACATTTGAGTGACCTGCCTCGCGTGGAGGCGAATGGCCGGAGTTGGCCGATAGCACCCGTCAGCCTCTGATGAACAACGGGCATCGACAACAAACGTCGATATCCGCTCACCCGATTCCTTCCGGTTGTTCGCAGAAACCGACGCCGAAGCTGAAGTCCGGACGATCAGCCCAACCATTTTTCCCATCAGGAAAACCCTGATCGACCCCGCAGGCCGCCGGTTTCAGCCGGTTTTCCCGCTGCCACAAGCGGCCGCTGTGCGCCCCCGCCCAAACGATCCCCCGAACCCTCACGACCGCGCCCCATCAAGCCTCTCCGCCCGCATACCTAGCCAAAACAGGTATGGCGCACCGCAGTATTCCGCGTGATGAGCCTGATTTCAATACCTACCAGGTATCAAAAATCCCACCCAAAAGTATTGGACGGTGGTTTTGGCCGGGGCGTATAAATCCGTTCCATGAACACCCCCCAAGCAGCGTGCCCCATGTCCTCCGTCACCATCGAACGCATTGAAACCCGCCTCGTCGATCTGCCGACGATCCGCCCGCACAAGCTGTCGGTGGCCACGATGCACGGCCAGACGCTGATGCTCGTGAAGGTGTTCTGCAGCGACGGCGTGACGGGCCTCGGCGAAGGCACGACGATCGCCGGCATGGCCTACGGCCCGGAAAGTCCCGAAGCGATGAAGCTCGCGATCGATGCGTACCTCGCACCGGCGATCGTCGGCTGCGACGCGACGCGCATCCAGACGCTGATGGCGTTCCTCGGCAAGCTCGTGAAGGTCAATCATTTCGCGAAGAGCGCGCTCGAAACCGCGCTGCTCGACGCGCACGGCAAGCGGCTCGGCGTGCCGGTCAGCGAACTGCTCGGCGGTCGCCGGCGCGATCGCCTGCCGGTCGCGTGGACGCTCGCGTCGGGCGATACGGCCACCGACATCGCCGAAGCCGAGCGGATGCTCGACCTGCGCCGCCACAACGTGTTCAAGCTGAAGATCGGCGCGAAGTCGCCGGAGACGGATATCCGGCACGTGGCCGAGATCAAGAAGGCCGTCGGCGACCGCGCATCGGTGCGCGTCGACGTGAACATGGCGTGGAGCGAAACGCAGGCCGCGCGCGCGATTCCGGCGCTGGCCGATGCCGGTTGCGAACTGGTCGAGCAGCCGGTGGCCTCGGCCGCGGCGCTGGCGCGCCTGATGCGCCGCTTCCCGGTCGCGCTGATGGCCGATGAAATCCTGCAGGGCCCCGACAGCGCGTTCGAGATCGCGAAGCATCACGGCGCGGACGTGTTCGCGATCAAGATCGAACAGAGCGGCGGCCTCTTTGCCGCACAGCGCGTGGCCGCGATCGCCGATGCCGCGGGCATCGAGCTGTACGGCGGCACGATGCTCGAAGGCGCGTTCAGTACGGTCGCATCCGCGCACCTGTTCGCGAGCTTCGCGAACCTGCAGTGGGGCACCGAACTGTTCGGGCCGCTGCTGATCACCGAAGAGATCCTGACGCAGCCGCTGGACTACAGCGACTTCGAACTGACCGTGCCGGACGGCCCCGGTCTCGGCATCGAGCTCGACGAAGACAAGGTCAGGCGTTTCACCCGCGACGGACTCACGAGAGTCGCGCGGTAGCCCGAGTCAGGCACAGCCGTCATCCCCCCAAATACACGTGGAGACACCATCATGAGCGTCAAAGTTTTCGAAACCCGGGAAGTGCAGGACCTGCTGAAGGCCGCGTCGAACGCGGGTGCGGACAACACGAACGGCGGCAACGCGCGTACGCAGCAGGTCGTGCTGCGCCTGCTCGGCGACCTGTTCAAGGCGATCGACGATCTCGATATCACGCCAGACGAAGTGTGGGCCGGCGTCAACTACCTGAACAAACTCGGTCAGGATGGCGAAGCAGCGCTGCTCGCGGCCGGCCTCGGTCTCGAGAAGTACCTCGACATCCGGATGGACGCCGCCGACAAGGCCGTCGGCCTCGACGGCGGCACGCCGCGCACGATCGAGGGGCCGCTGTACGTGGCCGGCGCACCGGTGCGCGACGGCGTGTCGAAGATCGACCTCGACGCGGACGAAGGTGCCGGCCCGCTCGTGATCCACGGCACGGTCACGGGCCTCGACGGCAAGCCGGTCGCGGGCGC
Organism: Burkholderia sp. BCC1999; assembly: GCF_905339975.1. Lineage (NCBI taxonomy): Bacteria > Pseudomonadati > Pseudomonadota > Betaproteobacteria > Burkholderiales > Burkholderiaceae > Burkholderia > Burkholderia sp. BCC1999. The sequence continues at coordinate 478,233 of NZ_CAJPHP010000001.1, read as the reverse complement.
ACTGGTCGAATGCTGGCACGCGAACTCGAAGGGCTTCTATTCGCACTTCGACCCGACCGGCGCGCAGACCGACTTCAACCTGCGCGGCGCGGTGAAGACGGGCGCCGACGGCAAGTACGAATTCCGCACGCTGATGCCGGTCGGCTATGGCTGCCCGCCGCAGGGCGCGACGCAGCAACTGCTGAACGGCCTCGGCCGCCACGGCAACCGCCCCGCGCACGTGCACTTCTTCGTCGACAGCCAAGATCACCGCAAGCTGACGACGCAGTTCAACATCGACGGCGATCCGCTGATCTGGGATGACTTCGCGTATGCGACGCGCGAGGAACTGATCCCGCCCGTGGTCGAGAAGACCGGCGGCGCGGCGCTTGGCATGAAGGCCGATGCGTACCAGGACATCGAGTTCAACTTCGTGCTGACGCCGCTGGTGCAGGGCAAGGACAACCAGATCGTCCACCGCCCGCGCGCAGCCGCGACGGCGTAACCGCCTGGCGGCGCGGCGCGATTGCGCCGCCGCCGGCCGGGTTTCCGCGAGATTCAACCGAAACCGATGCGAGCGTGCTTGCAGGACGCGGCACGCGCATGGGAGGAGCCAACATGTCCGCCACGATCGATCAAGCCAACGAACTGGATCACCTGCTCGCCACCGCCGTGCAGGATGACAAGGAGGCCGGCGTATTCCGCTGCCGCCGCGACATCTTCACGAACGCGGAGCTGTACGAGCTCGAGATGAAGCATATCTTCGAGAGCAACTGGGTGTACCTGGCGCACGAAAGCCAGATCCCGGCCAACAACGACTACTACACGACGTGGATCGGACGCCAGCCGATCGTGATCACGCGCGACAAGACCGGCGAGTTGCACGCGGTCATCAATGCCTGCGCGCACAAGGGCGCGATGCTGTGCCGCCGCAAGCACGGCAACAAGGGCAGCTTCACGTGCCCGTTCCACGGCTGGACCTTCTCGAACACCGGCAAGCTGCTGAAGGTGAAGGACGAGAAGACGACCGAGTATCCGGTGCAGTTCAACACGCACGGCTCGCACGACCTGAAGAAGGTCGCGCGCTTCGAGAACTATCGCGGCTTCCTGTTCGGCAGCCTCAGCGAGGACGTGCTGCCGCTCGAGGACTATCTCGGCGAAGCGCGCGTGATCATCGACCAGATCGTCGATCAGGCGCCGAACGGGCTCGAAGTGCTGCGCGGCAACTCGTCCTACATCTACGAAGGCAACTGGAAGATGCAGATGGAAAACGGCTGCGACGGCTACCACGTCAGCACCGTGCACTGGAACTACGCGGCGACGATGGGCCGCCGCAAGGAAGACGGCACCAAGGCCGTCGACGCGAACAGCTGGAGCAAGTCGGTCGCGGGCGTGTACGGGTTCGACAACGGTCACATCCTGCTGTGGACCCAGACGATGAACCCGGAAGTGCGGCCGGTGTATCAGCACCGTGAAGAGATCAAGGCGCGCGTCGGCGACGTGCAGGCCGATTTCATCGTGAACCAGACGCGCAACCTGTGCGTGTACCCGAACGTGTTCCTGATGGACCAGTTCAGCACGCAGATTCGAGTGGTGCGACCGCTCGGCGTCGACAAGACCGAAGTCACGATCTTCTGCTTCGCGCCGAAGGGCGAGAGCGAAACCGACCGCACGGTCCGCATCCGCCAGTACGAGGATTTCTTCAACGTGACGGGCATGGGCACCGCCGACGATCTCGAGGAGTTCCGCGCGTGCCAGGCCGGTTATGCGGGCATCACGGCGATGTGGAACGACCTGTCGCGCGGCGCGCCGCTGTGGGTCGACGGGCCGGACGACAACGCGAAGAAGATGGGGCTGAACCCGCGCATCTCGGGCGAGCGCAGCGAGGATGAAGGGCTGTTCGTGTGCCAGCACGAACATTGGGTGCATGTGATGCGCGATGCGCTGAAGAAGGAACGCGGGGAGGTGGCGGCATGAGCTTCGATTACCAGACCATTTGCGCGGCGCTGTATCGCGAAGCGCGCCTGCTCGACGATCGCCAGTGGGACGAGTGGCTGACCTGCTATGCGGAAGACGTCACCTACTGGATGCCCGCGTGGGACGACGACGACCGGCCGACCGACGATCACCAGAGCCAGATCTCGCTGATGTACTACCCGGACCGCGGCGGCCTCGAGGATCGCGTGTTCCGGATCAAGACCGAGCGCAGCGGCGCGTCGACGCCCGAGCCGCGTACCAGCCACAACGTGACGAACGTCGAGGTGCTGGCCGAGCGCGATGACGAAGTGGACGTGCGGTACAACTTTCACACGCTGAACCACCGTTACCGCGTGACCGATCACTTCTTCGGCACGATGTTCGTCACGTTGCGCCGTGCAGGCGATGCGCTGCTGATTTCGCACAAGAAGATCGTGCTGAAGAACGACTACATCCGGCAGGTGCTCGACGTCTATCACGTCTGACGCTGTTGTTTTGTCATGAAAAGAAGTGGAGGTGACACCATGTCCAGTTACAAGATTGCACTGAATTTCGAGGACGGGGTAACCCGCTTCATCGATTGCAAGGCCGGCGAGAAGGTTCTCGACGCCGCCTTCCGCGCGAAGATCAACCTGCCGATGGATTGCTCCGACGGCGTGTGCGGCACCTGCAAGTGCCGCGCCGAAAGCGGCAGCTACGATCTCGGCGACGACTACATCGACGATGCGCTCACCGAGGATGAAAAGGACGGCGGCCTCGTGCTGACGTGCCAGATGGTGCCGCAAAGCGATTGCGTGATCGCGGTGCCGACTTCGTCGGTCGCATGCAAGACCGGGCAGAGCGGCTTTGCCGCGAAGGTCACGAAGGTGGAGCAGCACAACGATGCGGCCGTCGTGCTCGAGCTCGATGTCGGCGCGGCCGCGCCCGTGTTCCTGCCGGGCCAGTACGTGAACATCGACGTGCCCGCGAGCGGCCAGCATCGTTCCTATTCGTTCTCGTCGGCGCCGGCCGACGCGAAGGTCAGCTTCCTGATCAAGAAGATTCCCGGCGGTGTGATGAGCACCTGGCTCGAATCGGCGCAGCCGGGCGACACGCTGGAACTGCACGGCCCGCTCGGCAGCTTCTACTTGCGCGACGTGCAGCGGCCGCTGCTGTTCCTGGCCGGCGGCACGGGTCTCGCGCCGTTCCTGTCGATGCTCGAAGTGCTGGCGCGCAGCGGCTCGCAGCAGAAGGTGCACCTGATCTACGGCGTGACGCGCGATCTCGACCTCGTGCTGGTCGATGCGATCGAAGCGTATGCGGCGAAGCTGCCGAACTTCAGTTTCGCGACGGTCATCGCGGATGCCGCGTCGGACCATCCGCGCAAGGGCTGGGTCACGCAGCACATCCCGGCCGATGCGCTGAACGACGGCGACGTCGACGTGTACCTGTGCGGGCCGCCGCCGATGGTCGACGCGGTGCGCAAGTATTTCGACGACGAAGGCGTGAAGCCGAACAGCTTCCACTACGAGAAGTTCACCCCCAACGTCACGGCAAAGGCGGCATGACCATGCAACGATTCTCCGGCAAGGTCGTCGTCGTCACCGGCGCGGCGCAGGGTATCGGCCGAGGCGTCGCGTTGCGTGCGGCGGCCGAGGGCGGCAAGGTGCTGTTCGTCGATCGCGCGGATTTCGTCGCCGAGGTGGCAGCCGAGGCGACCGGCGGCGAGACGGCAGGCTTCGTCGCCGATCTCGAAACCTACGAAGGTGCGCATGCGGCGATGGCGTACGCGGTGCAGACGTTCGGCGGCATCGACATCCTGATCAACGGCGTCGGCGGCGCGATTCGCATGCGCCCGTTCGCCGAATTCGAGCCGGCACAGATCGACGCGGAAATCCGCCGTTCGCTGATGCCGACGCTCTATACCTGCCACGCGGTGCTGCCGCACCTGCTCGCACGCGGCGGCGGCACGATCGTCAACATCTCGTCGAACGCGACACGCGGGATTCGCCGCGTGCCGTACTCGGCGGCGAAAGGCGGCGTCAACGCGCTGACGTCGGCGCTCGCGATGGAGTATGCGGAGCACAACATCCGCGTCGTGGCCACCGCGCCGGGCGGCACCAGTGCGCCGCCGCGTCGCGTGCCGCGCAATGCGGCCGGCGACAGCGCGCAGGAACAGGCGTGGATGGGCGAGGCCGTGCGGCAGGTCACCGACTCGACGTACTTGAAGCGCTACGGCAGCCTCGACGAGCAGATCGCGCCGATCCTGTTCCTCGCGTCCGACGAGGCCAGCTACATCACCGGTACGGTGCTGCCGGTCGCGGGCGGCGATACGGGTTGAGCGGCGCGCCGCCTGCCTTCGTTCATCGACAGCCCTCATCGACAACCAGACGGCCGGCGCAACGACGCCGGTCACGGAGATATCCATGCATGATCGCAAAGCCATCGTTCCGGCCGGAATGGAAGCGGTGTACGAGAAAATCGGCTACGCGCCGGGCCTGCGGGTCGGCGAAACGCTGTACGTGTCCGGACAGATCGGTCGCGATGCGGCGATGCAACTGGTCGAAGGCCGCGAAGCACAGATCGTGCAGGCGTTCGAGAACCTGAAGCAGGTGCTGGAGGCGGCCGGCGCGTCGTTCAACGACGTGGTCGACCTGACGACGTTCCATACCGACATGCGCGACCTGCCGCTGTTCATGCAGGTACGCGACCGCTACCTCGACGCGCATCCGAAGCCGGCATGGACGGCGGTCGGCGCGCACATGCTGGGCGGCTCGCCCGGTTACATCGTCGAGATCAAGGCGGTGGCCGTGCTGCCGGACTGACCGCGACGTTGCATCACGGCCCGGCTTCCGAGCGGTCCTGCGACGCCGGAGGCAGGTACGCCATGCCGTGTTCGTCGTACAGGTCGTAGATGAGCCGCAGCATGCGTTCGATGTCGTCGGATTCGTCGAGCATGCGCATGCTCATGATGATCGGCGACACGAGCCGCGCGTCGTCGAGTTCCTGGTAGGACACGTCGTCGCGCTTCAGCCCGTATACGCTCTTCGGCACGATCGACACACCTTCGCCGGCCGCGACGAGACCGAGCGCAACCTGCAGCTCGCGCGTCTCCAGCACGCGTGCGGGCTTGATTGCGCGGTCATGGAACGCGGCGAGCACCTGGTCCGCATAACTCGGGCGCGGCGCCTTCGGAAACACGATCAGCGTGTCGCCGAGCAGATCGTGCAGCGACAGCGGCGCGTTCGTTGCGCACAGCCGGTGGCCGAGCGGCAGCGCCGCGATCATCGGCTCCTCGCGCAGCACGACGCGGCGCACGCTCGGGTCGTTGAGGCGAATGCGCCCGAAGCCCATATCGATGCGGCCTTCCTTGAGCGCCTTGATCTGGTCCATCGTCGACATCTCGTGCAGGCTCAGCTCGACTTCCGCATGCAGCTGGCGATAGCGGCGAATCACTTTCGGCAGCATCCCGTACAGCGTCGAGCCGACGAAGCCGACCGAAAGACTGCGCTCGATCTTGCCGACGCGGCGCGTCATCGATTCGAGTTCGGCTGTTTGAGCGAGCAACTGCACCGCGTGCTGGTGAAAGAAGCGGCCGGTCTCGGTGAGCTTCAGCGGACGTGATTCACGCTCGAACAGCAACGCGCCGAGCAACTGTTCGAGTTGCTGGATCTGCCGGCTCAACGGCGGCTGAGCGATGTGAAGCCTTTGTGCGGCGCGTGTGAAGCTGCGCTCTTCCGCGACAGCGACGAAATAGCGCAAATGGCGTAGCTCCATGTTCGTTGCCGTCGAGTGGGGAGGGGGATGAGGGCGCGAGGCGCGAATGGGTTATGTCGATTCTAAGGCAGGGACGGGGGCGGCGTGACTGGAATTTCGTAAAAATTAGTTCGGTTTGCAGATCGATTTTTTAATGCATGGCCGCAATCGATGCACCAAAGGATGGCGGCATGGCGATGCATACCTCGCAGATATGAACCGATACCCATTCGGTGTTGGACTGGTCATTTTGCGGTCGCTACTATCGCCGCAAACAGGTTGCAAAGCCGAACGGAACAATGCAACAAGGAGACGCCCCCCGATCACATCCCCTTTGGCCGGAAGCCCGCGGCGAGTCGAGCGAAAGCGCGTCGATGCTCGACTGTCACCACGCGATGATCCGGATCGGTCCTTTTTTACCGAAATGTCAGGTTACTGATCAGTAGCCCGAATCAACAAGAAATACCCATATCAACATTTGGAGACGGAATGAGATTTCAGCATCTCGTAGGCGGAGCTTTGCTCGGATTCACGACGGCCGGTTTTGCGCAAAGCAGCGTGACGCTGTACGGCGTCATCGATACGGGCGTCGAGTATGTGTCGCACGCCAACGCGGAAGGCAAGGGCATCGTCCGGATGCCGTCCGTCACCGGCGAGTTGCCGTCGCGCTGGGGGCTGCGCGGATCGGAGGATCTCGGTGGCGGCTACAAGGCCGTGTTCGCGCTGGAGAGCGGCTTCAACGTCGGCAGCGGCACGATGGGGCAGGGCGGTCGGCTGTTCGGCCGGCAAAGCTGGGTGGGGATCGAAAGCCCGTACGGCACGCTGTCGTTCGGCCGCCAGTACACGATGACGTATTACGCGGTGCTCGATTCCGACCTGCTCGGCCCGAACATCTATGGCTTGCCATCCCTCGACGCGTATATCCCGAACGGGCGCGCCGACAACGCGGTGGCATGGCGCGGCAAGTTCGGCGGCCTGACGGCCGGCGCGATGTATTCGTTCGGCCGCGATTCGGCCGGGACCGGCAACTCGCCGGGGCAAGGCACATGCGCGGGGCCGACGCCCGGCGAAACGACCGTGTGCCGGCTGTGGTCGGCGATGCTCAAATACGATTCGACGTCGTTCGGCGCGGCCGCTTCGTATGAAGAGCAACGCGGCGGCGGCGCGACGGCGGCCGCGAACTTCTTCGACGGCGTCAAGCCGATGCCGCTGACGTCGAACGGGGACAAGGACGATCGCGCGCAGGTCAACGGCTACGTCAACGCGTTCGGCGTGAAGATCGGCGGCGGCTGGATCGGCCGCTGGGTCGACACCGATTCGTCGGGCGGTCCGAACGTGCATTCGAACCTGTTCTACCTCACCGCGAACTACTACGTGACGCCGGCCTTCCTCGTCGACGGCGGCGTCTATCACGTCAACGTATCGGGCCAGGATGCGCGCGCGACGCTCGGCGCGTTGCGCGGCACCTACTTCCTGTCGAAGCAGACGGCCGTCTATCTGCAAGGTGCGTACCTCGCCAACAGCGCGCATGCCGCGTTCACGATCAGCGCGGGTGGGGGCGGCACGACGCCCGCAGCGGGGCAAAACCAGGTCGGCGTGATGGCCGGCATCCGGCACATGTTCTGAGCCGATCGCCTTCGTAAACGCACATAACTCGAGAGAAGACGGAGGGGCAACATGAATTCGACGACAAGCGGCAACGGCGGTGGCCGTGCATGGCGTGTGGGTGCGTTGGCGGTCGCGTCTGCGCTAGGCACGCTGGCGTTGTCCGGCTGTAACGATCACGACGTAGAGGCGTCGGGAAGCGGCACGACGTCCGTCGCGCTGGAATGTAACGACTCGATGAAGGCGCGCTTCGCGCCGGACGCGAACACCTCGGTGATCGCCGTGAAGTCGTTCAAGGCCGGCGATCCGCTGGTGCTGACGGCATCGGCTGCCACGTCCGCGACACCGGTGGCCGGCAGCGACCTGTGTCTCGTCAAGCTGAACGTGGGCCCCGGTCACGCGGGGCCGGCAGGCGCGCCGTCGACGTCGGCCGGCATCGGCATGGAGATCTGGCTGCCTGCGCCGGCGAACTGGAATCACCGGATCCACAATCTCGGCGGCGGCGGCTGGCAAGGCGGCGCGTATGACGACCCGACGCAGGTCGCGAGCGCCGGCGGCGTGCCGGGCGCGGCGACGATCGCGGCCGCCGAGGGCGCGGTGGTCGGCACGACGGATACCGGGCATGCTGTCCCGAACGGTTCGTTCGCGATGAATCCGGACGGCACGATCAACACGGCGCTGTGGAACGACTTCGCGCAGCGCAGCCTGCACGAACTGGCGCTCAAGACGAAGGCGCTGGTCGCTGCGTACTACGCGACGCCGCAGAAGTATGCGTACTGGGACGGCTGTTCGACGGGCGGCCGGCAGGGCTACAACGAGGTGCAGAACAACCCGTCCGACTACGACGGCTACCTGAACGGCGCGCCTGCCTTCAACTGGTCGAAGTTCATCACGGGCGAACTGTATCCGCAGGTCGTCGCGCAAAGCGATCTCGGCGGCGCGACGCTGACCGATGCGCAGCAGTCGCTGCTGTCGGGGGCGGCGGTCAGCGCGTGCGATTCGGTCGGCGGCCAGCATCTCGGTTACCTGATGGACCCGGCCCAGTGTCGTTTCGATCCGACCCAGGACGCGACCGTGCTGTGCTCGGGCGTGAAGATCGGCGCCGTCACCGGCACGAACACGACGGCCGCGTGCGTGACGGCCGCCCAGGCGACGGCCATGAACAAGACCTGGTACGGGATGACGCGCGACGGTTCGGTGCCGAGCCCCGCGGCCGACATCGGCACGGCCACGTCGCTCGCCAGCAACCAGCTGTGGTTCGGCCTGATGCGCGGCACGCTGACCGGTGCGCTGGCCGGCGCGTCGCCGTTCAGCATCTCGACCGACCTGGTCGCGCTGGAGCTGCAGGATCCGACGATCGCGGGCGCCAACTTCACGAACGCGACCGGGAACGGCGCGAACAAGTGGAAGAGCCTGGGTTATGCCGGTCTCGCGAACGCCTACGACCAGGGGATCGCGCTGCAGTCGTCGTTCGGCAACATCAATACCGACAACCCGGACCTGTCGGGGCTCGTGAAGAGCGGTGCGAAGGTGCTGCATTACCATGGCCTGGCTGATCCGCTGATCACGCCGTCGGGCAGCATCAACTACTACGAACGCGTGGCGAGCCGGATGGGCGGCATTCCCGCCGTGCAGCAGTTCGACCGGCTGTTCCTGGTTCCGGGCATGGGGCATTGCAGCGGCTATGGCGGTGTCAACGGCACGGCAGGCCCGGCGCAAACGGCCAGTACGCTGCCGTTGCCGCATGCCGACCGCCAGGACCTGTATGCGCAACTGGTCAACTGGGTCGAGAACGGCAACGCGCCTGCCAGCATCAAGCTGACGTCGGCGGACGGCAGCGCGAGCCAGCCCGTCTGCATGTATCCGACGAAGGCGACGTACAACGGTTCGGGGTCGATCAAGGACGCGGCGAACTATTCGTGCAAGTAACGCGGGCGTGCGGATGCGCACGGCGGAGCAGGCCGTGCGCATCCGTCATCTGCAGTCCGAAGCCCCCCGTCCGCCCGCTTACTTGTGAATTGCACCGCGCGGTTGCCAGCCCTCCCGTTCCGACACCGGCACCGAATGGAAGCGATGGAGGGCGCGATCGACATGGCGCAGGTCGAGCTGAAGTACCGCAAGGATCCTGCACTGCGGCAACTCGCCAGCCGGATAGTTACCGCGCAACGCGACGAGATCGCGCTGACGGCATGCCGGTAGAAGGAGCACGGCAAGACGTCGTGAGCCGCCGAGCATGGCCGGCCACGCTACCGGGCACACAAGCTGCTCGTTCGTGGACGGCGCTCGATGACGGGACCGAACCCCATGCCATCGCGCATGACGGGCCCGCGTGTGCGCCGACATTGACATTCGTATCCGGGAGGCGCCATGCGTGATTCGAACGATCCATCCCGTGTCAGGACGGGCAAGGAGGCCCGGGCCACCGCCGACCCGCGAGCGGTGACGGTACGACATCCCGTCACGCGTGCGTTCGAACGTTTCGCGACGCATGTGACCGTATGGGCCGGTTCGCCGGTCGCATTCGGTAGCGCGGTCGCCGTCACGGTGCTGTGGCTTCTCACGGGGCCGATCTTCCGCTATTCGGACGCATGGCAACTCGTCATCAATACTGGGACGACGATCATCACGTTTCTGATGGTGTTCCTGCTGCAGCGCAATCAGAATCGCGACAGCGTCGCGCTTCACCTGAAGCTCGACGAACTCGTGGCCGTCACGCACGCGGCGAGCGACCGGCTGATCGGGATCGAGGACGCATCGGAAGAGGAGTTGCGCGCGATGGCACGGACCTACCTCGACATGGCGAAGCGGGCGGCCGCCCGCGAAGACGAACCGGACGCGGCCCGTGATCGCGGGCAGGCGGATCATCCGCCCGAATCCTGAAGGGTGGATGGGAGAAAGTCGGTGGCGCCAGGCACGGGGACGGCCGACGATTTTTCAACTGCTTGTCATTTCTGTCCAGGCGTCGCAGAGTGAAAGCTGTCCGTGTGCCCAGCGCGCGTTGACGTACCCGCTTGCCGCTGCCGCGATCGCTCGGGGCATGACACGTGCCGCGCGTTGCGACGAAACCCGGCCGTTCCGGGGGCCTACGGTGTCGTCATGAATTCCGGAACGCCTTCGAATCCGTTGTTGAATCTTGCGGTCGCTGCATTGACCTTTGCCTGAGGCGCGGCCGCCATGGACTTCCTCGATCCTGCCGGCAGCGCGGTGAACGACACGAGACACGAATTCGGCGCATGCAGGGCGGCCGGAGCACCGGCCGCCTGGCGCCTCATCCGGAGCACATCCGATGACCGAACGCCAGCCCCCTGATACGACCGCTCCGCACGCGGAGCCCAGCGCGCACGACGCGCTCGAACACCTGCTCGGCAGCCTGCACCGGCACGGCTTCCTGCATTTCGCCAACGAGGTCGTCAGCGCGAACGCGCGGCTGGCCGACACGTTCGTCGATGCGCTCGACAAGCCGGGCATGCAAAGCGGGATGCAGAATCTTGCCGTTCTGCTCACAGCGCTGTCGCGCATTCCGCCCGAGCAGTTCGGCAAGGCCGTGTTCGCGGCCGCCGACGCGCTGCATCATGTCGGCGCGTGGCAGCCGTCGCAGCACGAACATGTCGCGCCCGGTGTGCGCGGGGCGTACCGGTTGCTACACGACGAAGCACTGTGGGATGCGCTGACGCCGTTGCTCGAGGGTTTGAAGGTGTTCGCGCAAGGCCTCGCGCGCGATCCGCAGTCGCCTGTTGCCGCGCCGGACGAAAAGACGAAGGGTACGTAATCCGAAGCACCGCACGTCGGCACGCGCGCGACGTCATTCCCACGCGTGCTTGCTGAACTGATAACCCTTGGAGCGGATCGTCTTGATCCGTTTTGGCTCGGTCGCGTCGTCACACAGCTTGCGACGCAGCTTCGAGATGCGGCCGTCGATCGAGCGATCGAGGCCATCGAACGCGATGCCGCGCAGCAGCAACGTCAGGTCCGCGCGGCTTACCACTTCGCCGGCGCGGCACGCAAGGGCCCAAAGCAGGTCGAATTCGGTCGACGTCAGGCGCGGTACGCTGCCGTCGGGAAGGTGGACGCGGCGATCCGCGCGGTCGATCGAGAACTTGCCGAACGTGAACCGCTGTGGCGAATCCGGCACGCAGTCGGCCGGCTGCGGGCGTATCCGCCGCAACTGTGCCTTGATCCGCGCGAGCAGGATGCGCGGCTCGACCGGCTTGCGAAGAAAGTCGTCGGCGCCGAGTTCCAGGCCGAGCAGCTCGTCGAACGGCTCGTCGCGGGCCGTGACCATGATGACGACGCCGTCGTATTGCGTGCGTGCCGCGCGGCAAATCTCGAAGCCGTCCTTGCCCGGCAGGTTGATGTCGAGCAGCACCACGTCGGGGCGGGTCGCGACGATCGTCGCGGCGGCGCTGGCGCCGTCGAACAGCGTGTCCACCTGGTAATGATGCTTGCGCAGATAGTCGGCAATCAGCGCGGACAGAGGGACGTCGTCTTCGACGAGGAGGATTCGGATGGGCATCGCTGAACGAGGGGGTAAAACGGGAAAGTGGCGAGCGGTCAGGCCCAGTCCGAACGCGCGGTAGCCGACGCGACGTGCATGGTACTGCGCAACATTCCGGCGGAATGTGACGAAATCTGATTCGTTCGGTGAGCGTATCGATGTGGAAATCGCAGCTGGCTGGCGGAGTAGTGAATGGCTGGCGACGCGCCGGCGTGCGTCCGGTCGAAACGGTTCGGCGCGATATCCGGCGCGGGGCCGGCGCGGATGCGCGATCAGGCATCCTTCAGACGAAAACGTTTGCGGAAATCCGTTGCACCGAACGTCGCCGGCATGGGCGGAACCGAGGCCAGGCAAGGTTACTCGACATATCATTACAAAATATTACCAGCATCGCCGAGTATCCGTCCCTACAATTGCAGCACCTGCCACGTGCGCATGATGGACCGCGATTCGTTGGTGTCCCGGCCGTATTACGCGCTGGCGCTCGCCGGGCAGGCAAGCGGGCTGCGTGTCATTGACGGGGAATGAAATGACGCCGTTGCAAGTCGTCCAGCGTCTCGATGCGCTCACGAACGCGATCGAAATCGCGGTGGCGCGGGCCGACTGGAGCGGGGCCGTTCAGGCCGCCGACGCGCGTTTGAAGTTCGTGATTGCGCTTGCGCCCGAACCACCCGACGAGGTGCTGGCGGCGCTCAGGCGCATGCAGGAGATCGACGTCCGGATCTCCGCGGTCGCACGCGACACGTTGCAGGTGCGCATTGCCGACAGCCGGGTTGCATTGCACGAAGCCCGCGCGGCGATGAACGCGCTGAAGGCAAAACAGCAGCCGCTCGGGGTGGGCGCTGCAGCATCGCGCCGTGCTGCCCGCACGGGCATCCGATCCAATTCCCGCCCTGCAACACGAAGCTGATATTCGCTTCCTTCGGGAGTGGCATGAGATTCAGAAAACGCACCAGCTATGTCAATGCAACACGGTGGTTCGCCGAGGGCGATCATGACCGGGTGGAGAGCCGTCACGGCAACTGGGCCGTCGCGACGCCCGAAGGCTGGCGCTCGGTGAAGCCGGGCGACTGGATCCTGCTCGATGAATGCGGAAACTGCTGGCCGATGGACAACAGCCTCTTCAAGCATTTCTACGAACCGGCAGCGGAGTGACCCGGCCGCCGGGTCGACGCGGTGCCCGCGCCTATCGGCTTTTACGCGAGAACAGCAACGAATCGGCGTCGTTGAAGCGGATGCGTTCCGGCTCGCCATAACCGGCCTTCTCCGCCACGCGGATCGACGCGACATTCGTCGGTGCGATCAGGCACACGCTGCGCTCGAACCGCTGCTGCCCGTCGAGCCACGCCAGCGCGGCCGCAAGCGCCTCGGTTGCGTAGCCCTTGCCGTGCGCCCAGGTCGCGAGCGCCCAGCCGGCTTCCGGCACGCCGCGCACCGACGGCTCGATGTTCCGGTGGAAATCCGCGAAGCCGAGATCGCCGACATAACGACCCGATGCCTTCTCGCGAATCGCCCAGTAGCCGTAGCCGAGCAGCGGCCACAGGCCGCGATACGCGAGCATGCGCATCCACGAATCGCGCGGCGCGGACGGTTCGCCGTTGAAGATGTGCGCGACAACAGCCGGTTCCGCCCACATCGTGGCGAGCGCGTCGAAGTCGCCGAGCGGATGGCCTTCGAGGACGAGACGGGGCGTGTCGAGAACGGGCGGGGAAGAGACAGGCGGCATCGAGGTTTCCGGAACAGAGTTGAACAGAACAGCCAGACCGTCAAAGCGCCGAAATCATATCAAAACCCCTGAACGACGGTGGCGGCATGACGATCGGATCCCGCTTCCCGCGCGATAATCGTAATCTCGTGCGGCATGTGCCGCACGACCGGCTCGCCTTCACCACTCAACATGACGCTCGAATCCGACTGGCTCAGCCGCTTCATGGCGCTCGTCACGGTCACGGGGAAGCTCGAGATCCGCTGCGCGTTCGGCGCGCCGTGGGCGATCGCGTACGAGCGCTCGCCCGCGTGCGAGATTCCGTATCACGTCGTGCTGCGCGGCCGCGCGATCCTTGAGAATCCCGATGACGGCGCCGTGCACGAACTCGGCAGCGGCGACATCGTGCTGTTTCCGCACGGCTCGCCGCACGTGCTGCACGACGGCAGCGGGCTGCCGCCGGTGCCGGCCTTCAAGCGGCCGGGCGGGCACGTCCTCATCGGCGAGAACGCGGGCACCGGCGAGCGGCTCGACATGCTGTGCGGCCGTTTCGTGGTGGCGCCGCCGCACGACCGGCTGATCCGGCGCCACTTGCCGCCGGATCTCGTCGTGCGTGCGGCGGCGGACAGCCGAATGCCCGATGCGCTGGCTGTCACCGCCCGGCTGACGGCACTCGTGGAGTTGATGCGTGCCGAGTCGCTCGAACAGCAGCTCGGCGGCCTCGCGATCCTGAATGCGTTGTCGGCGGCGCTGTTCGCGCTCGCGCTGCGCGCGATCAGCGAAACGGGGCAGGCGCCGACCGGCCTGCTTGCACTGGCCGGCCATCCGCGCCTCGCGCCCGCGATCGTCGCGATGCTCGACGATCCCGCGCGGCCGTGGACGCTGCCCGAGCTGGCCGGGTTGTGCAGCATGTCGCGCGCGACCTTCATGCGTCATTTCCAGTCGAAGCTCGGGCATTCGGCAGCCGACCTGTTGACCGACATCCGGATGAGTCTTGCCGCGAACGCACTACGCCAGCCGTCGACCAGCGCCGAGGCCGTGGCGTCCGAGGTCGGCTATCAGTCGGTGGCTGCGTTTCGGCGCGTGTTTACGCGCTGGGCGGGCATGACGCCAGGCGACTGGCGGCGCCAGTCGATGGGTGAGCGGCGCGATGCGGCGACGCCGGTCGACGACGACGAGGCCGACGCGGAGTAGGCCCGCTGCGGGCAGCGCCTGCCGCGAGCATCGGATGACCCGTTGCGCGTGCGGCATGCCGCATGAAACAAGGACAAGGAGAAGCAGGACATGGATCGACTCACGGCAATGGAAACCTACGTCAGCGTCGTGGAGGCGGGTTCGTTCTCGGCGGCCGCGAAGCGGATGAATCTCGGTCAGCCGGCGATCTCGAAGTCGATCGCGCAGCTCGAGGAGCGGCTCGGTGTGCGTCTGCTGCTGCGTTCGACGCGCGGGCTGACGACGACCGACGCCGGCCAGCGTTTCTATGAACACGCGAAGGTGGCGATCCGCGAGGCCGACCGGGCCGAGCACGTCGTGCGCGATGCGTCCGCGAGCCTGTCCGGCAAGCTGCGCGTGAGCGCGGCCGTCAGCTTCACGTGCCTGCACGTGCTGCCGAAACTCGACACGTTCCTGAGCCGTCATCCCGATCTGGAGATCGACCTCGGGCTCGACGATCGCAACATCGACCTGCTCGAAGAGGGCACCGACGTCGCGCTGCGAATGGGCACGCTGATCGATTCGTCGATGATCGCGCGCCGCATTGCGCGCAGCCCGCGGCTCGTCGTCGGCACGCCGGCGTATTTCGAACGGGCCGGTATCCCGCAATCGCCGGCTGATCTCGCCGGTCACCAGGCGATCGTGTATGCGCAACGCGGCGGCGGCGAAGCGTGGTCGTTCAGCCGCAACGGTGCCGAGGTCGCGGTGGCCGTGTCCGGGCGCCTGCGCGTGAGCGCGGCCGAAGGGATGCGGACCGCCGTGATCGGCGGCATGGGGCTGGCGGTCGCGTCGCGCTGGATGTTCTCGCCCGAGCTCGCGTCCGGTGCCGTTCAGGCGGTGCTGACCGACTGGGCGCTGCCGCCGGTCGACCTGTGGGCGGTGTTTCCGGCCGGCCGCCTGGTCACCGCGCGCGCCCGCGCATTCGTCGAATTCGTCGAGCAGGCGCTGGCGGAAGGCGAGCCCGCACCGGCGCCTGCGCCGTGAAGGCCGCTGCTACGGCCGGCACGAGCGCGCCGCTGCTGCTCAGAACGGCGCCTTGCCGATCGACGCACCGCCGTCGACGTAGAGCGTTTGCCCCGTCATGAAGCCGGCGTCGTCCGACAGCAGGAACGCGATCGTCGCCGCGATCTCGTCGGGCTGGCCGAAGCGGCCCATCGGCACGGCGGCGAGATAGCGCCGTTCGCCTTCGCTGCCAGGCGCGTTGTTCGCGCGGAACAGTTCCGTTTCGGTCGGCCCGGGCGCCACCGCGTTCACGGTGATGCCGGTGCCCGCGAGTTCCAGCGCCCACGATCGCGAGAAACTCATGAGCGCGGCTTTCGCGGCAGCATACGCGGTGCGCTGCACGATGCCGAGCACGGTCAGGCTCGACAGGTTGACGATCCGCCCCCAGCCGCGCTCGCGCATGCCGGGCAGCAGCGCCTGCACGGTCTGGATGGCCGGATGCAGGTTCAGCGCGAGCACGTCGTCGAGGTCGCCGAGCGTCACGTCGTCGACGGACTGCGCACGCACGAGACCGACGTTGTTCACGACGCCGTCGATCGCGTGCCGCTGCACGAGCGCGTGCAGCGCGGCGTCGGTCGCGTGGCGGTTGGCGAGATCGACGCGCACGAGTTCACCCGGGAATGGCGCGTCGTCACGCGCGAGGCCGATGACGCGATGGCCGGTGCGCACGAGCCGTTCGGACAACGCGCGCCCGATTCCCCTGGTTGCGCCGGTGACGAGAAAGGTACGTGAAGTCATGAAGGATTCCAAACGAAAAGCATCGGAACGAGCGCCGTGCCGCGCACGGCGGCACGGCGCATCGCGTCACGCGTGCATGGCCTTGTCGATGACCGGGAACATGTCCGACGGATCGGGGCGATGCGTGTAGTCGGGATTGACTTCCGAATACAGCACGATGCCGTCCTGTCCGATCACGTAGCGTGCTGGCATCGGCAGCGTCCAGCCCGGATCGTTGTTGAACGCGGGCAGGTCGTTCTTCAGCGCCTTGTACAGGTCGACCAGATAGTCGGGCAGGTTGAAGCGCAAACCGAACGCGGCGCCCGTCTCGCCGTTCACGTCGCCGAGCACCGGGAAGTCGAGATGATTCGTACGCACCGATTTGCGGCTGTTCACGGCCGTTTGCGGCGAGATCGCAACCACGTTCGCGCCAAGCGCGTTGAGCTGCGGCAGCGCTTCGTTCAGCGCCTGCAGTTCGAGGTTGCAATACGGGCACCAGACGCCGCGATAGAACGTGACGACCAGCGGCCCCTTCGCGAGCAACTCGGTCGACGACACCTCGTTGCCGTCCTGGTCCCTCAGGCGGAACGTCGGCGCGCGGTCGCCGGCCTTGATCGCACGGGCGGCCTGGCCGCTCGCGATCAGCTCGGCCGTCGCGCGTTCCATGATCGGGTGGATTTCCGGCGGCGCGTAATACGGCGGCTTGCCGGCCTTGAAGTCGGCCTTGAATGCGTCGAGTTTGTCCTGGAGCGACATGGCGAATCTCCGGTGCGTGGATGGAAGTCCGTTAGCTGGGCGGCGAGCGAGCGGCTCGTCGTGGAACCCATCTTCGGAGAAGCGCGGCCGCGCCGGTAGCGGGCGCGGACTCATAACTTCCATTCCCGGCGGGAATGACAACGGCGCATCCCGTGCCGCGGCTGTCATCAATGCGACGCGCCCGTCACGGCGGCAAGGCCGGCGACGGGCGCGATCGCGGCAGCGGCGCTTACTTCACGGGCGGAAAATCGACGACCGTATCGTTGATGCGGTTGAACGTGTTGGTGAAGATCGTCAGCGCGATCGCGAGCGAGATTTCCGCGAGTTGCGCGTCGGTGTAGCCGGCTTCGCGGATCGCCGCGAATTCGTCGCCGGTGATCGTGCCGCTGGTCCGTTGCAGCGTCAGCACGAAGCGGATCAGTGCGTCGCGCTTCGCATCGCCGGTGTTCGGCTCGGCCGAGCGGATCGTGCGCAGTGCGTCGGGCGAGAGCCCGGTCATCTTGCCGAGCAGGCTGTGCGCGGCGACGCAGTAGTCACACCCGGTGTCGGCGCTGACCAGCAGCTTGATCGTCTCGAGGTCCTGCTTGCTCAGCGTGCCGCCGGCGAGCACGCCTTCGCCGTTGAGCACGGCGGCGAGCACGCCAGGCGCGAGATGGCCGACGGCGGCGAACAGGTTCGGGACGGTGCCGCCGGCGACCTTGCGGACCTGGGCGTACACGTCGGCAGTGGCGCCGGTGGCGGATTCGATGGCGGGGATGGCGATGCGGCTCATGACTGGCTCCTTGATCGGAAAGTTGAGGCCCGTTGGTTCGGGGTGACTCCACTTTAGAAGCGCAGGCTGATCCTTATAAGGCTTGAAGTCGCCAAAAAGATGCTCGAAAGTATCAATCGAAAATCGATCGCCTCCGCTGCCACGACCGTCCGCCCGCGGGCGACCTACTTCCGGCTTTTCAGAAACGTCCGCCCTTCGGCCGTGATCGACGCGCCGGAGCGGCCGTGCACGGGGTGGCTGACGAAGCCGGCACTGACGAGCTCCCGCGCGATCGACCAGCCGAGTGCCGGCGCATCGCGTCCGTAGCGGACGTCGGCGAGGCGTTCGAGCGCCCAGATGGCGGAGGCGGACAGGTTGGGGGTGTTGGACATGTCGGTATCGCTCATCGCTTCCTCGGGGAGTGGAGATTCGGGGTGGGCGGCGCAATGCCGCGAGACGGTCGGCGCACGCATCAGCGCGCCTGAAGCAACGGCAGCAGCGCGTGAAGCGCAGCTTCTTCGTCGGGCCCGGTGGCCAGCACCTGGGCCGACGTGCCGCCGTGTACCTGCAGCGTCGCGATGGCCGCGCTGTCCTTCGCGTTCCCGCTGAGCCCGTTCGCGATCAGCTGGATGTCGCTGTCGAAGCGGCGCGCTGCGTCGGCGGTTGCGTCGCGGGCGGCGGCGCCGCGGTTGCGGTTCCATGCGGGGCCGATCTGAACGTACACAACGGTTGCCACGATGCTGGAAATCCTCCGGACGGGGGCGGGATCGGAGTGCGGCGCGGGGCCGGCCGCGCACCGCGCGAAAGGCGGTGCCGGGACGCGTGCCACGCACGCCGGCGGGCCGGGCTTTCGCGGTTTCCCGCGGCGGCGCGGCGCACGATCCGGTGTGAACATGCCGGCAACCTCGGTAAAGCTGCCTTCAAGTTCGCTGAATGTCGCGAAGTCGAGGATTATAATGCATCGGTCAGAACATGTGTATTGCATTATAATGTCGTGTGCGCCGATGCCGGCCTGCCGCTATCGTCGGCAGGCGTGCCCCGGCCGCATGACCGCCGGGTGCGCAACCTGCTCGCCCGGCATTTTTTTGATCGACCCGACTCCTCCCTAATGGAAGCTGCAATGAACGCCGCCCCCGCCTGCCCGCAATGCGCGATGGAAAACACTTACCCGGACGGCACGCTGACCGTCTGCGCCGACTGCGGCCATGAATGGTCGGCCGGTGCCGGCGCCGAAGCGGGTGACGAACCGGCGGGCGACGTCGTCAAGGACGCGAACGGCAACGTGCTGTCGGACGGCGATTCGGTCGTGCTGATCAAGGACTTGCGCGTGAAGGGCTCGTCGATCACGCTGAAGATGGGCACCAAGGTGAAGAGCATCCGGCTCGTCGGCGGCGATCACGAAGTCGACTGCAAGACCGACATGGGTGGCTTCATGCTGAAGGCCTGCTACCTGAAGAAGGTCTGAGCGCCCGCGCGCCCGGCCGTTTCCTTCTGATTGCCCGACCATGATCGACGATCGAGCTTCCTATGACGCGTTCGTCAACTTCCTGGCGATGCCGCTGAACGACGGCCGGCCATTCGTGCTGGAGACGCGGCACGCGCTGTCGCTGCACTTCGATCATTTCGGCACGCAGAGCTTCATGTCGCTGCGCGACCCGGTCCGGCTCGAGCTTGGCTATACGCGCGTGATGATGGGCTTTCTGCTGCTGCAGCCCGAGCCCGCGCACGTGTGCATGCTCGGGCTCGGCGGCGGTTCGCTCGCCAAGTACTGCTACCGGCACCTGCCCGCTACGGCGATCGACGCGGTCGAGATCAATCCGGACGTGATCGCACTGCGCGATGTCTTCAGGATTCCTGCCGATGACGCGCGGTTCGCGGTGATATGCGCCGACGGCGCGGATCATGTGAACCGGGCGGACGTCCGGACGGACGTGATCCTGCACGACGCGTTCGTCGCCGACGGTACGCCGGGCCGGTGTACGGGCGCGGCCTTCCTCGACGCGTGCCGCGCGCGTCTGGGCGAAACCGGCGTGCTGGCGATCAACCTGATGGACGACGATCCGGCGCTGCCGGAGCATCTCGAGCAGTTGCGGGCGGTGTTCGGTGCGTCGTATACGCTGGTGCCGTGCGGCGACGACAACAACTTCGTCGCGTTCGCATGGAAGAACGACGACCGGCTGCCGTCATTGCGGATCCTGCTCGAACGCGCGCTCGCGTGTGCACAGGCCGGCCCGCTCAAGCTGGCGGCCACGGCAAGGCGCATGAAGGCAGGGGAGAACGTCGATCCGCGGCGGCTGGCGCGGCGAGCGCAATCGCACGGGCGATGGGAGATCGGCGCGTAACCGGTGCGTGATCGGTGCCGAGGGCGTGGCCGGTGCGGCCGCGCTTACTTCACGCGTTTGCCGAGTGCGCTCTTGGTCTTGTACGTGACGCCGTGCCGGTCGAGATATTCGCGGATCAATTGCCGCACGACCTGCGACGGCGTGAGATCCTGCTCCGCGCAGAGCATTTCGAAGGCTTCCTTCTTCGCGGGGTCGATCAGGACGGTCAGGCGGGCGGTTTTCGTTTCCATGACGGAGCAAGCGTGGTCGATATGTTAATCAAATTATAATCGATCCGCCTTCGGTGCCACCGCCGGAATGACGGTTCCCGGGGCCGATCAGCGGCTGCTGCGGAGCAACGCGAGCAGGTCGTCGATGACGGGCACGATCGCGAGCAGCACGAGCACCGCGGCGAGCGGTACCGTCGACACGTAGCCGACATGCTTGAAGCCGATCGCGCCGGCCAGCCCGCCGACGAAGAACGACGCGAGCATCGTCGCGTGAATCCTCAGCTTCGAGCGGTTGGCGATCACCGCATGCGCGTCGACGTCGACGGCCGACCGGTTCCAGTAGAACAGCTTCCCGAGCTCGATGCCGAGATCGGTCACGATGCCCGTCATGTGCGTCGTGCGGATCTCCGCACCCGACAGCTTCGTAATCGTCGCGTTCTGCAGCCCCATGATGAAGCACAGCAGCGTCACGGTCACCGGCACGAAGAAGGTTTCCCACAGCGCCAGATGGCTGCCGAGCAGCCCGAACAGGAGCAGCAGCGCGGCCTCGACCAGCAGCGGCAGCATGAACTGGCTCTGCAGGCCGCGGCGGCGCCCCCAGTTGACGAGGATCGCCGAGCAGCTGGCGCCGATCAGGAACGATCCCAGCGAGCTGATGCCGGCCAGTGCCAGCCGTACGTCGCCGAGTGCCGTCTGGTCGGCGATCGCGGACACGATGCCGCTCATGTGCGACGTGTATTGCTTGACCGCGAGAAAGCCGCCGGCATTGGCTGCGCCGGCGACGAACGCCAGCGAAAACCCGAGCTGACGGTTCGCGGTCGCGCTGCGGTGTTTTCCCGTCAGGTTTCGAAAGTACTGCGCTGGCATAAGGGCTCGGCTCAATCGCCGCGGATCGCGGGCACGGACATGAAAACCGGCGCCTGGCGGCAGGGCGGGCACGCTGCCTGCACCGAAGCCCGGGTCTGTCGAATCATGTGATGAACATGATAATGCCATTATCATACTCTGTTAGCCTCATGGGGCTGACAGTACAATGCGAACGGTACGACCGGCCTGCGGCTTCGCGGCCGAGTGGCCCGTGTTCGCGCTCCCTTCGACCTACCGCTTCATGACTCCGATCAAGTTCATCCTTCGCTACACGGCGATCCCGTTCACGGCCATCGTGGCCGTGGTGCTCTGGACTGTCATACCATCGTCGAAAGAGATCGATGCGAGACAATATGCGGCGCTGTCGCGCGCGTACGCGAGTTTCCCGCTGCCGTTCCGGCACGAGATCTCGGAAGCAATGGACCACGGCCGGATCAACGACCGGCGCTACCAGACGCTCGTGCGCGACTCGCTGGGCAACGGCGTCGCGCTGGACTGGCCCGCGTCGGGCGTCGGCGGCATCGACGACGAACGGAATAAACTGGCCGAACTGATTCAGGCCGATTCGGATCTTCAAAGGCAACAGCAATGAAAACCCTGCTGGTTTCCGTGGCATTCGCGATGATCATCGCGAGCCTCATCTTCGCGCTGTATTTCATGAATCACGATCGCGGCAAGTCCAAGCGGATGGCGTGGTCGCTTGCGGCCCGCGTCGGGTTGTCGGTCACGCTGTTTCTGTCGCTGCTGATCGCGTACAAGCTCGGCTGGATCGAACCGACCGGGTTGCCGATCGGCCGCTGACGATCGGGGTGGCCCGGGCAACGCTCATGCGAACGCGTCAAGCGTCGGTGCGGCGTACGCACCGGGCAGCGTTGGCAGCGCATCGAGGAGCGATGCGGTGTACGGGTGCGACGGCGCATCGAACACCTGCCCGACCGGGCCGCTCTCCACCACGCGGCCGCGCCGCATCACGAGAATCCGGTCGGCCACGTGATGGACCACGCCCAGGTCGTGCGAGATGAACAGCATCGCGGTGCCGTGTTCGGCTTGCAGATCGGCGAGCAGATCGAGTACCTGCGCCTGGATCGATACGTCGAGCGCGCTGACCGGTTCGTCCGCGACGAGCAGTGCCGGGTTCGATGCGAACGCGCGCGCGATCGCGACGCGCTGGCGCTGGCCCCCGGACAATTCGCGCGGGTAGCGGTCGAGGCACGCGGCGCCGAGCTGTACTTCGTCGAGCAGTTGCAGCACGCGGCGGCGCCGTGCGTCACCGTGGATACCGGGCGCATCGAGGCTTTCGCCAATGATCTGTCCGACCGAGTAGCGCGGGTCGAACGAGCTGTAAGGGTCTTGTGCAATCAACTGCAGCCGCGCACGACGGGTGCGCCGCGCGGCTTCCGGTACGCCGTTCCACGGCTGGCCGTCAAGCATGACGGTGCCGCTGTCGGGCTCGACGAGCCCGAGCACGATTCGCGCGACCGTGGATTTGCCGGAGCCGGATTCCCCGACGATGCCGAGCGTCTCGCCTCGCGCGAGGGAGAACGAGATGCCGTCGACCGCGGCCGGCGCATCGCGTCCGCCATAGCGCTTCGTCAGCGCGTCGACGGCCAGCACCGGTGCGTGCGCATCGATGCGCTTCGGCGGCAGCGGAACGCGTGCGGCGGTCGCGAGCCGAAACCCGCGTGACGCGGGGGTGGGAATCGCCGCGAGCAGCTCGCGCGTGTACGGATGCGCCGGCGAGGTCAGCACGCTGCGTGCCGGCCCTTGCTCGACGACCTGGCCGGCGCGCATCACGAGCACGCGGTCGGCCAGGTCCGCGACGACCGCGAGATCGTGACTGATCAGCAGTATCGCGTCGCCGGCGTCGCGCCGCGCACGCAGCAGCGCCAGGATCTGGCGTTGCACGGTCATGTCTAGCGCGGTGGTCGGCTCGTCGGCAATCAGCAGCGACGCGCCGCCCGCGATTGCGGTGCCGATCAGCACGCGCTGCCGCAAGCCGCCCGACAGTTGATGCGGATACTGCGGCAGCCGCCGCTCGGGGTCGTCGATGCCGACCGAGCGCAACAGGTCGGCGCTGCGCGCGGCGACGTCGCGCCGGCGCGTGTCGTGCAACGCCTCCGCCACGAGGTCACGTACGCGCCACAGCGGGTCGAGCGACACCAGCGCGTCCTGCAGCACGTAGCCGATCCGGCGGCCGCGTATGGCTCGCCAGTCGCGCTCCCGGTGGCCGCGCGCGTCGGTGCCGCCGATCTCGAAGCACGCGGCATCGATCACGGCGTGCGGGCCGTTCAGCCCGACGAGGCTGCGCGCGGTGACCGACTTGCCGGAACCCGATTCGCCGACGAGCGCGACGCATTCGCCGGCATGCACGGCAAGATCGAGCGGGCCGACGACGGTCCGCGTACCGCGCAGGCCGCGAAACCCGATCGTCAGGCGCTCGATGCGGACCAGCGGTGTGCCGGCGGCCGTCGCGTGCGAAACGGTGCCGCGGGTGCCGCGCGCGTTCATGCTGCCTCCCGGCGCTCGAAGCGCGTCTGCCAGTAGCCCCCGAGCGCATTCACGGCGATGACGGCCGCGGTGATCGCGAGCCCGGGCCATACCGCGATCCACCACGCGTTGTACAGATAGTTGCGGCCTTCGGCGAGCATCAACCCCCATTCCGCGGCGGGCGGCTGCGGCCCCATGCCGAGGAAGCTCAGTCCCGACGTGCCGATGATCGCGGTGCCGAGCCCGATCGTCGCGAGTACCGGTACCTGGGCAATCGCATGCGGCAGCACGTGCCGCCATACCAGTACCGCCGGCGCGAGGCCGAGCGTGCGCGCGTGCTCGACATGGCCTGAAGCCGCGACGACGAAGGTCTGCGCACGCACCACGCGTGCGAAGCGCGGCACCGACGCGACGCCGAGCGCGAACACGAGGTTCGTCGCGCCCGGGCCGGTGAACGAGATCAGCATCAGCGCGAGCAGCAGGTCGGGGAATGCGGAGACGACATCGAGCGAGCGTGTGATCAGCTCGTCGAGCCAGCCGCGCGCGAGGCCGGCGAACAGGCCGAGTGCGGTGCCGAACAGCGTCGCGACGCCGATTGCCGCCGCGCTGATCGACAGCGAGTAGCGGGCGCCATGCACGACGCGCGAAAAGATGTCGCGGCCGAGTTGATCGGTGCCGAGCCAGTGCTCGGCGCTGCTGCCGAGCTGCGCGGACAGCGGATCGGCTGCCAGCGGATCGTCGTGTGCGAGCCAATCGGGTGCGAGGACGGCGACCGCGTTCAGCAGCAGATAGACGGCCGCGAGCGCGAGGCCGGGATGGCGACGCAGCCAGCCGGCCGCGCGGGACGTCGCCGGTGCGTGCGGCGCGAGATCGACGGGAACGGACATCGGTGCCTCCGGTTCAATGCGCTGCGCGGCGGTCGCGCAGGCGGGGATCGATCAGCAGGTACAGCAGGTCGACCGCGGTACTGAGCGCGACATAGATGGCGGCCGACAGGATCGCGATCGCGAGGATCACCGGCATGTCCCTTGACAGCACCGCGTCGACCGTCACCTTGCCGAGCCCCGGCCGGCCGAACACCTGCTCGGTAATCACCGCGCCGCTCAGCAGGCCGCCAACGAGCCAGCCGGCGAGCGTGACGGCCGGCAGCGCCGCGTGGCGCAACGCATGACGCACGCGTAGCGCGAGCCCGCCGATGCCCCACGAACGCACCGTCAGCGCGTACGGTTCGTCGAGCGCGCGCTCGATGCCTTGCCGCAGCACGCGGCCGATCACCGCGCCCTGTGCGAGCCCGAGCGACAGCGCGGGCAGCACGAGCGACGCGAAGCCGCGATCGCCGGCCACTGGGAACAGCTTCAGCGTGAAGCTGAACACGAACAGCAGCATGATTCCGAGCCAGAACGACGGCGTCGACGCGAGCAGCAGCTCGACGCCGGACGCGGCGCGCCCCGCCCAGCGGCGGCCGGCCGTCAGCACCGCGAGGCCGACGGCGAACACCATCGTCACGACGAGCGCCGCGCCCGTCAGCTTCAGTGTCGGCCACAGCTGTCCGAGCACGAGCGGTGCAACGTCGGTGTTCAGGATGTACGAGCGGCCGAATTCGCCGTGCAGCACGCGCCACAGGTAATGCAGGTACTGCAGCGCAAGCGGCTCGTCGAGTCCCCATTCCTGGCGGATTGCCGCTTCGATTTCCGGCGTACTCAACTGCTCGCCGATCAGGATGCCGACGATATCGCCCGGGGCGAGATGCACGGCCGCGAACGACAGTGTCACCGCGGCCCACAGTACGAGTGCGCCGGTTGCGAGCCGCGTCGCGATCGGCGAACGCAGCCAACGGCGCCATGCAGCCGGCGACGCCGCGGCCGGCAGCGCCTCCGGGACGGCGAGGGGCGTGGACGGCGAACGGTTCATGATCGAATTCTCCTGTCGGATCGACGCGCGTCGGCCTACTGCTTCACCCACACGTCGTACGGGTTCTCGGGCATCTGCGCGAACGGGCGGAAGCGCAACCCCTGGACCGTCTTCGCGGCGGCGATCTGGTCTTCGGGCTCGTACAGCGGCACCGCATACGCCTGCTCGTTGATCGCGAAGCGCTGCAGTTCGCCGTACAGCTTCTTGCGCTCCGCCACGTTCTGCGTGCGCGCGGCCGCCTGCAGCCAGCGCGTCAGCTCGAGCGCCGACGCACGGCTGTAGTTCAGCGCGCCGCCGCGATCGACCGGCAGGTAGTGGCCTTCGATGTCGATCCCGTCCGGTGGCGTGTTCGAGTTCGCGATCGAGCCGAACTTGCCGCTCTTGCGTGCCTCGACGTACGTCCCGTCGTCGACGTACTGGATCTTCAGGTCGATGCCGAGCCGTTGTCGCGCCTGCGCTTGCAGTGCCTGCAGCAGCACGTCGCGCTGGTCGCGTACCGTCGCCTGTGCCTGAATTACCGCGATCGTCAGCCGCTCGCCGTTCTTCGTGCGGTAGCCGCCGCTGTCGCGCGTGCTCCAGCCGGCTTCGTCCAGCAACCGGTTCGCGAGTGTCGGATTGTTGCCGTAGGTCCGTTCGATCGTGGCGTCGTAGAGCGGATCGATCGGCGACGTGATCCCCCACGCGCGCGTGCGCTCGCCGCGGTAGATCGACTGCACGATGCCGGTCGTGTCGAGACCCTCGAGCAGGGCGCGGCGCACCTTCACGTCCTGCGTCGGGCCATGGGCGACGTTCAGGAACAGCGAGTAGGGTGTACCGGTGTTGAGCGCACGGCGGTAGGTGAATTCGGCGTTCTTGCGGATCAGCGCGGCGTCGTTGCCCGACACGCCCTCGATCACGTCGACCTGACCGGACAGCAGCGCGCCGGTGCGGACCGACGATTCGGGCAGGAACCGGTAGACGATCCGGTCCAGGTAGGCGGGACCCTGGTGGCCGGCCGTCGGCGGCGCCCAGCGATAGCCGGGGTTCTTCGTGAACTCGATTTCCTGCCCCTTCACGTAGCGGCGCAGGATGAACGGGCCCGTGCCCGCGATGTCGGTGCCGCCCGATTTCAGGCCGGGCCGGTCGAATGCGTTGGGCGACAGCAGCGGCAGCCGGCCGGCGAACGTCAGGAATGGCGCATACGGTGCGTCGAGCGTGATGACGACCGTGCGTTCGTCCGGTGTCTTGACGTCCGAGACGTGCGAGATCAGCCGCGCGAGCTGGCTGCCGGCGGCATACGACAGTTCGCGCGCGTTCAGGAAATTGCGCGCAACGGCCTTCGCGTCGAACGGCGCGCCGTCGGTGAACTTCACGCCGTCGCGCAGCGTGAACGTATAGGTCTTGCCGTCGGCGGACACCTTGTAGCCGGTCGCGAGCCATGGGACGTAGCTGCCGTCGGGTTTCTGCACGAGCAGGCTCTCGTACGCGTTGCGCAGCAGCAATTCGACCTTGTCCTGGCCGTTCAGTTGCGGGTTCAGCGTGCGCGGCTCCGTTTCGACGCCCCAGGTCAGCGTGCCGCCCGAGACGGGCGTGGCCTGTGCGAACGCGACGTGCGGCAACGCGAGTGCGAGCACGAGCGCGGCCGACGCGGCGCGGCGCGACATGAAGCGGGTGGAATCCGGAAATGCGAATGTCATGCTGGGAAGCCTTTCACGAAGGGGATTGCAGGAGAGCACGGTGCGGCGGACCGTGCGTTACGCGTTCGCGTGGACGCGTGCACCGTCCCTGGCGGAATCGGCCGCCGGCGGATCCCGATAGAGATCCGGGATCAGGATCTTTCTCAACCACACCAGCGGTGTGCCGAGCGTATTCGTCGAGCGGTCGAATGCAATGTAGCCGTGGCGCTCGTAATACGGCTGTAGCCATGGATGGTTGGTCGCGGTCGCGAGATAGGTCGCGGGGGCCTTGACCTGCTCGGCCAGGAACCGCGATTCGACGTGCTCGATCAATGCCTGGCCGAGGCCTTGGCGTTTGAATGCGGGGGCCACCGCGAACCAGTGCAGGAACGGATACGGCGTGCGACCGGGTTCGCCGGATACCCACGGGAACCGTACGGTCAGTGTCGCCGCGAGCGCGGTGCGACCGTCGTCGGCTGCCCGTTCGAGCACGAAGGTCGTTTCGCGAGCGATCGTTTGCGCGACGAGACCGATCGGCGAGCGGGTGATGTTGAAGTGCACGCCTTGTGCGATCAGTGGTGCGTACGCGTCCTGCAGCAATGCATAGACAGCCGGCACGTCGTCGGCGCCGGCGGTGCGGATCGTATCGGTCATCGCGCCGCGCTCTCGAGGTCCGGTTGGCGGGCGACCGCGTGCCTGCTCGCGTCTCGCGCATCCTGCCGGTCGCGTGGCGCCGCCGTGTCGCGATCATCGGCGAGCGCGCCGGCCAGCAAGCGCAGCGACGCAATCCGCGGCGCGGCATCGGCGACCGGCGTGTCGACGACGAATTCGGCAATCCCGTGACGGCGGTGCAACGCGTCGAGTTCGTGCAGCACGTCGTCGCGCGTGCCGTGCAGGATTCGCGTTTCGCGCGGGTCGATCCGGTACGGGCCGCCACCGGCCTGGCGGATGTAGGCATGCGCCTGTTCGAGGCTGCCGACGTTGACGGCGGGCGTGTCGCCCACCTGTCCGCGAAAGCCCTGATGGCCGCTTGCCAGTCGAGCCGCCGCGTCGCGGGTGGCCGCGACGATCACGGAGACCGCAAGCAGCGGCGCGCGGTTGCCCGACGCGCGGCGGTATGCGTCGAACGTAAGTTCCAGATCCGCGACGGATGCGTTGAGGTGCGACGCATGAACGTACGCCCAGCCGAGCCGCGTGGCGAGCGCGGCGCTTGCCGCGCTGGCGCCGAGCAGGAACGGTTGCGCGGGGACCGGCGGGTGCGGCGTCGCGTGCAGTGCGCCGGCGTCCTGCCCGGTTGCATCGGCGGTCGCTGCGGTCCCCTGAAGATGGCGATGCAGCGCGTCGGCCAGATCGGCGAACGATGCGCGCCGCGCGGGATCGTAGCCGTCCTGCAGTGCGCGCGTCGACAGCGGCAGCCCGCCCGGCGCTTTGCCGATGCCGAGATCGACGCGGCCGGGCGCGAGCGACGCGAGCAGGTTGAAGTTTTCCGCGATCTTGTACGGACTGTAGTGCTGCAGCATCACGCCGCCCGACCCGACACGGATGCGCTGCGTGTGCGCGAGCACGTGCGCGATCAGGATCTCGGGCGACGGGCACGCGAGCGCGGCCGTGTTGTGATGCTCGGCGAGCCAGTAGCGGTGGTAGCCGGCGGCATCGGCGAAGCGCGCGAGCGAGATGCTGCGCGCCAGTGCGTCGGCGGCGCTTTCCCCCGGCGCAACGGGGCTCTTGTCGAGCACGCTCAGGCGGAACGGCAACGCGGACAAAGGGGAGTCGGAGCGGATGGCGTCGAACGTCATGATGAGGCGATCGGCGCGGGTTGAAGCGGCCTGATCAACGGGTTAGGCATGCAGAATTATTTTTCGCCGGCGCTCGCGCGGTCAAACAATCAAGAAGAATATCGAAAGCCGAAAATATTCGTTCCGGCCCACCGGGGGGCTTGCGTTATGGTCGTTGGCTGCGCGCCTTGTGGCGCGTGCATGGCGCCTGCCGGACGATCCGACGCGAGTGTGCTCGCCATCGTGATGCCGGCATGCATCGCCCGAACCAACGGAATCACGAGGAATGCAGATGAACGACGATGGCGAACGACGCATGGCGCGCACCGCACGCACGGGCGCGATGATCGGGGCCGCGTCATGAGCCGCGCCCGCAGACGGCTGAAGACGCTCGTGGGCGCGGCCAGTGTGCTCTATGCACCCGGCGATGCGGAGGTTGCGCAGGGCGTGCGGCGCGCGGCGTCGCTCGCACGCAAGGCGGAAGCCGAGAAGATCACGGGCCTCTTTACCGCCGATCTGCTGCAGGCCGATACAGCCGGCCTTGCCGGTAGCACGGGCAGCCAGGAGCCCATCGTCGCGCTGGCGGCGCTGAGCCAGGCGACCTCGGCGATCGGGCTCGTCGCGACCGTGTCGACGACGTATCACCATCCCTACAACCTCGCGCGCCTGATCGGCACGCTCGATCACGTGAGCGGCGGCCGCGCCGCATGGAATGCGGTCACGTCGTCGGTCGGCGAGGAAAACTTCGGTGACGCGGCGTTGCCCGACCCGGAGCGCCGTTACGCACGCGCGGCCGAATTCGTCGAAGTCGTCAACGCGCTGTTCGACGCGAACGATCCGGACGCGACGCGGCGCGGGCGGGGTGGCGGCATTTCGGTCGATCCGCTCAGGCTCGGCCCGATCGACTACCGCGGCGCGCACTTTCAGGTCCAGGGGCCGCTGAACGTGCCGCCCTCGCCGCAACGGCGGCCGGTCCTGTTTCAGGCAGGGCAGTCGGCGAGCGGCGTGGCGCTCGGTGCGCGGTATGCGGAAGTCGTCTATACGTCGCAGCCGACGCTCGACGATGCCCGCGTGTTCGTCGCCGAGCTGCACCGGCAGGCCGCCGCGTTCGGTCGCGGCGACCGGCTGCCGCTCGTGATGAATTCGTTTCATTCGGTGATCGGCGAATCCGATGCCGATGTCGCGCGGCGGTTGCGCGACAAGCATGAACGCATCGACTACGAACAAGGCAGGCTGAAGCTCGCCGACATGCTCGGCGGTCGTGTCGACCTGCGCGGCCTGCCGCTCGATCAGCCGTTGCCGGAATCGCTGTTGCCGGCGATCGACAGCGTGCATCGCCGGCGCGGGCGCGTTGCGATCTTCGTCGGCTACGCGCGCCAGCGGCTGACGCTGCGCGAGCTGATCGTCCGCGCGCAGGAGACCGGCCACTGGTTCGTGGCCGGCACGCCGGAGCAGCTCGCCGATGCGATCGAAACGCGCTATCGCGCGGGACTCGTCGACGTACTGTCGTTGCACGGGCTCGGCCAGCCCGACCAGGAGGATTTGCTGCTCAACGGTTTGCTGCCCGAATTGCGACGCCGCGATCTGCTCGACACCGATTACGTGGGCGGCGATTTCCGCGCGAACCTGGAACTG
The DNA here is from genome assembly GCF_905339975.1 of Burkholderia sp. BCC1999. Taxonomy (NCBI): domain Bacteria; kingdom Pseudomonadati; phylum Pseudomonadota; class Betaproteobacteria; order Burkholderiales; family Burkholderiaceae; genus Burkholderia; species Burkholderia sp. BCC1999. Next base: position 447,418 of record NZ_CAJPHP010000001.1, on the reverse strand, counting down.
CCGGCGTTGCGGCGCGAGACTGCAACGGCATGAACGGGCGCCGAGTGAATGGTGTGCCGGCCACGGCGAAACGAACGACAGGGGAGTCGCGAGACATGAACCGTGACGTGCCGATACCGGCGAAACGGGAAGATGCGAACGGGATGCGGCAGCCATCCGTGACAACCGGCCGGATCGCTTCATGCCGCCGCCCGTCCTGAGCGCCGCGGGCGTCGCGAAGCGCTTCGACGCGACCGTCGCGCTGTCGGCGCTGCATCTGTCGATCGAGGCCGGCGAAGTCGTCGCGTTGATGGGCGCGAACGGTGCCGGCAAGTCGACCTTCGTCAAGATCCTGAGCGGCGCGCTGCGGCCGGACGGCGGCACGCTGGCGCTGCGCGGCGAACCCTATCGACCGGCGTCGCCGCATGCCGCGAAGCGGCTCGGCGTTGCGACCGTGCACCAGTCGGTTGCCGATGCGGTCGTGCCGACGCTGTCGATTGCCGACAACCTGTTGCTGGACCGGCTGTGCGATCCGGCGTCGGCCTGGCGCGTGCCGCCGGCCGCGCGGCGAGCCGCGGCGCGACCGCTCGCCGAGCGCGTCGGACTCGACGTCGACCTGGCGGCGCCGCTGGCCTCGCTGTCACTGGCGGACCAGCAGCGTGTGACGCTGGCGCGCGCGCTGGCCAGTCAGCCGTCGCTGCTGATTCTCGACGAGCCGACCGCCAGCCTGTCCGCGCCGGAGGCCGAGCGGCTGTTCGTGCTGGTGGACGCGTTGCGCCGAGACGGCGTCGCGATCCTGCTGGTGTCGCATCGGCTCGGCGATTTGCGTCGCATCGCCGATCGCGTGGCGATCGTCCGCGATGGCCGGATCGTTGCCGATCTGGCCACGCCGGTGGATTTCGATGCCGCCGTGGAAACGATGATCGGACGCGCATTGCCGCGCGCGCGTGCATCGGCGCCGGTTCGCGACGGGCAGTCCGGATCCGGCGCGGGCTTCAGTGCGCGGCAGATCCGGCTGACGCCGACCAGTATCCCGTTCGACCTCGAGGTCCGGCGTGGCGAGATCGTCGCGATCGCAGGCCCGGTCGGCGGCGGCAAGTCGCGCTTCGCCAATACGATCTTCGGTGCGGCGCGTGCGGCGGCCGGCGAGATGACGCTCGACGGCCGGCCATGGCGGCCGCGTTCGCCGGCCGACGCGATTCGCGCGGGCGTATTCCTGGCCGGCGAAGATCGCTGGCGGGCGTCGTTGTTTCCCGACAGCGTGCCGTTCGCATCGATCGCGGGCACGATTGGCTTTCCGTTCCTGTCGCGCTGGTTCGCGAGCGGCGCGGTGCGTCGCTCGTGCGAACGCGCGGTCGCGGCGGCGACGATCGCCCGGTTCGGCATTCGCTGCACGGGCCCGGACGATCGCGTGGCCCGCCTGTCAGGCGGCAATCAGCAGAAGGTCGTGCTCGCTCGCTGGCACGCCGAGCCTGCACGGCTGTTGCTGCTCGACGAGCCGTTTCAGGGCGTCGATGCGGGTGCGCGTGCCGATATCGTCGATTTGCTGAGGCGCCATGCGCCTGAGCGCGCGACGATCGTGTTCGTCAGCGATCTCGAGGAAGCGGCCGAGATCGCCGATCGTGTCGTGCGATTCGATCGCGCCACGCTCGATCGCCTGCATCCGATTTCTACCGTCGTGCAAGCTACCTCATGAAATCCGTTCCCCCTTCCGTCATGCAGCCCGCCTCGCCCGGCGAGCGGTCGCGTCCCGCGCCGGCCCGCATCCGCGATGCACTGGAACGCACGGGCATCCTGCTCGTGCTGGCCGCCCTCGTGATCGTGTTCGCGCTCAGGGAGCCCGCGTTCCTGAACCTCGACAATCTGTTCAGCATCCTGCAGGCCGTGTCGATCGTCGCGTTGCTCGGCATCGGCGTGACCGTCACGCTCGCGGCCGGCGGCTTCGACCTGTCGGTCGGCAGCGTGGCCGCGACCGCACAGATGGCTGCGAGCTACGTGCTGGTCGTCTGGCACGGCAGCGCGCTGGCCGCCGTGATCGCGTGCCTCGCGCTTGGCGTCGCCGCCGGGTGGTTCAACGGCTTGCTGATTACGCGGTTGCGCGTGCCCGATCAGCTCGCGACGCTCGGCACGCTGTTCCTGCTGGCCGGATTGCAACTGATCCCGACCGGCGGCCGTTCGCTCGCGACCGGCTCGGTGTTGCCCGACGGCACGGACGCGACGGGCGTGTTCCCCGTCGCCTTTCTTGCGCTCGGCCGGCTGCGCGCGTTCGACGTCGTACCGTTGCCCGTGCTGATCCTCGCGGCAGTGACGGTGCTGGCCTGCGTCACGATGGAGGCGACGCGCTGGGGCCGCGTGATCTACGCGATCGGCGGCAACGAAACGGCGGCACGGCTGGCCGGTGCGCCGGCTGCGCGCTATCGTGTCGCCGCGTATGTCGTGTCGGGCGCGATCGCGTCGCTGGGCGGCGTGCTGATCGCCGCGCGGGTCGGTCGCGGCGACGTGAGCGCGGGACACTCGCTGCTGCTCGACGCGGTGGCCGCCGCGCTGATCGGATACGCGGTGTGGGGCGCAAAGCGGCCCAACGTCTTCGGTACGGTCGTCGGGGCGGTGTTCGTCGGCGTGCTGCTCAACGGGCTGACGATGCTGAACGCGCCTTACTACATGCAGGATTTCATCAAGGGCGTGTTGCTCGTGCTGGCGCTTGCGTTTACGTTCGGTATCGGTCGCCGTGCGGATGCCCGCGCATGATGCGCGGTGGCGCGACCCCCGGCGCGGGTGCGGACAGGTTCGTCGATTCACCGCTTCGCCGGGTTCGGACAGTTTGTTATCCAAAGTAATATCCATTGCCGAATCGATCGGTTTGCGTTCGTGTGTCGCACTGATAGATTGGGCCGATATCGTTCGATGTGGAGGCAGACACGCCATGCAATCGTTGCTTCGCCGAAAGTTGCGTATCGACCTGAAGATCGGCGCGCTCGTCGTGGGTGCCGCGATCGTGCTGGGTACGCCTGCGGCACACGCGGGACCGCTCAAGGGCGCGCCGGCGCCGTTCGACAAGGGCGGCGTGAAGATCGCGCTCGTCAACTACCTGTCGACCGGCGACTTCTTCCAGGCGTACGAGGCCGGCGCGCAGAAGCAGGCACGTGCGCTCGGCGTGGATCTGCGCATCTACGAGGGCCGCCAGGATGCGGCCGAGCAACGCGAACAGATCCAGCAGGCGATCAGCATCGGCGTGTCCGCGATCATCGTCAACCACGGCTTGCCCGAGTCGCTGAAGGATGTCGTGCAGCGTGCACTCGACAAGGGCATCAAGGTTGTCGCGTTCGACGTCGATCTTGCCAATCCGAAGGTGCCGCAGATCGAACAGAACGATCGGGACCTCGCGAACCTGCTGCTGGATCAGGCCGTCAAGGACAACGGCGACGCGTTCGCGGCAGGATACGTCTATGTGGCCGGATTCGCGCCGCTCGACCGGCGCGATGCGGCCTGGCGGGATTTCAAGCGCGCGCACCCGAAGGTTCGGGAAAAGGCGCGGTGGGGCACCGTCGACACGCCGATCGCGCAATCGGTCGCGAATCAGGCGGCCGCCGCCTATCGCGCGAACCCGGACATCCGCGTCGTATTCGCGCCTTACGACGAGTTCGCGCGCGGCGCGAAGCTTGCGGCGGACGAGGCCAGGCTGTCGTCGAAGGTCCGTATCTATAGCGCGGACATCTCGACGGCCGACATCGAGGCCATCCGCGCGCCGGACAGCGCATGGGTCGCGACGGCCGCGACCAATCCCGCGGTCGTCGGGGCCGTGTCCGTGCGGGCCGCGGCACTGCTCGTCGCCGGCCAGAATCCGGGCGCACGCATCGCGGTCAGGCCGACGCTGATCACGCGCGACGATATCGTGAAAAACGACATTCGCACCGTGGCCGAACTCGGCGCGAAGTTTCCGGCGTTCCGCGCGAGCGACGCGGCGACGGCCGCATGGATTCCGGCGATCGATTGATCGCCTTTAACCGCAACGACTCGTTTCTCCTTTCGCGTGCCGCTGGCCCGTGACCCTAACATGACGACCCTGAACGACTATCTCGCCCAAAAACGCGCTGCATGGCACGCGAAGCAGCAAGCGGCACGCAACGATCCCGATTTCAAGGCGACGCCGCTGAAGGCGACCGTACGCGCGCTCGGCCGCAGCGGCGTGCGCGAGATCCGGATTCGCGATTTCCAGGTGCTCAGCGACAGCCCGCCCGATTTCGCGGGCTATAACCTCGGGCCTGCGTCGCCCGAACTGCAACTCGGCGTGCTCGGCAGTTGCCTCACGCACATCACGTTGATCCAGGCTGCGGAGCGCGGCCTGAAGATCGACTCGATCGCGGTCGAGGTGACCGGCGACCAGCATCCGCTCGCGCAGCAGCCGGGGTTCGAGCATGTCCCGGTCTTCCCGCACAACATCCGCTATACGCTGGACATCGCGTCGCCCGAGCCGCCGGAGGCCATCCGTGCGTTGCATCAGGCGGTCGAAGCCGTTTGCCCGATCTTCAACCTGCTGAGGCTGCCGCAGCAGATCGACGGCGAATTGCGACATACGCAGGGATAACGCGCCGGTGCGGCATGTCGTTCGCACGTTGCGCCGCGTTTGCCCGCCGAGTTGCCGTGTGTTGGAACGGCGTCGCGCGCGGTGCGACGATTCGTGCGCAGGTGAGTTTCATGTTGAAATAGATGCGTTGTGATAAGAATACTTATCCCGATGTCGTTGATGCGAATGAATCCAGTCGATGAAACTGCAGCGTCGGTTGTGCCGCCGACGCCGTTTGCGGGCGTCAACAGACGCGGAAGCGACCGGCGCTAACGGCCCGACTCGTCGGCCAGGTCATTGCGGTAGGCACGCGGCGAACAGCCCACGATGCGCTTGAACGCGTGCCCGAACGCGCTATCCGAGTCGTAGCCGAGGCGTTGCGCGACCGTCGATATTGATGCGTTCGAGCGCCGCAGCTCCCGCATCGCAAGCTGAATCCGCCAGCGCAGCACGTATTCGAGCGGCCCGAATCCCAGCCGCCGCTTGAAATGCAGCGCGAACGTCGAACGCGACACGTGGCAGCAGGCCGCGAGTGCGTCGACGGTCCAGCGTCGTGCAGGTTCCGCGTGGATGGCGGCCAGCGCCGCGCTCACCCGTGAATCCGCGAACCCGGCAAGCCACCCGGCATCGCCGTTCGCACCGTCGTCGACGTAGCGCCGCAGGATCTGCACGAGCATCATGTGTCCGAGATGCCGGACCATCAGCGACCCGCCTGGCGACGACGCGCCGAATTCCTGCGCGAGCTGCTGCAGCGCCCAGCGCAGCACCGCCGCCTGTTCGGATTCGCCGCTCACGACCACCACCGGCGGCAGGCTGCCGAGCAGCAGCGGCATGCCTTCTTCGTACGCGAAGCGGCCGCCGATCAGAAAGCAATCCTCCGGTTCGCCGAAGTGCGCGATACCGCGTTCGACATTCCGGTACACGTCGGCGGCCGGTATCGGCACGACCGCCGGATCGCTCGCCAGCGAAAATGCGCGCGGTGACGCGAGCAGGAAACAGTCGCCCGTGCGTAGCCGGACAGGCGGCCCCGCGCCGTCGACGGTCAGCCAGCAGCTTCCTTCGACCACCGCGTTGAACTTGATCCCGTCGGGCGGCGGAATCGCGACTGCCCACTCGCCGCCGGCGCGCAGGCCGGTGAAAAACGAGTCACGCGTTTCGAGCAGCGACAGCACTTCCGACAGTGGATCCATGCGCAACTCCCGGACGATCTCGACGAAAAACCGGATTCTATTGCATTCACAGTCCGGAAGCGTGACCGGAGAATGACCTCGTGCAGTGACGTGACCGACGGGCGGCCGCGCGCTGTGCGCATCGTTCCTGGAGCCTTCAATGACGAGCAGGCAACACCCCCTTCATTCCGGATTCGACGCTGTGTCGACGGCGAGCGACGTCCTGGCCGGTCTCGACCTTCACGGCAAAACGGCCATCGTCACGGGCGGCCATTCGGGTCTCGGCCTCGAAACGACGCGCGCACTGGCCCGGGCCGGCGCAAACGTCATCGTCGGCGCGCGGAGCGTCGAAGCCGCGCGCGACGCGACGCGCGGGATGGCCGGCGTCGAGAGCGTGGCGCTCGACCTCGCCGATCTCGCGAGCGTGGCCGCATTCGCCGCGCGGTTCGTCGACGCGCGGCGCGACGTGCATGTCGTCATCAACAGCGCGGGCGTCATGGCGTGCCCAGAGACACGAGTCGGTGATGGTTGGGAGGCGCAGATGGCCGTCAATCATCTCGGCCACCATGCGCTCGTGAACCGACTGTGGCCCGCGCTCGCGCATGGGCACGGCGCCCGCGTGGTCGCCGTGTCGTCGCTCGGGCACCGGCTGTCGCCGATCCGCTGGGATGACGTTCAGTTTGCGCACGGTTACGACAAATGGCTGGCATACGGACAGTCGAAGACCGCCAACGCATTGTTCGCGGTGCAACTGGATGCGCTTGGCGCCGGTTACGGCGTTCGCGCGTATTCACTGCATCCGGGCAAGATCGCGACGCCGCTTCAGCGCCATCTCACACGCGAGGAGATGATGGCGCAGGGCTGGGTGGACGAGCACGGCGTGCCGATCGATCCGACTTTCAAGACGCCGGCGCAGGGGGCGGCGACGCAGGTGTGGGCCGCAACGTCGCCGCGCCTCGCCGAAACCGGCGGCGTTTACTGCGAGGATTGCGACGTCGCGGTGGTGACGCGTGGCAACGAGGAGTCGGGCGTGCGGCCACATGCAATTGATCCGGAGGACGCCAAGCGTCTGTGGGCGTGGTCCGCGGCATTGACGGGCGTCGATGCCTTCGCGGCGCGTCGCTGACGCCTGGGCGATCGCCGGGGAACGCGCGGATGTTCGCGAGCTGGCCGCGCGTGAGCCCATGCTGGCGCCGCGCCGCGCGTATCAGCTTGGCGCGTGCGCCGACATGGTTAGAATGGCCACGGCATCCCTGTCCTTCCCGTTGCACGTCACCCGATCGACACGAACCGATGACCTTACAAGAACTCGAAACACTGATGCGAAGCCTGTTCGAGGATGAGAGCCTCGATGATTTCGGAACAAGCGACTACAGCCTCACGTTCGTCGTGCCCGGCAAGGTCAAGGACGTCAAGGCTGCGTTGCTGACCCGCATGGACCCGGCCGGATGGAGCGGCGAATCGGTGCACTGGTTCTACCGGAACGATGCCGACGACTGGGCGCTGTATCTGCGCGCGGTTCCGCATGCGGTGTTCTGCATCGCGACCGTACAGTCGTTGCATGCGCAGCACATGCAGAAACACCTGGACGCATCGGCCGTCACGCCGGAGCAGCAGGCGATCTACGACGCAGAGGAAGCGCAGCGCCGGCAGGAGGCCGAAGCGCGGCAGCGTCGCGACACGCGGACAGCGCCGCTGGCGCCGCTCGGCGGGCCGTTCCATACCGATGGCGAACGCGTATGGGCGCGCGTCGGCAGCGGGCATCGCTATCACGCGCTCAACCATTTCGATCTCGGCAGCTTCCGGCATCTGGTCGACAACTTTGCGGTCGATGCATCGGGGCTGCGCTATTACGCGGCCGGCGCCGCGTCCCGCTACGACGACGCGGGCGAAGGGCTCATCGCCGACGGCGATGCGGCCACGCTGGAATCGCTCGGTGGCGACTGGTATTGCGATGCACGGCAGGCGTACTACTTCGATCGCGACATTCACAATCCCGATCGCGGCCAGTGCCATCTGACCGTGGTCAAGGCCGATGTGGCCAGCTTCACGCATATCGGCGGCGCGTACGCACGGGATGCGAAGCACCTGTTCTGTGCCGGCGTGCGCAAGCGCGGCATCGACGATCCGGCCGGTGTGGCCGGCCTCGGCTATCGCTATGCGCGGCTCGGCGGGCAGATTCTTTACGACGGCAAGATCGTGGACAAGCCGGGGCGTATCGACGTCGAAACGGCACGCGCCGTTTTTCACGACGTACTGATCGATGCGAATGGCCACCTGCTATGGGGGAAGAACTACCGCAAGCCGTTGCCGGGGATCGACGTGCCAAGCCTGCGTTTCCTGAACTGGTCGTTCGCGGTCGACGACCAGCGCGTCTACTACCGCACGAATGCGAACCTGGCCGTGTGCGAAGGCGTCGATCGCGCAAGCGTGGAGGCCGTGCCGCCGTCGGGGATCCGCGACAGGCACGGAGCGATCGAGCTCCGCTATCCGGACGGCATCGCACGAGTCCCGGCGCCGTCGGCGGAATCCTGAGGGGCGTGAACGGCGGGTTTCGTGCGTCGGGCAATCGCGAGTGGCTGGGCCGTATGTATGCGCTCGGCGAGTTCTGCGCATTCGTGCTGACGTCGCTCGCGGCGCCGACGCGCATTGGCCGCGACCTGTTGTTCGACACGCTCGAGCGCGTGACCGTGCGTCGCTGGGGCATCCAGCACTGACGCGACGGCGGTGCGCGACCAATCCCGGCGCACGCATAACAAAAGCTGAAATCGGCTTTTCACGTGTGCCGGATGCGTCCCTATACTTTGCGAAGCCGCGATCGCGCCACGCCGCGACGCTCCCGCTCTTCTCGCACAAGGATTTGCCCGATGACTGCCCGTGATGCCGTCGATCCGCGCGACGCGTTGCGCGACGCGCTTGCCACGCTGCCCGATCTCGCGAACGCGATCGGGCAGGATGCCGCGCAACGCGAGGCGCGCCGCGAACTGCCGTTCGACGGTTTCACGATCTTTCGGCGCTCGGCGCTGGGCGCGCTGCGGATTCCGGCGGAACGTGGCGGCCTCGGCGGCACGCTGGTCGATCTGTTCGACACGATCGCGACGCTGGCCGCCGCCGATTCGAATCTCGCGCACGCGCTGCGCATTCACTATGACCAGACCGAGACGCTACGGCTGTCGCCGCGCACGCCGTTCAACGACGTGCAGCTCGAACGCGTGCTGGCCGGCGCGATCTTCGGTGGCGCGTCGACCGAACTCGGCACGTCGCGGCCGGGCGAGAACACGACCGTGCTGCGCCGGGACGGCGATCACCATCGGTTGACGGGCCGCAAATACTATTCGACGGGCACCGCGTTTGCCGATTTCGCGCGCATCAACGTGGAGGACGAGCAGGGCAGCGCGTTGGCCGTGATCATTCCCGTCGCGCGCGACGGCTTGCAGGTGCTCGACGACTGGGACGGGATGGGGCAGCGCATGACGGCGAGCGGCAGCCTGCTGCTCCAGAACGTGCAGGTGTTCGCGGACGAAGTGGCCGCACGCGACGGCTCTACGCTCGTCGGCCGTCATTGCGGCGCGCTGCGGCAGCTGCATCTCGTCGCGACGGGCGCGGGCATCGTGCGCAACGTGGTGGCCGATGCCCGCCGCTACGTGCTCGCGCACGGACGTCCGGCGCTGCACAGCCCGGCACCGACCGCGCGCGACGATCATTTCGTCCAGCAAGTCGTCGGCGAGCTGTCGGCGCACAGCCACGCAATCGATGCGCTCGTCCGCGAAAACGCGCGGGCGCTCGATCGCTCCGCCGACGCGATCGAAGCAGGCGACGCCGACGCGCATGCGCATGTGCTCGACAGCGCGCTCGCGACCGCGCGAACGCAACTTATCGTCAGCAAGCTCGCGCTGCATGCGGCCGAGCGGCTGTTCGAAGTCGGCGGCGCGTCGGCGACCGCGCGCGCACACAACTTCGACCGACACTGGCGCAACCTGCGCACGATCTTCAGTCACAACCCGCTACTGCACAAGGCGCGCGTGATCGGCGACTACGCGCTGAACGGCGTGACGACGCACCTGACCGAAGGGCGCGTGTTCTGACCGCGCCGCGGCAGGCTGCCGCGGCCGGACCTCAGCGCCGCAAGCCGGCGTCATGCAGCAGCGGCAGCACGCGTTCGCCGAAGAAGTCGAGATCGGGCTTGAAGTCGTAGAAACTCAACTGGATGCCGTCGATGCCGGCGCGGTGCAGCCGCACGATGGTGTCGGCGACTTCATCGGGCGAACCGGTGATCGAGATGTTGCCGCCGATCGCGCGCGCCGCGGCCTGCGAACGCTGGTCGAAGCCGCCGCGCCACGCATGCGCATCGCTGTCGAAGCGGTGGAAGCTGCCTTCGTCCGCATGCGCGACGATCGCGTCGCGGTACGCGCGCGCCTCCGCCGCCGTTTCGCGGCAGATCACGAGCGGATTGAGCAGTGTGCGGATGGTTCGGCCGTGCGCGGCAGCCGCCGCCTTGACGCGAGCGGTATGCGCGGGCAGCGCGTCGATCGCGCGTTCGGCGTCGGGGCCGGCCGGGCTCGTGACGAACACAATGTCGGAATAGCGCGCGGCGAATTCGATGCCGGCGTCGGAGCCCGTTGCGTTGATCAGCAACGGGCGCCCATAGCGCGGCTTTGGCGTCACGAATGCGCCGCCCAGGCGCCAGCTGGACAGCGCCGGCGTATAGCTGAAGTTGTCCGGTTGCGCCCACAACTGCTGGACCGCATCGAGGAATTCGGCAGCCAGCGCGTAGCGGCGGTCGTGTTCGATTCGGCTCCAGCCGAACATCTCGTGTTCGACCGCGCGGTGGCCCGTCACGACGTTGATGCCCCAGCGCCCGCGCGAGATGTGATCGAGCGTCGCGGTGAATTTCGCGAAATGCAGCGGATGCCACGGCCCGTAGAGTACGTGGCTCGTCGCGACGAGGATGATCCGTTCGGTGCGCGCGGTCAGCGCGGCCAGCGTCATGAACGAGTCGAGCGCGTGGCCGTCGAACACGCCGCCGTAGCCGCCTTTCGGCAGCCACTGCGACAGCGCGAACACGAGATCGAAGCCGAGCGCCTCGGCGCGCGCGACCAGGTCGGCGTTGTATTCGAACGTCCAGTCGGTCGAACGCGGCAAGGTCGACGCACTCCATCCGCCGGCCTGGATCGGCAGGAACAGCCCGAGCATCAGCGGCTGCGCGAGCGCTCGCGATACGGGGCTGTCGGGGAAATCCGCCGGCGAATGGACGTCGACGAACGGCGACGGCGCGAGCGGGGCGGCGAGGGCGGTGTCGCTCATGGCGGGCTCCTGGCGAGGATTGCGCACGCCGGGCCGGCCCACGACGACGGGCACGAAGCCGGTGCGGGTTGGCATCTACGCAGGCGGCCGTGCGCGGGGAAACGGACATTCTCGGCAACCGGGCGCGGCGCGGCAAACAACGAATCCCGCTTTGCTTATCGTGCCGCACCCGATGTGCGTGCCGTCAGAACTTCACGCGCAGCCCGCTGACAAATGCGAGCTGCCGGTTCGTCGACGACGCGCTGCCGATGTTCGAGATCGCCGCGATCTTGCGATAGCCGCCCGACGTGGCCGTGCTCGCATCGCCGGCCGCGAGCTGGTAGATGCCCGACACGTAGATATCGGTGCGCTTCGATAGCGCATAGTCGAACCCGAGCGTGAACTGGTGCCAACGCGGCTTCAGCGTCTGGCCGCCAGTGCCCGGCAGGCCGCTCGCGCGCCCGTCGGTGAACGTATAGACGCCGATCAGCGTGGCGGCCGGTGTGATCTGGTAGCGCGCGTTCACGTCGTAGTTGTTGAACTTGCGCGACGAGCCATCGACATAGTCGAGCTGCGTATGGCTCCATGCGAAGCCGAGCGTCGCGCGGCCGAGCGCGTAGTTCGCGCCGAGTGCACCGATCTGCTGCTTGAGCACGCCGCCGTTCAGCCCGTAGAAGAATGCACCGCTGTAGTCGTTGCCGGTGGTCGAGGTCGCGCCGCCCACCGCGCCGCTCGTGTTCGACGTCGAGTTCGGGTGGTTGAACCGCACATAGCCGCCGCCGACCGACAGCGGACCGTTCACGTAGTTCGCCGACGCGCCCCATGCGTTGTTGTTCGAGAAGCCCGTGCCCGCACCGCCGTTTGCCTGGTTGCTGAATGCATAGAGCAGGTCGGCCGTGAAGCCGGCGATCGTGTCGCTGCGGAACTTCACCGCGTTGTTCAGCCGGAAGCTCTGGTTCAGGTTGTCGTTGTCGCCCACGTGCGTGGCCGGCGACCAGAAGCCGGCGCCCGAGTACTGTGCGACGAGGTCGGTGATCGGCTCGTACTGGCGGCCGAACGTCAGCGTACCGAGGCCCTTCTTGCCGAGGCCCACGTACGCCGAGCGGCCGAACAGGCGGCCGCCCTGGCCGAGCCCGCCGTCGCTCGGGCGGAATCCGCTTTCGAGCGTGAAGACCGCCTGCAGGCCGCCACCGAGATCTTCCGCGCCTTTCAGGCCCCAGCGGCTGCCGCTCAGCTTGCCGCTCGTCTGCTGGATGTTGCTTGCGCCGCCCTGGTTGTTCGTATACGCGATACCGGCGTCGACGACGCCGTACAACGTGACCGAACTCTGTGCGTACGCACTGACGGAACCGATCGAAACCAAACCCAGGACTACCGATTTTTTGATCATGACTATCCTCTGTTTTTATGGGTACGTCTGTGAGGATCACGATGCTATTGACGACGGGGGCGCCGACGAACGGTCGATCCGTGGTTTGTAAATCGCGGCGCGGCCGATTTGTAATGTGTGTTGTCGTCGGCCCGGCAGGTTCGTCGCGATCGCGTCCGGCGCGCACGCCGCGGCGAATGCATCGTACCGACGGCGGACGCCGGGCGCCGGAAACCCGTGCACGCCGTCATATCGATCGATGAAATCGTTCGATGTCCGCAGCACATGCGGCCGCGATCGCGATGTTTTTACGCAACGCGCGCTGTGCGACGAGCCACCGTTGCGCTAAGCGTGCCCGCATATCGATTCCGCAAAACGTTGGTAGGGCCACGCGAAACGTGACGGTAGAGTCGGGCATCCGGTCGCGGGCCGGCATGCTCCGGGAACGGCAGTGCACGCAGGCACGCGTTCATCCCGGTCGGGTGGATCAACGAACACAGGAGCCGTTTGACATGAGTCGCGATGTGCTGTTTCTGCTGGAACCGGGTTTTGTCGATCCGAAGCATCCGGGCCAACGCTTCGTCTGCCCGCACGGACTGTCGATCGAAGGGTTGCTGGCCAGCGCCCCTGATCGTGCCGGCCGCCTCGACGTGAGGCGCGTCGGCTTCGAGCGGCCGCGGCCCGCGTTGATCGAGGCGCTCGACGATGCGCACCAGGGCCTGCCGGTCCTTGTACTCGGTCGCGACCAGCCGGCGCCGGACGACGCGCAGACGCTCGGCGACGTGCGCTTCGTCACCGACGCACGCCGCATCCTCGCGCTGCTGGCCGAACGCCACGGATTTCCGGCGCTGCATTGACGCGACGGCCCCAACGACTCATTCGATCGACAGGAGCACCCGATGTCGTCTATCTCGGCGGCACGCCGCCGCCTGCTGTTCGCCGGCGCCGCGGTCGCGGCGGCGCCCCTGGCCGGGAGGTCCGTGTTCGCGGCGCAGGCCGTCAACGCCGATCTCGCCGGCACGACGTTGCGCGTCGCGACCTACAAGGGCGGCTGGCGTGCGCTGCTGCAGGCGGCCGGGCTCGGCGACACGCCGTACCGGATCGACTGGCGCGAGCTGAACAACGGCGTGCTGCATATCGAGGCGCTCAATGCGGATGCACTCGATATCGGTTCGGGTAGCGAAATACCCGCGGTGTTCGCCGCGCGCCAGAAGGCCAATGTGCGGTTCATTTCGCGGGTGCGCGAAGACCTGAACAACCAGGTCACGCTCGCGCGCAAGGACACGCCGATCCGTGGCATCGCCGACCTGAAGGGCAAGCGCGTCGGATACGTGCGCGCGACGACGTCGCACTATTTCCTGTATCGCCAGCTGACGGAGGCCGGCCTCGGTTTCGACGATATCCAGCCGATCAACCTGTCGCCGACCGACGGGCTATCCGCGTACGATCGCGGCGACATCGACGCGTGGGCGATCTACGGCTACAACGGTCAGCTCGCACGCAATCGCTACGGTGCGCGCGTGCTGAAGACGGGGAAGGGCTATCTGTCGGGTAATTTCCCTGTGTACGCGAACCCGCGCACACTCGACGATGCGCGCCGTCGATCGGCCACCGGCGATCTGCTGCTGCGGTTCCGGCACGCGTATGCGTGGGCGAACGGGCATTTTCGCGACTGCGCGCTCGCGCAGAACCGCGAGACGCGCGTGCCGGTTGCCGATCTCGTCACGATGTTCGACCAGCGCAGCGAAGACTTTGCGTTGCTACCGGTGACGGCCGACGTGGTCGCGCAGCATCAACAGGTGGCGGATGTGTTCGCCCGGATCGGCGTGCTCGACGGGCCGGCCAACGTCGCGCCGTTGTGGGATACGTCGTTCAATCCGGTGGTTGCGGCGGGGTGATGCAGCGCCGCGAGACGATGCCCGTGTGAACGGGCGATGCTTCGGACCCGATGCGGGCTGCGTCGAGCGATCGGGCGTGCGGAATCAGGAGAACGTCGTCGCGACCATGATGCCGAATACCAGCCCGAGCGCGATCCCGCTGAGCCGGCCGTAAATCGACGCGCGAACATTGTCGTCGAGCTCGAAAGGCGAGCGCTTGTGCTTCAAGATCGTGCTGAATGCCACCGGGCGGGTGAGCAGCGCGATGCACGCGATCAGCACCGGCGTGGCGACGAGCATCGCGATGCGCTGCCCGTTCCAGTCGACGCCGTGCATGGCCAGCGAAACCAGCGCGGCAAGCGGCACCTCGACGCACAGGCCGAGCAACGAGCCGCTAACGAATGAATCTCCCGGAGACTGGAACATGATCGGTCCTGGCGTTCGAATGAAACCGGCGCCTGGTTCGGGCTGCCGATAGAAAAAACCGTGGCCGTTGCCTGCGGCCGGTCGACCGTGTTCGGCATCAGCGAGGATGACGGCCGGATGGTAAGGCAAATTGCCGGCCGGTTGTCGGTCATTCAAGCTATTTAACAAAAGTACGGAGCAATGACGTGCTTTTGTGCCACATCGGGATAGCGCGTCGTGGTAATAATCGGACCTCGTGTTGCCGTGGGCAGCGCCGGTGCGATCGACTTCGCGATGGCAATACTGTTCCGGCACGAAAATATGATCGTCGTCGGTTTGTCACGGGGGCAGAACCCGTTCCGGGCGGCGCACCGCGTCACGCGAGTCGATGGCGATCGCGATCATGAGTCTTCCGTTGCGGTGCGGAACGACGCTCGACACGATACCCGCGGTGGTCCCCTATCTGCATGTGCCTGCGCCGCTCGTCGAGCACTGGCGGAGCAGCATCCCCGAAGGTGGATTGAAGGTCGGGTTGGTCTGGGCGGGCGATCCGCGCCCCGATCAGGCGCAGGCGCACGCGACGGACCGCCGCCGCTCGCTTCCGGCGAGCGCGTATTTGCCGCTGCTGCAGATGCCGGGGGTGAGCTTCGTGAGCTTGCAGAAGGGCGAAACGACCCGCCGGCAGATCGACACGATTCCGTCGTCGCTGCGTCCCGTCGATCCGATGGAGCACGTGCGCGACTTCGCGGACACGGCGGCGATCATCGCGCATCTGGATCTCGTGATTACCGTCGATACGTCGGTGGCGCACGTGGCGGGCGCGTTGGGCAAGCCGGTCTGGATCCTGTCACGCTTCGACGGCTGTTGGCGCTGGTTGGCCGATCGCGACGATTCGCCGTGGTATCCGCAGGCGCGGCTGTTCCGGCAATCGGAGCCGGGGCAGTGGAGTGATGTTGTCGAGCGTGTGGCAGGGGCCCTCGAGCACCTTCGTGCCGAACGGGAATTGATGAAGCGGCCTATCTATTTTTGTAAGTCATGGTTCCGTGCCAAGAAGCGGCCGACGGAGATTTGGTCTGAGGAGCAAGCCAGGTCGGCTCACGTCAATGGCCAACTTTACACGGTTCTTGTGGACTCCGTTGAGCAACCATATTGTTTTATTGAAGTAACAGCCAAGGCGATCGGACTTGGTTTTCTTGACGATTTGTTGAGGGAATCACTTTCATACGACTTCCAGGAAGTTGAGCCCGGTAAGCTATTTCTATCGATGGCCACTTATCGAGAATTTGACGGCGGTACGGATAGGGTGATAAGTCGGAAATCATATATCTTTGCTCGTGATGGTGGCGTCACGATACGTCGAGAATTTTTCGATCCGCACCGGATTGAGACTGCCACTTCGTCGGCCGACGTGAGGCCTGATTATTCCGCTGTACCTGAGTTCGGCGAGTACGATGACTTAGTTCGTGTGGAGCGCGGATAAAAGGGGATGGCGTAACACATTTGGACGACAACGCCCGCTTCTGCGGGCGTTGTTGCATCTGCGCTCGAGTCTCTGAAGAGCTGTTTGGCGACACGTCGTCGCTCGTCGTCATCGAGGTGCATAACGCTAATTCCGTCGACCGCGTGACGCAGCCAGTCGTCTGCAATAGTGCGATGCGCGTCGTTCGCGGCGGCGGCCGGCGAGGCCGGCAATTGCTGAATTCTGGCGCTGGCCGTCGCGCTGTCGTCGATCCCGTTTGCAGCGTAAACATCGTGTTGGTTCATATTGCGCGCCTCCCCTTGAAATCGCACAGACATGATGTACGTCCCAACCTGCGTGCAAAAGGCGCCGGCAAGCGCGGCGGGCAATAAAACGGTTTCGCATCATTCGAGGACAACGCCCGGTTACTTGTCTCTCCCCGCTCGGGCAAGAACCGGTAGCTCGTCAGCGAAAACGTCGCGCCGACGGGGTAGTATTTGCGGGATGGATATTCCCCCGACGCATGGCGAGAGGTGCGAATCGGCGCGGCGGCTTGGACGAAAAGGGCGGCCTTGCTTGCTTGTTCACACTTTGACTTCGACACCTCTCGCCCCAGTTGTGTTCAAATTACCGCAATCGTCAGGAGGCCACTATGTTTTCGGAGCAGCGCCCTACATCGTTCATTCTTGCCGCGACCAACCACGGTCCGCTGATCGTCAACCGCAACGATTACGCGATGGTCGACGGACGACCTTGCTATGGTGTCGGTTTTAACCTGCTCGAAACGGGCTCGTTCGACGGATCGGAGGTTGAATTCTTACTGTCGCTGCTGCGCGTTCAGCGACAGCGGTTAGGCGACGGCGTTGTGTTCCTCGATTGCGGCGCTAATATCGGCGTATTTTCAATAGAGGCCGGTCGCATGATGACGCGATGGGGGACAGTGCATGCCTTCGAGCCGCAGGACTTCATTTTTTATGCTCTAGCCGGCAACATTGCCCTAAACAATCTTTTTAATGTTCAGGCGCATTGCGTTGCGCTCGGCGCGACAGATGAAATCATCACGATCCCAAGTGTGGACTACACCCGGCCTGGTTCGTACGGCAGTCTCGAGATCAAGGAGCCCGCGACGCCAATGCTGTCGATCGGGCAATCCGTCGATTACTCACCGGAGATCGGGCGACAAGTTCGTCAGATCACTCTTGATGGTTTGAACCTGAAAAGGGTCGACCTGCTGAAGATTGATGTTGAATCGATGGAGATCGATGTATTGATGGGTGCGCGCTCAATCATCAAGACATTTCGGCCGTTGATCTGGGTGGAGATTCTCAAGTCCGACGCGCAGCGCATTAAGGATCTGCTCGGGGAGTACGACTACCGCTTTTTCGACGCGGGCCTCAACATGCTTGCGGTGCCAGCCGATGACAGCGAGCTACTCAAACGCTTCTGGGTGAATGAGGAAAACGTTCTATTTGTTACAGTGTGACGTTGATTTCTCACTGTAGCGTTGCGGCGCAGGTGATGCTGCGGAAGGGCGTTATCACATCAATCGGTCGTGCGATTCACTGAGGAATAACGCACGGAACTGCGCAAGGCCCGCGCGGGCAGAGGCGATTAAAACTAGCGCAGATTCTCGCCCAGGTTCATGGTCCATGGGAAAGTATCGGGGGTCAGATTTTGACAGTTTTTAACCGCTCGGAAAAAGGCGAAGGCGGTATGATCTCAGTCGCGACTTGATGAGCACTCCGGAGACCCAATGAGTTCCGCACGATCACTCCACATCGGCATCACAATCGGCCTTCACCACGCCACCGAGAGCCTTTGGGTCAACGGCATCAAGCAGAACACCCTGTACCTGATGAAGCTCTTTCAACACTCGCCGCTTGGTCATCAGGTCACGCTCGTCAACACAACGAGCATCAAGGTCTCGTCCGATCTTCCGTGGGATCTCGAGCAGTTTCCGGTGTGTTCCTTCGACGACGCGAAAGATTCGCTCGACGTTCTTATCGAACTCGGCGGGCAAATCGATCAGCAGCAAACCTCGTATCTGCAGGCGCGTGGCACGAAAGTCGTGAGCTACTGTTGCGGTCCCGAATACGTGCACATGATGCAAGCCATGATTTTCGGCAGGCGGCATGCTGAAACGGTATTCATCAACGAGCGTTACGACCAGGTGTGGATCATCCCGCAAGTCGTCGATACCAGCGCCGGCTTCTTCAGCGTATTGCGGCGCCAGCCTGTTCGCGAGGTACCGTTCGTCTGGGATCCGATCTGCGTGGAAGAACGATCGGCCGCGCTCCCGCATCGCGGGGAGTATCGCCCGACCGGACAACCGAAGCGGTTGTCCGTCATGGAGCCGAATATCGACGTCACCAAGTTTTGCCTCTACCCGATCTTGATCGCGGAATTGGGTTACCGGAAGCTCGGCGAAAAAATATCCTATGTGCATGCGACGAACACGGAGCATCTTGCAAAAGGCAGCCCGGAATTCATCGGCGTTGCGCATCATCTGGATCTTGTGCGAGATTCGAAAATAAGCTTCGTCGGGTACCACAATACGCCTCAGTTTCTTTCGGAATTCACCGACATCGTCATCTCCCATCAATCAGGGCTTGCGTTGAATTATTTTTATTTCGACGTTTGCTGGAAAGGTTACGCGCTGGTTCATAACGCGGACCTCTGTCGAGAATTGGGCTACTTTTATAGTAAAAACGATGTGGATGAAGGCTGTCGGCAACTCGAGCGAGCGATCGAATTTCACGACGAGAGTTGGCAGGATTATCGAAATCGGCAACGAGAAAGGATCGGACGGTTTTTGTCCACCAATCCGAAGCAGATCGAAGCGTATGACAAGTTGCTTCTCGGGCTTTTTGAGTGAATTCGATCGTCGCGCTTCAGGAAACGTTGCGTCCGCTCGTGGCATCAGGTGCCGAGCGCAGACAGACAAATACTACGGCACCATCCCGGAAGCCGCTTGTATGGCACGCGCGCGCCAGAGGATACATGATGCCTGACCGCATGGCCGACCATCCGGTCAACCGCATGGAAGCGCTGCTGCCGTGGCACGCGGCGCCGTCGCTGCTGTCTATTGCTTGCGTTTAAGCCCAGCCGATAACGAATGGAATGACGGCCGGCAAATCATCGCCGAGGCAGGACATCAACGCGATCCCCGCGCAGTGATCACCCTATCGCGTCATTGCCAGCCAAAGCATCGGCCATTTCCGATACGGGCCTGCTCCAGTCACCTAGTGTTGTTTGCCGATATAGCTGCATGGACCTGTACCACGGCGTATCGCGATGGCTGTTGTACCAGCGTTCGTCACATGCCGCCGACAGCAGCACCCATACTGGCCGTCCAAGCGCTCCAGCGAGGTGGGCCGGCCCCGTATCCACCGTGATCAGCAAGTCCAGCTCATTGAGAATGACGGCCGTATCTCCGAGATCGCGCAGTTCGTCGCCGATGACGCCAATGCCGTGTTCATCCAGCAGCGCATGCTCTTCGTCGGTGATCTTGCCGAACTGTAGCGCATGAAAGCGGCATGCCGACGAACTGAACAATGGGGCGAGTTGCTGCAGCGAGATTGACCGATACGGTTCATGACGCACCGCAGTATTGCTGCGCCAGATCAAGCCTATCTCGCGAACCCCGTTGCGTCGATTGCGGAAAGCGTCAGCTGCAAGCGTTGCCATTTCTCGTCCAGCTGGCGCATGCACATAGGCTTCCGCCCAGCTTGGGAAGTATTGCGTTTTTTGATACCGGATAAAGAGATCGAAGGTACTGAGGATGCAATCACTTTGGTCAATTGCATCGCCGGCATTCTCGACGATTGTGATCCAGTCATAGGAGGCGAATATCGGCGCCAGGATGGCAGGTGCCTGCAATACGATAGTCGCCGCACCTTCATCCCGTAACAAATGCAAGTACCGGGAAAACATGATCAGATCGCCCAGGCCACCTTCCTGAATAATGAGTACCCGTTTCCCGGCGGCAGATTCGTCAGATCGAAGTAGTTTGTTGACAATTCGCCGGAACTCGCTGGTATGGGCCGGATAAATATTTGAAACCACACCGGCTTGCCCCCACGCATCGCGCGACCTGCGATTGAGGGCGTGGGCCTCGTGAAACCGACCTTGAGCGTATTGCGCGATCACGAGTTCAGCTTTCAAGGCTCGCCGATCAGGTTCGTGGTGGAGCGCCGAGAGCGATTGAATCAATAGTGTCTCGGCCTGCGAAAAAAGGCCGAGGAGGTTCAAGTCAATACCGATCTGCGCACGAAAAAACGGATCTTCAACCCGCTCTGCGAGTTCTTTCAGTACCCGTATGGCTTCTTCTGCGTGACCGGAAAGTCTGAGCGCCCGACACAACGCGAGCCCGGCGCTCGCGGATCTGTCGCGGAGGTAGGTCTTGTATGCGCTGTCGAGCGCGGGTTGGTCGCTTGTCACTTTCCCCCCGGACAAGTGCGATCCCTTTGTATGGGCGAATAACGTGTGGTTGCCTTCGAAATCTCGCGCGTCCGGAATCAATTCATCGGGAGCCGATCAATTAAGGATTGTCGAGAGGTAATCCGTATGGCGTGCGGTAAATGTCAGGCAGTGTAGCAAACTGATTCAGCGTTCGAGCGGGTTTTGGAAAGGAATATGGAAGGGTATGCAGTTCCGAGGTGGGGCTATCGTTGTCGTGCGCGGCGTAGAAGAGAAATGAAGGGGCGCTTGTTTCAGGCAAAGTCGGAAACGCGTGAACACTCTTTCATGAAGCGTTTCACAAGCAACATCGGCGCGCCAGGACTGGTGGCCGTACCACGCCGATTGACCTTTGGTAACGAAGGCCAATCGGTCAGGGGCATGCGCCAACCCTGTTACCGCAATTGTCTGATCACTTCGCCCGCCGCCCTGATCCCGGACTCCAGCGCACCCTCGAAATAGCCGATGCATTCCGTCGCCGTCTCGGTACCGGCCCAATGAATGCGGCCGAACGGTTCGCGGATACTGTCGCCGTACGAGGTCAGAACACCGGGCGGCATATGGGATGCGTACCCGCCGAGCGCCCATTCATCCGTCGTCCAGTCATGGTCCGCATAGTCGAGCGGGGCCGCCGCGTCATCGCCGAAGTAGTGCACGAGATCGGCAACGACATGCTCACGGCGCGCTGCCTTGTCGAGCCCGCTCAGTTCAAGCGCGTGGTTTCCTTCGATCAGGCCCACCAGCACGCCGACGCTTTCATCCGCCGGCGACTGGTCGAATACGAAACCCAGATGGCGGCCCACGCTGGCAACCGATCCATTGAGCCCGCGACGCCGCCAGAACGGGGTTGGGTAGGCAACGTGCATCTTGATGACGGCGCCCATCTGCATTCTTTGCAGCAGTCCCGCGCGCTTGACGGGTAGCGGCGGCGTGAAACGGATGCGGGAGGCGAGCACAGGCGGGGCGGTGACGATTGCATACTTCGCGTCATACGTGCCTTGCGGGCAGATCGCACGAACGCCGTTCGCATCCTGTTCGATCGCGCTCACCGGGGCGTCAAGTACGATGCACCCGTCCAATCGGTCGGCCATTCTTTTCGGGATCTGCCACGCGCCTCCGAGGAACTTGTCCTGCTGAGCGCCCCCTTCGACGCCCATCATCGTCTCCAGGCCGCCGCCCTGTCGCAGGCATTCCAGGAAGAACAGATACGACACGTGCGACGTCTCGGTACAGGTGATCGCGCTCGTGACGAGGCGGGCGAAGTCGCGCGCAGCGGTGGTGTCCACGTGCTTGTCGATCCATACCTCGATCGACATGGCGTCCCACTGGAGTGCGTTTTCCGCCAGCCACGGCGCGCCGGCGGGGAGCGTCTGCATGTCGCGCTTCCACCGATGCAAGGTCAGGCCAAGTTCCAGTGTCGACAAGAAAGGAAGCTTCGGCGTGCTGGTGTACGCGTGCACTTTGCCATCGATATTGACGAGGCTGTTTCCGTTCGTATATTGGCTGTACATCGGCACGCCGAGCTCCGTCGCTTGCTCCCTCAGCAGCTTTTGCGACGCGCCGACCCATTGCCCCCCGAAGTCGACCGTCTGGCCGCCGACTTCTCCCGGCATGGACCGTCCGCCGACTCGGTCGCGTGCCTCGAGAATCAGAACGCGCTTTCCGGCGTTCCTGAGCTCGAGCGCAGCCTTCATGCCCGAGAGGCCGGCACCAATGATTAGTACATCTGATTCGTGATTGGCCGACTGATCGACGGTTGCCATGTTTACCTCTCCTGGTCACGTGTCTGCTGCGCCCGGTCACGACGTGCTCGTGTTCCGGTGTAGCCGACTGCACTTCAATAAACCCGCCATCTCCCTGTCGACACGACGCTGACGCCGATGGTGCCCATGGCGTTCTATTGCCCCGTGCCGGCGCATGAAGCTGTCAGTTGGCGCGATGGGTCGGGCGACGACGCGAGATGCAAGAATTAGTTGTTATAGGTCACGTGACCGAAATTAGCAAGCTCTTTGAGGGATCGGAACCTGGTGTGTGACAGGCAAGAAGTGCTTGTTACCGGCTTCCCGGGCAGTCGCCTCGCGTGGTGTGCGGATTCCTTGTGCCCGGCGATTGGTATTGTCTGAATATTTCTATTTACGACGATTTATCGGTGATATCCGCGATATTTGTGCGTGCCGCAGCAATTGGGCATCGACTTTCTCAGCCTTCAGTCGCCGTGGCGTTTCTCGCAGTGCAACAGCGATCGGAGTTGCACCACCCATGATTGTGTTGTATAACGCAAATTAGGTCAAACGACACAATTATCATTGACCTGCTGAAGAGGTACTCCGATTCGGCAGGGAGCGGGACGTGCGATCCACGGGGTTGGCGAATGGCCCCGGAACGCGATCGGGCAGCGGATGACCATGGCGCATGCATTCGCACCTCATTTTGAAAGGGAACGACGATGGCGTATGAAAAGGCAGAACTGGAACGTATTCTCGACGTTCAGCGTGCGGCATTCCTTGCCGAGGGCGGGGCGTCTGCGGAGGTGCGAAAGTCGCGGGTGGGGCGGCTCGCGATTGCCGTTCTTTCCAACATCGATGCGATTGCGGAAGCGCTCAGTGCCGACTACGGTAACCGTCCGCCCGAACTGACCAAGGCGCTCGAAGCGCTGCCGTGGTCCGAGGACATTCTCTACACGCTCGACAACATCGAGAAATGGATGGAACCCGAAGCCATTCCCGGGGGCTTCATTCAGCAAAAACCCAAGGGCGTGGTCGGCGTAATGGGCGCGTGGAATTTTCCGATCACGCTCACATTCGAGCCGGCCCTGAGCGCGCTCGCCGCCGGGAACCGCGTCATGATGAATTTCCCGGAGTATCAGGTCAGAACCGGGCGCTTGCTGGCGACGATCCTGTCGGACACGTTTGATGAGGCGGAGGTGGCGTTCATCCACGGTGACCTGTCGACGTCGCAATCCTTCTCCGCGTTGCGGTTCGACCATCTCTTTTTCACCGGTTCGCCCAAGATCGGTTCGATCGTCGCGCAGGTGGCAGCCAGCAATCTCGTTCCCGTGACGACCGAGCTGGGCGGCAAGAATCCGGTTGTCGTCGCGCCCGATGCCGATCTGGATCTGGCGGCAAGCAGAATTGCGGCCACACGCGTCGTGAACGGAGGGCAGGTTTGCCTGTGTCCGGACTATGTCTGGGTACCCAGAGGCATCGTGACCGGGTTTGTTGATAAGCTGATTGCTCAGTACAACTGTTTATTTGCTTCTTATCTGGATAATCCTGCAGTCGTTTCCATCGTCAACGACCGGAATTTCGACCGAATCGTTGGCCTCGTGACCGACGCGACGGCGAAGGGCGCAAAAAAATACGTGGCAGCGCCGGAAGGCGAGGCTGGGCGGCTGCCCGATCGGGCGTCGCGCAAGATTCCGCCGACCATCCTGGTTGATGTTCCAGCGTCGGCAGAGATAACCGACGAAGAAGTATTCGGCCCGGTGCTCGTCGTGTATGGATACGACGATCTGCAGGAGGCGATCGATTACATCGCGGCTCGCCCCGCGCCGCTTGCCGCCTACTGGTACGGCGACGACGGTGCAGATTTCCGGCGCTTCCTGGATCGCACGACGAGTGGCGGGGTCACGCGCAACGACGGGCTGTTGCATGCACTGCTGCCTGGCGCGCCGTTCGGTGGAATCGGAAACTCCGGCTCGGGCGCTTATCACGGCAAGACGGGATTCGATACGTTCACGCATCGCCGCCCGGTGGCCACGATCATGCGCCCTGACGGTGTCGCGAATCCGCTGGTGGGTGACGCGCTGGTGTCGGAGCAGATGCGGGGTTATCTCGACGGTTCGATTGCCGCCGTCATCAACGCGTTCGAGGCGCGACTGCCCGAGGCTAAATAAGCCGTCACTGCCGCGATGTCACATTGCAGATTTTCAATGAAAGCGCTGCCTGGCGAAATGGATTCGGCCGAGGCACGCGTTGTGTGAGGTAACTATTTCCATGATTACCAGTCATTTTGCCAGGGGATTCAAAGGCGAAATCCAGAATCGGGCATTTGCAATTCGTGCCATTGCACGCCTTGCAAATCGTCTCGATGGTGATCCGCGTCAATCGCTTTGGGCGGCTTACCTGAGGCTGGAAGAATTCAATGCCCCCATCTATCGTCAAGCAGCAGCCCGATGGGGGCTCGACGTGGCACCCAATACCGGCACGCTGCTCAAGGCGTGGGTGATCAGCTCGGTTCCGAAATTGCTGCTAAGGCCGTTCCTGAAGCTCGTGTACTCGAAAACGGTCGTCTATTGCGAGGAATTGCGCCGACTCAGAAATATCGGCCCATCGGATTGCAGGGATTTTCTGGATTACATGGTCGAACAGGAAGATCTGCAGATCGAGATGATGCGTCTGTCGCTTGACGGGCAGGATGCCGTTCTGGCTCGAAAGGTTGATTCTTTCGTCAAAAAGTACGATGGAAAATTCATGCTCGAAAAGCGTGGATGAAAGCAGGTGCAATTAGAGCGGCCCGGGCTGTTCCGGAGTCTGATCCCGTCAAGCGAAAACACCACCATGGCATTTGATCAAGCATCGCTGCTTCAAAGCAGATCGTTCTGGCAGCACGCGTATGGCGAGTACGCACCGAATCCGCCCTTGACGGAAGATCTCAAGGTTGACGTCGCGATCGTCGGCGGAGGCTTCACGGGGCTGAACACCGCATGGCAGTTCAAAAAAGACCACCCCAATGCACGCGTGGTCGTGCTTGAAGCCGCTATCGTCGGCTTTGGCGCCAGCGGCCGCAACGCAGGGTTCAGCACGAAGATGTTCGGTCTCGAACCCGAAATGGTCCTGCTGCGCTGGGGCAAGCAGAAAACGATCGATGCCCATCGCTATCTGAAGCTCGCGGTAGCCCATACCAGGCAACTGATCGAGGAAAACGACTTTCAGTCGGAGTACCGCCACAGTGGGCTGGTGCGCGCCACTTATACGAAGCAGCAACTCGGCCGAATGCAGAAGACCTACGCGTTGTTTCAGAAGCTGGGCATCGACGAGGACATGGTGTGGCGCAGCGCGGAGCAGTTTCAGCAGGACTTCCATTCGGAACGCTTTGCGGGCGGCATCTACGAGTCCGGGACGGGATACCTCAATCCCTGCAAGCAGGTGCGGGCGCTCAAGTCCCTGGCGGAATCCGCCGGTGTTTCCGTGTACGAGACGACCCAGGTCACGAACATGGAAAGGACGTCATCCGCGGTCCTGGTTACGACACCGCACGGAAAGATCACGGCGGACAAGCTGGTCGTCGCGACCAACGCCTACTCTCGTGAAGCGCCCGGCCCGGAGCGGCTGTGCGCGCGCCAGTATCCCCTCTGGACCTATCAGGTCGTCACCGAGCCGTTGAGCGCTGCGCAATGGGACAGCATCGGCTGGAACGACCGGCAATCGTTCGGCGACAACCGGCAGATGCTGCACTACTTCAGGCCGACGGCAGACGGCCGGATCATCATGGGCGGCGGCGACGTGATCGTGCACCGGACAGCAGCTTCGGAAGAGGTTTCCGCGCCGCTGGCCTGGCAGCATTGCGAAGCTCATCTGAAATGGATCTACCCGCAACTGAAGCACACGCGCATCGACTATCGATGGGGCGGCCCGGTCTCGGTCACGTTGGACATGGCGCCCGAAATCAGCTTCATCGACGACGAACGCATCATCTATTCGGGCGGATGCTTCGGTCATGGTGTCGCGTTGACGCATCTGAACGGCAGGACCATCGCCGATCTGCTTGGCGGGAAACAAACCGAGCTGACGGATTTCTGGATCGTGAACCGGAAGTCGCTGTCGATGACGAGCGACACGCTCTCGTATCTCGGTGGCAGGGTCGCGCGTCAGGCGCTGAAATCCTGGGACTGGTGGGAGGAGAAGGCGCTGAAAAAGTGAAGCGAATCGCGCTTCAGCGCGTCCGCAGCGCCGATGGCGGCACGCCCAGCAGGCGCTGGAAGCTGCGGCGCAGGTTCTCGGTGTCGCCGAAGCCGCATTCGTGCGCCACGCGCTGTAGTGACGCCGCGCCGCTTTCGAGCGCAGCGCGCGCGGCTTCCACACGCAGTTTTTCCACGGCCTTTGCCGGCGTGAGACCTGTTTCGGCCTGAAACGCGCGGGCGAAGTGGCGCGGGCTCATGCACGCGCGTTCGGCCAGATCGCCGACGCGGTGACGCGCCGCGAGGTTGCGGCGGACGTGATCGAGCAGTGGCTTGAAGCGGCCGCTCGCGCAGTTCATCTCCATCAGCGCGGAAAACTGCGACTGGCCGCCGGGACGCCGGTAGTAGACCACCAGCTGGCGCGCCACGAGGCGCGCGACCTGCTCGCCGAGGTCGTTGCCGACCAGCGCGAGCGCGAGATCGATGCCGGCGCTGATGCCGGCACTGGTCCAGAACGGACCATCCTCCACGAAGATGCGATCGGGCTCCAGGTGCACCTGGGGAAACTGGCGGGCAAATTGTTCGCTGCAGGACCAGTGCGTGGTTGCGCGCCGATTGTCGAGCACGCCCGCCGCGGCCAGCAGCAGGCTGCCCGAGCACACGCTCGTCACGCGCGTGCCGCGTCGCGCGCAGCGCTGCACGAAGCGCAGCAGGCGCGGATCGGACATGCGGTCGTCCATGTTGTCGCCGCCGGCGACGAGCAGCGTGTCGATCGTGCTGGCCGGAGGCAATGCCTCGGCTGCCCAGCTGACACCGGACGAGCTGCGCACGAGGCCGGCCTGCGCGGCGATGGTGCGCAGCGTGTAGTGACCTTGGCGATAGCGGCCGGCGATTTCGAACGCGGCAATGGGGCCGGCTGCGTCGAGCAACTGGAAGTCGGGATAGACGAGTACGGCGACGCGGTGAGGCATGGCAGGAAAAGGGGGAAAGGCGACATTGCAGCCAGCACGATAGAGCGCGACCCTGTGGGTGTCAATCCACCACCAGGAGATTCATGCAATGACTGCTGCACCGTACGTGGTTGTCTTCGCGCTGTTCGAGAACGTCACGCAACTGGATTTCGCCGGCCCCTACGAGGTGTTCCTGCGCCTGCCCGGCGCGCAATGCGTGATGGCGTCGTCGACGGGCGGGACGATCGAGGCCGACGGCGGCCTCACGATCGCGAACGTCCGGCGCCTGGCCGACATCCCGCATGCGGACCTGGTGTGCGTGCCGGGTGGCCTCGGCGTGATCGAGGCGATGGGCGATGCGGAATACGTGCGCGAGCTGCGCCGGCTGGCAGAGGGCGCGCGCTATGTCACGTCGGTGTGCACCGGCTCGCTGTTGTTGGGCGCGGCAGGGTTGCTGCGCGGCAAGCGGGCCGCTTGTCATTGGTCATGGCGCGATCTGGTGCCGGCGTTCGGCGCGACCGTCGACGAGGCACGCGTGGTGCGCGACGGGAATCTGATCACCGGTGGCGGCGTGACGGCGGGCATCGACATGGCGCTGACGGTGATGGCGGAAATTGCGGGGGCCGTGCATGCGCAGTCGGTGCAGCTGTGCATCGAGTACGCGCCTGCGCCGCCGTTCGACAGCGGCCGGCCAGAGCGCGCCGCGCCCGATATTCTGGAGGCGGTGACCGCGCAACTGGGGCGCATGAGGCTGGACCGCTACGATGCGGTGGAGCAGGCGGCGAGGGCGCTTGGATGATCGGAGGCGGCTGCCCGCCAGTCGGTGTCGCTTTCGCGAGTTCGAAGTCGGGTAGCAAGAAAACATTGCCCGTCGATCGACCGCCCGCAATCGCAGACGGTTGATCGACCGCGGCCCGTCATTCGCCTGAGCGTCGCGTGACCTTATTCGGTCCGGTTCGGTTTCCTCCGAAGCGAAGTACCGAAGCGCTGCTACGCGATCTCCGGGCATTCGACGGGCTCACACACGCGCCGTCAATTTACCCCGACCGCACTCCAGGCGCGTGCGACCGTTGCGCTTTCGGCCGAGTTCGCGCCGTACAGGTCGTTTGCCGCCTGGATCGACGCCCGTCGTGCGTTCGGGTAGCTCGAGTTGGCGTTCAGGTACACGGTCAGCGTGCGGTACCAGATCTTGCCGGCCTTCTCGCGGCCGAGGCCGCCGAAGGTCGTGTCGCCGTTGCAGACCAGTTGCGTCCTCGACAGGCCGGTGTCGGTCGACGGCACCGCCGGGCCTTCCGACAGCAGGTAGAAGAAGCGGTTGCCGACGCCCGACGTGAAGTGCGGATCGTGACGCGGATTCGACCACGAGAAGCCGCCGGACGGGTAGCAGCTGAACGACCGGCCGTCGAGATCCTGCTTGTACATCTTGCGCAGGCCGCCGCTCACCACGCGCGCGCCGATCACGTAGTTGCCGGGATCGTTCGGGTTGTTCGCGTAGTACTTCACGAGCGTGCCGAAAATGTCGGACGTCGATTCGTTCAGGCCGCCCGCGTCCCCCGAATAGTTCAGGTTGGCCGTGGCCTCGGTCACGCCGTGACTCATCTCGTGCCCGGCGACATCGACTGAAACGACCGGTTTCGGCAGGCGGGTGCCCGGATCGCCGTCGCCATACACCATCACGTGCGACGACAGCCAGGCCGCGTTCGCGCCGGTCGTGCCGCTGCCGGTGTTGAATACCACGTGAGCGTAGCTCTTCACGCCGCGGCCGTCGTTGAAGATGCCGTTGCGGTTGTGCGTGGTCTTGTAGTAGTCCCAAGTCAATGCAAGACCGTAGTCGATGTCCGCGGCGACAGTCTGTCGGTCGGTCGTCGTGTTGTTGCCCCACACATTCGTGCTGCTCGTGAAGATCGGCAGGTCGGTCGCTTGCTCGACATCGTCCGAGCTCAGGCCGCGACCGTCGTAGACCGAGCCGCTGCCGCGACTCGGATCGAGCATCCGGTACGCGTTCGTGCCGGTCTGGTCCGTGGTGAGCGTCAGGTTGCCGTAGTACAGCGAGCGGCCGGTGCCGGTCGCGGCGGCGGTCTTGATCAGGTCCTGCGCGTCGAGTACGGTGCCGGTGCGCGCGTCGACGTAGTACAGCACCGCATCGCCGTGCGCATCGGTCGCCTTGCCGTATACGCGCACCGCGTAGGCCAGAACGGGTGCGGCATCGCGTGCGAACACGACGAGCTCCGCGTCATCGACGCGGCGGACGTCCGAGTTGAAACGCGCGGCCGCGATGTGCCTGGCCTTGACCGTGCCGACGTCGGGCGCGTTGCGTACCACCGAGCGGTTTCCGACCTTGCCGATCGTGGCGGCGAGATTGATCGGCGTGAGCTGGGTCAGGCTCGCTTGCTTCAACTGCCCCTTGCTCGAATGGACGACAACGTCGCCGCCTATCACGGGCAGGCCCGCGTAGAAGCGATCGAAGCGCACGTGCTCGGTGCCGTCGGGATCGACGATCACGTCGCGTACCTGGAACTGATCGCCGTCCGTCGGCGCGTTCGCCTGTGGCCCCGCGAACTTCAACGTGCGTGCTGCGCCGCCGGTAGCCAGGCTGAAGGCGGACGGGTTCTGCTGGATCAGTTGCAGCGCCTTGTCGACCGCGGCCGACTGGTCGCCGGCCTGGGCAAAAGCGCTGAGACTCGCGACGGTAATCGCGGTGATGGGCAGCAGTCGAGACAGTTTCTTCATGTAATTCCCCAGATTATGAATGGGTTTGTGCGAGGAATGAATCAAGTGAAGACTTCTATATAAGACATGTCGCGAACAGCAGAGGCATGCTAGAGGGTCGTTTTTATAATTACAAGATATTTCCAATGAGATTAAACTTTCATGTCGATAATGTTAATCAAGTCATGATTTGGTGAGGAATTTGAAATTATATCGTCGGGCTTGTCAGCGGCATCGCGTCGATACGGAGGGGGGAATGTTTTGTAGTGCGCGCAGAAAGGCGGGAAGACGGGATCGGCGAGGCGAGGTGGCGTTGAGAAGAGCGTGGGAAATTGCTTTTTTAAATATTGATCTCGATTGTTTTCGTTCGGTGCATTTCCATGAAATTTGACAATGCTGACGATATTGTCTCTTCTTGATAGGCGTAACCGTTCTTTCGCGAATGTGGCGAGGCATTGGTGTCGATTCTGACTATCGTCGGCAGTCCCGGTGCGATTGTCGGATTTCAATGTTGGGCGTTATTTTGAGCTGGGCGACAGCGACGTGGCCGCGATCAATGAACGTTTCCGACGCTCAGGCGCCGCCAGTCCTACTGGTCTCTCCGCGGGCCAGTGGCCATACGCTGGATCATGTCGGAACCCTGCCACGACAACTGCTGCGCTATATCGGCGAGCGACTCGGCTTGCCGACACCGTCTATCGCATTGCCGTACATGCTTTTCCCGCGCGATTACTTCAGCAACGTGGCGTCCCGCCGGGAACTGCAGACGATGCTGAATCGCGGCGAGTCGGTCCACCCGCTTCAGCGCGCAATCTATACACGCACAGTGGCCCCGAGCGAGGTCCATGTTGCGATGAAATGGTTGCCCTATCGGGTTCATTGATGGTGTTCGAGGAGGCACGCGCTCGAGCGTTGTTTTCAAAGCCGGTTGCGCGGGCAATGCTGGCGCAGGCGTTGAGGGCACGGGCGGCGCCGCGCCGAAGGGGAACGGGGGTGACACGGATCGACCGTGAGGACGCGAGCTTCTCAGAATCAACTGAGGGCATTCAATCGAAGTATGCAAGCCCAAAATTATCAATGAAATAGAGTAAATATCCTCAAAATACCGGGTTTGCCCGATGGTGCGGTATCGTACAAAGAGAGCCTGGAAAGTGTCGGATCATTGGTCCGTCGAATTCAGTGCTGTAAAAAATTCAGGGGTGAAATCTAATGTTGACCGATCATTCGATGATGCTTGGTTGAATCGGTGCGCGGTATTGGGCGATCAATTATTCTCGGGAAAGTAATCGTTCTCATTTGAATTTCGTATTTCATCACGTGCGGGCGCCGCGGCATTCATGTGCGGTGAGATCTGCGCGTCCGTTGCTCGACATCTTTCAGCCAGGCGCCGGGTGGGGCGAGAAATGATCGAATGCCGTCATTGAATCACTGTCCGGTTACCGATTATGGTTAAAGATCGATCTATTCATTAGGGTCGACGGGATTTTATGCGCCATATGAGCGGAATGGATGCATTGGTTTAAATCGGCGTGAACGATTTGATCGCGCCGTTCGAAAGTTTAAATTTATTTAACGTATTGATCCGCGTCGCAATTGCGGCGTTGTTCGATGCCCCGCTAGGTGGATTATCTAGCATTTTCAAACTGGAGAAATTCAATGCAAGAACTGAATCAACAGGAAATCGCACAAGTTTCCGGCGGCTACTACAGCGGCCCGGGCATCCCGTCCGCGTTGGGCAACATCATCGAATGGGGCGGCAGCACCGCGGAGAGCATCGGCAATGCGCTGACGTTCGGCATCTTCGCCGCACCGGTCAAGCAGGCATACAACATCGGCGAGACGATCACGACCGCCGCCGTGAACCTGCTGGACGGCCTTTTCGGCGGCCCGCAGTACTGAGTGGTCCGCGTTGAGGCGACGCGGTAGCCGCCGCGTTTCCCGATGATGGAACTGACGATCCGGTATGCACGGGTCTTCTTTGTATACCGGATCGCTTTTGCCTGTTCCGACGCGCGAACGCGGAATGGACGCAGATACCGATATTGGGCGACACGTTGGTGAAAATGGAGTTCGGTCTCTTTCGTTCTGAAGCGGCACAGGCCCGGCGTATGCGGGTGCTGGGCGACATCGTGCTGGTGTACCCCATGTCCATGACGCTGCTGACGGTCGTCGCGATGGTCATGGCCACCTGCGTGGTGTTGTTCTTCACGTTCGGTACGTATACGCGGCGCTCGACGGTTTCCGGCGTGGTGATGCCGGATGCGGGGCTGGTCAAGGTCTATGCATTGCAGTCGGGCATCGTCGTCGAGCGCGACGTGAAGGAAGGGCAGCGCGTGGCGCGTGGACAGACGCTCTATACGGTGTCGACCGACTTGCAAAGCGCGGCGCAGGGCGCGACGCAGGCCGGGGTGATCGCGCAGGCGCGGCAGCGCAAGGCGTCGCTGCTCGCGGAAATGGACAAGACCCGCAGCCTGCAGCAGGACGAGCGCGACACGCTGCGCGCGAAGATCGTGAACCTGAAAGGCGCGCTCGCGCAAATCGACGACCAGCTCGCGGCCCAGCGGCTGCGCACGTCGATCGCGGCCGACGGCGCAACGCGCTATCGCGGCCTGCTCGCGCAGGATTACATCTCGAAGGACCAGGCGCAGCAGCGCGAGGCCGACCTGCTCGACCAGCAGTCGAAGCTGAACGGGCTGCTGCGAGACCGCGCATCGACGCTCCAGTCGCTCACCGAGGCGAGCAACGAATTGTCGGGGCTCGGCTTCAAGCAGCAGAACCAGCTGGCGCAGATCGACCGCAACGTGATCGACGTCGACCAGAACCTGATCGAAAGCGAGGCGAAGCGCCGGATCGTCGTCACCGCGCCGGAGGCGGGCATCGTCACGGCCGCGATCGCGGACGTCGGCCAGTCGGTCGATACGTCGCGGCCGCTCGCGAGCGTCGTGCCGGGCGGCGCGCGCTGGCAGGCACACCTGTTCGTGCCGAGCACGGCGATCGGTTTCGTGCGGGTCGGCGAGCCGGTGCTGGTCCGCTACCAGGCATTCCCCTATCAGAAATTCGGCCAGTACCGGGCCACGGTCGTGTCGATCGCGCGCACCGCGCTGTCGGCGGCCGAACTCGTGAACGACGGCGGCCCGGCGGCGACGTCGGGCGAGGGGCGCGACGCGACCTACTACCGTGTGATCGTCGCACTCGATACGCAGCACGTCACCGCGTACGGCGCGCAGCAACCGTTGCAGGCCGGCATGACGCTGCAGGCGGACATCCTGCAGGAACGCAGGCGTCTGTACGAATGGGTGCTCGAGCCGCTTTACAGCCTGACCGGCAAACTCTGACGGGCGCACGCATGTCATTACTCGATCGACTCTCGTTCGGCCTCGGCCGCAAGCTGCCGATGGTCCTGCAGACCGAAGCGGCCGAATGCGGCCTCGCGTGTCTCGCGATGGTGGCCGGTTATCACGGCCATCACGTGGATCTCGCGACGCTGCGCGGACAGTTTCCCGTCTCGCTGAAGGGCGCGGGCCTCGGGCGCGTGATCGAGATCGCGCAGCGCCTGTCGCTGGGTACGCGCGCGGTGAAGCTCGACATGGCGCAGCTCGGCCAGTTGCGCCTGCCGTGCCTGCTGCACTGGAATTTCAACCACTTCGTCGTGTTGAAGGAAGTGAACGGCAAGGCCGCGACGATCCACGATCCGTCGCACGGTATCTGCAAGGTGTCGCTCGCCGACGTCTCGCGCGGGTTCACCGGTGTCGCGCTGGAGCTGTGGCCGAGCGCCGGCTTCGCGCCGCGCGCGGCGCGGCCGGCGGTCAGACTGCGCGAATTGCTGGGCCCGGTGTCGGGGTTGTCGCGCTCGCTCGCGCAGATCCTGGTGCTGGCGATCGCGCTCGAAATCTTCACGCTCGTGCAGCCGTTCTTCCTGCAATGGGTGATCGACGAAGTGATTGTCAGCGCCGATCGCGACCTGCTGACGGTGCTTGCGCTCGGCTTCGGCCTGCTGCTGCTGATGCAGCAGGCGACCGGCGCGATTCGCGCGTGGGCGCTGATGTATGTCGGTGTCACGCTCAACATCCAATGGCGCGCGAACGTGTTCACGCATCTGCTGAGCCTGCCGGTGCGCTATTACGAACGGCGCCATCTCGGCGACATCGTGTCGCGCTTCGGCTCGATCGACACGATCCAGCAGACGCTGACCACGTCGTTTCTCGGCGCGGTGATCGACGGGCTGATGACGCTCGTCACGCTGGCGATGATGTTCGTCTACAGCCGCACGCTCGGCCTCGTCGCGCTGGTGACGATGGCGCTGTATGCGCTCGCCCGATGGATGTGGTACAGCCCGTTGCGGCGTGCGACGGAGGACCAGATCGTGCACGCGGCCAAGCAGCAGAGCCATTTCCTGGAGACGGTGCGCGGCGTGAAGACGATCAAGCTGTTCAACCGCCAGACGGAGCGTCGCGCGAGCTGGATCACGCTGCTGGTCGAGCAGGTCAACGCGAGCCTGCACGTGCAGAAGCTTCAGATCTTCTACCAGCAGCTCAACGGGCTCCTGTTCGGTATCGAGAACGTGCTGGTCATCTGGCTCGGCGCGCGGATGGTGATGGACGGCCAGTTCACGGTCGGCGTGCTGATGGCGTTCAACGCGTACAAGAATCAGTTCGACAGCCGGGTCGGCAGCCTGATCGACAAGTATTTCGAGGTCAGGATGCTGCAGCTGCAGGGCGAGCGGCTCGCCGACATCGTGTTCGCGGAAGCGGAACCGGACGCGAGCCTGCGTAGCGTGCCGGGCGAGGCGGACACGCTCGACGCGAGCATCGAGATCGACGGGCTGTCGTTCCGCTATGCGGACGGCGAGCCGCTGGTGCTGGACGGTGTCAGTGCGACGATCGCGGCCGGCGAATCGGTTGCGATCGTCGGGCAGTCCGGGTGCGGCAAGACGACGCTGATCAGCGTGCTGCTCGGGATCCACGAGCCGACGAACGGCGCCGTGCGAATCGGCGGACTGGACGTGGCGCGGCTCGGCATCGAGCGGTTGCGCGGGCTGGTCGGCACAGTGCTGCAGGACGACGTGCTGTTCGCCGGTTCGATCGCCGAGAACATCAGCTTCTTCGATCCGGAAGCGGACCCGGACTGGGTCGCCGAATGCGCGCGCATCGCGGCCGTGCACGACGACATCGCCGCGATGCCGATGGGCTACAACACGCTCGTCGGCGACATGGGCACCGTGCTGTCCGGTGGACAGAAGCAGCGCGTACTGCTGGCGCGCGCGCTGTACAAGCGGCCGCGCATCCTGGTGCTCGACGAAGCGACGAGCCATCTCGACATTCAGCGCGAGATGCAGGTCAATGCGGCCGTCACGCAGCTCGCGATGACGCGGCTCATCGTCGCGCACCGGCCTGAGACGATCGCGTCCGCGCAGCGCGTCATCATGCTGCAGGGCGGGAAGGTCGTGCTCGATCAGTCGACCGCGGCGATGCGCGCGGCGGCCGCGGCGAAGTCGCACGCCGGTGTGCCGGCCGCATCGCGGCCGGCGGTGCACGATGCCGATCCGGTACAGCCGGTCGCGGGGCGCTAGATGATGAAGCGACCCCTTACCCTCGTACTGGCCACCGTTGCGCTCGCCTCTGTTCCGCCCGCGCGCGCGCAGATGCTCGACGTCTATCGCACGCGCGACGATGTCGCGGCGACGCAGGCCGGTTCGATGGCGTCGGCCACCGCATGCGGCGCACGGCGCCTCGACGACCGGCCGATCGCGCTCGAGGACGCGATCCTGCTGGCGATCTGCTCCCATCCGCAACTGACCCGCACGTGGGCGGACGCGCGCGCGGCGACGGCCGAGGTCGGCGTGTCGAAGGCCGCGTACCTGCCGACGCTGAACGCGACGGCCGGCATCGAGCGCGACAACGTGAACACGACTTACACGGGCGGTTTTTCCGGCGACCAGCGCAGCACCAGCCGTTACGGCATGCTCAACCTGAGCTGGGTGTTGTTCGATTTCGGCAAGCGCGGCGCGAACCTCGACCGTGCACGTGCGCTGCTTCGCGCGGCCAACGCGGCGCACGACGACGCGTTGCAGGGCGTTTTCTACGACGCGGCGCAGGCGTTCTACGCGCTGCGCGACGCGCAGGCGGCGCTCGACGCGGCACAGGCGGTCGAACATGCCGCACAGGAGAGCCTGGCTGAAGCGAGCGCGCGACACGACGGCGGCGCGGGTACGCTCGGCGACGCGTTGCAGGCGCAGACGACCTATCGCAAGGCGTTGCTCGATCGCGTGAGCGCGGAGGGCGACCTGCAGAACGCGATCGGGACGCTCGCGACGACGCTCGGTGCCGACGCCGATACGCCACTGCGCATCGCCGATGCGGAACCGTCGCCCGATCGCGACGACTTCACGCGCGGCGTCGCGAACCTGATCGCCGAAGCGAAGCGCGATCACCCGAAGCTGATCGCCGCACGCGAGAGGCTCGAAGCGGCACGCGACCAGATCCGCGCGGTGCGCGCTCAGTCGCTGCCGACGATTTCGTTGATGGGCAGCCTCGCGCGCAACAACCCGTCATACCAACAGCAGCCGTCGCTGTTCCAGTTGCAGAGCAGTCACAGCAATTCGATCGGCATCCAGGTTTCGATTCCGTTGTTCGAGGGATTCGCGTCCGGTTATCGCATCGCGCAGGCGAAGGCGCAGGCCGATGCGCAGGAAGCTGACGTGCGCACTACCGAACTCAAGGTGTCGCTCGACGTGTGGAAGAGCTATCAGAGCCTGCAGGCCGACACGACGAACCTCGACAACTCGCAGCATCTGCTCGATACCGCGCTGCATTCGCTCGACATCGCCCGCGGCCGCTACAAGGCCGGGGTCGGCACGTTCACGGAACTGCTGAACGCGCAGTCGGCGCTCGCGGACGCGCGCCGGCAGCGCGTGCTCGCGGTGTCGAAGTGGCGGACCGCGAGACTGAAGCTGGCCGAGAGCCTAGGGAGGTTGGGGTTATGGAACGACGCGGGTTGAATGACACCGGGTCGAACGCGGGCGACGCGCAAGCGCGCGGCTGCGCGTTCCTGTTCCCGGGACAAGGGGCGTTCTATGCGGGCGCGTTGCGGCAACTCGTGCGCGAGCACCGCAGCGTGCGGCAGACGCTCGACACGATCGACGCGGTCGCGAGCGAGCGGCTCGGCCATCCGCTGACCGGCGCGCTGTGGCGCGACGATGCGGGGCTCGATACGTGGCTGCGCGAGGCGCCAGACTTGTTGCAGCTCGGGATCTTCGGTGCGTCGGTCGGGATGTTTGGCGTGTTGCATGAACGCGGTGTCGTCCCGGACCTGCTGATCGGACACAGCTTCGGCGAGATCGCGGCGCTGGTGTGTGGCGGCATGTATTCGATCGAGCAGGGCGCGCGGATCGTGTGCGACCGGATTGCATCGTTGCAGGAGGCAGCACCTGCAGACGGCATGATGGCCGCGATTCCCGCCGGCGCCGACGCGACGCGCGCGCTGATCGACGCGAGCGCGATCACGCACGCGGTGCGCAATGTCTGCGTCGCGGTCGAGAACCATGCGTCGCAGACCGTCGTGTCCGGCCCGCGCGCCGCGCTGGAAGATTTCGTCGCGGCCTGCTCGATGCACGGCCTGACCGCGCAGACGCTCAGGTCGCCGTATGGCTTTCATCACCCCGATCTGGCCGGCGCGCGCGCGCAGTTCGCCGCGCGGCTTGCCGCGTATCGGCCGCGTCCGCTCGCGATTCCGGTGTACTCGCCGATCCTCGGCCGCCGCTACGACGGCGCCGACGATCCCGGCGCGCGGCTCGCGTCGCATTTCGTGCTGCCGGTGCGTTTCGCGGACGCGATTTGTGCCGCTCGCGCGGACGGTATCGCACGCTTTGTCGAGTGCGGCGCGCTCAATGCGCTGGCGCGCATCGTCGTGCGCATCGCGGGGCCGGGCGCGGTCAGGACGTTCGGCGGCCCGTCGAACGCGACAGAGGAATCGAGCGTCGTCACGACGATCACCCGTTATTTCCAGGAGGACAGCATCATGAAGGACGATATTCGCATCGGCAATGCCGGCTCCGGCTTCGACGCGTTCTGGCATGCGCGCGGACCGCACATCGTGGACTGGCTCAAGGGCGAACTGCGTCATGCGTTCGACGCCGCGGGCGCGGCGCCGGCAGGCGCTGCACCGACAGCGACACCGTTCGCGCCGCAGCCGGAATCGATCGTTGCGCCCGGGCCGCGCCTCGCGGCAGTAGGCGGGCCGGCGTTGACACCGGTTCCGGCGCCGACGGCGCAGCATGAGCGGGGATCGGCGGCGCCCGCTGCTGCTGCCGCGCCGAAGCCCGCGCACGTGCCGCGCGAGCGGCTGTTCTCGGAGCTCGTCGATATCTACGCCCAGGCGATGGAATATCCGGCCGAGGTGTTTTCCGAATCGATCGAGCTCGAAGCCGAACTCGGCATCGACTCGGTCAAACAGACCGAGATCATCCAGCGCATCACCGCGCGCTATGCGCTGCCGCCGCTGCCCACGAATTTCCGCAGCGGTGACTTCAAGGCGATGGGGCAGATCGTCGATTTCGTCTACGAGAACCAGGGAAAGGCGCTCGCCTGACGGCCGTAGGCCGAAACGTCGGTAGGCAGGGGGGGCCCTGCCCGTAATGACAAGCTCTCGATAGGCAGGCGATCCATGTCGAATACCAGCATGCGCGGCAAGCTCGTTCTCGTGACGGGCGGTGCGAAAAACGTGGGCAAGGCGATCTGCAGGCGTTTCGCCGAGCAGGGCGCGCACGTGATCCTGAATTTCTTCCATTCGCTCGACGCGTCGAAGGAGACGGCCGAGGAACTGCGCGCGCTCGGCGCGACCGTCGACGTGATCCGAGCGTCGGTCGCGCAGCAGGCGCAGGTTGACCGGATGTTTGACGAAATCGAACGGCGCTACGGCCGTCTCGACGTGCTCGTCAACAATGCGGCGTCTGGCGCGCTGCTCGGCGTCGACGAGATCGGCGCCGAGCATTTCGATCGCGCGCTCGACACCAACCTGAAAGGCGCGTTCTGGTGTGCACGCCGTGCCGCGGCGCTGATGGCGCGCTCGGGCGGCGGCGCGATCGTCAACGTGTCGTCGGTGGGCGCGACGCTCGTGCCCGCGAACTATCTCGTTGTGGGCACCGCGAAGGCGGCGCTCGAATCGCTGACGCGCTATCTCGCGGTCGAGTACGCGGGCCGCGATATCCGCGTAAACGGCGCATCGTCGACGCTGATCGACGGCGATGTCGCCGCGCAGTTTCCCGACCCGGAGAACACGAAGCGCTCGAGCATCGCGGCGACGCCGCTGAAGCGGCTCGCGCGCGCGGAGGATCTTGCCGATCTCGTCGTGTTTCTTGCGTCGGATGCCGCGCGCTGGATTACCGGGCAGGTGGTCGTCGCGGATGGCGGGTTGTCATTGTGCAGCGAGGGATTGTCGCCGCGCGCGGAATGGGCGGCCGCCGGGCAGAATGAGGGCGCGACGGCCGCCGCCGTGTCGCAACCGGTCGGACCCATGGACGCGCCGGCCGACGACACTCCGGACAGCGACGACATCGCCGTGGTCGGCATGGGGCTCGCATTGCCCGGCGCGAGCGATCCGGACGCATTCTGGCGCGCGCTGCTGGACGGCCCCGAGCTGTTCGGCAACGTGCCGCCGGACCGCTGGGACTACCGCTCGTTCTACTCGCCCGATACGTCGGCGGAAGACAAGAGTTATCAGTCGCGCTCGGTCTTCATCGAACGGTTTGAACCGTGCCCGAGGGTGCGCGCCGAGCTCGACGCCGGCACCGCGCCGCGTGAACTCACGACGCTGTGGCTGCGCCACGCGCTGTGCCAGGCGCTCGATGGCGTGACGCTGCGCGACGCCGACCGCGTCGCGTTCCTGGTCGGCTACACGGCGGACGGCAGCCAGCATCTCGAGGAAGGGATGGTGCTGGCCGCCGCGCGCGAGCGCCTGAACGCGGTGCTGGCCGACGCGGGCGTCGACGCGGCCGAGCGCGCGCGCCGCGTGACCGCGATCGATGCGGTGCTGAGCGCGCGTTATGCACGCGGCGCGGGCGATCTCGCGTCGTTCTTCCCGCACCGCGTCGGCCTGAACGCGATGAAGGGCGTGCTGCCGGACGACGCACAGTACATGATGGTCGACACCGCGTGTTCGTCGTCGCTGTATTCGATCGATCTCGGGATCAAGGCACTGTTGCTCGGCAAGCAGGACGTGGTCGCGTGCGGCGGCGCGTTCGCGCTCGCGCCGCGCGGCTCGATCCTGTTTTCGAAGCTGCACGGGCTGTCGCGCAGTGGCGAGGTACGGCCGCTCGATCGCAACTGCGACGGCGTGCTGTTCGCGGACGGCGCGGGCGTCGTGATCCTGAAGCGCTTGACGCGCGCGCGCGCCGACGGCGACCGCATTCTCGGCGTGCTGAAATCGTTCGGCTCGTCGTCGGACGGGAAGGGCAAGGCGATCTACGCGCCGAATTCGGCCGGCCAGCGCATCGCGATCGACCGCGCGTATGCACGCACCGCGACGGTGCCCGCCGACGTCGACTGGGTCGTGGCGCATGCAACCGGCACGCCGGCCGGCGATCTCGCCGAATTCCAGAGTCTGCGCGACGCGATCCGGCGCGATCGTCCGGTGCAGGTGACCTCGAACAAGTCGCTGGTCGGGCATACGGGCTGGGCCGCCGGCGTCGTATCGGTGATCCAGGTGCTGCTCGGTTTGCGCCATCAGGTGATTCCGCCACAGCATCGCTTCAGCGAACCGCCGCCGGAATTCAACCTCGGCGGCACGAACCTGCGGATCCCGGTAGCGCCGGTGTCGTGGCCGGTCCGGCACGATTCGGCGCGCGTCGCGGCGGTATCCGGGTTCGGCTTCGGCGGTACGAACGGGCACCTGATCGTATCGGAGTATCGCGCCGATCTGCCTGCCGGCGGCGCAAGCGGCCGCTTCAAGCGCGAGCCGCTGGCGATCGTCGGGTGGTCTGCGAAGTTTCCCGGTCTTGACGACGATGCACAGGTCGCGGCGTGGCTGCGCGGCGAAGGCCGCGCGCCGGATGCGAGCTTCGGGATCGGCTATCCGCTGCCGAGCTTCGCGCGCGTGAAGATGCCGCCGGCCGTGTTGCGCGCGCTCGATCGCTGCCAGCTGATGGCGCTCGACGCCGCGCACGACCTGCGCGAAAGCCTCGGCACGTTCTGGCGCGAGCATGCGGACATGATCGGGCTCGTGATGGGGCATATGGGGCCCACGCGCAACGCGGCGCTGTATGCGAGCCGCTGCTATCTCGACGACATCGCGGCGGCGGTGCTCGACGCGACAGGGCCGGACGAGCGCGCGACGACCGAACGCCTGCTGAACGGCTTGCGCGAGGCGACGCGGCGGCTCGTCGCGCCGACCACCGAAAACTCGTTTCCCGGGATGATGCCGAACGTGATCCCGGCGCGCGTCGCCAACTACCACGATCTACACGGGATGAACATGACGGTGGACGCGGGCCACGCATCGACGCTTGCCGCATTCGAGGCGGCCGAGCGCTTCCTGTGCAGCGGCGAGCTCGACATGGCGATCGTCGGCGGGATCAACGGCAACGCGGCGGAGGAGGTGCGTCCGGCATTCGGGCTGCCGCTCGCGGAGGGTATCGTGCTGTTCGCGGTGACGACCGTGCGGCGCGCGCAGGCCGAAGGGCTGCCGGTGCTCGCGGTGGTCGGCGGCGACGACGCGCGGGCCACGGTCGAGCCGGCCGCGCCGTGCGATGCGACGGGCCGCGCGGTCACGTATGCGGGCGCCGATGCGGCGATCGACGTGCTGCGCGCGATCGTTGCGCGTACCC
Source organism: Burkholderia sp. BCC1999 (assembly GCF_905339975.1). Taxonomy (NCBI): domain Bacteria; kingdom Pseudomonadati; phylum Pseudomonadota; class Betaproteobacteria; order Burkholderiales; family Burkholderiaceae; genus Burkholderia; species Burkholderia sp. BCC1999. The sequence goes on along the minus strand of NZ_CAJPHP010000001.1, from coordinate 405,479 downwards.
CCGACCTGACGCTGGCGCGCGACAGCGGCGGAGACCGGTTGCGCTATGCGCTGCACATCGCCTGTGAGCCGGCCGCCGCGCAGACGGCCGCACCGCGCGAACCGCACGCCGGGACCGTGCCGGTGCAGCCGGCGCCGGTGGCCGCACCTGTCGGCCCCGGTACGCTGCTGCACGGTGCGCTGCGCCGGACCGGCGTCGCGGCCGATGGCGAACCGCTCGGCGTCGCACGCTACCGGATCGAATGGCGCGATGCGCGGTGGCGGCCCGCGGGTCGGTCGACGCCGTTCATCGCGCCGCGTTGCGTGATCGTCACCGACATGCCGGAAGCGCTCGCCGCGCAGGCCGATCCGGGCCCCGGCTGCGTGGTGCTGTCGACCCGGCCGTTCGCCGCGCGCCGGTCGGGCTGGCACTGGATCGAGCGAATCGACGAAACGGTGCTCGACGGGCTGCCCGACGACATCGGCCACGTGCGCGTGCTGACGTCGCTCGATGCCGGCGCGCTCGCTTCTGGCGCCGCGGCGCCGGCTGCGCCCGCGCGGCTCGCGCTGCACGATCTCGCGTTCCTCGCGATCAAGCGTTGCCATGCGGCGCTCAAGCGCGACGGCACTTTCGTCGCGCTGCTGCTCGATGCGCTGGCGGGCGAAGTGCCGCATCCGGATGCAGGGCTGTTCACCGGTCTCGTGAAGGCACTGGCGATCGAGATGCCGGAAGCGCGCCCGGTCGCGGTGCTGACCGATACCCGCTCGTTGCCCGATGCGCTGCGCGATGCCGAGCGCGAAAGCGGCGCACGCCACTGGCTGCCGGTTGTCGCGCTGGGCGGCGGGCGTCGCCGCACGCCGCGCGTGATCGAGGACGCGGGTGAGCTGCGCGCGGACGAGCGCTTGGCGCTCGGACCGGACGCGGTCGTCGTCGCTATCGGCGGCGCACGCGGGATCACCGGCGAGCTGATGAAGACGCTGGCCGCGCACGTGCGTCCGACTCTGTACCTGATCGGCAGCAGCGCGCTCGACGAGGTCGATGCGGACCTGCTCGCGATGGACGACGAAGCGTTCGCGAAGAGCCGCCCCGATTACATCCGCCAGCAGAAGGCACGGCATCCGGAGCGGCCGCTGCCGGCGATCATCCGCGCGTTCGAGCGGCGCGCCGACGCGCGCACGGCGTGCATGAACATCGAGGCGATGCGCGCATTCTGCGGCGCGCATCGCGTGACGTACCTGCGTGCCGACGTGCTGGACCCCGGCAGCGTGCGCACGACCATCGACACGATTCTCGCGCGCGAGCCGCGCGTCGACCTGCTGGTCAACGCGGCCGGATTGAACCGCTCCGCGTCGGTGCTCGTGAAGTCGCTGGACGATTTCGTCGCGGTGCGCGACATCAAAGTGCGCGGCTACTGGAACCTGCGCGACGCGTTCGGCGCCCGGCAGCCGCGCCTGTGGTGCAACTTCGGGTCGTTCATCGGCCTGACGGGCCAGGCCGGCGAAACCGACTACGCGTCGGGCAACGACTTCCTGAACACGCAGGCGTCGTATCACCGCGCGGCGCTCGGCCACGACGAGTTCACGATCGGCTGGACACTGTGGCGCTCGGTGGGGCTCGGCTCGAATCCGGTCACGCGCGCGTTTCTCGAGAAGAGCGGCCTGTTCACGAGCATGCGCACCGCGGAAGGGCAGCATCACTTCATGCGTGAGCTTGGTCTCGGCGAGCGCGCGGCGATGTCCGTGCATCTGGGCGAGGCCGAGCGGCGGGCGATCGAAACGCACCTGCCCGGCTACTTCGATCTCGATGAAGCTGAAGCGGCGCCGGACGTGGCCGCGCCGCAGGATCCGGATTTCTATCTAGGCCACGAGCGGGCGCGCACCGACGACAGCGTGACCTTCGAGCGCGTGTTCGATCTCGCGCGCGATGCGTACCTGCAGCATCACGTCGTCAACGGCTTTCCGACACTGCCGGGCACGTTCGTGCCGGAAGTGGCCGCCGAGGCCGCGCTGCGGCTCGTGCCGGGGCTCAAGGTCGTCGGGTTCGCGGACGCGGCATTCCTGCACTTTCTGCGCGTCTACGACACGAAGCGGCCGAGCGTGAAGCGCATCCACGCTCGGATCGCGGCGCGCGACGGCGACGCCGTGCTTGTGCACGTGCGGATCTCCGGCGACGTGCTGGCGCCGGGCGGCCAGGTGCTCGTGCGCGACAAGCCGCACTTCGAGATCACCGTGCGCCTGGCCGCGGCCTACGCGCCGGCACCCGTCTGGAACGACCCGCTGGGCGGGGCGTTCACGCCCGTCGCCGATCCGTATCACTTCGACGCGGCGCCCGTGCGGCTGACCGGCATGTTCGTATCGACGACCGATACCGGCATGAGCGAAACGGGCAAGCAGGCGCGTTTCCGGCTGAACGTGCCGGACGGCGATCCGGTGTTCTCGCGTTTCGTGGTGCCGAGCATCCTGCTCGACGGGCTCGCGCGCGTGGCGGCGCTCGATCATGTCGCCGGAGATTACATACCGCTCGCGGCGCCGATGTCGATCGGGCGCATCGACCTGTACGAAGCCGGCAACGACTGCGAGCTGTCGGGCCGCCATGCGTCGATTGCGCTGCGCGTGACGCCGCGCGCCTTCGCGCTCGAAGGGCCGGCAAGCAGCGGCAACCGGTTCGTCGCGGTACGCCCGGACGGCCGGATCCTGATGCAGATGCGCGACGTGACGGGCATCGTGACCGGCTACGTGCACCGCGTGACCGGTGCGTTCGCCACACGTGGCGAGATCGACGCTCGACTCGCCGCGCACGCGGCTTCCGAACAGGTGTCGGCATGAGCACGAAGCGTCTCGCACCCGGCCCGCGCGGCAGCGTCGTGATGGGCAACCTCGCGGAATACAAGCGCAATCCCGTCACGATGCTGCTGAAGCTGCAGCAGCAGTACGGCGACATCGCCCGCAACAGGCTGGGCCCGTTCCTCACGCATGCCCTTGCGCATCCGGACGGCGTCCAGCACGTGCTGCAGGACAATCACCGCAACTACGTGCGCGGCCGCTTCTACGACAACTTCAAGATGTTCTTCGGCGACGGCCTGCTGACGACGGACGGCGAGTTCTGGCGGCGTCACCGGCGCGTCGTGCAGCCGCTCTTTCATCGCAGGCAGGTGGAGTCGCATACGGCCGCGGTCGGCGACGCGGCGCTCGCGCTGGTCGAGCGCTGGCTGAAGCAGCCCGCGCTTGCACCGTTCGACGCCGTCGAGGCGATGATGCGCGTGAGCCTGCGCATGCTCGGGCTGATGCTGTTCAACGCGGACATCTCGCGGCACGCGGCCGAGGTCGGGCCGGCGGTGCGCTTCGGCATCGAAGCGATGATGCCGCAGGGCAACATGAACGACTTCGTGCCGCGCTGGATGCCGACGCCGTTCAATCGCCGGATCGCACGCGCGCGCCGCGGGATCGACACGATCGTCGATGCGATCGTCGCCGAGCATCGCGCGGGACGCTGCGAAACGAGCGACGTGATCGCGCTGCTGCTCGCCGCACGGGACCCCGACACGGGCGCGCCGCTGACCGAGCGCGAAGTGCACGACGAGGTGATGACGGTGTTCCTCGCCGGCCACGAAACGACCGGCAGCGGGATGGCGTGGGGGCTCTATGCGCTCGCGCAGCATCCGGACGTGCTGCGCCGGCTGCGCGAGGAGCTCGATGCGGTGCTCGGCGGTCGTGCACCCGCAGTCGACGACATCGCGCGCCTGCCGTATCTGGTACAGACCGTCGACGAGATCCTGCGTCTCTATCCGCCGATTTGGGGCTTCACGCGCGACCTGGTCGACGACGACGAGATCGGCGGCTATCACGTGCCGGCCGGCTCGTCGGTATTCATGTCGCCGTACGTCACGCATCGTCATCCGGCGCTGTGGGCCAACCCGGACGCATTCGATCCTGAGAATTTCGGATCGCACGCGCCGATGCGCCACAAGTACGCGTATTTCCCGTTCGGTGGCGGGATGCGCAAGTGCATCGGCTATCAGACCGCGCTGCTGCAGATCCGCGTGCTGATCGCGGTGGTCGCGCAGCACGTCGATTTGAGCGCGGTGCCCGGTCGTTCGCTCGACACGGGCGCGACGATTTCGTTGCGCCCGCGTGATGGCATTCAGCTGGTCGCACGGCCGAGATCGCGCGAGCGCGTGAGTGCCGCGCGTGCAGGGCGCGACGCGCACGTGCCGGTGTCAAGCGGCGCGGCTTGCCCGTTCACGGGCGCGCCGGCAGCGCCGGCCACCGGCGAGCGGGTGGCAAGCGTGGCGACGCCGGCCGCGCCGGCGCGCGCTGCCGGGCCGACGCTGGCGCCCGGCGTGCTGGCATTTCTGCAACGCGATACGACGGCATCCGAAGCGCAGCGCGATGCCGACGGCGATGCAGACGACGCACCGACCCACCGCTTCACGTGGCGACCGGTCGAGATCGAACCACTGCCCGAACTGCCGGCGGCCGAACTGGGCGGCAAGCGGATCGCGATCGTCAACGGCCTCGGCCGTACGGTCGAGCGCGTGGTGGCGACGCTCACGCGCGCCTGCGCGAAGCCGGCGGTGTTCGCGCCGACCGACGGCGTCGATCCGGCGGCGGCCGCGAAGGCGTTCGTCGCACAGTCGGGGCCGTTCGACGGGATCGTCGATCTCGGCGTCGAAGCACCGTTTTCGCTCGAGGTGCGCGATCAATGGGAGGCGCCGCTGCGCCGCACGGTCGCATTGCTGCAGGCGTGCTACGGCGACTGGGTGCAGGAGGAAGCGACGTCTCGACTGTTCTATCTCGCGCTCACCTGGCAGGACGGGCTGATGGGATACGGCGACGATGCACTCGTGCAGCCGCTCGGCGGATTGTGGGCGGGGCTCGCGAAGACGCTGCCGCAGGAATTGCCGAACTGCAACGTGCGTGTGCTCGACATCGCGCCGGACGAAACCGGCCGCGTCGACGGGTTGATCGCACGCGAGCTGTATCGCTGGGGGCGCTTCGAGGTCGGCCATCGCGGCGGGCGCCGCCACACGCTCGTCGCGACCCGCGACGACCTGCCGGCGCAAGCAGCGCCCGACTGGGGGCCTGACGACGTCGTGCTGTTTTCGGGCGGCGCACGCGGTATCGGGTTCCTGGCCGCCTGCGAGATCGCGAAGCGGCATCGCTGCACGGTGATCGTCACCGGCCGCGACGCGCCGCCGGCCGGCGACGAGCCGTGGCTCGCACTCGACGATGCGGGCTTCAGGCGCTACGGGCTCGACCTGCTGCGTCTGGCGACGCCGGAACGGCCGCCCAAGGCGATCCGGCACACGCTGCAGCAACTCGAACGGCGCCGCGAACTGAAGGCGTCGCTCGATGCCGCAGCCGCGCTCGGCCTGCCGGTGCGCTACCGGGTATGCGACGTGACCGATGCGAACGCCGTGCGTGCGCTGTGTGACGAATTCGGCGCACGGCTGCGCGGCGTGATCCACAACGCGGGCATCGACCAGCCGGTGCGGTTGCCGCGCAAGTCCGCGGACGAATTCGTCGGTACCGCGCGCGTGAAGGTACTCGGTTTCATGAATCTGTACGCGGCGGTGCGCGAGCTGCCGCGTGTCGACTGCTTCGTCAACGTCGGCTCGCTGACCGGCCGCTGGGGCGGCATGACGGGCGAGACCGATTATGCGGCCGCGAACGAGGCGCTTGCCCGGCTCGGCTGGTGGGCGCGCCGCGACGCACCTGCGCGGGACGTGAAGACGCTTGTGTGGCCGACGTGGGACGGTGTCGGCATGATCACGAACCTTGCCGTCACACGGCGCTATGTGACGCCGATGCGCGTTGCCGACGGCGTGCGGCACTGGCTTGCGGAACTCGCGACGCCCGCGATGCCCGCAGTGCCCGGCGGCGGCGAACCGATGTACATGGGCGCGGTCGGCCGTGCGTTGACGCCGATCCAGCTTCGTGGCTTCGAAGCGGTCGACGGCTTGCCGAATCTCGGCGAACTTGCGACGCGCCGGCACCACGCGGGCGAGCCGCGGCGATTCCGTCCGTTCGCGTTTTTCTCGACGCGTTATCGCGCGGCCGGTGCGCCCTACACGCGCGCATTCCGCTTCGGCGGTCGCGCGGCGGCGCCCGCGTCGCTGCTGCTCGAGCATGCGCGCGTCGTGGCCGACTGGGTTGCGCCGCCCGATGGCGAGCGCGCCTACCTGCACGAAGCCGTCGACGTGACGATCGCGCTCGATGCGCTCGCCGACGCGCTCGATGCCCACGGCGATCTCGCGCTCGACTCCGACGTGACGGGCCGCACGGCCGGCGACGCCTGGCGCGTGACGGTGCGTTGTGCATCGCTTGCCGGCCGCGTGCTGCTCGATGCGACGTTCGTGTACCGCAGCCATCAGCCCGCGGGCATGGCCGTGTCGCTGCCGCACGACGGGCAGGACGATGCGATTCTGCCGACCATGCACGCCAGCTGGCGCGCCGACCTGCTGCCCGATGCGGGCTGGCGCGGCGGCATTGCGCAGGTCAGGGCCGCCGACGCCGATGCGTTGTGGCATGCGCCGGGCGACGGCGATGCGCGCGGCGCGGCGCCGTGCCCACAGCTGTGGTTGCCGGTCAATCATCTGGAGAACGTGTTGCGCGTGCTGCTCGGCGCATGGCCCGAAGACGGCGAGCCGCCGCGTACGTGGCGCATCGGCGGCATCGCGTTCGGTGCCGCGCGGGCCGCCGACGCCGAATTGCTGTTGCGCTATCCGGATGGCCGCTTCGCGATCGCTGATCGCGGTGGCGCATCGATCGCCGATCTGCACGATACGCGGCTGGCCGGCGCGAACGGCACGCAGGCCGCGGCCGCACCGGTTCTTTGAACGAAAAAGGGGAGATCCACCATGACGGACCGCAACGACGGCGCGCGGTACTGCATCATCGGCGCGGGCGCGGCGGGGATCACCGCCGCGAAGAACCTGCTCGCGGCCGGGATCGGCTTCGACGTGATCGAACGCGAGGACGACGCCGGCGGCAACTGGTACTACGGCCGGCCGAGCGGCGCGGTGTATCGCTCGATCCACATGATCAGCTCGAAGCGGTTTTCGGAGTACACCGACTTTCCGATTCCCGACGACTACCCGACGTATGCGCGCGGCGACCAGGCGCTCGCGTACCTGCGTGCCTACGCACGGCGCTTCGGCGTGTATGACCGGATCGAGTTCGGCCGCTCGGTGCTCGAGATCGCGCCGGTCGCCGGCGGCTCGCGGTGGCGCGTCGAGCTGGACCGCGGCGAAGTGCGCACCTATCGCGGCGTGATCGTCTGCAACGGGCACCTGTCGCATCCGCAACTGCCCGACTATCCGGGCAGCTTCGGCGGGCTGCAGCTGCATTCGTCGCAATACCGCACGCCGGAGATCTTTCGCGACCGGCGCGTGCTCGTGGTCGGCGCAGGCAATTCGGGCTGCGACATCGCGGTCGAGGCGTCCCACCATGCGCGCGCGGTGTTCCACAGCACGCGGCGCGGCTACTACTACTGGCCGAAATTCCTGTTCGGGATTCCGGCTGACCAATGGGCCGAATGGCCGCTTCGGCTGCGCATGCCGCTATGGGTGCGCCGCTTCTTCGGCGAACGGCTGCTGCGGCTGACGACGGCCGGGCAACCGGAGGACTACGGGCTGCGCAAGCCGGACCACAAGCTGTTCGAATCGCATTTCATCATCAATTCGACGCTGTTCTACCACCTCGGCCACGGCGATCTCGACGCGCGGCCCGACGTGCGCGAACTGAAGGGAGATCGCGTCGGGTTCGCCGACGGCAGCGAGGAGCCGATCGACGTGATCGTGTACGCGACCGGCTATCAGCCGAGCTTTCCGTTCATCGACCAGGCGCATCTGCAATGGCGCAAGCAGCAGCCGTCGCTGTACCTCAACATGTTCGACGCGCAGCATCGCGACCTGTTTTTCATCGGGCTGTTCCAGACGTCGACCGGCAACTGGCCGCTGATGGACTATCAGGCGCAGTTGCTCGCGCGCTATCTGCACGCCCGTGACGCGGCGCCGCGCAAGGCCGCGCACATCGACCGGCTGATCCGGCGCGGCGGTTCGGACTGGAGCGGCGGCATCGCGTTTCATCGCACGCCGAGGCACGTGATCGAGGTCGAGCATTTCGCATACCGGCTGCAGTTGCGGCGGCTGATACGCGGCCTGCCAGCCGTGCCGGGCACGGCCGGAACGGATGCGCGCGCCGCGTCGGGGGCGCCGGCGGCCGCCGTGCGTGCGGGAGGTGCGTCATGAGCCTCGTGAGTGTCGAACGCCTGTCGAAGACCTACCTGCTTGACAGCGTGCGCGTGACCGGGCTCGCCGACGTGTCGGCGACGCTCGATGCCGGGCGCTTCACCGTGTTGAGCGGCCCGTCGGGCAGCGGCAAGACGACGCTGCTGAACATGATCGGCTGCATCGACCGCCCCGACAGCGGGCGCGTGACGATCGCGGGCCACGATACCGCGTCGCTGTCCGACGATGCGTTGTCCGATTTTCGCGCGCGCCATGTCGGCCACGTGTTCCAGACCTTCAACCTGCTGCCGGTGCTGTCCGCGTACGAGAACGTCGAGTATCCGCTGCTGATGGCGGGCTGGGCGCCGGCGCGGCGTGCGGCTCGGGTGCGCGACCTGCTCGACGCGGTCGGGCTGACCGACAAGGCCCGGCACCGGCCGAGCCAGCTGTCGGGCGGCCAGCGCCAGCGGGTCGCGATCGCGCGGGCGCTGGCCGCCGAGCCCGCGATGGTGCTGGCGGACGAACCCACGGCGAACCTCGACAGCGCGACCGGCCACGCGATCATCGCGCTGATGCGCACGATCCAGCGCGAGCGCGACGTGTCGTTCATCGTGTCGTCGCACGATCCGCAGGTGGTGAGCGTCGCCGACGAGATGATCCGGATTCTCGACGGCCGCATCGTCGGTCGGGAACGGGCTGGCGACGGCGCGGCGCGGCAGGAGGTGTGCCGATGATCCATACGCTGATGCTCGCGCTGCGCAATCTGCAGCGCAACCGCCGGCGCTCGCTGACCACGCTGCTCGCGATGATCGTCGGCGTCAGCGCGATCCTGCTGTTTGGCGGCTTCAGCCGCGACATCACGCTCGGCCTGCAAACCGACTTCGTGCAGCGCAGCGGCCACCTGCAGATCCAGCGGCAGGGCTACTACCTGTACGGCACGGGCGATCCGGCCGCGTACGGGATCCGCAACTATCCGGTGCTGATCGACACCCTGCGGCGCGACCCGCAGCTCGCGCCGCTGCTGCAGGTCGTCACGCCGACGCTGCAATTCGGCGGCATCGCCGGCAATTTCGCGGCCGGCGTGTCGCGCACCGTGATGGGATTCGGCGCGATTCCGGACGACCAGTACCGGATGCAGCAGTGGAATGCATACGGCTTTCCACTGCGCCCGCGCACGTTCGCGTTGCGCGGCAGCGCTGACGATGCGGCGATGGTCGGTCTAGGCGTCGCGCGCGTGCTGCATCTGTGCGGACCGCTGCACGTGCCGGATTGTCACGATGCGCCTCCGGGCCCGGCCGCGCCGGCCGCCGCCGGCCCTGACGCGAATGCGCCGGCCGACGTGCTCGCGCTCGCGCGGGGCGAGGGCGGGGGGCAGCCGGCCGGCGACGGCGCCACCCACATCGAGGTGCTGACCGCGAGCGCGGGCGGCGCACCGAACGTCGGCCGCTTCTCGGTCGTGAAGGCCGAGCAGCAGGGCGTGAAGGAGCTCGACGACGTGTATCTCGCGGTGCGCCTGCCGCAGGCACAGCGGCTCGTGTACGGCGGCGACGCGCCGCGCGCGACCGCGCTCGAGATCCAACTCGCGCGCACGGCCGATCTGCCCGCGGCGCGTGCGCGCATCGAACAGCTGCTGCACGGCGGCTTCGACGGTCAACCGCTCGACGTCGTCGATTTCGCGACGCTGAACCCGTTCTACGACCAGACCAACCGGATGTTCTCGGTGATCTTCGGTTTCGTGTTCGTGCTGATCAGCGCGATCGTGCTGTTCGTGATCAGTAACACGATGAGCACCGCGATCATCGAGCGCACGGTCGAAATCGGCACGCTGCGCGCGATGGGCATGCGGCGCGGCGGCATTCAGGCGCTGTTCGTCTGCGAGGGCGCGCTGCTCGGCGTGGCCGGCGCATCGCTCGGCGTGCTGGTGGCGGTCGCGATTGCCGCGGCCGTCAATCACAGCGGGCTGTCCTGGACGCCGCCCGCGCGCATCGACGCGGTCGCGCTCACGGTGCGCGTGTGGGGCGAGTGGCGAACCATCGCCGTCACGTTCGCGGGGCTCGCGTGCGTGGCCGGGCTGTCCGCGTGGCTGCCATCGCGGCATGCGGCGCGGCTGTCGATCGTCGACGCGCTGCGGCATGTGTGACGCCGTGCGGATGCGGTCTGTTTCGTTCATTTCACTTTCGGGAGAGCGCACGTGCGTCGCCTGTTCGTTTCATGCTGTCTGAGTCTTTCGTTCCTGACCGGCGCCGCGCATGCGCAGCCGGCGCCCGATCCGCAGAAGGTGCTCGCGGCAAGCGACGCGATCCGCGCGCCGGCGAAATCGTTCGTGCTGACCGCGACGCTGATCGAGTATCGGTCGGGCAAGCAGGTGGACGGCAATACGCTGTCGATCTATTCGAAGCCCGACGCGCCGGGCGGCGCATTCCTTACGCTGGTGCGCTTCGTCGCGCCGGCGCGCGACACGGGCAAGCTGATGCTGAAGAACGGCAACGACCTGTGGTTCTACGATCCCGCGAACCAGGCGAGCGTGCGAATCTCGCCCGACCAGCGGCTGCTCGGGCAGGCCGCGAACGGCGACGTCGTGACGGTCAATCTCGCGCACGACTACACGGCCGAGCTGAAGGGCGTCGAGGACATCGCCGACGGCGACCGGCAGACCCGCCGCGCGTACCGGCTCGCGCTCACCGGCCACGGGGAAGGACTGACATACCGCCGCATCGAGATCTGGATCGACGCGGCGAACAACCGGCCGCTGAAGGCGCGGTTCTATTCGGAAAGCGACCGGCTGCTGAAGACCGCGTTCTACCGGCGCTACACGATGCAGCTCGGCGTCGAGCGGCCGACGGAAACGGTCATCATCGACGGGCTCGACAGCAGCTGGGTCACGGTCATGCGTTTCTCCGACTACGCATGGCGCGACATTCCCGATGCCTGGCTGCAGCGCGACTACCTGTCCCGCTTCCAGGCGCAATGACGGTGCGGCGTCGATGCCGGGTTGCCGCGCTCGCGTTGGCGCTGCTGCCGGCGCTCGCGCGTGCGGCGGCACCCGGCGCGGATGCGATGAGCGGTGCGGGCGGCGTGGATGCGGCCGATGCCGCGGCGCTCGATCTCGCCGACCGGTCCGCCACGGCGCCGGCCGATACCGCGAAGCCGTGGAAGCTCGACGTGCAGGACGCGTTGCGCGCGAGCCGCTATCGCGACGGCGCGCACGCCGGGCGCAACCAGCTGTCGGTCGAATTCGAGTACGGGCAGTGGCTGACGCCGACGTTCGCCGCCCACTTCTCGATGCGCTTCGACCGCTTCGATCCGCTCGGGACGTCGCGTACGTCGTCGCGCGACGTGACGCTCGTGAAGGAGGCGTACGCGAGCTGGCGCGCGGCGCCAACGTTCGTCGTCGACGCGGGGCGCGTCAACGAGCGGCTCGGTGCGGCGATCGGCTACAACCCGACCGACTTCTTCCGCGCGGGCGCGGTGAGCCTCGACGTGCCGCCGGATCCGGACAGCCGCCACACGAACCGGCTCGGCACGGTCGCGCTGCGCGCGCAGCAGGTGTGGGACACGGGCTCGCTCGCCGCGCTGCTGTCGCCGCGGCTCGAGCGCCGCAGCCTGCCGGGCGATCCGGCCGCGTCGTCCGACCTGCAGCGCACCAACGGCGTCGATCGCTGGATGCTCGTCGCGAGCCAGCGGCTGGGGGCGACGATCCAGCCGCAATGGATCGTCTACGGCGCAAGCGGGCAGGCGCCGCAGTTCGGTCAGAATCTGAGCGTGCTGCTCGGCAACTCGGTGGTCGCATACGTCGAATGGGCGGGCGGCTACCGGCGCTCGCTGATCGCGCGCGCGACCGGCGCGGCCGGCGACAGCGCGTTCCGCACGAGCTCGTCGGTGGGCGCGACCTGGACGCTGCCGATCGACCTGTCGCTGAGCGCTGAATTCCAGAGCAACGGCGGCGGCGCGGACGCCGCGCAATGGCGTTCGCTGCAGCACGCGAACCCGGCCGCATGGGGCAGTGCGGTGCAAACCTCGATTGCCGCGCAGGAGCTGCAAACCCGTCACGGCGTGTTCCTGATGGCGGCATGGCGCAATATCGGCGTGCGCCGTCTGGATCTGTCGGGCTTCGTGCAGGCCGATCTCGGCGGCGGCCGGCAATACTGGGTCGAGCTGCGGCGGCGCTTCGACCGGTTTGACATCGCACTGCAGTGGCTGCATCAGGGCGGGCCGTCGTGGAGCCGCTTCGGTGCGATGCCTGAGTCGAGCAGCGTACAGGTGCTGGGTATTTTCTATCGATGATGCAAGGAGAGTTCGAATGAGCAAACGCGCGCTTCAGGCGGCGACCGCCGTGCTTGCGCTGGTCCCGTCGATCACCGGGGTGCTCGGCATGATGGGCATCCACGATCCGCTGTACGCGTCGCTCGGCATCGGGCTGCCGGCCGACGCGACGCTGGACGGCAACCTGCGCTTCTACGCGGGCGTCTGGCTCGGGCTCGGCCTCGCGGCGTTCTCGGTGATCCCGGGGATCGAGCGCCAGGGGCGGCTGTTCGCGACGCTGTGGACGATGATCTTTCTCGGCGGCATCGGACGGCTGATTTCGCTCGCGGCGCTCGGGCTGCCGTGGCCGCCGTTCGTCGGCTTCACGGTGCTCGAAGTCATCGGCGCGCCGTTGTTCATCGCGTGGCAGCGGCGCGTGGCCGCTCACGCAACCCTGGAGAACGCGCATGCATGACATCGACATCGAACGGCGCGTCGCGCCGGTGCGACGCTTTTCGCGCGCGTGCGCGCGGTTCCTGGTCAGTGCCGTGCTGCTCGCCTGCGTCGGCCTGGCTGCGCCTGCGGCCATTGCGCAGACGGCGGCCGGCGCAGCGCTCGACGACTACGCGGCGACCCGCTATCCGATCGTCCTCGTGCACGGCCTGACCGGCACCGACGACTATTTCGGCGTGGTGCCGTACTGGTACGGGATGCAGGCCGACCTTCAGCGGCATGGCGCGACGGTCTACGTCGCGGACCTGTCGGGGTTCCAGAGCGACCTGGGCCCGAACGGGCGCGGCGAGCAGTTGCTCGCCTATGTGAAGCAGGTGCTGGCGGTGACGGGCGCGGCCAAGGTGAACCTGATCGGGCACAGCCAGGGCGGGTTGACGTCGCGCTACGTGGCGTCGGTCGCGCCCGCGCTCGTGGCGTCGGTCACGACGATCGCGACGCCGCACCGCGGCTCGCAGTTCGCCGACTTCGTGCTCGGCGCACTGAAGCTCGATCCGACGGGCATCTCGACGCCGGTGTTCGGTGCGCTGCTGAACCTGTTCGGAGTCTTGACCAGCGACACGCACAACACGAACCAGGATGCGATCGCCGCGCTCGATGCGCTCGGCACGGCCCGGACCACGCAGTTCAACCAACTGTTCCCGAGCCCGGGCCTCGGCGCCAGCGCCTGTCGCACCGGCGCGCCGGCCGAGACGATCGGCGGCAACGTGCATCTGCTGTATTCGTGGAGCGGCGCCGCGTACCAGCCGGTGTCGCTGCTCGGCATCGTGACGGGCGCCGTCGATACCAGCGTGATTCCGGTCATCGATCCGGCGAACCTGCTGGATCCGTCGACGCTCGTGTTCCTGACGGCCGGCAACGTGATGGCGCTGGCCGGCGCGGGGCCGAACGACGGCTTCACGTCGATCTGCAGTTCGTTGTTCGGCACGGTGATCTCGACGCGGTATCACTGGAATCACTTCGACGCGATCAATCAGCTGCTCGGCATCCGCGGCGCGTATGCGGAAGATCCGGTCGCCGCGTTGCGCGTGCATGCGAACCGGCTGAAGCTGCAGGGTGTTTGAGCGATGAAGGTGCGGACGATACTGTCTGGCGTCGTGCTTCACGGCGCCGTCGGCACGCTCGCGGCCTCGACGGTTTGGTACGCGCTCGACGGGCCGGCGTCGTCGACGCATACCGTGGCGCTGCCTGCCGCGCGCGCCGTGGTGCCCGATGCGGCGGGGCCGCAGTCCGGGCCCGCCGCGCCCGATGCCGCGCCGCCCGGGGCGCTGGCGGGTTCGCGCGCACCGCGCCTGCCGCTCGGGCCGGACGGACGTCTCGCGAAAGTGCGTACGGTGCGGGATTTCTTCGATTACTTCCTGCTCGCGCAGCACGACCTGACGCCGGCCGCGCTCGACGCGCTGGTCGCGCGGGAGGTCGCGGCGCAGCCGATCGGCATACCGGCGCAGCGTGAAGCGCTCGGCCTGTGGCCGCGCTATCGCGCGTGCCTTGCCGCGCTCGATGCGCAGCCGGGTGCGACGCAGCCAGGCACGCGTATCGATCCGGACGCGATTGCGGGCGAGCTCGAACGACGCGCGGCACTCGCAAGCCGCTGGCTCGGCGACTGGAGCAAGCCGTTCTTCGGCGACGATTTCCGGCAGCAGCGTGACGACCTCGACCGGATCCGGATTGCGCGCGATCCCGCATTGAGCGACGCGCAGAAGCGCGAACGCCTTGCGGCGCTCGACCAGTCGCTGCCGCCCGACATGCGCGACGCACACGAGCGCCTCACGCAGCAGCGCGAGACGCTCGCGACGGTTGCACGGCTCGACGCGCAGCGCGTGGCGCCCGATGCGCTGCGTGCGCAGCTTGGCGCCGACATCGCCGCGCGCGTTGTGCGGCTGTGGCAGGACGACGACGCATGGCAGGCACGCTATCGCGACCATGCCGCCGAACGTGAGCGGCTTGCTGCGCAACAGCTTGCGCCCGATGCGCGCGATGCGCAGCTCGCGCAATTGCTGCAGCGCGACTTTCCCGATCCGGCGGACGCATCGCGTGCCGCGTCGCTGGACGCAGACAGTGCGTCCGTTACCGCTCGCCGCGTGAGATAGCCCGTGGCGCCGGTATCCCCGGCAGGCGTCGTTACGGAGAACATTCCACATCCGTCATTCGAGAAGTGTGGGATAAGTCACTCAGTCCGCATTATTTCGATGGAGGGAATGATTTTTATTTGCGTGGCTAATTGCGTTCCATTGCATTGATGTTATTCGGAATTTTTGATTATTTCATTGGGAGATGTCTTTATAAAGACGGTATTTAAATCGTCAATCATTGATTGACAATGCAAGGATCTTCGGGTGACGCATGGGAATGTAAAATTACTTCATGTAATAAAACAGGAATGTCGCGGTCGACAGGACTGCGTGATACCTTTTTGCATAATTCGACCGGAAGGAAAACGACGAATCCGGAAAGAGCGTTCGCTTTAAAGTGGCATGAAGTTTCGGTGGCCGAGGAGCAGGAATACAACGTACGAGGTGCACCGTGATACATCAGGCCAACAACGTCATCGAGTTGCCGCATGCGCTTGGCGCCAATCATTTTCTGTCTGCGCTTGACGGAATTAGCCGTTCGGAATTGGCGCCTCATTTGACGCTGTCGAGTCTCAAGACCGGCCAGGTGCTATGCGATGCCGGCGAGAATCTGGAGGCCGTCTATTTTCCGGTGACGGCGGGTATTTCGCTGCAATACACGACAGGCGGCAAGACGACGCTCGGTGTGACGGAAATCGGCCGCGAAGGCATCGTGTGCGACGACGTCATCGGCAGCGCGATGCAACGCCGCGTCGTCGTCTATCACGGCGGGTTCGCGTATCGGCTGTGTGCGCACCGTTTCGCCGACGCGTGCGACGCATCGGCGGTGGTCAGGCGGCAGGTCTTCGTGCGGATGCAACTGGTGCTGTCCCAGGCGTCGCAGGTCATGTTCTGCAGCCGCCATCACGTGATGCGGCATCAAGTGAGCCGCTGGCTGCTGATCGCCTACGAGCGCTCGCGCAGTATCGAAATCCCGGTCACGCACGGCATGCTGGGCCAGATGCTGGGCGTGCGCCGCGAGACCGTCACCGATACCATGCGACAGCTCCACGAGCTCGACCTGATCTATCAGCATCGCGGTGCCCTCGTGTTGACGGATCTCGCCGGTCTCGAAGGGCAGGGCTGCGACTGCCATCGGGTCATCCGCGAGGAAACGCGCCGCATTCTCGCGATCGGCGCCGATACCGAGGCCGGTGTCGGGTTGTCGCGACGCGTCCAGACGACGTAGTTGCCGGAGTATCCTGCCGCGCGGCCGGCACCGGCGTGCCGCCGCGACTGCATGAGCGCCGGTGCATCGCGAGCATGGAAGGGGAGAGGCCCGAACGCAGGACGCGTAGCGACGCGGCTGGCCGGCGGCATCGAGAAGAATCAGAAAAGCAGTCAATCGGGTATGGAAAACATTTCGAAGCTCCAGAGTCAGCGCAGCTCGTTTCAGGTGTGGCCATGGAGTCCGGCGCTCGGCATCCTGCCGATCATCGTCGTGATCGCGGCGCTGGCCGGGTTCGTCGCCGTCAGCCTGATCGTGATCATGTCGTTGCGCGTGTACGTCGGCGGCGAAAGCAGCTGGTCGAAGGCGCAGAAGGACGAGGTCATCCTGCTGACCCGCTACGGACAGACCGGCGACGAAAAATTGTTCGACGATTACCTGGCGGTTGACCGGACCCTCACGTTTCTCGGCGTCGCCCGGCGCGCGATGATCAGTGTGCCGCCGGACCACGGCGTGGCGCGCCAGGCGCTGATCGAGGCGGGCATCAATCCCGTCGATGCGGTGGCGGTTGTGTGGTTCTATCCGGTCCTCAGCAGCTTCGCGCGCCTGAACGCCGCGTTGCAATACTGGGAGGACGCGGACCGGCAACTGGTCCAACTGCGCGCGATCGCCAACGCGTTGCGCGAGTCCGTACATGCGGACGACGTCCGGCGCACGAGCCGACTGAACCGCGCGATCTGGGACTTCAACTCGCACATCGAACCGTTGCCGAAGCGCTTCTCCGACGAGCTGAGCGCCGAATTCCGCTCGGCCGTCATCCAGCTGCTCCTGTCGTACGTCGTGGCCTCGATGCTGATCATCCTGCTGTCGGTGCGATGGGCGAGCCGCGCACAGCGCCAGCAGGCGTCGATGCAGATCGAGCTGGACCGTAGCCAGGCGTTCGCGGAAGCCGCGCTGCGCTCGGTCGCCGACGCGATCGTCACGATCGGCCTCGCGCGCAGCATCGAGACAGTCAATCCGGCTGCCGAGCAGCTGCTCGGAGCGCCGTCGCGGCAGTGCGTCGGCAAGCCGATCAACGACGTGCTTGACTTGATCGACACGTCGACCGGCATGTCCATCAAGCTGCTCGCGTCGCTCAGCAACAGTGGTGATCACACGTTCACCCGCGATCTCGACCTGATCCGCGGATGCGGCTCGGCGGTGTCGGTACGCGCGTCGCTGTCGAGGATGGGTAATGCCGCGGGCCGCTGCGTCGGTTACGTGCTGATCCTGCGCGACATGACGCGCGAATACCAGTTGATCGAGAAGCTGACCTGGCAGGCGTCGCACGATGCGCTGACCGGTCTCATCAATCGCACGGCGTTCGAGCAGCACTTGGGCGACGCACTGGCGTACCGCGGTGGCGGGATGTTGCTGGTTCTCGACCTGGACGGTTTCAAGGAAGTCAACGACGTATGTGGGCACGCGGCCGGCGATGCGCTGCTGCGCGACGTGACCGCGGTGTTCGCGCGCTGTCTCGACGACGACGACGTGTTCGGCCGGCTGGGCGGCGACGAATTCGGCATCCTGTTGCCGGCCGACCGCGACGGCGAGCCCGAGGACGGCAAGGCGGAGCGCATCCGGGCGTGTCTCGAGGATTTCACGTTCCTGTGGGAAGGCGAGCCGTTCAAGATCAGCGTGAGCATCGGTGTGCTGAATCTCGCATGTCGGCCCGAGAGCGTCGAGAAGGCGATGCAGATGGCCGACATCGCGTGCTACGTCGCGAAGGATCGCGGCCGCAACCGCGTGCACGTCGCGGATTCGCGCGACATGAACTCGGGACGCCAGGCGTATCACATGCAGTGGAGTCGCCGCGTGAAGACGGCGCTCGAAACGAACTCGTTCCAGTTGTATGCGCAACGCATTGTGCCGATTCAGCCGGCGCACGGCGCGCAGGAGCGCGCGGAGATCCTGCTGCGCATCCCGGACGCCGACGGCAAGCTGGTCTCACCGGTTTTTCTGCCGGCCGCCGAGCGCTACGGCCACATGACGATGATCGACCGCTGGGTCGTACGTACCGTGATCCGGCGTCTCGCGCGGCTCGAACAGCGACAGTACGTCGAATACAACGTGAATCTGTCGGCGATGTCGATCACCGACGAGCGCTTCGTGGAGTTCACGATCGCCGAGCTGGTGTCGTCGGGGCTAGACCCTGCACTGCTGTGCTTCGAAATCACGGAGACGAGCGCGGTCCGCAACCTGGAGGTCGCGTCGCGTTTCATGCACGAGCTGCGCGACCTCGGCTGCCGCTTCGCGCTCGACGACTTCGGCGCCGGCATGTCGTCGTTCTCGTATCTGCGCCAGTTGCCGATCGACTACCTGAAGATCGACGGCGGACTCGTGGCGACCATGACGTCCGACAGCATCAAGCGCGGCATCGCGTCCGCAATCAACGACATCGCGCACGTAATGCAGTACCGCACCGTCGCCGAGCATGTCGAGGACGCGTCGACGGCCGAGATGCTTCGCGCGTTGGGCGTCGACTATTGCCAGGGCTATTACTTCAGCCGCCCCACGCCCTGGCAGGAAGGGGGATTCCATTGAACCAAGCGAGGTACGAACGCATGAGTGCTCCATTTGAAATGACCGGCGACCTGATGGACCTGGCGAGCTATCCGGCCTGGTTGCGCGACGTGGTCGGCTCGACCGACGAGCTGAAGGCCCGTGTCCGCGCGCATCCGGTGTTCGCGGCGATGAGCGGCGGGACGCTGCACGTGTCGCAACTGCGCGCGTTCTTCGTGACCGGTTGGGCGGTGGTCAGCCAGTTTCCGGAATACATGGCGATGAACCTGGTGAAGACCGCCGCTTATCGGTCACGCGGCGACGAAAAAGCGCGGCGCTACCTGATCCGCAATATCCGCATCGAGCAGAACCACGTCGATCACTGGGCCAACTGGGCTGCGGAATCGGGCGTGACGATCGACATGCTGCTGCACGGCGATGCGCCGCTGGCCGGGTTCGCGCTGAGCCACTGGTGCTGGAAAAGCGCTAGCACCGACGCGCTCGCGCCGAGCATCGCCGCGACCAACTACGCGATCGAAGGTGTGACCGGTGAGTGGAGTGCGTTGCTGTGCGCATCGCCGTATGAGCGGCAGTTCGATCCGGCCGTGCGGCATCGCGCGATGCGCTGGCTCAAGCTGCATGCCGACTACGACGACCGGCATCCATGGGAAGCGCTCGACATCGTTGCGACGCTGCTCGGCCAGACGCCCGCGGCCCGCGACGTGCGGGACGTCGAGGCGTCGATCCGCAAGAGCCTGAGCTATTTCCTGACGAGTCTCGATTGCTGCATGCATGTGTAGTCGTCTGCGCCGCTCGCTCGCGGGTTCGTGCCGGCCGCGCCCGGCCGTTCCGGTCGGACGGCGGGTCGGCGTGACGTTGCGACATGCCGTGCCGGCCTTCGTGCTGGACGATCTTTCATGGCCACCCAAGTTCTCGTCGTAGAGCCCAATCCGCGCATGCGCGACAGGATCCATGCGCTCCTGCGCGGCTGCCAGATCGCCACCTCGACGCTCGACGACGCGTCGCGGTTGCTGGCGCACGTGACGGCCATGCCGCCCAGCCTGATCGTGCTGCGGGTCGAACGGCCGACCACGACGTTCTACATGGCACTCGGTGCGCTACGGCGCGCCGGTCACGACATGCCGGTGATCGTGATCAGCCTCGACGCGCAGGTGGTCGACAAGGTTGTCGCGCTCGAGATGGGCGCGGACGATTATGTGGTGGAGCCGTTCGACCCGATGGAACTGGTCGCACGCGTGCGCAGCGCGATGCGCCGCTACGCGTCGAACCGTCCCGGGGCGGTGCGCGGGCCGGCGAACCCCGAATCCTACGCATTCGGCGACATCGAGGTGAATTTCGTCACGCGGCGCGCCACCCGCGCGGGATACGACCTCGGGCTGCGTGCCAGCGAATTCGCGCTGCTCGAACTGTTCATCTCGCAGCCGATGCGCGTTCTTTCGCGCGCGGAGATGCTCACACTCCTGGGGCGGACCCTGGCCGGGCGCTCCGAGCGCGGGCTCGACGTGCTGATCTTCCGGTTGCGCAACCTGGTTGAGCACGCGGTCGGCGAGTATCGCTACATCCGCACCGTGCGCGGGAAGGGCTATATTTTCGTGCCGCTCGGCACGCTGGCGGAAGACGCGGACCCGTCGCCGCACCCGTGAGCCGGGCGCTGGCAGGTTGTGCATCGCGTATATCGCTTGCAGCCTGCCGCCGCATTGAGCGTTCAATCTTCCCGTGGTGGCCTCAGCCAGACAGGGTGGCCCACAGTCCTTCCAGTGAAAATCGTCGTCTCGCTTTTTGCAGGCCGCCGGCCATGTTCGAGTCCGTCGACATGGAGCCGATCCGAAACTTCGTGTGATTTCTTGCTCGCATCCAGGATGACGAATTGCTCGGACTGTTCAAGGATTGTGGCACGGGCATGTTGCCGCCGGCCTGCACGAATACTGGATGGAGACGTTCCTCGAAGAGCGCCGCGCGGAGCACCCGGAACAGCACGGCGACGCCGCGGACGGCGAGAAGCGAAGCGTTTCAAGGCGTGTTGGTTTTGAATATGGCACCAATGATTTTACATAATGCGTATGATCAATTTTCTTGTTTGTAGTGGCTAGTCACGCCAAACTACCTAACGATAGTTTGGTAATCGAGTGCGTGCCGGCGAAATCGTCGATGCGTCGAACGACCACCCAGGCTGACCGGATGTCCATGACCGGCCTGACGCACAAGCGGCATGCCGTCCCGACATCCCCTTTCACAAGCATCAGACGATCGTATCGGAGACAAGATGAGGAATGCCATGAATGAAGTGCCGCCCGTCGGCGGCCTGGACGACGCGCTATCGGGACGAACCTCGTCGAGGGTCGTCCATGACAGCCTCCGGTCGTGGTACATCCTGGGCATCATCACGTTCGCGTATTCGCTCGCGTACATCGACCGCCAGCTTCTCAACCTGCTCGTCGATCCGATTCGGCATTCGCTCGCCATTTCCGACACGCAGCTCAGTCTCGTTCAGGGCATCGCGTTCATTTCCGCGTACCTGATCGCATCACCGCTGTTCGGCCGGCTCGTCGACGTCACCAACCGGCGCAACATCCTGCTGGTCGGCATTTGCCTGTGGTGCATCTTCACGGCGCTGTGCGGCAAGGCCACGACGTTCCAGGGGTTGTTCCTCGCGCGCTTCGGCGTCGGGGCCAGCGAAGCCTGCGTGTTTCCGATCGCGCTGTCGATGATCGCCGACTGCTTTTCGGCGAAGCAGATGCCGCGTGCGATGAGCGTGTTCATTCTCGGCCCGATGCTCGGCGGCGGGCTCTCGCTCGTCGCCGGCGGCCTGGTCATCTCGTTCGCCCGCGACGTTCATCAGCAGTTTCCGATGCTCGCCGGATTCGAGACCTGGCAACTTGCTTTCGTGCTGATCGGGCTGCCCGGCATGCTGTTTGCGTTGCTGGTATGGCTGACGGTGCGCGAACCGATGCGCAGCAAGGTCGTCAGCGGAAGCGCGGACGATCGGCAGTTTTCGACCCGCGAATCCGCTGCATTTCTGTGGGCGCGCCGCGGGTTCTACGCGCGCATCCTGCTCGGCGTCGGCATGCTCGCCATCGTCGTGCTCGGGATGCCTGCGTGGATGCCGACCTACCTGATCCGTTCACACGGGATGCCCGCGGCGCTGGTCGGGTTTCGTTTCGGCGCGCTGGTGGTCTGCTGCGGGATTGCAGGCGCACTGGTGGGCCCCTGGGCCGTGCGCCGGTTCGAAAAGCGCGGCTACGAGGACGCACCGTTGCGCACGGCCGCGTTCGCGATGATCCCGATGTTGTTGTGCTGCGCGAGCATCCCGTTTGCGCCCGGCGCGACGGGTACGCTGATCGCGGCCGGCGGCACGGTGTTCTTCTTCACGCTGCCGACCGGGTGCATGGCCGCGGCGCTGCAACTCGTCGCGCCCAGCCGCATGCGCGGTACCGTCGGCGCGCTCTACTCGTTCTTCGCGCAACTGATCGGTTTCGGGCTCGGGCCGACGCTGATCGCGCTCTTCACCGATCGTGTGTTCGGCAATCCGAAGATGGTCGGCGATTCGATCGGGATCGTTTGCACGATCGCGGCCGCGCTCGCCGTATGGTTGCTGTTTGGCGCGCTGCCTCACTATCGTCGACTGCTTGCGGAGGAGCGTGGCACGCAGGTGGGGTGACTTGTGGGGTTCAGGCGAGATCATTGAGCGCTGCGGCCGACGGCACGCGCCGCCGTGACAGGATTTTCGATGCGGATGGGCAGCATCGAGCGTTGCCTGATCGGTGTCGATGGGGCGCAGAATCCGGTTGTCCCCGGAAAACGCCGAACCCCGCGCCTGCCTGGACTGGCAAACTGCGTCAAAGTCAGCGGGATGTGTCGAAGGCACCATGCCACTCATCCGAATGAGCGGCATGGAACGCCGTGCAGGCCAAACCCGGTAGTTGCGGCATGGCACCACAAGGTCAGGTTGGATGACGCGAAAACGGGCTCGCGATCGTGTGCGAGGTAACGTTTCCGGTGCCGCGGCGGTGGCCCGCTGGGTCGGAAATCGCCCTGTCAGCCTGCGCCACGGCAACTTCGGCCATCACGCAACATGGCCGATTTCGGCGGATCCTCGCACAGCGTTAGAATAGCGCCCTTTGCATGGGAGACGACAATGTCCTGGTTCGTGTATGAAGTGCCCGAATACCACGAAGACGCTGCGCGCATCGAACCTTTCAGCGACCTGCGTAGCCGCGTGCTGAAAGCCGGTGGTCCGGCCATGGCCGACGACCTGGAAAGCGTTCGCGAAAACGCCGCGGCAACGGCGGACACGCCCGAGCACCCCCTGAGAACGCCGGAGAATCCGCAGGTCTTTCCGATTCCTTACGCCGACTCGATGATCCTGGTCGGGTTCATCTTCGATCTGAAACGCGAATTCCGGCAACTGGTCGTGTCACCTGTGGAAATGCCCTGGCTGAAAGACGCGTAACCGGTGCTCGGATCGGAAGCCGGCGGGAACGTCGGCAGTAACGCGAAGGCCGACAGTTGCAAGGTGTCTGTCAGCCGCGGTTCCCTAAAGCAACGACAACTGAGCCGGTATGCTTGTGCGACCTGCGTGATCGCTTTCCTTTACCGCCGAGCTCTGCTGGGCCGTGGACGGAGTGCTCCCGTCGTCCGGTCGATACTTACGCGCCCACTCGACACCAAGCACCTCGGACGAGAACACAACGCCAGGCGCAATCTGCACAAGTTCGCTCATCTACGGATTTCCTGGGCAGGCTGAACATCAAAGTGCGCGGCGGCATACCGCGCACTGCAGTTCCACACTTCGACGCCGTCACGGGTGAAGGTAGCCCATCCGTCCTTGACGGTCATCTCGGCGTACGGAAATACCTCGCCGTGTCCCATCGCCTTGGCAGCCAGGATCGTCCGTTCACGGCACAGCGCCTGATAAATTCCATCATGCAGCGTTGACGGCGTCGCGCTCAACCGACAACCCCACTCATCACCGGATATAAACCGGTCGCGATACTTCGACGCAACCGGCGCGCGCGCGCCCGCCGCAGGCGCGCGTCATCGCCCGAAAAGTTGCTCAGCCGTGATGCCATACTCGGCGAGCTATTCACCGATCGTCGTGATGCTGCTGTCCAGCTCGGCAATCCACGCTTCTTCCGCTTGTTGCGCCAGCGCATCTGCTTGAGCTTTCAGTTCGAGATAGGCCGCCATATACGTGAAGGGACTCCGATTTGGCAGATTGGCCAATGGTCGAGACGGCATGGCGCGCAGGTGCAAGTCTGCTGTCCACGATCGACACATTATATTCCCGCGATTGGGAAAAGCGACCGCGTCAGTGGAGTGCACGGCGACCGTGGCGGGGACCCGGTGAACAATGTGGGTTCGAGTCGGACCCCCCTTTCGGCGAGTCATTCAATTCGTATTGCGAATGATACTTTATATAAATCAACCGCTTCGATTCCACGAAGTTCAAGCGCCGGTTTCCCGAGTTCGAGGTGACGACTTACCGGGAAGGGCTCGAACGGGTTCGACGGGAGCCCTAGGCGGACGGCGGGCCCGCCTTCGCCGCGACAGGAAAATGCATTCTACGAATCGTTGGTTTGAGCCGCGCGGCGCTGCCCGTAGCATGGGCGCGTCACCCTCCTTCCAGCATCGGAATGTCCGCGCAAACAGACAAGGTCGTCCATTGGCTGCTCTCCAGCCTGGAGCCCAGAAGCCAGCTCTTTCACGTCGGCCAGTATTGCGGGGACTGGCAGGCGTCGACCGCCGGTCGGGCCAAGGCGAGCTTCCACATCATCCTGCACGGTGCCGCGTGGCTTCACTTTGCCGACGGGCGCGACAGCATCCCCGTCTCCGAAGGGGATGCGGTGTTCCTGCTGCGCGACGTGCCGCACGGGTTGTCGCCGAGCGCGGTCAACCCGAAGGCCTGCGCGATCGCCGACGGCCAGCCCGTCGAGCGACGCGGGTCGATGCAACCGCTCGACCCGTCGGTCGACGGCAGCGTCGGTCTCGCGTGCGGCTTCATCGAATTCCGGTCCGCCATCTCGCGCGCGATCGTGTCGCTGTTTCCCGCGTGCCTGATCGTGCGGCGCGGCGACGGCGCCCATCGCGGCATCCACGGGCTGTTCGACCTCATTCGCGCCGAGGGCCGCCATGGCGTCGACGAGCCTTCGCCGCTGATCGACAAACTGGTCGAACTGCTGCTGTTCTACGCGGTCCGTGACGCCGCGGGGCACGATACCGTGGCCAGCGGGCTCGCGTCGCTGATGCAGCGGACCGGCTTCGGCACGCTCGTGGCCGCGATCATCGATGCGCCCGGCGACGCGTGGACCACCGAGTCGATGGCCGCGTTCGCCAACATGTCGCGCACCGCGTTCTGCAAGCACTTCAGCGAAGCGTCGGGCCATCCGCCGATGCAGTTCGTCACGCTGGTGCGCATGCGGCTCGCGGCGGACCTGTTGCAGCAGGGCTTGCCGATTTCGCGTGCGGGCGAACGCGTCGGCTATCAGTCGGAATCGGCATTTGCCCACGCATTCAAGCGCACGATGGGCATGCAACCCGGCGCATGGCGTCGCGACCGCGACGGCGCGTCGCAATCGGCCGCTCGCCTGCACTAGCCGGACGGCGCGACGCCGCTTCGCGGGACGAACGCACAGGAATCGCGGATGTTCGCGCATTGTCCGTGGGCGGTGCGGGCTCGACAATGATCTCACTGCCCTTCCGGAGAATCCTGTGAGCCGTCTGCCCTTGCCCACCGTCGAAACGGCCCCTGCGCCCAGCCAGCCATTCCTCGAAAAATCGCAACGCGCGAACGGCTTTCTGCCGAACCTCGTGCGCTCGCTCGCGAATGCACCGGTCGCCCTCGAAACCTATCTGACCGTCGCCGAGATCAACGGCCGCGCGGGCCTCACGTTCGCCGAACGCGAAGCGGTTCAGATCACCGCGGCCGCCGTTCACGGCTGTGCGTTCTGCGTGGCCGGACACACCGCGGCCGCATTGAAAAAGGCGAACGTCGATCGCGCCGACGTCGACGCGTTACGCGACGGCGAGCCGGTGGCCGATGCGCGACTGAACGCCGTCGCTGAATTCACGCGCGCCGTGATCGCGACACGCGGCGCCGTGCCCGACGATGCGCTCGACGCGTTCCTCGCGGCCGGTTTTACCGAAGCGAACGCGCTCGAGGTGGTGCTGGGCGTGAGCCTCGCGACGCTGTGCAACTTCGCGAACAACCTGGCGCGCAACGAACTCAACCCCGAACTGGCGGCATACCGATGGGAACCCCGGACACAGGCCGCCTGACGGCGCCCGCCCTCGACGCGTCGCTCGTCGACTGGCTCGACTCGAACGCGACGCAGCTCGACACGAGCGCCGACTCGAAAGCCGAGGTCGTGCCGCGCCTGGCGGCCGCCGGGCTGTTCCGGATCGGCGTACCGGCGAGCCTCGGCGGCGCGGGCGGCACGACAACCGATGCGATCGCGAGCATCGCCGCGGTGGCCGAGCATTCGCTCGCGGCAGCATTCGTGCTCTGGGGCCAGCGCAGCTTCATCGAATATCTGCTGCAAAGCCCCAATACCGCGCTGCGCGAGCGCCTGCTGCCGGCACTGCTCGACGGGACCTGTGCCGGCGCAAGCGGCCTGTCGAACGCGATGAAATATCTGTGCGGGATCGAGTCGCTTCAGATCGAGGCCGCGCGGCGCGCGGACGCGGCCGAAGACTGCCGATTGACGGGCCGGATGGCCTGGGTGACGAACCTGCGCGCGGAGCAGTTCGTCGTCGCGGCGGCCGTGTCGTTTCGCGACGGCCGTCCGTCCGCGATCGTCGCGATCCCGCATGACGCGCCCGGCCTGACACGCAGCGCCGATCTCGACCTGATCGCGCTGCGCGGCAGCAACACCGCCGCATTGCAGCTTGAAGACGTACCGACCGATAGCGCATGGCTGATCCACGCGGACGCGCAGGCGTTCCTGCCCGCGGTGCGGCCGGCGTTCCTCGGCTTGCAGTGCGGGCTGTCCATCGGGCTCGCGCGTCGTGCGTTGGCCGAAGCGCGCCACGCGGCGGAGACGACGCGCGGCATTCTCGGCCCCGAAGTCGATACCTGCGCGGCCGAATTGAGCGCCGCGTGTGCACTGTTGTCATCCGGTATTGCCGACGGCAGCCTGCGCATGCACCCCAACCGCCTGTTCGAGCTGCGCATCACGCTCGCGACGCTGGTGGCGAGCGCGGTGAACCTCGAGCTCGAGGCCAGCGGCGGCCGCGGCTATCTGCGCGATGCCGGGCTCGGCTTCGATCGGCGCTGGCGCGAAGCGGCGTTCATTCCGATCGTCACGCCGAGCGTGGTGCAGTTGAAGGCGCAACTCGCGGCGCAGACGCGGAGTATCGCCGCATGACGCCCGCGCTGCTGGATGCCCGCCACCTGACGCTCGGCTACGGCGAGCCACCGCGCAATATCGTGCTTGCCGATGTCTCGCTGTCGGTCGACGCGGGCGAAATCGTCGCGTTGATCGGCCCGAGCGGCACCGGCAAGTCGAGCCTGCTGCGCGCACTGGCCGGCCTGGAGCAAGCGCAATCGGGCACCGTGTCGATCAACGGTGCGACGCTGCAGGGCCCGCATCCGCGGATCGCGATCGCGTTTCAGGATCCCTGCCTGCTACCGTGGCTGTCGACCGAAAGCAACGTCGCGTTCGGGCTCGCATTCAAGCATCAGGAGCGCCTCACGCGCGACCGGCAACGCGAGCGGGTCCGGTCCGCGCTGCGAGCGGTCGGGCTCGAAGCCGCCGCGGCGCTGCGCCCTGCCCAACTCTCCGGCGGCATGGCGCAGCGCGCGGCGCTCGCACGCGCGTTGGCGCGTCAACCGCAGGCCCTGCTGCTCGACGAGCCGTTCTCGGCGCTCGACGAAATCACGCGCGCCGCGATGCAACGGCTGCTGGTGAGCATCGTCTCGTCGACACGCTGCGCGACGGTGCTCGTAACCCATGACATCGACGAAGCGCTGCTCGTGGCCGACCGCATCGTGCTGCTCGGCACGCAAGGCCGCTTGATCGATGCATGGCATGTCGATTTTCCGCATCCGCGCGACGCGTTCGTCAGCGAACTCGGCACGATGCGCATCGACATCCTGAAGGCGTTGCAGGCCGGCATGAAGCGCCCGCACGCCACCGAACTCCCCTCCCTGACCTGACCTGCCTACCCATGTGCCAGATTCCGATGTCGCGCCGCGAATGGCTGAAGCTTGCGGCCCTGTTCACCGCGGCGGGTGCCGCCCCGCTGCTGTCCGCGGCGAACGCGCATGCCGCGACGGAACCCGATGCGCCCGTTCGCATCGGCTATCTGCCGATCACCGATGCAGCGCCGCTGCTGGTGGCCCACAACAACGGCTATTTCGCGGCCGAAGGGCTGGACGTCGAGCAGCCGAAGCTGCTGCGCAGCTGGGCGCAACTCGTCGAAGCGTTCCTGTCCGGCCAGGTCAACGTCGTGCACCTGCTGTCGCCGATGACGCTCTGGGCGCGCTACGGCAGCCGCGCACCGGCGAAGGTGGTCGCATGGAATCACGTGAACGGTTCCGGGCTGACGGTCGCGCCCGACGTCGATTCGCTGCGCGACCTCGGCGGCAAGACCGTCGCGATTCCGTTCTGGTATTCGATCCACAACGTCGTGCTGCAGGACATGCTGCGCCAGCAAGGGCTCGTACCCGTGCTCAAGCGGCGCGGCACGCCGGCGGCGAACGAGGTCAACCTGGTCGTCATGGCGCCGTCGGACATGCTGCCCGCGCTCGCCGCACGCCAGATCGCCGGGTATATCGTCGCCGAGCCGTTCAACGCGACGGCGGAATTGATGAAGATCGGCAAGATCCTGCGCTTCACCGGCGATGTCTGGAAGAACCATGCGTGCTGCGTCGTGTTCATGCACGAGCACGATCTGGCGCAGCGCCCCGCGTGGTCGCAGAAAGTCGTCAACGCGATCGTGAAGGCCCAGGTGTGGGCGCGCTCGCATCCGCAGGAAACCGCGCAGTTGATGTCGAAGGACGGCGCCCACCGCTATTCGCCGCATACGCTCGCGGCGCTGGATCGCGTGCTGGTTCCGTCGGCGTCGCTTGCCGATACGTATCGTGCAAGCGGCGCGATCCGCCATGCCGACTGGAACGGAAAGCGGATCGACTTCCAGCCGTATCCGTTCCCGAGCTATACCGAGGCGCTGGTTCAGCGCCTGAAACGTACGGTGGTCGACGGCGACAGTGCATTTCTGGCGTCGCTCGACCCGGCGTTCGCGGCCCGCGATCTCGTCGACGACCGGTTCGTGCGCAAGAGTATCGACGCGGTCGGCGGGATGGCTGCGTTCGGTCAGCCCGGCGCCTTCAAGCGAGAGGAGATCATCGTTGTCTGACGCGCTTGCCCCCCGCCCGTCATCCGCGCGCGAAACGCGCCGGCCTTCCGGCTCCCGTTACCTGGTGCGCGCTACCGCCGGATGGCTCGGCGTGGCCGGCCTCGTCGCGACGGTCGTCGTCTGGTGGGCCGCAATCCATGCGTTGACCGAACCCGGCTCGCTCGGCCGGCAGTTCGCGCCGGACAGCGCGTTCGCCAGCCTGCGGGCGCTGTGTGCGGACGATCATCTGGTCGAGCATGCGCTCGTCAGCCTGCGGCGCATCGGCGTCGGGCTCGGCGCGGCGCTGCTGGCCGGCGTCCCGCTCGGGTTGCTGATCGGCCGCGTGCAATGGGTCGAGCGCGTGCTGTCGCCGACCTTCCAGTTCCTGCGAATGGTGTCGCCGTTGTCGTGGATGCCGCTCGCCGTGATGTCGTTCGGCATCGGCGACCGCGCGATCTACTTCCTGCTCGGTTTTGCCGCGCTGTGGCCCGTGCTGATGAGCACGGCGGCCGGGGTCGCCCAGATCGACCGGCGCTGGCTGCAACTCGGCGAGAGCCTGTCGGCCACCCGCCGCGAGCTGCTGCTCCACATCATGCTGCCCGCTATCGCGGGGCCGCTGCTCAACGGGATCCGGCTCGCGATCGGCATCCTGTGGATCGTGCTGGTGCCGGCCGAGATGCTGGGCGTCAGCGCGGGGCTCGGTTACCTGATCCTCGACACGCGCGACCGGCTCGCGTATTCCGAGCTGACGGCGGTGATTCTCGTCATCGGCGCACTGGGTTTTGCGCTCGACGGTATCGCGCGGCTATTGGCGCGCGCGGTGCTGGCGGCCGACCGCTAGCGCGATGCGCGGCGGCCGGTCGAACCGCGGGGCGCTTCAGTTCCACGCATGGCGTGCCGGACGCACGCCGTTCAGGTAGTAGTTGCCGACCAGGTGATATTTCCAGCGCACCGGATCGTGCAGCGTATGCGTGCGCGCGTTGCGCCAATGCCGGTCGAGGTTGTGCTCGGCGAGCGTCGACTGCGTGCCGGCCAGCTCGAACAGTTTCTCGCCCGCGAGCAGCGCGACCTCGGTCGTCAATACCTTCGCTTCGCCGACCGCAACCGATGCGCGCGCAACGTCGTCTTCGGTCACTTCACCGCGCGCCGTGATTTCGTCGAGCGTGCGCGCCGCACGTTCGAGCAATGCCTCGGCCGCATGCAGCTGGATGTGCAGGTGGCCGATCTCGCGAATCGTCAGCGGATCGTCGACAGCCCGCTCGACGCCGCTGTCGACCCACGGCCGCGTGCGGGTCCGCACGAACGCCAGCGTATCGTCGATGGCCGCCTTCGCGATGCCCGCGTCGATCGCGGCCTGAATGATTTGCGACAGCGGGCCGTTGAGCGTCGGCACGTCCGACACGCGCTGCGCGGGCAGCACGTGCGACGCGGGGACGCGCACCGCGTCCAGCACGACCGTGCCGCTCGCGGTCGTGCGTTGCCCGAATCCCGACCAGTCGTCGATCACGGCCAGCCCCGGCGTCGATCGCGGCACGTACGCGAGCCACGCCTGGTGCGCGTCGTCGAGGCCGAGCACCGGGACGTAATGGGCGAACAGCGCGCCGGTCGAGTAGAACTTCGTGCCGTCGACGACGTAGTCTTCGCCGTCGCTGCGCACGCGCGTCTTCAGGTCGAGCACGTGCTTCGTGCCTTTCTCCGAGAACCCGTTGCCGAAGCGCTTGCCACTCAGAATTTCCGAGAAGAAATAACGCTTCTGCGCGTCGGTGCCGGTCAGCGTAATCACGTCGACCAGCCCGAAATGATTCTGTGGCAATTGCCCGAGCGACGGATCGGCCGCCGCGACGATCTTGATGACTTCGGTCAGCGTGACATGCGACACGCCTGCGCCACCGTATGCCTTCGGCACCGTGATCGCCCACAGCCCCGACTGCGAGAACCATTCGATTTCGTCGCGCGGCAGGCGGCGGGTGCGATCGCGCTCGGCTGCCCCTTCCGCGAGCCGCTGCGCAAGCGCGTGCGCGGCCTCGATCGCCTGCGCGTCGTCGGCAATCACGCGGGCTACGTGCGGTTGTGCTTCAACCGGCCGCTCCTGAATCGTGGCGCTCGTGTCTGACATCGGACCCTCCTGTCGAATGACGAAAGCGTTCAATCTAGCAGCGCAGCGCAAGCTGTAAAAACGAGCGATTCTCGGAACGATATTCCTTTGGATAACAAACGACCTGGCGATTCTCGCGCGCGACACCGTGCTTGCGCGTCGCAATCGACGTCGCAACGTCGGCGCAGTTCACGACTGTCGCGGTAATACGCATCGACGATAACGATCTGCGAATCCGTTATTGGAACGCTCGCCGCGCGCTTCCTATACTGGCCTCCCGGCGCAATCGACCCCGCTCTTCGAGGAACACCGCATGACTTCGTCGCACGCAGCCCCCGACCTTTCCACCGGTACCGACTACGACACGCTCGCGAGCCGGTTCCGGCCGATCTTCGAGCGCATCGCCGCCGGCACCGCCGAACGCGAACGCCGCCGCGAACTGCCGCACGAGGCAATCGGCTGGCTGAAGTCGGCGGGCTTCGGCGCGGTGCGGCTGCCGGCCGGCGCCGGCGGCGCCGGTGCATCGCTGCCGCAGTTGTTCCGGCTGCTGACCGAGCTGGCCGCCGCCGATTCCAATCTGCCGCAGGCGTTACGCGGACATTTCGCCTTCGTCGAGGACTGGCTGAACGCCCCGCCCGGCCCGCAGCGCACGACCTGGTTCGACCGCTTCGCGAGCGGCCAGCTCGTCGGCAATGCGTGGTCGGAGGCAGGTGACGTGCCGCTCGGCCAGACCGTCACGAAGGTATCGGAGCAGAACGGCCGGCTCGTGCTGAACGGCCGGAAGTTCTACAGCACGGGCAGCCTGTTCGCCGACTGGATCGACGTGTTCGCGCAGCGCGCGCACGACGGCAGCGACGTGATCGTCGCCGTCGCGACCGCACAGCCCGGCGTGATTCGCGAGGACGACTGGGACGGCTTCGGCCAGACGACGACCGGCAGCGGCACGACGCGCTTCGAGGATGCGAGCGTCGACGCCGACAACGTGATCGACTTCGCGCGCCGCTTCAAGTACCAGACCGCGTTCTATCAACTGTTCCACGTCGCGACGCTGGCCGGCATCGGTCACGCGATCGTGCGCGACGCCGGCGAGCTCGTGCGTAACCGCACGCGCGTGTACAGCCACGGCAATGCGTCGCGGGCGGGCGACGACGCGCAGCTGCAGCAGGTGATCGGCGAGATCGCTTCATGGGCGTACGCGGCCGACGCACTCGCGCTGCGCGCCGCGCAGCCGCTTCAGCAGGCCTATGAAGCCCGCTTCGGCGGCGACGAGGCGGCCGAGCACGCGGCGAACGTCGCGGCGGAGATCGAATCCGCGCAGAGCCAGCTCGTCGTGTCCGAACTCGTGCTGCGCGCGGCGACGCGCCTGTTCGACGCGCTCGGCGCGTCCGCGACGCGCACCACGACCGCACTCGACCGGCACTGGCGCAACGCGCGCACGGTGTCGTCGCACAATCCGCTTGTCTACAAGGCGCGGATCGTCGGCGACTGGGTCATCAATGGCCGTACGCCGCCGTTCGTCTGGCGTGTCGGCAACGGTACGGGCGCCAGCGCGGACACGGGAGCCGCACGATGAGCAAGACGATCCGCTTCAATGCGTTCGAGATGAACTGCGTCGGCCACCAGTCGCCCGGCCTGTGGGCGCATCCGCGTGACCGTTCGTGGCAATACAAGGATCTCGACTACTGGACCGACCTCGCTCGCGTACTCGAACGCGGGATCTTCGACGCGATCTTCATCGCGGACGTGATCGGCTATTACGACGTCTACAAGGGCAGCAACTATCACGCGCTGCATCAGGCCGCGCAGATCCCGGTCAACGACCCGCTGCAGCTCGCCGCGCCGATCGCGATGGCGACCGAGCATCTCGGCATCGGCATTACCGCGTCGACGACGTTCGAGCACCCGTACACGTTCGCGCGCCGGCTGTCGACAGCCGATCATCACACGAAGGGCCGGCTCGCGTGGAACATCGTCACGTCGTACCTGGAGAGCGGCGCGAAGAACGTCGGCGATCACGGCCTGCGCACGCACGACGACCGTTATGCGGTCGCGGCCGAATACGTCGAGGTGCTGTACAAGCTGTTCGAGGGCAGCTGGGAAGATGGTGCCGTGGTGCGCGATCGCGACGGCCGCGTGTTCACGCATCCGGAAAAGGTGCACGAGATCGGCCACAAGGGCCGCTTCTTCGACGTGCCCGGCTACCACCTGTGCGAACCGTCGCCGCAGCGCACGCCGGTGCTGTTCCAGGCCGGCGCGTCCGGCCCCGGCAAGGCGTTCGCCGCGCAGCACGCCGAATGCGTGTTCGTCGCCGCGCCGACCCGCGAACAGCTCGCGCGCTACGTGGCCGACGTGCGCGCGCAGGCCGCCGCCGCGGGACGCGATCCGGCCAAGGTGCTGATCTACAACCTCGTCACGGTGATCGTCGACGAAACCGACGAGAAGGCGCAGGCCAAGTTCGACGAGTACCGCCGCTACGTGTCGTACGACGGCTCGCTGGTGTTCATGTCCGGCTGGACCGGTATCGACTTCGGCCAGTATGCGCCGGCCGATCCTGTCCGGCGCGTCGAAACGAATGCGATCGTGTCGGCCGTCGAGCACCTGTCGGGCGGCGATACCGCGTGGACGATCGAGGCGCTGGCCACCTGGGGCGGCATCGGCGGACTCGGTCCGGTGTTCGTCGGGTCGGCCCAAACTGTCGCGGACATCCTGCAGGAATGGGTGGCGGCGACCGACGTCGACGGCTTCAATCTCGCGTACGCGGTTGCACATGAAACCTTCGAGGACGTCGTGCAGCACCTCGTTCCGGAGTTGCAGCGCCGCGGCGTGTACCCAAGCGCGTATGCGCCGGGCACGCTGCGCGAGAAGCTGTTCGGCGGCACGGCGCGGCTGCCGGACGAGCACCCTGCCGCGCAGTTTCGCGATATCGAGCAGGTCAAGCGCGAAGCCGAGCGGGAGGCTGTCGGCGCGTAGCGAGACGTCGAGGCCGGTTTGCCCGCATTCGGCGGCGACCGGCTTCAGCACAAACGGCTTCGTGCGGTTCGACGAAGCCGTTTGCGCTTTCCAGGGGGCGCGCTAACCCGCCTGCTCGCTTTTACGCGACGCTTTCGTCGTCGATGTCGCGCGCTGTCGGCTCGTAACGCACGATCAGCAGAAACACGATCGGCGTGACCGCACTGATCGCGACGACCCAGAACATGTCCGTGCCGAGACCGGCCTGCAGGATTGGCAGCACGAACAGCGCAAGCGCCTGGCCGATGCCGCACAGCGAACGCCCGAAGCCCACGCCGGTACCGCGGATCGCGGCGGGATAGGACAGCGTCGGATAGATCATCATCTGCGCACCGGGCCCGAAGCCTTCTGCGAACAGCCAGGTGCCGAGCATCAGCAACACGACGCCTACCGCGAGCGCGCCGTGCGGATGCCCCGCGAGCGCAAGCGCGACCAGCGCGACCGTTTGCAGCGCGAAACCGGCGATCGCGACATGGCGCGACGGATAGCGATACGCGAGGCGCATGCCCAGCAAGCCGCCGGTGAACGCGAACAGTACGTTCAACGCGAGCGAGGCCGCGATCGTCTCGAACACGCCCGCGCCGAGAAACTGCGACAGGATCGACGGCAGGAAGAACGCAATCGCCGTGTACTCGAACGGGATGCACAGGTTCATTACGCTGGCGACGATCGTGCGCCCGAGATACGGGCGCTGGAACAGCACGCGAATCCGCACGGGTGGCGGGCTCGGCTCGGGTCGCGCATCCTCGGCTTCGTGGGCGTGAATGCCGTACGACTCGCGCAGGATGCGCGCGGCATTGGCCAGGTCGCCCTGGTTCGCGGCCCACAGCGGCGATTCGTTCATGAACCGGTTCCGGAACAGGATGATGACGAGCGCGGGCACGGCGCCGAAGATCAGCGACGTGCGCCACAGCCATCCCGCATGCTCGGCCGGCAGCAGGAAATACAGGCCGAAGATCAGCAGGAAGCAGACCGACGACGCGACGTACCACATCGGGCACCACGCAGCGAGCCGCGACGCCTTGTTGCCGCGCCCGTTGAACTTCGAGAATTCCGCGAGAAACGCCATCGCGACGGGCAGGTCGATGCCGACGCCGAGCCCCATCACGAAGCGTGCGCCGATCAGCACCCAGACGTTCGGCGCCAGCCCGGCCGCGATCGCCGCGACCACGAAGAACAGCATGTCGGCCATGAACACCTGGTAGCGGCCGATCCGGTCGGTCAGCCAGCCGCCGATCAGGCTGCCGAAGATCGTGCCGATCATGATCGCCGAACCGACCAGTCCGGTCAGCGCGGGCGTCAGGCCGAACTCGCGCGCGACGTCGTCGATGCCGTAGGACAGCGTCGTCAGGTCGTACGCGTCGAGAAACACGCCGCCGAGCGCCAGCAGCACGATCATCCGCGCATGGCTGACCGAACTGTCGACCGTATTGATCAGGCGTGCGACGTCGCTTGCCGAGCGGATGGGGGAAGAAACGGGTGTGGCGGGGCTTAGATCGATCGAACTCATCGCATTCCTTAGTGTTTGTCGGAATGCACGGCGATGTCGGCATGAAGCCTGGAACCGGGCTCGTGCATTCGCGATCGGCGGGGCTTCAACGGAACGCGGGCTCGTCCGCAGGCGCCCGTCATTGCGTTCCGGCAGCGGGCATTCTGTTCCCCCGATCCGGGTATCCCAAGCGATATAAAGCGATAAATTAATCGGCCTGCGTCATAAAGTTGCCCGGCCGGCTCGCTTAGCAGCCGCATGCATGTTCAATCGCGGATTTCTTCGTTAACGGATCGCGCGCACTTCGTTACATTGATCGATCACCTGCTTGTTCGCGGCGCGTTGCCGCTCTTCCGGAGAATCCCCGATGAAGCTGTTCTGGTCCCGCGCGTGGCAATCCGCGGCCCTCGTCGTTGCCGCACTTACTGGCCTCGTATCGATGCAGGCGCACGCGGCGACACCCGCGGAAATCCGCGTCGACTATGCGTACTACTCGCCCGAGAGCCTCGTGATCCGCCACTTCGGCTGGCTCGACGACGAGTTCAAGGCCGACCGTACGTCGATTCGCTGGGTGCTGAGCCTCGGCAGCAATCGCGCGCTCGAGTACCTGAACAGCGGCGCGGTCGATTTCGGCTCGGCGGCCGGGCTCGCGTCGGTGCTCGCACGCGCGAACGGCAACCCGATCCACGCGGTCTACGTGTTCTCCCGCCCCGAGTGGACGGCGCTCGTCGTCCGCAAGGATTCGCCGATCCGCACGCTCGCCGACCTGAAGGGCAAGAAAATCGCCGCGACGCGCGGCACCGATCCGTTCCTGTTCACGCTGCGTGCGCTGCACACGGCCGGCCTGACGCGTGACGACGTCGAGATCGTCAACCTGCAGCATCCGGACGGCCGCACGGCCCTCGCAAACGGTCAGGTGGATGCATGGGCCGGCCTCGATCCGCATATGGCCGCGGCGCAGCTCGACGACGGTGCGCGTCTCCTGTACCGCAACGTCGCGTTCAATACGTATGGATTGCTGAACGTGCGCGACGCATTCGCCGGCCAGTATCCGCAGGCGGTCACGCGCGTGCTGAAGGTCTACGACCGTGCGCGCCAGTGGATCGTGGCGCATCCGGCCGAAACCGCGCAGATCGTCGCCGATGAATCGAAGGTGTCGCTGCCGGTCGCGAAACTGCAGTTGCAGCGCAACGACTTCAGCGACCCGGTGCCGGGCGACACCCAGCGCGCGGCGCTGAAGGCGGCCGCCCCGGTGCTGACGGCCGAGCAACTGACCAAACCGGGTGTCGATCCCGCGAAGATCGTCGATACGTTGATCGATCCGTCGTTCGCGCGCCCGATCGTCGCGGCGTCGCACTGAGGTTGCCGACATGACGGATACCGCCGCACGCGGCGACGCGCTCGCAACGAATCGCACCGAGCCGCCCCGTGCGAGCCGCCGCGACCCGCTTCGCGCGTGGCGTATCGCGGGCCTCGCGCTGCCGTTCGCCGCGCTCGTGCTGCTGGAATGCGTCGTGCGGCGCGGCTGGCTGCCCGATCATCTCGTCCCGGCGCCGAGCGAGATCCTCGATACGCTCGCGCGAATGGGCGTCACGCGTGTCGCACGCCATGTCGGCGCGAGTACGCTGCGGGTCGCGGCCGGCTTTGCGGCCGGCGCCGGGCTCGCACTCGTCGTCGGCGCGGCGATGGGCCTGAGCCGCCGGATCGACGTACTGCTCGAGCCGACGTTCCAGGCACTGCGCGCGATTCCGTCGCTCGCGTGGGTGCCGGTGCTGTTGCTGTGGCTCGGCATCGACGAAGCGCCGAAGATCACGCTGATCGCGATCGGCGCATTCTTCCCGGTTCACCTCGCGGTGGTCGCCGGCATCCGCGACGTCGACCGCAAGCTCGTCGAGCTCGGCGCGGTGTACCGGCTCGGCCCGCTCGCGCTGTTCCGCCGCATCCTGCTGCCGGCCGCGCTGCCGCAGATCGTCACCGGCCTGCGTACCGGCCTCAGTCTCGCGTGGATGTTCATGGTGGCTGCGGAATTGATCGCGGCGACGCGCGGCCTCGGCTTCCTGTTGAGCGACGGCCGGGAAACCGGGCGCCCCGATCTCGTGTTCGGCGCGATCCTGCTGCTCGCGTTGCTCGGCAAGCTGACCGACGGCGCGATGCGGCGCATCGAGTCGCGCTGGCTCGGCTGGCGCGATGCATTCGACGGCGCGTCGCGCGAGGTATCGAAATGAGTACGGTGGCTTCTGCGCGCACGACGGCGGATACCGATACGCCGCTGCTCGACCTGCGGATCGCCCGCAAGCAATACGGGGATCGCACGGTCCTCGCCGGCATCGCGTTGCAAGTGGCGCGCGGCGAGATCGTCAGCATAGTCGGTCCGAGCGGCTGCGGGAAAAGCACGCTGCTGCGGATCGTTGCCGGTCTCGAC
Organism: Burkholderia sp. BCC1999; assembly: GCF_905339975.1. NCBI lineage: Bacteria > Pseudomonadati > Pseudomonadota > Betaproteobacteria > Burkholderiales > Burkholderiaceae > Burkholderia > Burkholderia sp. BCC1999. The sequence goes on along the minus strand of NZ_CAJPHP010000001.1, from coordinate 367,327 downwards.
GCGCACTTCCGCGGCAACGTGAAGCTCGACGGCATCGCGCTCGACGGGCCGTCCGCGCGCGTCGGCGTGATTTTTCAGGAGCCGCGGCTGCTGCCGTGGCTGTCGATCGCGGACAACGTCGGTTTCGCGGCCGGCCCGCGCGGCGGTCGCGAACCGAGTGTCACGCGCCTGCTCGACGAAGTCGGCCTGGCCGGCGTCGCGCGGCAACTGCCGGCCACGTTGTCGGGCGGGATGGCCCAGCGCGCCGCGATCGCGCGCGGGCTGTTCGGCGAGCCGGATCTGCTGCTGCTCGACGAGCCGTTCAGCGCGGTCGACGCGATCACGCGGATGCGCTTGCAGACGCTGCTGCTCGACGTCGTCCACCGGCACCGGATGGCCGCGATCGTCGTCACGCACGATCTCGACGAGGCGCTGTATCTCGGCGATCGCGTGCTGATGCTCGCGCCGAACCCGGGCCGTATCGACGACGAGATCCGCGTCGATATCGCGCGGCCGCGCGATCGGCGCGACCCGTCGCTGGCCGCGCTGCGCGCGCGGCTGCTCGGTGCGTTCCAGCGCTTTCACGATCGTGTGGACGGCACGGGATAAGTGCACAATACGCGGCCTGAACATTCGACCACGGTCTACCCATGCGCTTCATCGTCGTCGGAACTAGCGGAGCGGGAAAATCCACCTTCTCCAGCGCACTGGCTACTGCAGCAGGCTGCCCGTACATCGAACTCGACCGGCTCTACTGGGGCCCCGACTGGAAAGCCGTGCCGCCCGAACAGTTCGAGCAGGCCGTACGTGCTGCGACGACCGGCGAGCGCTGGGTCGCCGACGGGAACTACAGCGCCGTGCGCGACGTGCTGTGGTCGCGCGCCACGCACGTCGTCTGGCTCAACTTCGGACGCTGGACCGTGTTCTCCCGTGTGCTCTGGCGGACGATCAGCCGCGGGCTGATGCGTACCGAGCTTTCCCACGGCAACCGGGAATCGCTGCGGATGGCGTTCTGCTCGCGCGACTCGGTACTGCTGTGGTCGTACAGCACGTTCACCAGCAACCGCGTCAAGTTCGCGAAGCTGCGTGAGGATCCGAAATACGCGCACCTGCGATGGACGGAAATCACCGAGCCCTCGCACACTCGCGCGTTCATCGACACGCACGCCCGCGCCGGCAGTTGAGCCAGACGTGCGGGACGCCTGCGTCAGTCGTCGAACGTACCTTGATATTCCGGCGAGGCATCCGCGCGCGTATTCAGTTCGAACATCACACCACCGGGCTCCCGGCAAAAGAATCGCGAACCGCGCCCGTTGTTGAAGATGTCCGTTTCCATCGCGACGCCTTCTTCCCTGAAGCGCTCGAACAGTGCGCGAACGGCTTCGAGGCTCGGCAGTTCGAACCCGATGTGAAAATTCTTCGGCCATGCGGGTACGCCGTCGCCGACGTGATCGATCACGACGTCGAAGCCCGGGCGCTTCAGGATCCAGGATCGGTCCCAGCTTCCCGCGATCGTGAAGCCGAGGTAGCGCTCGAAGAATCGGGCCGTCGCCCGCGTATCGGCCGAGGGGAAGCTCAGGTGGTTGAGCTTCATCGTGTGTGTCGTTCCGGTCATTGTCGTGTTCTCACATGCGGTGATGGGCGGAGGCCCCATGCCTTCCCGCCCGACGACTTCAGAATACGAGCGAAGACTCACATTCAACAACTCGCATTGGAGGGCAGCCCGGACCGCACGTGAAACCCGTGCGGGGCCGCCGGTTGGAGCATGGAGACGATCGCGGTGGATTGCGCTACTCGCATTCGGGACGGGCCCGCCTGATGCGGGGTGCCTGATCTGCGCCCGCGTCAAACGTCGAAGGCCCGAGATCCGCGTACGGACCTCGGGCCTTCGATTTCCGGCCGGCGCCCGGCGTCACCTGCATTGCCGGTGGCTCGTGCTCAACGCTGCGCGACCGGCGATAGCGGGAAAGTCCGGCATTCATCCGGAAAGCTGCGGGCCGATATTGGGCGGGATCGGTGTCGTGAGTGTCCATGACACGCCGACCGGTCCACACAGAAAAACAGCCTGTCACTCGCATGAGAGACAGGCTGTTCGTTACATCACTTGAAACGCGCCGGTTAGAACTGATAACCCGCGCCGACCACCGCGCCGAAGTCCGACCGCGTGTTGCCGGTCACCGATGCCTTGACGACCCAGCGGTTGCTCTCCGTCACGTACGAGTACCCGGCCGCGAAGCCCTGCTGGCCGTGATAGTTCGACGTTGCCGCCGACACCATCGAGCGCCCCGCGCCCGTCGGTTGCGGCAAGCCGGCCACCGCCATCGCCGATGCCACGCCGCCGTACATGTCCTTCTTCAGGTCGTTGAACGAGTTGTACACCTGCCCGATGCGCTGGTCGGTGTAACCCTTCGCCTGCGTCGATGCTGCCGACAGGTTGTCGTTCAGCTGCTGCACGTTCACCGCGTCGGTCGGCGCCGTCCCGGCCGCGACGTTCGTGACCTGGCGCTCGCTGCCCTTCGCGCCGACCGAGAACGAGTTGTCGCGATCGGCGACGGAGCCCTGGCCGACCGCCACGGCGTTCTTGCCGGTTGCCGTTGCCGTCGACCCGATCGAACCCGCATCGGCGCGCGCGATCCAGGTCGTGTTCGCATCGGTGGCCGCCGCACGGATCTTGTCGGTGGCCGCGGCGTTCTGCAGTGCCGTGTTGAACTGGCCCATGTTCACCGCGTCGTTGTCGTGCACGCCCGCCGCGACGCCGGTCAGCACGCGGTCGCCGGCCGTGCCGGAGAAGTTCACGCTGGTGCCGCCCGTGTCCTTCCCGACCGTGATCGCGCCGTTCGGATCCTGCTGCTGCACGAGGCCGGCCTTGCCGTTCGCGATGTTGGTCACGCTCCCCTGCAGGTTCGAGATGTCGGTCGTGTTCTTCGACACCTGCTGGTTGGTCGCGTACAGCTGCGAGCCGTTCACCGCATCCGTGCTGGTGGCGCTGAGCGTGCCGGCCTGCACGTTGGTGATGCGCGTGCCGCCTGCGCCGCCGAGCGTGATCGTACTCTTCGAGCTGTCGTCGTACTGCACCGCGAGCGCGCCGAGCTGGTTGAGGTTCGACTGCACGTCCTTCAGTTGCTTCACGTTCACCGCATCGGTATCGCTGGTGCCCGCGGCGACGTTCTTGAGCACGACAGCCGAATTGACATCACCCCCGACGAGCGACACCGAATTCAGCCGGTTGCCGTTCGTGTCGACGTCGTACTTGACGACGTTCTTCACGGCCTCGCCGGCCTGATTCGATACGTTCGTGATCTGCTGTTCGAGCGCGGTCTTTACGCCCGACAGCTGGCCGCCGTTCACCGCGTCCGTGCTGCCCGCGGCGACGTTGCCGTCGGCCACGTTCGTCAGCTTCGTCGGCGCACCGCCGCGCGCCGCGCTGTACGCGCCGAGCGTCGGGTCGAACTGCAGCGCGTCCTGCTGCAGCCCGGCGATCGCGGCCGTATTGCCCGCGATGTTCGTTTCGGCATTGCCGAGGCGCGTTTCGTGATTCTCGAGCGTCGTCGTGTTGCTGCCGACGCGGCCGTCGAGGTTCGTCAGCGCATCGCCGACGTTGTTGAACGAGCCGCCGCCGACCTTGTAGGACGGCGCGCTGATCGAGCCGTCCGGGTGTGCGGTTGCGCCGCCGCCGAGCGCGGCCGCAGCCCCGTCGGTCGCGCGGCGCAGCTGCGCGCCGTTCACCGCGTCCGTGCTGCCGGCCGCCACATTGCCTTCCGCAACGTTGGTCAAGTGCACCGGGCTTCCGCCGTTGCCGGCGCCGAGCGACACCTGCCGCTTGCTCGCATCGTCGTACTTCACGGCCAGCGCATCGAGCTGGCTCGTGCCGTCATGAATCGCCGCGCTCAGCTGGTCGACGTTGACCGCATCCGTACCGTTCGTGCCGGCCGCGACGTTGCTGATCCGTTGCGGGCCATGGCCGCCGTGGCTGGCATCGTAGGCGCCGAGGCCCGGGTTCCACTGGAGCGCATCCTGCTGGAGCGCCGCGATGTTGCCCGTATTCGTCGTCACCTGGTTGCCGACCGTCGTGATCGACTGGTTGAGCGTGTCGGTCGCCTTGCCGAGCTGGCCCACGTTCACGGCGTCGTTCGCGGCAACCCCGTCCGCGACATTGTGCAGGCCGACCGGCGCCGCTGCGCCCGTCCCGCCGAGCGTGACGCCGGTGTGCGCGTCGCTGTCGTACTGCACGGCGTTCTTCGTTGCGTTGTCGATCTGGCTGGTAATCGACGTGCTCAGGTTGCCGAGCGTCGTGCTGAGGTTGTTCGTCACGCTCGTGCTGAGCGACGCGAGACCGCCGCCCAGTTGCCCGACGTTGACCGCGTCGTGCGCGTCCTTGCCATCGGCGACGTTGTGCAGCGTCGTGCCGTTCGTGCCCGCGAACGTTACCGAGTCGAAGCCGCTTGCGCCGTCGTACTTCACGTTGCGCGTATCGGCCGCCTGCAGGTTGCCGATGTTCGAGGCGGCCGTGCTCAGCGACGTGTTGATGCCGTTCACGCTGGTCTGCAGGTTCGTGATGTTCGAGGCCGCCGTCGAAATGGACGTCTGCAGCGGCGCGACGCTGCCCTTCAGCTGGCCGACGTTGACCGCGTCGGTATCGGCCACGCCGGCCGCGACGCCGCCGATCGTGGTGCCGCCGGCGCCGTCGAGCGCAATCGCCGCATGCGTGTTGTCGGTGTACTTCACGACGTTCTGCGTTGCCGTGACGATGCTGGTACTGAGGCTGTTGCCGACGTTGGTCACACGCTGATCGACGTTCGAGATCGTGGTCGACAGCGAATTGCCGACCGACGTCACGCGCGCATCGACGTTACCGATGCCCGTGCTGAGTGTGTTGTTCACGTTCTTCAGCTGCTGGACGTTGACGGCGTCCGTATCGGCCGCGCCTGCCGCGACATTCTTGAGCTGGCGTTCGCTACCGATCGCGCCGAACGATACCGCGCCGCCGACCGGTGCGGCCGTGCCGCCGAACACCGGCGTGCCGCCGTTGTTCGCGCCGATGCTACCCGACCCGATCGCGACCTGGTTGTTGCCGTTCGTCTGCGCGCCCGCACCGATCGCCACCGATTGCGTGCCGCCGGCGCGCGTCTGCGTCGCCGCGTCATACGACGCGCCGGCCGATACGCCATCGCTCGACGTCGGGTTGGCGCCGCCGATCGCAATCGAGCGATCGCCACTGGCCAGCGCCGAGTGGCCGAGTGCGATCGAGCTCGTGCCGTGCGCATCCGCGACGTTGCCGAACGCCATCGAGAAATCGCCGATCGCGGCTGACTGACGGCCGATCGCCAGCGCCGTGTTGCCTTGCGCGACGGCTACCGTGCCGATCGCGGTGGACGAGTTCGCCAGCGCCTGCGAGCCGACACCGATCGCAATCGCGCCGCCGCTGCTGCTGCCGCCGTTGCTGCTCGCGTTCGACTGGTCGCCGATCGCGATGCCGCTGGTGCCGGCCTTCGCATTCGTGCCCTGCGTCACGTTCGCGGTACTCACCGCCACGTAGCTCCCGCTTTTCGTTGCAACGCACAGCGGGTTGGTTCCGTCGATGCACTGCCCGGTCAGCGCGTTGTCCGGGTTGCCGCGGTCGACGAAATTGTCGGCGTGCGCGACGCCTGCGATCAGCACGCCTGCGCCCGTGAACATCGCGGCGGCGAGCGCCGAAATCTGCTTCCTCTTCATGGCCTTCTGCTCCGTTTTATAGCGTCTTGTTTAAATTTGGACTACTTACATTTATTGACAGCTTCGACTTCGATTGCGATTGCGACTTCAGTGCGGAACCCGATGCCGGCATCCGGCCCGACCACATCGGTGGTGACTTGCATCGACCGTTCGTTTCGACAGGACGATCGAAGCCTCCGGGCACGCCGTTTTCTACGGCCCGTTCCGTTAATCTGGAAACTGCATCAGGAATACGTAATACTGTTTATGGGCGAGCCTTTCCCCGGCTGAATCCGGAGATTCGACCTGCCGTTATAAACACCTCTGATGTGATGTCGCGCCGACCGCGACCAACCCCGCTTCTTTTATTTCATCTTCGGCAACCGGTGTTTCGCTTCCGTGCCACGAGCACTCGCTCGGACGCGCATCAATTGATGCGCCGGACTCGAATCGCACAACGTCCGTCACCGCTTGCGGCGCCTTCCGTTGCGCTGTACCACCCGGCATTCAAAGTTCGGACGAATTATGGGACACGATCTTAAATTATTAAAGCCGACATTCTTTATAGATTGTGAAATTCAATAAATTCAATGGCTTGCATTAAATATCAGCGCCTCGCAAACGATTCCGCGCCGCAGAAATTAATAGAAATGTTTTGCGAGTCGGATAAATACTTTGCCAAAGCGGATTTAAATTCAAATCGATCTCGAAACGATAATCTCGAAGCTGGCCGACAGCATCGGTTGTGCGCCGGATGTTCTCGTAAACCATGAGTACCGGCCTATATCAACGCACGGCATTCCTGTCGTAAACCGCCATTTTTAATATCACTAAAGCTGAATGATGCGAATAGAGCGGCCTCGTGTGGCGGGATTCGAAATAAGCTCCTACAATTCCGGTCGCATTGATTCCCGCAGTCGCGAACTTCACCACGCGAGCACGGCAATCGTCCGAGTCTTTGCCGGCTCAGTGATCAAAAAACGAACACCGTGGCTTGCGACGAACGGTTGCCTGCCGCGCAATGCCGGCAATCTCCGGAATCGATGCGAGCGTGCGATGCGTGTCTGCGTCGTCAAAGAGCGGCTCACGACGTTTCCCCAGAACCGGGCAGGCCACCCGCGGAAACGCAGCCAACCGCCATTCCAGAACAGGTGCACGATGCCTTCATCGATCTCCGCATTGAGCGACGCCCATATCCTGGTCGTCGACGATCAACCCGACCAGCTGCGTTTGCTGATCGACATCCTGCGCGACACGGGCTGCCGGATCAGCATCGCGTCGGACGGCATGCAGGCATGTCAGCGCGCGCAGGCGCTGTTGCCCGACCTGATCCTGATGGATGTCCGCATGCCACGGATGGACGGTTTCACCGCGTGCCGGCTGCTCGCGGCCGATCCGGCCACGCGCGCGATCCCGGTGATTTTCCTGACCGTGGCCGGCGAGTTGCATGAGCGCCTCGAAGGGCTGGAAATCGGCGGCGTCGACTATGTCGTGAAGCCGTTCGAGCCGGCGGAAGTGGTCGCGCGGATTCGCGTGCAACTCGCGCGGACGACACGCGAACGGCCCGCCGATACGGAGCAGGCTGACGGCCCGTTCGTGGCCGGCAAGGACGACGACATCATCGTGCGCGCGGCGATCCGCCACCTGTCGCGCACGCTGAACGACCCGCCGACGGTCGAGCAACTGGCACGCGCGGTCGGCACGCATGAAAAGCGGCTGTCGCGCGCGTTTCGCGACAATCTCGGGCAGACGGTGTTCGAGTACCTGCGGCACGAGCGGCTGCGGATCGCGCAGGATCTGCTGGATTCGACGACACTCAGCATTGCGAGCATCGCGAAGGAAATCGGCTTTTCGACGCCGGCCAATTTCGCGACGGCCTTTCGCGAACGCTTCGGCACCACACCGACCGAATGGCGGCGCCAGCGCCAGGCGCGCTCGCGCGCCGCAACCCGCGGGCCGCAACGCGGCGCATAGGCACGCTCGGCACATTGGCCGAACTCGCGATCACCAGTTGTATTTCGCGCTGGCCAGCACGGTCCGCTCGTTGCCGAACACGCATACGGCGTACGACTGGCAGCCGCTGACGTAGCGCCGGTCGAACAGGTTCGCGACGTTCAGCGCGAAACGCCAGTGCGGCATGTCGTAATGCAGCGCCAGGTCATACAACGTCGCGCTCGGCACCGTCAGCGAATTGTCGGGCGCGCCGGCCGACGCGCTCTGGTAGCGCATGCCGCCGCCGATTCCGAGCCCCGACAGCGCGCCCGTACGCCAGGTCCAGTCGGCCCACATCGACGCCATCTGCCGCGGCAGCGGCACGGACACCGGCCAGTTGTTCAGCGACGCATCGTTCGCCTGGACGTTCTTGACGTCCTGGTACGCATACGACGCGACGATCGACAACTCGCGCGTCACCTTGCCGACCGCGCTCAGCTCGATGCCGCGCGAGCGCACCTTGCCGGTCTGCACGGATGTCGTACCGGTCGGGTCGAGGTTCACCGGCGTCGGTGTCACGACGTTGGTCTGGTCGATCCGGTAGACGGCCGCGCTCAGCATGAGGTTCCTGCCGGGCGGCTGCCAGCGCAGCCCGGCCTCGGTCTGCGCGCCGCGCGTTGGTTTCGGCAAGCCGCCGCCGAACATCCGCACGCCGATGACCGGATCGAACGACGTCGAATAGCTCACGTACGGCGACAACCCGGCGTCACCCTGATAGGTGAGCCCGACGCGCCCGGAGAACGCACTGACGTCCTGCTGCGCCTGCGTGCCGGCCGTCCGGTCGTCGAAGCACGCGTTCACGAGATCCTCGCGGCCACCCAGCGTCATCGTCCAGCGCTGCCAGCGGATCTGGTCCTGCGCATACACGCCGAACGCGTTCAGCGCCGTGTACTGGTCGACATGGCCGAGCGACGTCGGACCGGAGAAGATCGCGGCCGTCACCGGCCGGTAAACCGGGCGGTACAGGTTGAGCGACGGCGCCAGCGCCAGCCACACGCTGTTGGTCGTCGTCTGCCGGTCGAATTGCAGGCCGAACAGCAGCGTGTGCTCGAGCGGCCCCGTGCCGAAGCGCGCCTGCGCGTGATTGTCGATGTCGAGCCGGCTGTAGTTGAGGTGGAACAGCCCCGCGAATCGCATCATGTCGGTCGTGCTGCGCGGCGCGAAGCCGTTGCCGAACACCGTCGCATCGTCGAGCGACAGGTGCGACCAGCGCACGTCCTGGTGCAGCGTCCAGATCGCATTCACGCGATGTTCCAGCGTGTAGCCGAGCGACCATTGCTTCTTGCGGTAGTCGTTGAACGACGGGTCGCCCATGTAGATGTCCTGCGACAGGCGACCGTTCGGGTTCGGCAATACGGTGCCCGACGCGGGCAGGAAGTTCGACGAAATGTCGCCGCTGTCCTGCAGGAGCGTCGCGGAGACCGTCAGCGACGTGTCGGCGTTCGGCCGCCAGCGGAACGACGGCGCCAGCGCGACGCGCCGGTCGCCGTTCGGGCCCGTCACCGCGTTACCGTCGCGCGCGACGCCGACCAAGCGGTACGCAACCCTGCCGTCCGGGTCGAGCTTGTCACCGACATCGAGCATGACCTGCTTGCGCGCATCGTTGCCGATCTGCACGCCGGCCTCGCGCACGCGTTCGCCGTCGGCGAGCTTCGTATGGGCGTCGACGATCGCGCCGGGCTCGCCCGCGCCGTACAGCACCGACGTCGGCCCGCGCAGTACCGCGATCGAATCGATCGTGTACGGATCGACGCGCCAGTTCGCGATCACGGCCGTATTCGGCGCCGCCACGCCGTCGACGTACAGCGTCGGCGTGAAGCCGCGCAGCGCCGCATACCAGTCGGTCCGGCTGTCGGCGCCGAACGTCGAGAAGCCCGGCACGTAGCGCAGCGCCTGGTTCAGGTCGGCCGCGCCGGTCATCTCGATCTGTTGCGCGGTCACGATATTGATCGTTTGCGGGATCTCCGCCAGTGGCGTGTCGGTTTTCGTGCCGGCCGTGGTGCGCCGCCCGACGAGCCCGGCGGACGCGCCGTCGGCCGCTCCGTTCACGTCGATGGCAGGCAGCACGGCCGCTGCCGCGCCGGCCTGCGGCGCGTCCTCTGCACCCGAAGCCTGCGCGGGCGCGCTGCCTGCCGCCGCCACGCACAATGCTCCGCCGGCCGCGATCGCCCTCGCGCGTCGCGCCGCACTCGTCCCCGTTACCATCGTTCCCTGCTCCGTCGTGCTGGTGGCCGATTCGGCCCGCTCGCGGCGCGACGCATCGAACGGCGTCCGCCCTGTTTTGTCATGCTGGTGATGTCGATTGCGCGCGAGCCGGAATCCGATAGCCAGTGGCGTCGTTCGCGAGCGCAGCGATCATACCGGGCGAATATGGCGCGGTCTTCTAAAAAAGTACGTGGGCGGTCGAATCCGGTGATCGCGCAACGAAAACGGCGCAGGCACGCCATCGATCGAGTCGGCTGCCACCGGGAAAGGCGGATGAAAGACGGGAACGCTAGACTGCGTTCGACCCGGAAACGGCCGCGGACCACACGGCCCCGCACGATGCATTGCGATGCGTCGACCACGTGCGCCCGGCGTCACGACCGTCACCACCGGGGACCGTATGCGCCGCCTGTCGACTCGACCGCTGTTCGCCGTATTGCTCTCCCTGGGCGCGTTATTCTGCGCCGCGCCGCCGGCCCACGCCTGCGACCTGCCGGCGGCCGTCACGACGATCGATCCGCCCGGCTACTATGACGACGCCGCCGGCTATGCGCGCGCCGTGAAGCCGATGCGCGATTTCATCGCCCGGCTCAACACGGCGGCAGATCACGGCGACTGGTCGTGCGCATTGAACCTGCTGGAAAGCTGGGCGCGGGCCGATGCGCTGATGGGCCGGATCTCGGGTTACCAGGGCCATTACGAGCGCTCATGGGCCGGCACCGATTTCGCGATGGTGATCCTGCACATGCCGCGCGACGTGCGCGATGCGAATCGTGCGCGCTTCGACACGATCGATCCGTGGCTCGAGCGCATCGCGATCGCGACCCGCGATGCGGAAGCGATCAACCACCTGCACAACAACCTCGTCTACTGGGCCGGACTCGACCTGATCGCCATCGGTACCGTGACCGGCAACGCTGGCCTCGTCGACTCGGGGCTGCTGCGCGTTCGCGAGGGCATTCGCGACATCGGGCCCGACGGCTCGCTCGCGCGGGAAGTCAAGCGCGGCAACCGCGCGCTGCACTATCACACGTTCGCGCTGCTGCCGCTCGTGTTCGCGGCGGAGCTCGTGCAGCGGCGCCATATCGATCTCTACCGGGAAAACGACGGCGCGATCGGCCGCCTCGCGAATCTCGTGATCGCGGCGGTGGAGAATCCCGCGAGCTTCACGGCCATCACGCCGGTCAGGCAGGACCTGTTCCCGTGGACGTTTCGCGATGAATTGAGCTGGGTCGAACCGTACTATGCGCGCTTTCACGATCGCCGCCTGCCGGCGATCATCGCGCCGCGCCGCCCGTTCAGCGAATGGCGGCTGGGCGGCGATGTGACGGCGGTGTGGGGTGCGCCGCTGCCGTAAGCCCGGTCACCCCCGCCCGCGCCGCATCCTCAGCGTCGCCGATGGCGACTCCCCGAACGCCCGCTTGTACTCGATCGCGAACCGCCCGAGGTGCGCGAAGCCCCATTTCAGCGCGATGTCGGTCACCGACGCGAGCCCCGGCGTCTCGTCGGCCAGCAGTTCCTCGCGCACATGTTGCGGCCGCAACTGCCGCACGAAACCCATCGGCGTGATCCCGTGGCGATTGCGGAATCCCGCGAACAGCGTGCTCGGGCTGACGCCAGCGAGTTCGGCGAGCCGCTCGATCGTCAGCGGCTCGTCGAGATGCGCACGGATGTATTCCTCGACGCGCCTCACGTAGAACGGCGCGAGCACCGCCGGCAAGTGCCGCGTGCCGTTGCGCGCGCTGTTCGGGTGGCCATGCAGCAGCAGGTTGAGCAGCGTCGATTCGAGCTGCTCGAACGCGCGCGGATGACGCAGCGGATGCGCGTCCGTCGAGATCGCGCCGGCGAGGACCGGCAGCAACTGCGCGAGACACGTCCCTTGCGGCGACGACAGGCTGAACTCCGGCTCGAATTCGACCGGCGCACGCCGGTCGTCGCCGAAATGTCGTTGCGCATGGCGCTCCATCACTTCGCGCTCGATGCGCAGGATCACTTGCGGGCAGGCATCGCCCCACTGCATCTTCAGCGGCAGCGTCGGCGAGATCAGCGACGCGGTGCCGGGCGACGACACGAAGTGCGTCGAACCGCATTCGATCTCGGCGTCGCCGCGCAGCGGGATCTGCAACAGGAAGAAGTGTTCGAGCGGCCCGGGCTCGATGCTGACGCCGCCGCCATAATCGAGCAGGTTCAGCGACAGGTTGCCCCAGCGCGCGTGATGCATGCAGCTGTGCAGCGCACGCGATTCGCCGGTCGGCGTGAGCCGGTGCGCCTTGAATACGTCGGCGACGCGCGCGCGCACCTCGTCGACGTCGTTCGACTGCAGCATCAGGTTGTCGTGATTGAAACAGGCGGCGTCGGCCAGCCAGCCGGTTTCCGAAAATTGCGCCATCGAAGTTCTCCCGTCATGCTCGATCGCACCCGCGCCGTGCATGCGTTCCCGATATCGGGGAATCCGCCGCACGATCCGGACAGCACCCGGAGTATCCGGACAGTCCGGCCAGCCGGCTCCGGCTGGTACGGCACGCAGTATTTGCAGTGCTACACGGCCGGCCGCGTCAACGACAACGCGGGCAACAAGGTCGGGCTGCCGAAGCAGGACATCGACCTGTTCGCGGGGCTGAGCCAGCTCGTCTATCAGTCGCCGCTGACGTTCGCGGGCATGCATCCGGGCCTGGACGTGATCCTGCCGTGGATCGCGTCCGCGCGGACCGACGACGGCATCGGCAATGTCGCGTTGAATGCGCGCGCCGGGTTCGGCGACCTGCTGATCGGCCCGTTCATCCAGTTCGATCCGGTGCTGGGCGCGCAGGGCCCGCGCTCGCGCAGCGGGTGGAATTCCAGTTCATCGCGCCGACCGGCGCATACGATCCGTCGCGCGCGATCAACCCGGGCAGTCATTTCTGGTCGTTCGACCCGTACTGGGCGGCGACGCTGTGGCTCACGCCGAAATGGACCGTGTCGTGGCGGCTGCACTATCTGTGGAACGCGACCAACCATCAGCCGGCCGCGTCGCTCGGCCCCGACGTGACGTCGACTCAGGCCGGCCAGGCGATCCACGTGAACTTCGCGACCGAGTACGAAGTGCGTCCGGGCCTGCGCCTGGGGCTCAACGGCTACTGGCTGCGCCAGACCACCGACATGAAGGAAAACGGTCAGGACGTGCCCGGCACGCGGGAGGCCGTGTTCGCGATCGGGCCGGGCGCGATGGTCAGCTTCTCGCCGCACGACCACCTGCTGTTCAACGCGTACTTCGAGACCTATGCGCGCAACCGGCCGCAGGGGACACGGATGGTGCTGCGCTACGTGCATCACTTCCAGTGACGCGCGCGGCCGGATCGCTTTCCGAAGACGAATCGGGCCGGCGGCAACGCACGCTGCCGGCCGCGACGCGGCTGTCCTATAGTTTCTGGAGAAGGCAGGAAAGACGTTCGTCACAAACCCGGAGGGACCGCGCCATGGCTACTTCAGCAACCTTCCGGTGCGTGCCGCGCGCGGCGAAACGGCTGGTGCGGCGCATGGTTGCCGTCGCACCGGCCATCGTCATCGGGCTCACGGTGTCCGCGTGCGACGGCGACAGTTCGCCCACATCGGGTGCGCCCGCGTTCGCGAACGCGGCGCGCCCGCAGATCAATGCACTGCTGTCGGACACGATGACGGCCGGCGCGGTCGTCTACGTGCAGTCGCCGCAGGGCAACTGGCTAGAATCGTTCGGCACGGCCGTGCGCGGCACGAACACGCCGATCCCGACCGACGCGCACTTTCGCGTCGGCAGCATCACGAAGACGTGGACCGGCACGGTGATCCTGCAACTCGTGCAGGAAGGCAGGCTGAGCCTGGGCGACACCGTCGACAAGTTCGTCGCCAACGTGCCCAACGGCAATACGATCACGATCGAGCAGTTGCTGCGGATGCGCAGCGGTCTCTACAACTACTCGACCAGCCTCGCGTTCAACCAGACGCTCGATGCGCAGCCGGACAAGGTCTGGACCACGACGGAACTGCTGAACATCGCCGAAGGCCAGCCGGTCTATTTCGCGCCGGGCGCCGATTTCCGCTACTCGAACACCAACACGGTGCTGCTCGGGCTCATCATCGAGCAACTCACCGGCATGAGCGCGGCCGATGCGATGAACGCGCGCCTGTTCGCGCCGCTCGGCCTGAGCAATACGTTTCTCCCGCCGCAGGCGAATACGGCGCTGCCGGCGCCCGCGCCGCACGGCTATCAATGGGGCACCAATGCGGAGACGACCGACAGCGACGCGCTGTCGCCCGAACGCCAGGCGGAAGCGAAGAACGGCACGTTGCAGCCGACCGACGTGACCGGTGTCAACACGTCGTGGGCGTGGACGGCCGGCTCCGGCATTTCGACGGTGACCGAACTGGCCGCCTACGTGCAGCGGATGGTCGGCGGCGGCTACCTGAGCGCCGACCTGCAGGCGCAGCGGCTCGCCAGCTGTACGCCGACCGATGCGTCCGACCCGATGTCGGCTAGCTACTGCATGGGTTTGGCGAAGTTCGGCACGTTCTACGGCCACACGGGCGAAATACCGGGCTTCAATACCTTCATGGGCTACGACCCGGCGACGAAAACGACGATCGTCACGTGGGCGACCACCGCTGCCGCGCCCGACGGCCAGGCACCGGCCAACGTGATCGCGCAGATCGTCATGGGCGAGCTCAGCAAGGCGGCTGAAGTGCCGAGCGAGGGGCGGCCGTGAGGCGGTGAAGGCGGCTTGTTTCCCTGACTGCGCCTGTGGCGTCAAGCTGCACGTCGGATCGCGCGTGAAACGAACGCGAAGCAATCGCAATCGGCAGCGCGATAAATCATCCCGCGCATGATGGCTGCCGGTTTGATCCGGCTGCGGGCATTCGATCCCTTTCCATCGCTGCAGGCGGCGCCGGCATCCTGCCGGCATCGGCCTTCGGGTTAGCAGTAGGGGGCAGCCGGAAAGGCGGTGGACTACGGCTTGTTCCATGGCCGACCATGGGTCCAGGATGCATTGACGCCGCTATGGTCAACCTGTCTCGCGGCGCCGCCTGGGGAGGGAGCCTCCATGAAGCCTGTTGCCGTGCCGGCCGACGGATGGGTCGGGGCCGGCACGTTCATTCCTTACGGCGAACCCGGCGTCACGCCGGCTCGCCGCTCACTGCGCGATGCCCACGAACGTCGGCAACAGCACGCGATAGACGTGGATCATCGCCGGCCCGAGCAGCACCATCATCAGCGCGGGAAAGATGCAGAAGATCAGCGGAAACAGCAGCTTCAGCGCGATCTTCGCCGCGCGCTCCTCCGCGCGCATCCGGCGCCGCGTGCGCAACATGTCCGACAGCACGCGCAGCGATTCGCTGATGCTCGTGCCGAAGCGATCGGCCTGGATCAGCATCGCGCAGAACGATTCGATGTCTTCCACGCCGGTGCGCAGCGCGAGATTGCGAAGCGCGGTTTCCTTCGTGAAGCCGGAGCGCATCTCGAGCAGCAGCAGGTCGAGTTCGCTCGCGACCACCTCGCTGCTGAAGCGCAGTTCCTCGCTCACCTTCATCAGTGCCGCATCGAGCCCGAGCCCCGCTTCGACGCATACCGTCAGCAGGTCGAGCGCATCCGGGAAATCCTCGAAGATCTTTTGCTGGCGCACCTTGACCCGCTGCGACAGCACGATGTTCGGGATGTAGTAGCCGATACAGGCGAGCACCACGAGGATGAGCGACAGCAACGCGCGCTCGTCGCCGAGCGAGGTCGTGATCAGCACCAGCAGCGCCGCGCACGGCAACGCGAGCGCCAGCATCGTCTTCGCGGTGAAATACAGCGCGGCCGCACTCTGGTTGCGCCAGCCGGCATTCATGAGCCGGATGCGCAGCGGTGAATTCTCCCAGCCGTCCTTCGGCACCGACAGCTTCGAGATCGGGGTGGACAGCTCGACCAGCTTCGCGACCCAGCGCGACGTCAGATCGTCGTCGCCGCCGGTGCCCGCGACGGCGCCCGCACCGGCACCGCCGGCCTGCTGGATCCGGCGCTGGATGCTGCGCGGCGCGAACAGCAGCATCCCGACGAGCACACCGCCGGCTACGAAGATGAACAAGCCGCCCAGCATCACGGCCTGGACCACGCTCAGGTTTTGCATGACAGCCTCGCTACGGTTCGTTATTCGACTCGCGCGTCAGACGCGAATGCGGACAATGCGGCGGATCCAGAACAGACCGAACGCCATCGACACGAGCATCGTGCCGACCATCCGGATCCCGGCCGGATCCTCCCAGAGCACCGACAGGAACTCGCGGTTCAGCACCGCCATCACCGCTGCGGTACCGAACGGCAGCAGCCCGAGAATCCACGCGGACAACCGCCCTTCCGCCGACAGCACGCGCACCTTGTCGAACAGCTTGAAACGCTCGCGGATCAGCGCGGCGATGCTGTCGAGCAGTTCGGCCAGGTTGCCGCCCGTCTCGCGCTGGATCAGCACCGCGATCACGAAATAGCGCAGGTCCTGCACCGGCACGCGCGTCGTGAGGTTCATCAGCGCGTCATGCAGCGACACGCCGTAGTTGACCTCGTCGAACGTGACGCGGAATTCGCCGCCCATCGGATCGGGAAACTCGTCGCCGACCATCCCGAGCGTGCTCGTGAACGAATGACCGGAGCGCAGCGCGCGCGCGATCATGTCGCAGATGTCCGGCAACTGCCGCTCGAGCTTGCGCAACCGGCGCCCGCGGCAGCGCATCACGTACATCAGCGGCAGGCAGCCGGCAAACAGCGCGACCGGCAGCGCGGCGAGCGGCATGTGCGTGGCGAAGCTCGTCACGATCCAGGCGAACGCCGCGAACACCGCGCTGAGTACGATCAGCTTCGGCAGCGTCCAGTCGAGGCCCGATTGCTGGATCACGAGATCGAGCCGGTGCACGCGCGGCACGCGCAGCAGCAGCCGGTCGAACGGCTTCGATTCGTCGAGCATCCGCTTCTTCAGGATCGACAGCCGCTCCTGCTGCACGTTGCCGCCGGCCGACATCGAGCGAATGCGCGATTCGATCCGGCGCGCGGCTAAGCCGTGCCGTGCGTTCCACCACTGATACCCCCCTTCGATCGTCAGCACGACCGCGACGAAGGTGAGAATCACAAAACCGTAAAAGATCGTGTTCATGAAGCCTCCCCGGCAGCAAACGCGCCCTGTCGTCAGTTCGTCTCGTACCGCTGGGACGGGTCGTAAAGCGAATCCGGCAGGTTGATGCCGAACGCCTGCAACCGCTCGACGAACTTCGGCCGCACGCCGGTCGCGCAGAAGTGGCCGCGTACCGAGCCGTCGCGGTCCACGCCCGTGCGCTTGAACGTGAAGATCTCCTGCATGTTGATGATGTCGCCTTCCATTCCGGTCAGCTCCTGGATGCTGACGATCTTGCGCTTGCCGTCCGTCAGCCTCGCCGCCTGAACGACCACCGAGATCGCCGACGCGATCTGCTGGCGCATCGTCTTCGGCGGCAGCGACAGCCCGGAGACGCTGATCATGTTCTCGAGCCGCGTCAGCGCATCGCGCGGCGTGTTCGCGTGAATCGTCGCGAGCGAGCCTTCGTGGCCGGTGTTCATCGCGTTGAGCATGTCGAGCGCTTCGGCGCCACGCACTTCGCCGAGGATGATCCGGTCGGGCCGCATCCGCAGCGCGTTGCGCACCAGCGTGCGCTGCGTGATCTCGCCCTTGCCCTCGATGTTCGGCGGGCGCGTTTCGAGCCGCAGCACGTGCGGCTGCTGGAGTTGCAGCTCGGCGGCGTCCTCGATCGTCACGATCCGCTCGTTGCGCGGAATGTAACCGGACAGGATATTGAGCAGCGTCGTCTTGCCGCTGCCGGTGCCGCCCGACACCAGCACGTTCACCTTCGCGCGCGACAGCGCGTCGAGCAGCTCGGCCATCGGCGGCGTCAGGCTGTGGTAGCGCACGAGGTCGTCCATCTTGAGCGGGTTGACCGCGAAACGCCGGATCGACATCAGCGGCCCGTCGATCGCGGATGGCGGGATGATCGCATTCACACGCGAGCCATCCGGCAGCCGCGCGTCGACCATCGGGCTCGATTCATCGATGCGGCGCCCGACGCGCGACACGATCTTCTCGATCACCTTCATCAGGTGCGCGTCGTCGTAGAACGTCACGTCGGTCAGTTCGAGCTGGCCGCACCGTTCGACGTAGACCTGCCGGTACGTATTCACGAGGATGTCGGAAATTCCGGGGTCGCGCAGCAGCGCTTCGAGCGGGCCGAAGCCGAACATCTCGTCGTACACGTCGACCGCGAGCTGCCGGCGTTCGATGTCGTTCGCCGGTAACCGCCCCTCGTCGAGGATGCGCGCGATCAGCGCGCCGATTTCCATGCGGACCGTATCCTGCGGCAGCCGCGACAGGCGTTCGAGTTCGACACGTTCGAGTACGGCCAGGTGGATTTCGCGGCGCAGTTTCTGGTATGCGTCGCGTACCGACGAATGCGCCGGGCTGGCCGGCTCGCTGCCCGTCGCCAGCGGCTGGGCCCGGTGCAACGACATCTGTTCGCGCAATGACATGATGGTTCCCCGAGAGAGTTACATGGACTTGAGCTTCGGCGTGGCCTTGCGGCCGAAGAGCCTGGACATCAACGGTTCGCTGTTCGCCGCGCTATGTCCGGCGCGCACCTCCCCGTCGACGAGTTTTTTCGCATACCCCTGCAACGCACGCACGACCGCCGTGCCGCGCGCGAGCCGCGACACCGGATGGCCCTGGTTAATCGCCTCTAGCACGGTGTCGGCATCGTCGGGAATCGCGCAGGCCGCCTGCAGGCCCAGCACTTCCTCGAGCGCGGTGCGGGTGCGCTCGCTCGTGCGCGTCGTGCGGTTCACGATCAGCCGCATCTGATCGGTCGAGTAGCCGAGCGACACGAGGATCTCCAGCAGCCGGCGGCCGGCGCGCACGTGCGGCATCGCGGGTTGCAGCACGATCTGGATCTGGTCGCTGCGATCCAGTGCGACCATCGTCAGCGGATTGATGCCAACGCCGACGTCGAAGATCACGAAGTCGTAGCGCGGCGCGGCGACGCCCAGGATCCATTCGAGCGCGTCCTCGCGCATCTCGGCGGCCTTGACCGGGTCGCCGGCGCCCGCGAGCACATGGAAGTTTTCCGTCACGTGCGCGACGCTCGCATCGAGAAACGCGCTGTCCAGCCGCTCGATCTGCGCACAAAGCTGCGGCAGCGTCGACGGCGGGGTTTCGTCGCTGACGAGGAACGCCGCATCGGCGAACTGCTGGTTCAGGTCGATCAGCAGCACGCGGCGCTTGCAGCCCTCGGCGATCTCGAATGCGATGTTGCTGGCCGCGAAGCTCGTGCCGACCCCACCCTTGCACGACATGAACGACACGATCCGTGTATCGTCGGTGTCGCGCCGCGTGCTTTGCGCGGCGGCCCGTTCGAGCGCGTTGGCGAGCGCCTGCGGCTCGAGCGGCCACTGCAGCACGTCGCGCGCGCCTGCGCGCATCGCATCGAGCAGCACGTGCGGCGATGCGTCCGCCGTCACGAGAATGCAGGTCAGGTTCACGTGTGCACGGCAGATGCGCTCGATTGCCGACAGTTCGGACGGGTCGAGCGACGTGCCGTCGACCAGCAGGACATCGAACGCGTCGAGTCCGTCGGTGCGATGCTCGATCTGCGACGGGCGGCCGGTCGCGCGCGTCGCGCGATAGCGTCCGCAGTCGGCCACGAGACGCGCGATCTGCGTGAGCCGCGCGGTATCGTCGGAAGCTACGAGGATGTTGATCATGTCGTGTGCCTCGTTTGTTCGATCAGTTGCAGTTGGCGCCGCCGGTCGCGGAAGTCAGGCTTTCGCGCGGCAGCGTCGTCGTGAAGGGCGGCATCGTGACCGTGACATTCACGAACGGGATCATCGTCTTGACGGTGACGTTCGTGACGCTGACGGTCACGAACGCGCACGAGTTCACGTCGCAGCTCGTCGGCGTATAGCTGACCGACACGTTCGCGTCCGACAGCAGCGGCAGCAGGGACTTCACGCGCTTCACGACACCTGCCGCCTTCACGTCGCAGACCACCGCCGTGCGCGCGCCGAGGCGCACAGCCTCGCTCGCTGTGTTCCAGTAGAACAGCACGCGACCGAATTCAAAGATGCCGATCAGCAGCATGATCAGCACCCACGAGATCAGCGCGAACTCGACGATCGCCGAGCCGCGCTCGGAGCGCCGGTGCGGACGGCGGAATGGGCGCGCGTTCATGACACTTGCCTCATCACGGTAATGATGTTGTCGAACGTGATCGACGGTAACGCCGGGTACGCAGGAATTGGCTGATACTTGTAGCCCGTGACCTTCACTTCGACGACGTTGATCGCGCCTGCCGCGGTGCCGCTTGCAGCGTTGTTGTTCGAGTCGTAGGTCGGCAGGTTCGAGAATTGCGCCGGGTCGGACGCGTCGCTGCAACCGGTCGTATGCTGCGCGTCGCAGATGGTCACCATCGAGGTCTTGAGCCCCGGCACCAGCTCGGTGCCGTCCTTGCCGCAGGTCGTGCTGCCGTAGACGACGAGACACTGCGCCGCCGACACCGGATACGCGCTGTCAGTCGGCAGCCAGACCGACAGGTAGCGCGCCGCGTCGCGCGTCGCCTTGGTCAGCGTCTCGTACTGGTAGATCGCGCGGCCGAACTCGGCCACACCGGTCGCGAGCATGATCATCGGCATCAGCACGAGCGCGAACTCGACGGCGACGGCACCACGGGTGCGCGAACGGCGAAACGGGGGCCTTTTCATGATCGCCTCTCCCTATTGAACCAGCATCGGCACTTGGACCCCGGACGCGCTGCCGCTGCCGGGCAAGCCGTGCGTCGCGCACGGATTGTTGCCGGAGACGGACGAGCCGAGGTATTCGAGGTGGGCTATGACATTGCCGCTGCCGGGGCTGAACGGCAACGGATCGAGCATCAGCACGCAATCCCATTGCGTGACATGCACCTTGCCGCTGCTACCCTTCAGCGACGAGCAGTCGCCTTCCGGGGCGAGTGCAACACGGCGGTCGCCGCCATAGGTCTGGTAGTTGCTCGCCGTCGCGGTGCCGTTGGTGGCGACCCCGCTGCCCGACGGCGGCGCGCCGTCGCCCTGGTAGGACTTGAAGCTTGTGCGGTCGATCACGAACTGCGTATACGCATCGCCCTTGATGCCCGCCGTTCCGGGCGGCCCGTAGTTCGGGCCGACATACGCGTAGCCGGTGAAGTCAGGTTGACCGCTGGACCCGTTGGCGCCGTTCGTATAGATGCCGAAGCGCGTATTCCAAGCGCGCAGCGAAGCCGACTTCAGGCCCGTGGTGCCGAGATCGGGCGGGCTCGTGATATTGCAGGTGTTACCCGACAGTTCGCTCGCGAGGGTCGGTTCGTTCGTCGAGCCGTCGAGCGCCGCCCAGCCGAAGTTGCCGGGCCCGTAGGACGAACCGGACGGCGACGTGATCCAGTCGCCGACGTTGTAGGACGGCGCGCCCGTGGCGCGGCACACGAACACCGGGATCGCGCACGCTGTCTGCCCGCCGCCGACCGTCGCAATCGCACTCGCCGACACTTCGGCCGCATTCGCGAGCTTGGTGCCCGGCAGCACGTTCAGCACTTCGATGAACCAGTGCGCGATGTTGCTCAACGTCGCCGTGCACTGTACGTACTTGATATTCGCCGGCGTCGTGACCGAGTTCTTCGTCAGGAACGGATTGGACAGCGAGTCGCTGAACGTGACGTTCGAATTCGTCGACAACTGCACCGACTTGTTCTGGAAGAACACGAAATTCAGATGACCGGCGGCGATGCCGTTCGCCTCGGCCACGGACAGGCTGATCGCCCCGGTCAGGTCGCGCGCAGCCGACAGGGCGCACGCATCGGCGCTGTTCTGCAGTTCGCTGCGCGTAACGTACAGCTTGCCGAGATCCAGCGCGAGACCGACGAACCCGATCATCACCGCCAGTGCGAGACCGACGATGATCGCGACGGCACCGCGCTGGCGGTGCAGGTTGCGCCGCGTGACTTTCGGATGGCGGGCTGCGCTGTTCATGGCATTCTCCCTGAGTGTCCTGTCGTTACTGGGTGGACTTGCCGATGCCGATCACGAAGGCATTGGCAGGTGGCACGGCTTGCTTGAAGGACTTGTCGTAGTTGTCGAGCGCGGCCGCTGCGGCGCCGCCGTCGACGCCCGATGCCGATGCCGGGTGTTCGCCGGCATGCGGATCGATGATCTGGGCCTGCATTACGGTGCGGACCGAATCGCCGAAGCGGCTGTCCCACACCGGGGTCGACGACATGCAGCCGGCAAGCGCGAACGCGAGCGGGACGGCGAGCGCCGCACGGCGCACGAATACGAGGTAGGCGGTTTTCATGAGTGTCCCCTTGGATGGCTTCAACGATCGGTGGACTGGGGTTCGGTGCCCGCACGCGCGACCTGCGCCTGCGCTGCCGTCACCCGGTGCTTCGGTCGCGCCGCCGGCTTGGCCGACGTGTCGGGGCCGCCTGCCGCGAGGCGCGCGGCGGTGGCTTCGATGCGCGCAATGCGGGCCGCGTTCGACGTGTCGGGCTGCGGCACGGTGGCGACCACCGGCGTAGGCACCTTCTGCGGCTCGGCCAGCACCGGCGGTTGCGCATCGGCGCCTTGCGGCGCGCGCGGTGCGGGCAGCGCGGCGGCCGGGCCGACGGGCGCTTCTGATTGCGGTGCCGGTGCGGGGGCCGGCGCCTGGGCCGGTGCCTGGGCCGGTGCCTGCGGTGCGGCTGCTGCGCCGTTCGCGGGTTGCGCGCCTGCCTTGCGAACCCCGCCGCGGCCTTCCATGTTGCCGGTCGCATACACGTCGGCTTCGTTCGGCTTCGAGAAGCTGTCGGTCGGCAGCGCGACGTCCGCGGTCTGCAGCGGCTTCACCAGGTGCGGCGTGATCAGGAAGATCAGCTCGGTGCGGTCTTGCTGGAACGACGTGCTGCGGAACAGCGCGCCGAGCACCGGCACTTCGCCGACACCCGGGATCGCCTTCAGCGCACCGGTCGCGTTGTCCTTGATCAGCCCGCCGATCGCGAACGATTCGCCGTCGCCCATCTGCACCGTCGTCGACGCGCGCCGTGTCGTGATCAGCGGCAGGATCGACGTGCCGCCGATGTTGGTCGCGCTCAGCGTGACGCCCGTCTGCGACAGCTCCGACACTTCCGGCGCGACCTTCAGGCTGATGCGGCCGTTGGCGAGCACCGTCGGCGTGAACTTCAGTGCGACGCCGAACTCCTCTTCCTGCAGCGTGATCGACGAGACGCCGTTGCTACCGCTCTGCGGGATCGGGATGAAGATCTTGCCGCCCGCGAGGAAGGTCGCCTCCTGGCCGCTGATCGTCACGAGATTCGGCTCCGCGAGGATCTTGACGAGGTTATCGGTGTTCTGCGCGTCGGCCGCGATGCTGAACGGCTTGTTGTTCGCCTTGTTGAAGACGGCCCCGCTGGCGACGCCCGCGAGCAGGTTGCTGACCAGCGCGCCGCTCCACGAACCGAACCCGCCCTGGATGTTGAACGCGCTGCCCATCTGGTTGATCAGCGTCTTCGACACCTCGGCCACCTTCACCTCGAGCATCACCTGCTGCGGCGACGTGACGTTGAGCATGTTCAGCACGCCACCGCCGCCCTTGCCGCCCGCGGCGGGATCGCCGGCGCTGTCGCCGTAGGCGCGTGCGATCTGCACGGCCTGCTGCGCGGCCTGCGAACTCGACACGGTGCCCGCCAGCACGATCGTGCCGGCCGCGGTCGACACGTGGATGTCGCGCTCGTTCGGCATCAATTGCAGCAGCGACGCCTGCAGGCCGCCCGCGTCCGCTCCAACCGCGACGTCGATCACGCGGCACGCCCCGCTCCTGCCCTGCACGATCATGTTGGTCGTGCCGACTGCGAGCCCGAGGATGTACAGCGTCTGCGGCGACACCATCGTGGCCTGCGCGACGGCCGGATTGCCGATCGTCCGATTGCGGACCGGCTCCGGCATCGGCACCAGCAGCGACTTGCCGAGCGGCACGCTGACGCTGGTCGACTCGCGCACGGCGCCGACGCAGTTCGGCCCGCGCAGCGGCCCTGCCGAAGCGG
The DNA here is from genome assembly GCF_905339975.1 of Burkholderia sp. BCC1999. Taxonomy (NCBI): domain Bacteria; kingdom Pseudomonadati; phylum Pseudomonadota; class Betaproteobacteria; order Burkholderiales; family Burkholderiaceae; genus Burkholderia; species Burkholderia sp. BCC1999. The sequence continues at coordinate 343,381 of NZ_CAJPHP010000001.1, read as the reverse complement.
CGGGCGCGGCGGCCGGCACCGGCGCCATGCTGATCGTCATCTGCATCGGCCCCTTGCCGACCGCGGCCGGCGCGCTGGCGCCGCCCTTCGTCAGCACGGCCGACTCGACGCCTTCCTGCGCGAGTGCGCCATAAACGGTCAGCCATCCCGAACAGAGGATCGCGGCCATCATCGTGCCCCGTGCGACGCGCGTCCGCAGTGGGCCGGTACCTGTGCATTGCGGTTTGATCTTCATTTCGTCTGATCCCCCGAGAGACCGGCGCCGTGCCGGTTATCGACTTCCAAGGCCGCCGCGCCTGGCCGGCGGCCGATCTGTTTATCTGGCTGGTTTGATCTGTTTCAGAAACACTCGACGCTGCCCTTCACGCCCGTCAGCACGCCGACGCAGTCGCGCCGCACTTCCGGCGCTGCGTGCGATGCGACGTGCACGCGTACCGGCCGCACGTGTGCGGGAGCCGGCGGCGCTTCGGGCACGGGTTCCTTGCCGAGCAGCGTCAGCTTGGTCGCGCCATCGGTGTTCAGCGTCTTCTGGTCGACCTGGTTGCGCAGCACGAGCGACAGCGTGCCGACGCTGCGCGCGAGGTCGAGCCGTTCGGCCTGGTCGGGCGTGACTTCCAGCGTCACCGCGTTGACGACCTTCGGTGCGGTGTCGTCGCGGCTGACCTGCTGCGCGACGGCCAGCACGAGGATGTGCTCGAGCACGATCTTGGAGATGCTCTGCCCGTCGGTCTTGCCCTGCTGTTCCTGCGTGTTGACGATCACGTCGACGTAGTTGCCCGGCAGCGCGAAGCCCGCGACGCCGACCACGTCGTTCACGCGCACCGTGATCGCGCGGCTGCCGTCGGCGATCACCGCAGACAACCCGCCCTTGGTGCCGATCGGCGCGAGCTTCGATTCGATCACCGGCTCGTCTCGCGACAGGCTGGTGCGTACGACGCGCCCTTCGAGCGCCTTGGTATCGGTGAACGCGCCGGTAGGCACGCTGCCCGACGGCCAGCTGACCATGTGGATCTGGTTCGGCCCGAGCGGTTCGCCCAGGTTCAGGTCGGTGGTGGCGACCGCGACCGGCGTCACCGAGCTCGTGGATGTCTGCACCAGCCAGTGGGACGCGAACACGACCGCGGCAAGACCCGCGACCATCGCGACGACCAGCATCATGACCGCTCGACTGTTTTTCATGGCAATGCTCCTCGACGAATCGTGAAAGAAACCGCTCAACCGGTGACGAACGTACGGCCCCCGCGCTCGACGGGCGGCGGATGGCTGCCGTCCCGTTCAGGCGCTGCGCCGAAATAACTCGCCCACGCGTCGTACAGCGCGTCGTGCGTCACTTCGGGCGGATCGCCGCGGTAACGCGCGCCGGCGGCCACGAGGCGCAGCAGGTCCGCCGGAAAGCACGCGAGAAACGCCTTGCCGGTCGGCAGGTGCAGCCGATGCAGCAGGTAGTCGAAGGCATCGCTCGCCGAGACGAGTCCGAGCGATGCGCAGGCCGCGTTGTACACGGCGCGGTAGTCGTCGATCGACATCGCGCCGACGTGCAGCTTCGATCCGAGGCGGCGCAGGAACGCGTCGTCGCAGATCTGTTCCGGCGACAGGTTGCTCGAGAACACCGGCCACACGTCGAACGGCATCACGAAGCGATTGCCGGATTCGAGCGTCAAGAAATCGACGCCACGATCGAGCGGGCGCAGCCAGCGATTGAGCAGGTCGCGCGGTTCGACGCGCTGGCGGCCGAGATCGTCGACGACGTACATGCCCATGTTGGCCTTAATGTGCGGCGGTGCCTGGTAGAAACCGGCGGCTTCGTCGCGGCGGAGATCGAGCTCGTCGAGCGTCAACTCGCCGCCAGACATCACGATCGGCCGTTCGCACAGGCGCCAGCGGCGGTCGACCGACTGGCCGCCGGCCCGCAATCCCGCGTCGACATGCACGAGCGGATCGTAGATCTGGATCACTTCACCGGCCGCATAGATCGCGTACGGCACCGGCACGTGGCCGTTCATCAGCGAGCCGAGCCGCTCGGCGAGGAAGGTCTTGCCGCTGCCGGCCGGGCCGTAGATCAGCAACGGCCGGCCCGAATTCAACGCCGCGGCCGCCGCATCGAGGATCGACGTGTCGATCACGATGCCTTCGAACGCGGCCCACACGTCGCTCTGGTTGATCTGCAGCTTGCGTACCGAATGCTTGTCCAGGCAAGCGAGATACGCGTCGAGCGTCACCGGTGCGGGACCGCTGTAGCCGCTGCGCGTCCGTTCCTCGAGCGCCATTACGCGGCCCGCGTCCGTCAAGCGGAACGACACATCGAGATCGGTCGCACCGCGATGGGTGAGTTCGACGAGACGCTCGCGCACCAGGAACGCGAAGACGTCGTCGAGCACCGCGAGCGGCAGGCAGTGCCGCTCGACCAGGTCGCCGTACGACGGGCGGCCAAGCACCAGCGTCGACTTCAGCACGAGCCCTGCTACGAACGTCATGCTCAGCCCGGTTTCCTCGAGCGTGCGCGGCGCCGTCGGCAACTGCGTGCCCAGTTTGGTATGGGCTTCCCGAGACGGCAGCGGATCGGGCAGGTGCGCCACCTGCGCGTCGCGTCTCGGTTCGGTGTGATTCGTGTTCATGGTCGCTCCGTCCTCGTTGCGTGTTCGTCGCGCTATGCACACGACACGAACAACATGCCCAGCGTGCCGGCCGCGATCGCCACGCCATACGGCAGCGTGCCGACCGATGCGATTTCCACGGGGCCGCCGGCGGCTTCTCCGTGCGCCCCTTGCGAACGACGCGCGATCAGCACGCGGACGTTCGCCCACATCTGGCGCATCCGGCCGCGCAGCAGCGCGAACGCGATGGCGCCGATCCCGCCGGCCAGGAACGTGGCCAGCACGATGTAGAACGTCATTTCCGCCCCGACCCATGCGCCGATCGCGAGCATCAGCTTCACGTCGCCGGCCGCCATCCCGCGCAACAGATAGAACGGCAACAGCAGCCCGAAGCCGGTCGCTGCCCCCGCGAGCCACCCGAGTGCGCCGGCCAGGACGCCGTGCAGCATGCACTGCGCGACCAGCGCGCCGACGAGCCCGACCGCGACGAGGCGGTTCGGAATGCGGCGGGTTGCGATGTCCGTGCTGGCCGCGGCGACGGCGAGCAGCGTCACGCACAACGGGACCGGGTAAGGCGGCGCAACAGGTAACATGGCGAACCTCTCGGATCGAATCGTTGAATCAGGAAACCAACGCCAGCGCGGTGGTGACCGCAGCCGTCACGGCCGCTGCAATCACCTCGTACGTGTCGGCAAGCGAGCCTTTCAGCGTGACGACGCTGCCCAGCACTGCGGTGGCGAACATCGCCGCGAGCAACGCATATTCGATCGACGTCACGCCCAGCTCGTCGACGATCCAGCGACAGACGGCACGCATCTTGGCTTGCATGATGGCCTCCGGTTCCAGGTTGATCAGATGGCCGGGGACGGCTCGAGCACTGCACCAGCCGAGCCGTCCGCGGCACGGTCCATCAGATGGCTGCGACCGCCGAATCGAGGTCGTCCGCGATCGTGGTGAACACGGTTTTGAGGTCCTTGCCGACCGTCGACAGCGCCGCGATGATGCCGATGGCGATCAGGGCGGCGATCAGGCCGTATTCGATGGCGGTCACGCCGTCTTCGTCGCGAATGAAACGGCCGGCTTGTTGAATGAACTTGGACATGATGAATCTCCTTTCGTAGTCACTTTCGAAGCCCTCGCGTGCCGGCTGGATCGAATGATCCGGCATCGATACGTCGAGGCATGTTGTTGATGCCGTGTGGTGCCGACGAACAGTTCGGAGGAGCCGTCCGCCGTACCGTTCATCAAATTGCTGCTACTACAGAGTCCAGATCGTCGGCGACCGTACTGAACACGGTCTTCAGATCTGTACCGATCGTCGTCAACGCGGCGACGATGCCGATCGCGATCAGCGCGGCGATCAGGCCGTATTCAATGGCCGTCACACCGCCCTGATCCTGAGCGAACCAGGCGATCTTTTCGATGATTCTCGACATGAGCACTCTCCTTTCGGACTGCTATGAAATACCCTTCGTCGGTCAAGACGTCGGGGGTGGGCACCACCGGCACTACACGAAAAATCGGAGCGCGACGCTCAGCTGCGGGAACGGGGATGTACACCCGTGTCCGTGCGAACGGGAATCAGTGAAGCGGAGCGCGAGAGAGGCGTGTGCGGTGCGACCAGCCGGATGAACCGGGCTTGTCGACGAACCGGAACGGCACGACGGCCGTTCGACGCATGGAATTCAATTGAACGGGAAATGAACTCCCCGCAAAACCGCAATGTGTCTTTAACGCGGCTTGCGATCCGCGATGTGCTGTGGTCTTTCATTTTTATTCCCCATGTGCTGCATGCCGATTTCTTATTGCCCTGAAGAATCCGGGTCTGGTTGGTCGATCGACGACTGATATCGCGGTTCATCGGCCTGGCGCTGCGTGTTCCCCGACGCGCTCCGGTCATTTTTCCCGCTGGCTCCGCAGCCGGTTCCATGTGTCTGTCTTCGGAACCGCCTGGTCGTCACATCGTCGACTGCCGTGCCAACGCTTACGCAAAGAGCAGGCCATCCCGAGTGAAATCGTGGCGTATCAAGGGTTCCGGCGATTTCCCCCTTCCCCGGCCAACGGTGCGATGCCCGAAATGTTTCAAATATGAACGGCCCGCGGCGGCCGACACGGTCGGTCAGAATGCCCGCCGCCGCGCTGCACAAAGGGCGGAAAAAATTTCGTCGGGACTTTCCCGGACGCGGCACGCCGGTCCCGCGCCGTGCGTTCGGCGGGATGCAACGCCGGTGAAAATCGCGGAATGTTTCAAGCCAGAAACACGAAACCCGATTACCCCGATTTTTCATACTTGAAAACACGGTTTTCAAGGCCGTCACTCGGCAATCGAAATTCCGGCAGTCAGTGCGTGATTTGCATCACGCGATTTTTTCTTCAACAATGAATTCACCGGACAACGCCGTTTCAACGCGATTCGATCCGCAGGCACAACTACATCAAACGGCTGCGACAGACCACGCAGCCACTACGACAGACGGGGCATCATGTACATAGCCAATCGTGAAACGCGCGATCGCGCCATACGCTGTGCTCAATGGCTGACAGCGGACCGGATCATTCCGTACAGTTGCATCATGCTGATGCTCTTCGTCGCACTGGTGGTCGTGTGGGGCGTCGTGACCGACGGCTTCACGTCGAACGCCGTCGTCCGCCCCGGCACCGATTTCTCGGTCTTCTGGACCGCATCGCATCTCGTGTTGCAAGGCCATGCCGCATCGGCCTACGACCCTTCGTCATTCGCGCAGGCCGAGTTCGCGCACTTCGGTGCGTCTCTACAAAGCCGGCCGCTTCCCTGGCTCTATCCCCCGACGATGCTGCTGTTCATCGCGCCGGTTGCCCTCGTGCCTTTCCTGCCCGCTTACTTCCTCTTTTTCGCGGGCAGTCTTTTATGCTATGCGTTCGCCGTCTCGCGCTTGTCGGGACTGCGCGCGCATCTTCCTGTGCCGCGTGCCGCGGCGCTCGTCGTCGCCGCGTATTCGGCGGCGTGCATGTCCGCGCTGTTCGGCCAGAACAGCATCCTGACCGCCGGCCTCGCCGCGCTCGCGCTGCATCTGCTCGGCAAGCGTCCGGTCGTGGCGGGCGTGCTGATCGGGCTGCTCGCGATCAAGCCGCAACTCGCTGTCGTGTTCCCGTTCGTGCTGATCGCGACGCGTGCGTGGCGCACCTTCGCGGCGGCCGCGATCAGCGCGGCGCTGCTCGCGGCCGCCGGCGTCGCACTGGCCGGCCCGGCCGCGCTGCACGGGTTGTCTCATGCCATGTCGACGGTACGCGAGCAGCATTTCATGCTCGCGTCGTACTGGCTCGCGTCGCCGACGCCGTTCGCCGCGCTGCGGCTCGCCGGCGCACCGGTCGCCGCCGCGCTGGCCGCCCAGGCGGCGGTCGCGCTGCTCGCGATCGCCGCGGCCGTCAGCGTGTGGCGCCGGACGCACGACATGCGCCTGCGCGGCGCGGTGCTGGCGGTCGCCACGCTACTGACGACGCCTTATCTGTGGCATTACGAACTCACCTGGCTCGGCATCGCGGTCTTTTGCCTGATCGCGCACGGTCTCGACGAAGGCTGGCTGCCCGGCGACCAGGGCATCCTCGTGATCGCGTGGCTGCTGCCGGCCTTCGAGATGTTCAATCGGTTGACGAAGCTGCCGCAAATCGGGCCGGTCGTGCTGCTCGCGGTACTGTTCGTCGTCTTGCGTCGCACGGCGCGGGCGTCACGGGGCACGCAATGAAAGCGCCTTCGTTCGCGCGCCATGTGCATTCCGCCATCGACGCGCATCCGGAACTCCCGATCGCGGGCCCGCGCCGCTACCCGCACTGGCTCAATCGCGACCGCGTACGCCTTTATGCAGCCGCCGCGCTGCTGACCGAACTGCTGTTCATCGGCATCTACTTGATCCGCGTGATCCTGTCGAACAACGGCGCGCCGGAACCGCTGTCGCCAGATTTCTCGCCAATCTGGAGCGCCGCGTGGCTCGCCGTGCACGGTCACGGCGCTGACGCGTGGCGTTTCCCCACGCTGTTCGCGGTTCAGAAGCTGGCCGTTCCGACGATGACCCTTATGGACGGCACGCAGCCCTGGCTCTATCCGCCGACGATGCTGCTGCTCGTGTTGCCGCTCGGCTGGCTGCCGTACACGCTGGCGCTCATGCTATGGCTCGCCGTCACCTATGCGCTGTTCGCCGCGACGATCCGCGCGACCGTGCAGCGCAATGCCGCCTGGCTGTGCGCGCTCGCGTTCCCCGGCGCATTCCTTACCGTGATCGTCGGCCAGACCAGCCTCTTCACCGCGATGCTCGCCGGCGTCGGCCTGCTCGCGCTGAACCGCCGCCCCGTCGTCACGGGCATCTGCTTCGGCTTGCTGACGATGAAGCCGCAGCTCGCGGTACTGTTCCCGCTCGCGCTGCTGTGCGCCGGCCAATGGCGCGCGCTGGCCGCATGGGCCGCGACGATTGCCGGCTGCGCCGCACTCGCGGCGCTCGCATTCGGCGCCGATTCGTGGTTCGCGTTCGCGCACGAGATGCACAATGTCTACCAGATCGTCGGCGCAGGCCACGCCAAGCTCGCACGGATGCCGACCGTCTTCGCGCTGGCCACGATGGCAGGCTGGCCGGCCTATGTCGCAAGCGGCCTGCAACTCCTGTCGGCAGCATCAGCCGCGATCGCCGTCGTCTACGCATGGCGCGGCGCATGTTCCTACGCACTGCGCGCCGCGACCCTCGTATGCGCATGCCTGCTCGTCAGCCCTTACCTGTACGACTACGACCTGACCTGGTACGGCCTCGTGATCGCGTGGTACGCCCGCTATGCGTGGACCCACGGCTGGCGGCGCTTCGATCGCGAATGGCTGATGCTGCTGTGGCTGATGCCGCTCGCCGGCCTCGCGGTCATGCCGCACCTGCCGTTCCAGTTCATGCCGCTCGTCACGCTGGCGTCGCTCGCGCTGCTCGTCGGCCGGGTCGCCCAGGAAAGACACGACGTGCCGTCGATGCCCGACGCGCGCGACCACTCGACCGAGACCGGGTTTGCTCATCCGCTCCGGCCGCACCACCGCCCGGCGTACGGAATGCGCCGCACCGGCCGCCCGACCATCGGCGCCGACCGGTGACGCGACATTACAAGGGGAGTCATCATGCGGGAACCACTCTATTCACCGCTCGTTTCGCTGGTCGTGCCGTTCTATAACGAAGGCGAGGCCGTCGAGCGCTTCTTCGACGTCGTCATTCCGTTGCTGACGGCCATCGACGCGATCCGCTTCGAGATCGTCTGCGTGAACGACGGCAGCCGCGACGACACGCTCGAGCGTCTGGTGCGGATCAGCGCCACCGAGCGGCGCGTGCGCGTGATCGACCTCACCCGCAACTTCGGCAAGGAAGCGGCATTGACGGCCGGCCTCGACGAAGCCAGCGGCGACGCGGTGATTCCGCTCGACGCCGACCTGCAGGATCCGCCCAGCCTGATCCCCGTGATGATCGAACACTGGCGCGACGGCGCGGAAGTCGTCGCCGCGAAACGCAGCAACCGCGCGTGCGATTCGTTCGCGAAGCGTACCGCCGCGGCGATCTACTACCGCGTGCACAACATGCTGTCGGACGTGAAGCTGCCGGAGAACGTCGGCGATTTCCGGTTGATGGACCGCAAGGTCGTGAATGCGCTGCGCAGCCTGCCCGAGCGGCACCGCTTCATGAAGGGGCTGTTCGCGTGGGTCGGCTACAAGACCGTGATCGTCGAATACCAGCGTGACCCGCGCAGCGCCGGGCATTCGAAGTTCTCCGGCTGGAAGCTGTGGAATTTCGCGCTGGAAGGCATCACCAGCTTCAGCACCGTGCCGCTGCGCAGCTGGACCTACATCGGCGTCGGCATCGCCGCGCTCGCGTTCCTGTACGGCAGCTTCATCATCTTCCGCACGCTGCTGTTCGGCAATCCGGTGCTCGGCTACGCATCGCTGATCTCGGTCACGCTGTTCATCGGCGGCATCGAGCTGATCGGGATCGGTGTCGTCGGCGAATACGTCGGGCGGATTTACGACGAGTCGAAGCAACGGCCCGTCTACCTGATCCGCCGCCGCTACCAGGCGCACGGCAAGGTGATCGAGCTCCCGGTTGCGCGCGACGCGCGCCGCCTGGCCGCCCGCCGCCGTGCGCAGCCGATCCGCGCACGGATCGGCACCCGCTGACGCACGCGAGCCGCCATGATCGACCTGCTCTACGCCGAACGCACGCGGCTCGTGCGCTTCGGCGTGTCCGGACTCTGCTCGACCGCGATCCACACGCTGGTCGCCGCCGCCATGTTCGCGCTGTTCGATGCAACGCTGGTGACCGCGAACGCGGTCGCCTTCCTCTGCGCCACGGCATTCTCGTATCTCGCGAATACGCTGTGGAGCTTCTCGTCGACGGTGCGCACGCGCAATATGGTGCGCTTTCTCGCGGTCACGCTGGCCGGCTTCATCGAGACCATGCTGCTCGCGCGCGGCGCCGAAGCGCTCGACCTGTCGCGCGGGATGAGCATCGTCGCGATCGCGCTGCTGATCCCGCCGACGACGTTCGTGCTGCATCGGCTGTGGACGTACCGGTAAGCGGCTTCTCGGCCTTTCCCCCCTCGGATAATCGACCAATCGATTAACAGATTCAATGTCGCGTTATTTATGTGGCATATCGAATCGATTGATTCCGATTTTAAAATTGCCGCTTTAAATATTATTAACGACCTGTTTACCTTTACAGCTTCCACAGTCAATCAAACGGGATAATCTGCATTCGCCGTCGCTTCGGCACCTGCCTAATTCGGCGAAACGCCTTGCGGCACAAGGCGATGGCGGCCGCAACGGCAACTTCACGCTGCCGCCGAACACCGATTTCAAGGCTACCTTCTACGCGAATGTCGCCGACCGGCAGGACCTGAAGCTGTTCATCGCCGACGCGCCGGAACCGGCCGCACCGTTCACCGGCAACGGCAACGACGGCGTCAGGCAGTTCACGCTGAACTCGCGGGGCGGCAAGATCCGGATCGACGCGTCGGCCAACGGCAGGCCATCCGCGACCGATGCGCGGCTCGCACCGCTGTCCGCAGGCGATACGGTCTGGCTCGGCTGGCTCGGTGCGGAAGACGGCGCCGACCGCGACTACAACGACGCCATCGTGATCCTGCAGTGGCCGATCACGTGATCGGCGCCGCGCGCGGCGCTCATGTGCGCGGCAGTCCCGGCGGATTGGTCTGCGACTGGTCGATCGCTTCGGCATCGAGGCTCCAGCGGCCGAGCACCTTCCGGTAGCTGCCGTTCGCGATCAGTGCATTGATCGCGAGCGTCAGCGGCTCGGCGAGGCCGCTGCCCTTGCGCGTCGTAATCGCGATGTCGGCGGTGCGCGGCCAGCCGCCGCTCACGGTGCCGATCAGCTTCGCATCGCCGCGCAGCGACGCCTGGTACGCGAGCATCGAATTCACGCTGAAGATCGTGTCGACGCGTCCCGACTGCAGCGCGACCCAGCGCTCCGCCGCATCCGGGTAATACTGGATCTCGACCGGCGCGAGACCGCGTGCGACGTTCTGCCGGTTCCATTCGAGCAGGATCTTTTCCTGGTTCGTGCCCGAATCGGTCACGACGCGCAGCCCGGCGACATCCTTCGGCTCGCGGATCGCGGCAAGCTTGCTGCCGTTCTTCACGTAGAAGCCGACCTGATCCTTCCGGTAGGTCGAGAAGTCGAACTTCTCCTTGCGCTGCTCGGTGACGGTCACGTTCGAGATCACCGCATCGACCTTGCCGGACTGCAGCGCGAGCGGCCAGTCGGCCCACGCGAGCGGTACGATCTTCAGCTTGCGGCCGACACTGTCCGCGATCAGCTGTGCGAGATCGGGATCGAAGCCCACGACGGTCCGTGCATCCGTCGCATACGTGCTGAGCGGCGGCAGGTTCGGCGCGATGCCGATCGTCAGCGTGTTCGCTTCGGCAAACTTGAAGCCGCCCGGCACCGCCTGTTCGACCGCCGGATTCACGGTGCCGCGCTGCCGGCCCGGTTGCTCGGGGCTCAGGTCGAACGTCGCGGCGTGCGCGGCGACGCTGCCGCTGATCACAATTGCAGCCAGCGCGCGAGCGATGCGCGCAACGGGGAAAGTCGTTCTTCTCATGTCTTGTGCAATCCTTTGTTATTCGATGATGCGTCGGGCAACCGCGAGTGGGGCCATCGACGTGTCGCGCACGTCGCCGCCCCGCCCGGTCTCTCACGCGGGCGTTGCCTCGAGTTCGGCCGCGGTCGCGCGCTGCGGCGCCGGTTGCGCGACGCGCGACGGCTGCCTCGCCTGCGGCGACTCGCCCGCGTACAGCGCCTTCGGATCGAACACGCGCGCCTGCAGCGGCGTGAACGAACGGAAATTCCACAGGCTGCGCGCGACGAACACGCGCTGCACCCAGCGGAACGCGCGATCGTTCTCGTCGTATTGCGGATCGAAGCGGTCGCGCGAATGCAGCGTGAAGTGGTTGTTGATCAGCACCAGCTTGCCCGGCGACACCTGGACGCCGAACGACACCTCGCGCACCGCGCGGTACAGGTTGGCCAGTGCCTCCTGGGCGCGCGTGTTGACGGCCAGCACCATGTCCGGATAGAACGCGACCGTCACGCGCGGCGCGTCGAGCGGCCCCGACAGCACGGCGCTCAGGTCGGTGTTGTCGCGCGGCGTCGGCGCGGCGCCGCGCCACCGGTACGGCACGCGGATGATGTAGTGCTCGCCGTAAAGCTGCGCGATGTCGTCCGGCGACAGCCGCTCCAGCGCGCGACGCGCATCGGCGAGCCGCGTGTACGGTCCGCCGCCGGCTTCGCTGCGCACGCCGAGCAGCAGCAACGCGAACGGCGACGTATCGCCTTCCGGCATGTGCGCCTGCGCGGCGTTCTCGATATGGAAATCGAGTTCGACCTCGGAGCCGAGGCCCGTGTACTCGCGCGCGGTCGTCTTGTGCGGCGTCAGGTTGTTCACGAGTTCGCGGCCTTCGTGCGCAATCGAATACGGCTCGCCGGCCAGCGTGCTCAGCGCGACCAGCACGTTCTCGCTCAGCACGCCGGCCTTGAACGAGCGGCCGGTTTCCTCGAACCGCGGGCTGCCCTTCACGTCGTCGTCGATCGGCAGGTTGTCGATCTCGATCGAACCGTGCGCGTCCGCGGTCGGCGCCTTCGCGCGGTCGAACGCGTCGACGATGCGGTCGGGAAACGCGTTGTACGCGAGCTTGCGCACCGCACTGATGTAGCCGGCGCCGCCGGCCGGATCGTAGGCCAGCGCGCCGAGCGTCTTGCGGATATGAGCGGACTCCACTGCCGTCAATGCGATGCGTTCATCTGCGAGATAGGTCATAGGTCTCTCGTATAAAGATTCTGGGTCGAAGAGCGGTAGGGCATCACCGCCGCGCTCGGCCGTCCTCGGTGCGAAGCGCTCGACAAGACTAGGAGACCGTCATTGCATTGCGAAATGATATTAATTCGATTGCAAACAAAAATTATAGATATAAGTTCAGCAACGCAGTCGCGGCCGGCCGCATCGATCGATGCCGTCCTTTAACACGAATGCTTGTTAAAAAATCGCTGGTTATTATTTGTATTCGTTAGCGAGTCGATGCTAGTTTTCTGTCGGATCCGACGATGCGGCCCGCGCCCGACGCGCAACCGCCTCCCTTCATCCGCCATACGGGAACCCGCCAGATGAATCGATGCCACCTGCCGCGCTGCTGCTTCTTCGAGGACGCCGGAAACGACGTGCCATTGCCGGTGTGCCGCCCCGCCAGCCATCCTGCCCGGGAGCCGCAATGAGCGACCGTGCTCCGGCGCTCGACAGCGCACTGGCCGCCGCCGCGCCGGCATCCCGCACGTCGCTGCGCGCGATCTTCCCGACCGTCGCGGCTGCAAGCCTCGGCTTCGCGATCGTCCAGCTCGACGTAACCGTCGTGAACGTCGCGATTCCGAGCCTCGGCCATTCATTCGGGTCGAGCGTTCACGGGCTGCAGTGGATCGTCGATGCGTACACGCTGTCGTTCGCCGCGCTGCTGCTGACGTCCGGCACGCTGGCCGACCGCTTCGGCAGCCGCCGGCTGTTCGCGCACGGCCTCGTGCTGTTCCTGCTCGCGTCGCTCGGCTGCGCACTCGCGCCTTCGCTCGCCGCACTGATCGCCGCACGGGTCGCACAGGGCGTCGGCGCCGCGATGATCCTGCCCACCTCTCTCGCGCTCATTACGCATGCGTGTGCGAACGACTCCGCCGCGCGCGTGAAAGCCGTCGCGTGGTGGAGCGCGACCGGCGGCGCAATCAGCGCGGCCGGGCCGACGCTCGGCGGCCTGCTGATCGATTCGCTCGGCTGGCGCGCGATCTTCTTCATCAATCTGCCGATCTGCGCGATCGGGCTGTGGCTCACGCTGCGCCACGTGCGCGATTCGGCCGGCGCGCGTACGCGGCTGTTCGATCCGGCCGGCCAGATCGTCGCGGTGCTGGTACTCGGCCTCCTGACGGGCGGGATCATCCGGGCCGGCGCGCAGGGTATCGGCGATCCGTATGCGGCCGGCGCGCTGATCGCATCGGCCGTGCTCGGTGGATTGTTCGTCGCGATCGAACGGCGCGTGGCCGCACCGATGCTGCAGCTGGCGTTCTTCCGGATTCCGCGTGTGCCAGGCGTGCTGGCGATCGGCGCGATTACGAACGCCTCGTTCTACGGGCTGATCTTCTCGCTCAGCCTCTACTTCCAGAACGCGCGCGGCTTCACGGCGACCGAATCGGGGCTCGCGCTCGCGCCGCTCACGATCATCATGCTCGCCAACATCGCGAGTGCGCGGCTCGCCGTCAGGTACGGGTTCCGCGCGACCGTCATCATCGGCCTCGCCGTGTCGCTCGCGGGCTACGCGTGGTTATGGCACACGCTCGCCGCGCACACGCCGTACATCCTGCTGGCGCCGGGGCTCGCAGCGATGGCCGTCGGCGGCGGGATCGCGATTCCCGCGCTGACGTCGACGATGCTCGGCAGCGTCGAGGCTGGCCGTTCGGCGACGGCTTCCGCGATCCTCAACACCGCGCGCCAGGTGGGCGCCGCGATCGGCGTCGCGGCACTCGGCGCGCTGGTCGCGGGCCAGGGCGCGGCGATCGTGGCCGGCGCGTCGCACGCGTTCGCCGTCGCGGCCGTGCTCGTCGCCGTCTGCATCGTGGTGGCCGTGCGCTGGCCCGGCGACGCACCCGATACCGGCGCGCGGGCCTGAGCCGCGTCCGACCGACACCTTTCAACCGATCCCACAGCCGAGCGAGGAATCCATGCAGCATCGCTTCATCGATACCGTCCTGATCGTCGACGGCGCGTCGACAGCCGCCTACCTGGCGCCCGCGTTTCGCGCGTACGGCATCCGGTGCGCACACGTGATCAGCGATCCCGATCTGCCGGAAATCTACCGGAACCAGTTCGTGCCGTCCGACTACATCCGCCAGGTCCAGCATCGCGGCGACATCGACGCGACGCTCGCGCAGCTGGGCGACCTGCGGATCGGCGCGGTGCTGCACGGCCTCGACGCGGCGCTGGAGCTGGCCGACACGCTGGCCGAGCGGCTCGACGTGCCTTGTCGCAACCCCCTCGCGACCTCGGCCGCTCGGCGCGACAAGTTCGCGATGAACGAGCGCATCCGTCAGGCCGGCCTGCGCGCACCGGTGCACTTCCACAGTACGTCGGTCGATGAAGCGCTCGAATGGGCACGCGCGCAAGGCACCCTGCCGCTCGTCGTGAAGCCGGCGCGCAGCGCAGGTGTCGCCGGCGTAAAGATCTGCCGGACGCTCGCGCAGGTCGAGGACGCCGCGCGCGACGTGCTGGCCACCCGTTCGCTGTACAACCAGCCGAACGACGACATCGTGATCCAGAGCTATTCCGAGGGGCAGGAATACATCGTCGACTCGGTATCGTTCGAGGGCCGCCATCGCGTGGTCAGCCTGTGGGAAGTGCATCGCGACCGCACGCACGCGCCGCGGCTCGACAAAATGTTGGTGCTGAATCATGCGGACCCGCGCTACGCACCGCTGCTCGACTACGCGGCCGACGTGCTCGACGCGCTCGACGTGCGCTTCGGGCCAACACATCTCGAGCTGTTCGATACGGCCGACGGCCCGACGATCGTCGAGCTGAACGCGCGGCTGCACGGCAGTCTCGACCCGCGGCTGACGAGCGCGGTCAGCGGCGAGAATCACGTGTCGGCCGCCGTCGAAGCCGTGCTGCATCCGGAGCGGCTGTTCGGCGAAACGGCCGCACCGACGGATTTCCGCGGCTACTGCGGGCATGTGCTGCTGCTGTCATCGCGTAACGGCGTGCTGCGGCAGGACTTCACGTGGCAGGCGATCCAGGCGCTGCCGTCGTTCGTCGGCCTCAAGCAATGGATCAAGGTGGGCGACACGCTGCGCGTGACCACCGACCTGCAGACGGCGCTCGGCACGGTCGGCCTCTACAGCCCGACGTTCGAGCGGCTGCTCGAGGATTGCCGGCGCATCCGCGAGATCGAGGCCGATTTCTTCGCGGACGAACGCGCGGTCGCGCCGGCCTAGCGCGCGAGCAGCGCGCCCGCCTGCCGGCCAAGCACGGCGCGCAACGCATCGAGTTCGGGCAGCGCGGGCGCTTCATCGGGCGTGACGAGGTAGGTCGTCACGCTGTCGAGATCGTCGAATGCATGCGCGCGCAACTCCTTGCGCGCGACGTGCTCGGTCGTGATCCGCTTCGGCAGGATCGCGACACCCATTCCGGCCGCCACGCAGCCGAGGATCGCGCCGAACGTGCCGAACGACGACACCGATTCGATCGCGACGCCGCGTGCCTTCAGCCAGTGCTCCGCGACCGCGCGGTACGGGCAGCCGTCGTGAAACGCGAGCAGCCGCACCGTGTTGTCGGCCAGCAGTTGCCGGCGCGTAATCGTGGCCGCGCTGACCAGCACCATGTCCTCGGCGAACGCGGGCTCGTAACGCAACCCGGGCCGCACCACCGCGCGAGCGGTGAGCGCGGCATCGATCCGGCCGCGCAGCAGCGCATCGGCCAGGTCCGGCTCGCTGCCGATCTGCACGGCGAGACCGAGCGCCGGCTCGCGCTCCTTCAACGCGGCGGCCAGCGCCGGCAGCCGCGTGGCCGCCGTGCTTTCCATCGAACCGAGCCGGAAGCTGCGCGCGACCGGCGTCTCGCGCACCACCTGCGTCGCTTCGTCGACGAGGCGCAGGATGCGGTCGCAATACGGAATCAGCCGGCGCCCCGCATCGTTCAGCACCAGCCGCTTGCCGTGCCGGTCGAACAGCGGCGCGTCGAGCGACTCTTCGAGCTGGCGCAGCCGCGCGGTGACGTTCGATTGCGTGCAGCCGAGCCGATCCGCCGCGCGCAACGCGCTGCCTTCCTGCACGACGGCACGAAAGGTTTCGAGCAGAGGAATATTCATATCACTTTTTCTTGTTACTGATCCAGTTTATATCATTTTACTTCGCCCATCATCCGGATTAGCCTAGCGGATATTCGGTGCCGGCCGCCCCCTTCCCAGGAATCCGCATGCCATCCGCTGTCTGCTCCGGCTTCACCTCCGTTCGCCGCCGGCCCGAGGTTCGCCCGTGCGCGCACTGATCGCGGCGACCGTGCGGCGCGGGCCGACCGTGCTCGCGTGCGGCGTCGTCCTCGGGCTGCTGGTGCCGCCGCTTGCGGACCTCGCGCGGCCGCTGATGCCCGTCACCGTGTTCCTGTTCGTGCTCGGTACGCTGTTGCGCGTCGAACCCAGCGCCGTGCGCGCGGTCGCGCGTCGGCCGGCCGTGTCATTGCTGCTGCCCGCCGTGACGATGATCGCGTGCCCGGTCGCGCTCGGCATCGCCGCGCGCCTCGCCGGCATGCCGTACGACTGGGTCGTCGCACTGGTGATCGCGTACTGCGCGCCGCCGTCGAGCGGCACGTCGACGATCGCACGAATGCTGTCGCTCGACGCCAGTGTCGCGCTCGTCGCGACGCTCGCGTCGATGGTGTTCGTGCCGCTCACCGCGCCGCTGCTGACGGCCTGGTTCAGCCACGATGCCGCCGTGTCGATCTCGCCGTTGAGTCTCGCGTTGCGGCTGGCGCTGCTGATCGGCAGCGCCGAAGGTGTCGCGCTACTCGTGCGGCGGTTTGCCGGTTCGCGGCTCGACCGCTATGCGACGCCGATCGACGCGATCGTCGTCGTCGCGCTGCTGGTGTTCGCGCTCGGCACCATGGCCGGCATGCAGCAATCGATCATCGACGCGCCGCACCGTGCATTGACCGCGATCGCGCTCGCGTTCGCCGTGAATGCCGGCTTCCAGATCCTCGCTTACGGGCTGACGCCCGGCGACGTTCGCACGCGGCTCAACGTGGCGCTGATCGTCGCCAATCGCAACGTCGGCCTGATGTGGGCCGCGCTCGGGCTGGCCGCGACGCCAACTATGGCGCTCGTGTTCACGTGCGCGCAGCTGCCGATCTATACGCTGCCGCGCGTCATCCAGCACCTGCTGCCGCGCCTCGAAGCGCAACGCCTGCGCCGGCGCACGCGCTAACCCCCTCCTCCGCTCCCGATCAAGGATCCGACATGAAGCGACTCATCGTGATCGGCGCGCGCGCCACCGGCAGCAGTGTCGCGCTGGTTCGTGCCGCGCTGACACGCCAGTTGGCCGTGACCGTCATCACCGCGCCCGGCCACCGTCTCGACGGCGTGTTTCCCGACGCCGTCGAGACGGTGAACCTCGAACCCGACGCCGGCCAGCTCGCCGGCTGGCTGCGCACGCGTTTTGCGGACGAGCTCGACACGCTACGCGTGACGACCGCACACGACACTTACGCGCGCACCGCCGCGTGGGTCGCCGACGCGCTCGGCCTGCCCGGCCCCGATGCGCGGCACGTCGCGCACGCCGTGTCGAAATCGAACCAGAAGGCGCTGCTTGCCGCACACGGCATCCCGGCCGCGCAGTTCGTCACGGGCACGCTGGCCGCGCCGGCGGCGCTCGCGGCCGCAGCCGACCCGCTGCGCTTTCCGGTCGTCGTCAAGCCGTCGGAAGGATCGGCGAGCGACGGCGTGCGGCGCTGCGAGGACATCGCCGGTGTGCGAGCGCAGCTCGATGCGCTTGCCGCCGCGCAAACCGATGCGCAGGCGCTCGCGACCGAACGTATCGTCATCGAGGAATTCCTGAGCGGCAGCGAATACTGCGTCGAATATTTCGACGGCCGCTATGTCGGCGCGCTGCGCAAGCTGAAGCGGCATGGCGCCGGTTTTCTCGAGCGCGGCTATACGTCCGAACTCGATCTCGATGCCGACACGCTGCGCGCGCTGATCGAGGTCGGCACGCGCGCGACCGCGGCTGCCGGGCTGACGTGGGGGCCCGTGCACCTCGACTGCATCGTGCACGACGGCGTGCCGCACGTCATCGAACTGAATCCGCGCATCGCGGGCAGCTTCATCTGCGACATCGTGCGTGACGGGTATGGCTTCAACGTCGTCGAGGCGTTGCTCGACAAGCTCGACGGGCGGACGGTGGCGATCCCCGAGCTGTTCGAGCCGCACGCGTATGCACGCGCCGAATTCCTGCTCGACAGCGATCCGCGCGCGTGGCGCTTCGCGCAGGCCGGCGAGATCGACGATGGCGCGGTCACGCTCAGTTACGGGCCGCAAGTGCTGCCCGATCGCGAAAGGCGGGCGTTTCTTTATGTGCGGGTTGCGTTGCCGGCGGTGCACGGTTTGGCGGAACACGCGGGATTTTCGGCCGGACAAGGTGGTGTTGTGCGGTCGACGCTGGGTGCGGCGCCTTCTCCTTATCCGGAGCCTTCGACCGGAAAGGTGCCCTGATACATTCGCCGGGTTTTCAGGAATGGTGCTGCGTTGCCTGGGCGCATCCGTGAGACACTTCACGCGCAATCACGCGCCTCGCTCGCCGATGTGGGCGCGGATACGGCGGGCGCCCTCGTCCGGGCTGCATGTCGACGTGTCGATACGCATCGAGTACGACCGTGAATAGGCAGGATGTCCGAACTGGGATCTGGCCATTCCCTCGCTCCGTTCTCGCGCGGTTGCAGGTCGACGGTTCTCGACCCGGAGCGCCTATTCGCTTCGGAGACGCGCTCTATATTTCGGGCGTACCATCCGCATCCCAGTACATCCAGGTTCCAACCTCATTTCCCCGATCATAGTGACCGGACGCGGCAATACGGCCGTTCGGATGGAAGTCTTTCCATGGGCCATGTTCGAGGCCATGGTCATAGCTCCCTTCTGAAACTATGGTGCCATCCTCCCCGTATGCGACAAATGGCCCGTGCCTGATCCACCGGCTGCCATCAGAAGCCAGATATCGAGAGTAACGATATTTGACTCCGCCGTGCTCGTAACAGATCTCCGCAATTTCCAAAGTGGGCATACTTTCTGGTTCTCCAAATTGGCGGACCTCATGGTTCGAACGCTTTGTCCGCTAGACGCATTGACGGCCGTTCATGACTCGACACGGTCGTTCGGCACGTGCGCCCCACTTGTCCGCCCCATCCTGCTGGAGCTTCATCGCGCCAAACAGCAGGATTCAGTTGCTGCGAATCACAAAGCCCTTCGCGGCCTCCCTGATGGGGTGGGAACTCGCCGTGGCCGCATCCGGGACACGCGCCGTCACAAACTACGCCCCAGCAATTGCCCCGGCCAACCCTCCACGTCGAAGGTTGAAATACGCTCATACCCGCAGGACTCGTAAAAACGCACCAGCGCCCCCGTCCCGCCGCCGTAGCAGTCCACGCGCAGGCGCGCCACCCCGGCAGCCCGGGCGCGCTCGTCCGCGAAGGCCATCAGGCGCCGGCCGACACCGCGCGCCTGGGCATCACGCCCCGCCACCAGCACTCTCACGTAGATTTCCGGCTCGGTGGCGGCAGGCACGTAAGGCATGGACTCGCCCAGGATCAACGCGCCCAGAATGCGGCCGTCCGGCCCTTCCGCCACCCACGCCTCGGGCAGCGCACAGGCTTCGGTCACGAGCGCAATCCGCTTCGGCGACGTCGACCAGGGCTCGCGGCCCCATTGCCCCTCGTTGCCGATGGCGACGAACCACGCGATCACCTCGTCGAAGATCCCCAGCACCGCCGGCACATCAAGTGCGCTGGCACGGCGTATCACCCGTTCGTCGACTCCTGTCACCGTCACGTTCCACACTCCTTCGCCGGCTTCAACGACCGGCGCACGATTGATGGCAATGCCGGGCCGCACGGGGACGTGCGATGGAAGCCGGGCGATCAAGCCTGCTACGTTACTGAAATTCCGCCCGGTTGATCAAGGCATGGCGAGGTGCCGAGCAGTCATGCTGCGGCGCACGACCCGTGGCGTCAGCCGTATGCGCCACACTGCATCGCGGCAGGACGATTCCCCCGCCCATGTCGCCCGACGCAGCAAAACTATACAATCGACGCGATGCATCGAAGACATGAAGCGCCGGCCGCCCAATCTCGTCTGCCACCATGATCGCACCCGCTGCCCCCTCCTCCTCCCCGTCGGTACTCGGCGTCTATCGGCAACTGGCCGACCCGTCCGCCGGACAATGGGTCGTCAGCCGCTCCGAACGCGCGCACATGTACCGGATCCAGCATCACCGGCCCGACGGCAGCACGTCGGTCGACACGGTCGTCGATGCAGACAATCTCGACGCAAAGCTGCACAAGTGGATTCAGGAAGGCTTCGTCCAGCGCGAAACCGGCGACCGCGCGGCTCCTGCCCATCGCGCCGGGTTCATGCATGACCTGCGCCGCGCGCAGGCGTTGCGACCGGCGGCGGCGAGCGAAGTAGCCGATCAGGTGCGGGTGGGCGGCGTGCCGATGCCGCGCGGCCCAGGCGGGCCGCTCGTGCCGCCGCCGAACCCGGCCTACCTGTTCACCGCGCGCACGACGAACGTGCTCGAAGACATCCTGGAAAACCGCCGCATCCTGCTGATCGGCCATACCGGCACCGGCAAGACGAGCCTCATCGAACAGGCCGCCGCGCAAGCCGGCCACGGCGTGCTGCGCTCGAACATGAACGGGCAGACGACGGTCGGCGACTTCGTCGGCTTCTGGACCGTCAAGGGCGGCGAGACGATCTGGGTCGACGGCGTACTGCCGACCGCGATGCGCGAAGGGCTGTGGCTCATTGTCGACGAAATCGACTTCGCGGAACCGGCGATCCTCGCGGTGCTGACCGCCGTGCTCGAACCGGGCGGCCGCCTGCTGCTGAAGGAGAAAGGCAACGAGATCGTCGTCCCGCATCCGTCGTTCCGGCTGTTCGCGACCGCCAACGCGGTGGGCGCAATGGGCCAGTTCCGCCACCTGTACCAGGGCGCCAACGTGACGAACGAGGCGTTCCTCGATCGCTGGCGCGTGTACCACCTCGACTACCTGCCGCCGGCCGACGAGGCGCACGTGCTGCAGCGGACCTTCGGCGCGGCCATGTCGGCGGCGATGGCCGGCACGCTCGCGTCGATCGCCGCCGACTGCCGCGCCGCATTCGTCCGCGAGGATCTGGCCAGCGCGTTCTCGACGCGCCGCCTGCTCGACTGGGCCGAGCTGATGCTGCGCACCGGCGACCCCGAATCGGCCGCCGGCCCGACCATCTACGCGAAGGTCAGCACGGAAGACGCCGACCTGATCCGCAGCATCATCCGCCACTACATCGACGTCGAGGCCTGATGCGATGGACCGGGACGACGACGCGCGGTCGCAGCATCTGACGCGGCTGGCCCGGACGCTCACGCAACGGCACGGCATCGAGGTGCGGTTCGCGCGCCACGGGCCGGTCGTGCAGCGCGACCTGCTGCTGTTGCCCGACACGCTGCTCGCCGGCGAGATCGACGATGATGCGATCACCGGCCTTGTCGACCTCCATGCGGCACGGGTGCGCTTTGGCGCGCTCGACGACGTCGCCGCGCTGGTGTCGCCTGCCGTACGGGCCATTGCGCAAGCGATCGACGACCGCCGCGCAGCCGGTTGTCTCGTCGCGATCTATCCCGGCGCGAACGCATTCCTGGGCCGGATGCGGGCGGTGTCGGCCGCCGACACGCTGCGCCGCTGGCCGCGCATGGCGTGGCGCGACAGGCTGCTGTGGCGCATCGAGCGCGCGCTGTGGAGCGAACCGACTTCGTCCACGGAACACGTTCCGTCGCTCGACGCCACACTGGCCGCGTCCGACGATCTCGTCGACGAAGCGCGTGCGTCGGCGTCGACGGCCGACAGCATCCGCGCCGCGCAGCGGATCGTCGAACGGGTGCGCGCGCTGGCATCGGCTGGGGCGAACAACATGATGTTCACGGCCGATCCGGGCAGCACGATCGACAGCACGACCATCGCCGCCGAATTCGAATCGGACGGACAGGGCGCGCCGGACGATGCGCGTGCGCCGGTGGCGGCCGAATCAGGCGCCGGTGCGATCGCGGACACCGCGTCGTCCACCGAATCGCCCACGCCCGGCGATACCGCGCCCGGCACGATCCGCCTGTCCGCGGACAACCGGCCGCTGCTCTCCGTCCCGCTGACGACCGCGTTCGACACGGTGACGGACTTCACCGGCAAGGGTGAACCGGCCGGCTGGCATCGTCTGCGCGCGGCGGCCCGCGCGCAGACCGAACCGCTCAAGCTCCGGCTCGAACGTGCGTTGAAAGTGGACGAGCAGACGCGCTGGAAGCGCGAACAAGAACGCGGCGCGCTCGACCGGACGTCACTCGCCCGTCTGGCGACCACCCCCGGCTATCGCACGCCGTTCCGCACCGAACGCGCGGCACCGGGACGCGACGCGGCCGTCAGCCTGCTGATCGACTGCAGCGGCTCGATGGCCGGCAAGAAAATCGAACTCGCCGGACTCTGCGCAACTGCGCTGTGCGACGCGCTGATGCAGCTGGGCTTCGCCTGCGAAGTGCTCGGCTACAGCTCGGTCGAGGATGCCGCGATGCGTGCGCATTACCAGCGCTGGATCGACGACGGCCGCAGCACGTTCGGCTACAACCGGTTCGTCGAGCGGCTCGATCTGCGCGTCTACAAGCGGTTCGATTCCGACAATCCGAGCGGCCTCGCGTGCATCGAATGCGGCCACGAGAATCCCGACGGCGAGGCGTTGAGCTGGGCAGCCGAACGATTGCTGTCGAAACGTGCGCGCCGGCGGATCCTGATGGTGCTGTCGGACGGCTATCCGGCCACCGGCGACGGCAACCCGGCGATCCTGCGCACCGACCTGCGCGCACGCGTCGATGCGTTGCGCGAACAACGCGTCGAGCTGATCGGCGTCGGGATTCTCGACGATTCGGTCGAGTCGTTCTATCCGGTCAGCAGCGTGGTCGAACACCTGGACGAACTGCCCGGCGCGGCGTTCCGCGTGTTGAGCGATACGCTGCTGGATCGGCGATAGCCGCGTCGTCATGCGCGTTGCGTGAGCGCGGCCGCGTTCGCGTGGTCGCCTGCGCGCCGGACCGGCAGCCGCACGCGGAAGGTCGTGCCACGCCCGGGCTCGCTGGTCACGTCGATCGCGCCGCGATGGCGCTCGACGATGCCGTGCGATACCGACAGCCCGAGCCCCGTGCCCTGCCCGACCGGCTTCGTCGTGAAGAACGGATCGAAGATCCGCCGCACGATATCGGGCGCCATGCCCGTGCCGGTATCGCTGATCGCGATCGACACCTGGTCGCCGTCGCTCGACGTGCGAATCGTGATCACGCCATGTTCGGGAATTGCCTGCGCCGCGTTGACCAGCAGGTTCATGAATACCTGGTTCAGTTGCGACGGCAGGCATTCGACGTGCGGGACATCGCCGTAGTCGCGCACGACGTCGGCCTTGTACTTGAGTTCGTTGTGGACGACGTTGAGCGTGCTCTCGAGGCCGGCATGCAGATCGACGATGCGCCATTCGTCGCTGGCCGGACGCGAGAAATCGCGCAGGTCCTGCACGATGCGCCGCACGCGCAGCGCACCGTCGATCGATTCGTCGATCAGCGTCACGATCTCGTCGCGGACGTAGTCGAGATCCGCCGCGCGGCGCACCTCGGTCAACGCATCGCGCGCGGCCGGGTCGTGCCGCGGCAGTGCGGCTTCATGTGCGGCGACCACATCGAGCAGGCTGCGCACCCATGTCTTCAACGTATTGAGGTTCGCGCTGACGAAGCCGATCGGATTGTTGATCTCGTGCGCGACGCCGGCCGCGAGCTGGCCGATCGACGCGAGCTTTTCCGACTGCAGCAACTGCTCGTGCGTTTCCTCGAGCACATGCAGCAGGCGCCGCTGTTCGTCCTTTTCCTGTTCGAGTTGCGCGTGCGCGGCCTTGCGTTCATCGATCTCGGCCGCCATGTTCTCGCGCGTGCGTTGCAGCATCTGCGTCGTCTGCTCGTAGCGGCGCAGTGCGCGTTCGAGTTCGTCGGTTCGCAAGCGCACGAGCCGTTCGAGCGTGTCGGTCATGCCGCGCAGGAAAGTGGTGCGCGCATCGAAACGGCACAGCATCAGCGTGACCACCAGCGTCGCCATCGTGAACAGCGCGACAGTCGTCGCGAGCCACGGTGCGTCGACGCCTTGCGCGGCGCCGCACCGTGCATCCGGCGCGAAATGCGCGGCCGCCATCGCCGTGTAGTGCATGCCGGTAATGGCCATGCCCATGATGACGGCCGCACCGACGCGTTGCGCGGCCGCATGGCGTGCCTGCTGCACGCGCAATGCCTGCGCAATCCACAGCGCGGCCGTCGATGCGATCACCGCGATGCCGATCGATGCGGCAAACAGCGCGGCATCGTAACGAATGCCCGGCTGCATGTGCATCGCGGCCATGCCCGTGTAATGCATGCCGGCAATGCCGCCGCCCATCAGCACGCCGCCCGCGCACAGCCGCCGCCAGCCCAGCCGCGCGCGCGTGACGACGTTCAGCGCGAAATACGACACCAGCACGGCGATTGCCAGCGATATGCCCGTGCCCTGCCATGCATAGCCGAGCGGGATCGGCAGCGAGAACGCGAGCATCCCGACGAAATGCATCGACCAGATTCCGGTGCCCATTGCCGCTGCGCCGCCGCCCAGCCATGCCCGCTTCAGCTTCGGGTTGTCGAGCAGCGAAATGAACGCCGCAAGGTCGAGCGTCGTATAGGACGCCAGCGTCGCGATCGCGAGCGACAGCAGAACGAGTGGGATGTTGTAGGTGCCATGCATGATCGGGCGCCCGAAGCAGGGGGAAGGCAGCGTCGCGGTGCACGGTCGATCGCGCACCGCGACCGTCAGGCCGGCGGTGCGCCTGCGGCGGGCGCCTGCACCGGCGTTGACGCCGCCGGGCCGGCCAGCACGAGGATGTCGAAGGCGGTCCCTTCCCGCGTCTCGAAGCGCCGCACGAGTTCGATCTGGTGCGCCGACATCACGCTGCCCTTCGTCATCAGCAGCACGCCGCGATGCGTGCGCAGATCGTCGGCGAGCCGCATCCCTTCGCGCAGTTGCGCCGACCGGATCTCGGCGACGGACGCCGCGATGCCGAGACTCGCGGGATCCCGCATCAGCTCGGTGAAGCGCCCGACGAGTTGCGGGTCGTAACGCACGCCGGCCTGCGAGCGCAGCACGTCGATCGCCTGTTCGATCGAATGCGGCGCACCGATCTCGCCGTGACGCAGCCCTTCGAAATCGCGTGCGATCGCAACGATCCGCGAGCCGAGCGGGATCGCGTCGCCGATCAGTCCGTCCGGCGTGCCGCGCCCGTTGAAACGCTCGTACTGATGCAGCACGATCGACGCGACCTTGTGCAATTGCGCGACAGGCGTCAGCACCATCTGCGCACGCAGCGGATGTTCGTGGAACAGCCGGTGCTCGTCCGTCGTCATCCGCGTGAGCGGCTTGTGCAGCAATTCGTCCGGCAGCGACAGCTTGCCGATGCCGTGCAGCAGCCCCGCGAAATAGACGTCCTGCGCGTGCAGCTCGCTCATTTCCGCCGCGAGCGCGAGCCGGCGCGCGATCTCGCCGACCCGCATCGCATGGCCGCTGGCCGCTCCGCAACGAAGCTCGATCATGCTCGCGCAGACCTGCACCATCGCCGTGAAACTGCGCTTCAGGTCGCGTTGCGCGGCCTCCAGGAACATCACGGTCTGGCCGAGCTCGTCGGTACGCGCACGCACTTGCGTTTCGAGTTCCGTGTTGAACAGGCGCAACGCTTCGTTCTGCGCTTCCGTCAGCGCGGCCAGCCGGGCCGCTTCGCGGCGCAAACGGCGCTGCTCCAGCGCCTGCTCGATGGTCAGCAGCAGGTCGTGATCGTCCCACGGCTTGTTCAGATAGCGATACACGCCGCCTTCGTTGACCGCCTGCACGACCGACGCGATCTCCGCATAACCGGTCAGCAGGATGCGCATCGTGTCCGGGTACAGCGCCCGTGCGCGCGCCAGGAATTCCGCGCCGCTCATGTGCGGCATCCGCATGTCGGACACGATCAGGTCGATCTCCGTCGACGCCAGAATCCCGAGCGCGGCCTCGCCGCTGTCGGCCGTCAGGATCTCGTAGCCGGTGGGTCGCAATACGCGCCTGAGCGCCGACAGCACGTTCGGCTCGTCGTCGACCAGCAGGATCGACGGTGCGCGGTCCGCATCGCCGGATGCCGCTGTCGCGTCGGGAATTTCGGATGACATGGCATTCACGCCGTTTGTTGCAGATGTCGTCATAATTGGCCTCGGATCAATTATTCACATCCTCTCTGCAACATCGGCCGGCCTCACGTTTTCCATATTGGTGAAAACGCTAATACGTGCGTGCCGGTTTCAACCGGCGTACATCCGGCGGGCGCTACACGGTTGCCGAACCCGGCTCGCGCACGTAGTAGATGTCCCATTGCGCTTCGTCGCTCCGCACGAAGCCGTGCCGTTCGTAGAAGCGGTTCGACGCGCTGCCGCGCAGCGCGCCGACGCGGACGATCATGCGTTGCGCATCGGCCCGCGCGAAGATCTCACGCAGCACGGCCGCGCCGATCCCCTTTCCCTGATGCGCGGGCACGATGTACAGGTGGTCGAGCAGCCAATGATCGTCGTTCGGCCGGATCACGTAAAAGCCCGCGCGGGCGCCATCGGCTTCGATGAAACGGCATAACGCCGGGTCGAACGACGCGAGAAACCGGTTGCGCGCACGCTGCGGATCGAAACGACCGATGCGCTCGAGGCTGTCACGCATCGCGGCGATGCGGATCGCGACCAGGGTTTCGGCGTCGGATTGCGTCGTCGGGGCGAAGGTCAGGTTCATGGGCGGGGACTCGCGTCGTGCGGAGAAAACGCCTGCGCGTCAGGGCGCCTGGATCCCGTCCGCCCGCGTGGCCAGGAACCGCAGGTACTTGTCGTCCTCGTCCTCGAAAAGCTCCGGCCCGCCACCCATGTAGGCGCGCATCAGTTCGTCCGCCGCGCGGTCGAGATCGCCGAGTTCGAACTGGCACTGACCGAGCCGCAGGTGCAGGAACGGGTTGCCGATCGCGTTGGGGAAATGCATTGCGTGGCCGAGATTGTCGCTGCCGGCCGCGTAGTCTTCCTGAAAGAAATTCGCGTCGCCGATCGCGGCCATGAGCCAGGTGCCGGCTTCCCAGTTGGTCCTGGGTTCGGGCAGCAGGTCGAACGCCTCCCAGTATTTCGCGAGCGCGCCTTCGTAGTCCTCGTCTTCCGCCAACGCGTCGCCCGCCTCGCTCAGCGCGCCGATCTGCTCGTAAAGTGCGTTGTCCAGTTCTGCCATGGGGAGTCCTTTTTTCCGGAAATGGAGGTGGCGTCGTACGGCGAACGATGCGATGCAAGCGCGGTATCGACCGCGCCATGCATCATCGTATTTGATGTATTCGCCAGGCTGACAAACTGTGACGCAGCATACCCGAGCGCCATGACGCGTGCGCGTCGGTTTCCGGTGGACCGGCCCGGCACGTGCCGGCGTGTGTCCGGCACGTGCCTCGTTTCGCATCCCCCGACTCAGTGCCCCGCTTGCTGTTGCGCGAGGTACTTGTCGAGTGCGTCCATCGTGCCGCCCCAACCTTGAGACATGCTGGCGTGCGACGCGTCGAAGATGGCTTCCTCGGCTTCGCTGGCGTCCAGCGCGCGCCACTCCAGGCGCATCGACGTGCCACCCTCGATTTCCGCAAGCGTGGTTGTCGACAGCGTATAGAGCGGCCATTGCTCCGCCATCGGATGCCGCGTCACACCGCCGTCCGCATCACTGAACTGCACGACGACGACAATGCGCTCGGGCGGCGTCAACTCGCGAAACGTCCATTTGCCCCACATCGCCTGCGCGTCGGGCGCGCCCTGCGGCTTCATCGCGTAGTGAAAGACGCCGCCGACACGCGCGTCCACCGTGCAATGGGATATTTCCATGCCAGGCGGGCTCATCCACTTGCTCAAATGCTCAGCTTCCGTCAGCGCGGCATAGACGAGTTCGCGCGGTGCAGCGAAGCGGCGCTCGATGACAAAGGGAGCGGACAGTTTGTCAGTCATGGTGACGAGTCTTCCTGGTTCGGGTTGAGGAATCTCTGGACGCGGTTTTCGGCTCGGCCTTTTCGCCGGCGTCCTTGTCAGGCTTCTGTTGCAATTGCTGCAGGTAGCTGTCGAGCTGGTCGAGACGCTGCTCCCACAGAGCGCGGTACTGCAGCGCCCAGTCGGCAGCCTCCTTGAGCGGCTCGGGCGCGATTCGGCACGGACGAAACTGCCGGTCGCGCCCTTGCGTGATGAGGCCGGCCCTTGCGAGAACGCGCAGGTGCTTGCTGATGGCCGGCGCACTCATGTCAAAAGGACCGGCGAGATCCCCGACCGTGGCCTCGCCTTGTGCCAGCCGCGCGAGGATCGCACGTCGAGTCGGATCGGCGAGCGCGGCAAATGTGACGCTGAGGTGATCCGCTTCCAATTACTTTTCCAATTGGTTAATTAGCCGATTGGTTAATCATGCTGCCGATTCAGTCCGCTTGTCAAGCGAACCGTACGGTTGGTCGTCAGGCCGCATCTTCGCGGTTGAAGCCATCCACCCGACGCGCCGGCGATCGAGCACTGGCCATCATTGCCGCAAGCGGCGCGAGCCATGACCGGCG
Organism: Burkholderia sp. BCC1999; assembly: GCF_905339975.1. Lineage (NCBI taxonomy): Bacteria > Pseudomonadati > Pseudomonadota > Betaproteobacteria > Burkholderiales > Burkholderiaceae > Burkholderia > Burkholderia sp. BCC1999. The sequence goes on along the minus strand of NZ_CAJPHP010000001.1, from coordinate 314,797 downwards.
CATCGAACGCCGACGCGCTCCTTGAGTTTTCGCATCCGGATGCAATACTCCCATCACCATTCGATGCGAGATTACCTATCGTCCGTCCTGACGGATTCCGCCATTGGTATGACCCATCCGATCGTCCAGGTCGATCCTGGCCTGCCGTTCTTTGCGGGCGACCCTGACCGGGTGGGGACATCGCGACCAGACTTGCGGCGGATGTCATTCTGGAGAAGTTCGACGTGACCGCAACTGCATCCGAGCAGTTGCTCATTGCAATCGAAAGCAGACAGGAGGCGTTTCATGAACATCCGGATGCTGGTTCCCTGCGCCCTGGCCGTCGTGGCCATCACCGCTCACGCTGCCGACATCACCGGGGCCGGTAGCACGTTCGCCGCACCGGTTTACACGAAGTGGGCGGATGCCTATCGGAAGTCGGGCGGCGGCAAGGTCAACTACCAGGGCATCGGTTCGTCTGGCGGCCTGAAGCAGATCGTCGCGAAGACGGTCGATTTTGCCGGGTCGGACGCTCCGCTGAAGGACGACGAACTCGCGAAGGAAGACCTGTTCCAGTTCCCGACGGTGGTCGGCGGCGTGGTGCCGGTCGTCAACGTGCCGGGCGTGAAGGCCGGTGAACTGACGCTGTCGGGCCCGGTGCTCGGCGACATCTACCTCGGCAAGATCAAGAAGTGGAACGACCCGGCGATCGCCGCGCTGAACCCGAAGGTCAAACTGCAGGATACCGACATCGCCGTGGTTCGCCGCGCTGACGGCTCAGGCACGAGTTTCATCTGGACGAACTACCTGTCGAAGGTCAACGGCGAGTGGAAGTCGAAGGTGGGCGAAGGTACAACGGTCAACTGGCCGACGGGCACGGGCGGCAAGGGCAACGACGGCGTCGCCGCCTTCGTGCAACGCCTGCCGGGCGCGATCGGCTACGTCGAATGGGCGTACGCGAAGCGGAACAACATGGTCTACACGGCCCTGAAGAACTCGACGGGCACCGTGGTCGAGCCGAAGACGGAAACGTTCAAGGCCGCCGCTGCCGGCGCGAACTGGTCGAAGTCGTTCTACCAGATCCTGACGAACCAGCCGGGCAAGGACGCATGGCCGGTCGTCGGCGCGACGTTCGTGCTGCTGCACGCGAAGCAGGAGAAACCGGCACAAGGTGCTGAAACGCTGAAGTTCTTCGACTGGGCATTCCGCGCAGGCAACCAGACTGCCGCGGACCTCGACTACATCACACTTCCCGATTCGGTCGTGACTGAAATCCGCACGCAGTGGAAGACGAAAATCAAGGATGCCTCCGGTAAAGCGCTCGCGTATTGAGCGCACCGAGTACGTTGGTGTCCGCATCGCCACTGTCGGACTGCGGACACCCTCCCCGCCCATGTTCAACCATTCAGGATAGCCACATGACCGATTGCGCTCTAACGTTTTCCAGTCAGTCCGAGTGGGAAAGCTGGTTAGGCGAGAACGGCAGCGCTTCGACCGGAACGTGGCTGCGTCTGGCGAAAAAAGGCACCGGGCAGCAAACCGTCACTTACGAACAAGCGTTGGAAAGCGCGCTCTGCTTTGGCTGGATCGACGGTCAAAAGCGGGCCGAAAGCGAAACATACTGGTTACAACGCTTCACCCCGCGCACGGCAAAAAGCATCTGGTCCAAACTCAACAAAGACAGAGCTGAAGCGCTGATCGCCGCAGGCAGAATGCGCCCGTCCGGCATGGGGGAAATCGAGAAGGCCAGGACGGACGGCCGCTGGAAGGCCGCGTATACGTCGGCCAGCAACTCGACCGTGCCGGACGACCTGCAGGCTGCGCTGGACGCCAATCCGGGAGCCAGGAAGTTCTTTGCAACACTGAACAGCCGTAACCGCTACGCCATTCTGTTTCGGATACAGAATGCAAAAAAGCCGGAAACAAGGGTGCGTAAAATCGGCGAATTCATCGACATGCTGAACCGGGGCGAAACTTTCCATCCATAAAGCCACGTTGAAGATTCGTCCGGCGATGCGCTCATCCCCGCTGTCTGCTCGACCGCGCTCAGGTGAGCCGTGGCGAGATCGTCGACGTGCATACGCGGATGCGGTGCTTGCCAATATCCAAACTTCGATCAGCCTTCCGAACGCTCCACGATCACCTCACTGATTTGCAGCACGGGTTGTATATCCGTGTAATTGGCGATGTCGTCCATGATCTCCTGCGCATGCGGATCGCGGGCTGCCTGGAAAGCTTCGATGGAAGTGCAGACGAAGTCGCACCTGGCCACGTAAACAGGATCAGTGCCCGGAGCGCCGCCCGCGATGCCCTTGTCAATCGTGTAGTACAGGCATGCGGCGCCGAGCCGCTGCTTCACCATCGGCATATGCCGCTCACGGTAGTAAGCATGATCGAATCGCGCGCCTGCGGCGTACGGGTACATGACACTGACTTTGATCATCGAGTTCTCCTGTTTGCTGCACGGTAATCGAGGCGTCGTCGCCCGCGAGCCGACATCGAGGTCGGCGATACAGGGCGATTGGCCAAGGCAAAGTGCACAAACCCACGCCGCCCTCCTTCCGATATCGGCTACGACGGCCCGGTATCAGCCCACATTGGCAGACATTGCCCCCCCAAGATTCGCGGCATTCAAGCCGGACGCTGAACTTTGGCGATCTTGTTCCGGCCGGTCGCCTTCGCGCGATAGAGCGCCTCGTCCGCGGCCTTGATCGCGCCACCTGCGTCGCCGTCCTGTTCCGACGTCCAGCTCGCCAGCCCGATGCTCGCAGTCACATGGCCAAATTCACTGCATGCATGCTCGATGGCCAGGTCGCTGATCGCCATACGGATTTTTTCCGCGATCAGCTCCGCACCTGCAGCCGGCGTATCGGGCAACAACACGACAAACTCCTCTCCACCGTATCGTGCGGCGACGTCGCCGGGGCGGCGGATATTCTCGCCGATGCACCGTGCAACCGCGGCAAGCGCATCGTCGCCTGCCTGATGGCCGTATGTGTCGTTGTAGGCCTTGAATCGGTCGACATCGAGGAACAGCAGCGAGAAAACACTCCGTGACCTGCACGCCCGGCGCCACTCTCGATCGAGGATTTCACCGAACGTGCGCCGGTTGTTGAGACCGGTCAACCCGTCGGTGCGCGCCAGCAGAACAAGCTCCGATTCCGCGCGCATCCTTCGACGCAGTTGCGCACTGAGCACGACCGCCAGTGCAACAAACCCGACGCCGAACGCGGCCACCAGCGTCCCGATGGTGATCGCACGATGCCGCCACGCGGCGTAGATATCCTGTTCGGCTTCCGCGACCATGAGGATCAGCGGAAGATTCGGCAGATTCCTGAAATAGTAGAGCCGGCGCACCCCGTCAATCGTTGCGGTTTCCGAGAACGAACCCTCCGGTGCCGTAAGGAATCGTTGGAAAGTGCTGGCCTTGCCGATGTCGCGACCGACGATGTGCGGGTCGAACGGCTGTCGCATGAACATGATGCCGTCTTTGCCGATCAGCGACATCGAGCCATGTGGCCCGAGCGCAAGGCCGGCGAACAGCTTGTGGAAGTATTCAAGGTTGATCGCAATCAACGCAACCCCGGCGAATGAGCCGTCCGGTTGGGAAATCCGGCGCGTCAGCGCAATGCTGGGCATTCCGCCGCGCAATCGCGACTCGAACGGATCGCTGACGTACAGCCCGATATTCGGATTGTCGCGGTGGATCGTAAAGTATTTGCGATCCGCAAAATTGCCTTTGCGTGGTACATCGTTGGCCGAGTCCAGCTGGATGTTGCCGTCACGATCCAGCACCAGCATCGAGCCGAGAAACTCGGCAGTCATCGCATGATCGAACAACACCCCGTTGCGCAGCGAGGGGGCGGCCGCCATCACGTCCGGGCGCTGCAACCCTTGAATCACAGCCTGCAACGACAGGTCGTAGAGTTCGAAATTGCGCTTGATGTCGCGCTCGGCCATCAAGCCGAGGTTACGCGACGTCTCCCGCGCGCGATCGAGCGCGTCGTCACGGCTCTGTAGCAGCTGGAGTGTGCACAAGCCCATCAATACGCATGCAATGGCGACGCCCACCAGCACGACGTAAAGAGGAGCCGCTGACCGCTGTTGCATGTCCGTCCTCGTGGATTTAGACCGAGCTTGAACCGCCGAAAAGGGCCGGGTTGAGCATTCTGCATACTAAAAAAGTCAGCGCCCGGAAGCAAGCGAGATTCACCCGGATGAAAAACGGGCGCCGCGGCTTTCGGCGCCATTGAATCCTGGCCGGGCGGGCTGAACAGGTACACCCTGCAACACGCGTCCCCCGACGTCCTGGTGATAAGCTCGACATCGACACGCCGTTGCGTGTCCACGATCGCCCTGCTGCCCCTACGCCTTCCACGAACCTGATCATGCCCATCGCCCCTTCCGTCCGCTCCGCCTTCACCCCCACCGGCAAGCTCCGCGCGTCGATCAACCTCGGCAACCCGATCCTCGCGAACCGCGATCCCGCGAGCGGCGAACCGTTCGGCGTATCGATCGATCTCGCGCGCGCATTCGCCGAGCGCCTGTCGGTCGAACTCGAACTCGTCGTATTCGATGCCGCCGGCAAATCGGTACAGGCGCTGACCGAGGAACGCGCCGATTTCGGATTCTTCGCGGTCGATCCGCTGCGCGGCGAAACGGTCGCGTTCACCGCACCGTACGTACTGATCGAAGGCTTCTATCTCGTGCCCGACGCTTCGCCGATCCGCACCAACGACGACGTCGATCAGCCGCACAACCGCGTGGTCGTCGGCAAGGGCAGCGCGTACGACCTGTTCCTCACCCGCGAACTGAAAGCCGCGCAGATCGTGCGCGCGCCGACGTCGCCGGCCGTCGTGCCGACGTTTCTCGAACAAACGCTGGAAGTCGCCGCCGGCGTGAAGCAGCAACTCGAAGCCGACGCCGCGAAAACGACCGGCCTGCGCCTGCTCGACGAGCGCTTCATGGTGATCCGGCAGGCGATGGGCGTGCCGAAGAGCCGCGGCGAAGCAGCCGCAGCGGTGTTGAACGATTTCGTCGAGGAGATGAAGGCGTCGGGTTTCGTCGCCGATTCGCTGCGCCGGCACGGCATCACGGGTGCATCCGTCGCGCCGGCAGGCTGATCGACAACCGCGCTGGATGCGAGACGGCCCGGATGATCGGGGCCGTCTCGCCGATCAGCGCTGCGCCGCAAGCGCGTCGGTAATCGCGACGAATCGCGCGATATCGTCCGGCGCATGACAATGGAGCGGCGAGATCCGCACCGCGCTTCAGCGTCATCGATCACGTGCTGCGCATTCAGGATTGAACCGAATCACCTTGACGCGACGCGCCGGCGGCTTCGCTACGCACATTCCGACGCCAACGAGCCGCCGTCACGGCAACGTCACGAACGTCGAACCGCCAGTGTGCTGCTCCGCACAAAGCGGCATCGGGTTGCGCCGGCTTCGGGCACGAATCATGCCCGAAGCGCCACCGGCGCCATCGCCGCCGCCACGATCAGCGTGACCGGGCGCTAGCGCAAACCCGAACCCGGTCGCACTGTTCATCGCCATTCTGGTCCTGTATCGTCCTCCCATCCCCGATTGCGAAACCGCTGAATGGGAGGCTTACGATGCGAAAAAAGAATGCTGCAGCCGTCTGGATCCTGATCGCGATGGTGGCAGGCATCGCGATCGGCTACATGGTCTTCACGAGCTTTCCGGACAAGAAGGCCGCCGCCGAAGTCGCCGGATACATCTCGCTCGTCTCCGACGTGTTCCTGCGCCTGATCAAGATGGTGATCGGGCCGCTCGTCTTCTCCACGCTGGTCGTCGGCATCGCGCACATGGGCGACGCGGCCTCGGTCGGGCGCGTGTTCGCGAAATCGATTACCTGGTTCATCACCGCGTCGCTGGTCTCGCTGCTGCTCGGGCTGCTGATGGCGAACCTGCTGCGACCCGGCGACAATCTCGGCTTGCCGCTGCCGGACATCGGCGCATCCGCGAACCTCGCGACGTCCAAGTTCACGCTGAAGGATTTCGTCGGCCACATGGTGCCGAGGTCGTTCGCCGAGGCGATGAGCAATAACGAAATCCTGCAGATCGTCGTGTTCTCGATGTTCTTCGGCGTCGCGCTCGCCGCGCTCGGCGATCGCGGCAAGGTCCTCATCGCCGCGATCGACCAGTTGTCGCACGTGATGCTCAAGATCACCGGCTACGTGATGAAGCTCGCGCCGCTCGCGGTGATGGCCGCGATGGCCGCCACCGTCGCGGTCAACGGGCTGTCGGTACTGCTGAAGTTCGCGGTGTTCATGGGCGACTTCTACGTCAGCCTGTTCCTGCTCTGGGGCTTGCTCGTGTGTGCCGGGCTGGTGTTCCTCGGGCCGCGGGTGTTCAAGCTGCTGGTGCTGATCAAGGAAGCATTCATGCTGTCGTTCGCGACGGCCAGCTCCGAAGCCGCGTACCCGAAGATCCTCGACGCGCTCGACCGTTTCGGCGTGAAGCGCAAGATCTCGAGCTTCGTGATGCCGATGGGCTATTCGTTCAACCTCGACGGGTCGATGATGTACTGCACGTTCGCGTCGCTATTCATCGCGCAGGCGTACAACATGCACCTGTCGCTGGGCACGCAGATCACGATGCTGCTCGTGCTGATGCTCACGTCGAAGGGGATGGCCGGCGTGCCGCGCGCCTCGCTCGTCGTGATCGCGGCCACGCTGCACCAGTTCGGGCTGCCGGAGGCCGGGCTGCTGCTGATTCTCGGCGTCGACACGTTCCTCGACATGGGCCGCTCGGCCACCAATGCGGTGGGCAACTCGATCGCGAGCGCGGTGGTCGCGAAGTGGGAAGGCCAGCTCCTGTCGGAAGCGGAAGCCGAAGCCAACGCGGCGCGCATCGAAGCGGAACAGGAAGCGTCAATCGCACATCCGACGCAAGTCTGACGGAGGCCCGGCGATGAAGATGCAGCGATTCTGGCGTGCGCTCGCGCTCGCGGGCCTGCTCGCCACGGGCGCGACCTCGCGCGCGGAAGACGCGCCGTCGACGCTGCCGCGCGTCGAGCCGTTCGCGCCGGCCCAACTGACCGGCACGCTCGCGAAGGTGCGCGGCAGCGGCACGATCGCGCTCGGCTATCGCGACGCGTCGATCCCGTTCTCGTACCTGAATGCGCGCAACCAGCCGATCGGCTATTCGATCGAGCTGTGCAAGGCGCTCGTGTCGTCGATCGAGGATGCGATCAACAAGAGCCTGACGATCCGCTGGGTGCCGGTCACGTCCGACAACCGTATCGACGCGGTGGTCAGCGGCAAGATCGATCTGGAATGCGGCTCCACGACGAGCAACCTGGAGCGCCAGAAGCGCGTGGCGTTCTCGCCGATCTTCTTCGTGGCCGGCACGAAGGTGATGGTGAAACGCGGCGCGCCGATCCGCTCGTTCCGCGATCTCGCGGGCAGGAAAGTCGCGGTGACGGCCGGTACGACCAACGAGAAGGCGCTGCGCGACCTGAACGACCGGTTCAGGCTCGGGATCCAGCTACAGGTGGTGCCGGACCATGCGCAGGGCTTCGCGCTCGTCGCGAACGGCGGCGCCGACGCGTTCGCGACGGACGACGTACTGCTGTACGGCCTGATTGCCGAGAATGCGAGCAAGGGCGGCCAGTACGACGTGGTGGGCGACTTCCTGTCCTACGACCCGTACGGCATCATGTTCCGCAAGGACGATCCGCAGCTCGCTCAGGTCGTGAAAAGCACGTTCCAGGAACTGGCCACCGACGGCGAGATCGCGCGTCAGTACAAGCGCTGGTTCCTGCGCCCGCTTCCGTCGGGCTTGAGTCTCAACCTGCCGATGAGCCCGCAACTGGAGACCATCATCGAGACGATCGGCGTGAAGGGGGAATGAGCGCAGCGACCTGAATGATGAAACAGGCGCGGCCCCGATGCCGCTCGTGGCACCGGAGCCGCTCGCCGGATACAACGCGTTCAGCCGACCCGTGCCGCGCCCTGCTGCTCCGCTTCAACGTCTTCGCTGGCCGTACGCGCCAGCACCGGCTTCAGCGCCTGCCCCGTATGGCTCGCGCTCACCTTCACGAGTGCTTCGGGCGGCGCCGCCGCGACGATCGTGCCGCCGCCCACGCCGCCTTCCGGCCCGAGATCGATGATCCAGTCGGCTTCCGCGATCACGTCGAGATCATGCTCGATCACGACGACACTGTGCCCCGCATCGACGAGCCGGTGCAACACGCGGATCAGCTTCGCGACGTCCGCCATGTGCAGGCCTACCGTCGGTTCGTCCAGCACGTACAGCGTATGCGGCGCCTTCTGCCCGCGCCGCGTGATGTCGTCGCGCACCTTCGTGAGTTCGGTGACGAGCTTGATGCGCTGCGCCTCGCCGCCGGACAACGTCGGCGAAGGCTGGCCGAGCGTCAGGTAGCCGAGCCCGACATCCTTCATCAGCTGCAACGGATGCGCGATGTTCGAGATCGGCGCGAAGAATTCCACCGCCTCGTCGATCTCCATCGTCAGCACGTCGCCGATGTTCCGGCCGCGCCACGTGACGGCGAGCGTCTCCGGGTTGAAGCGCTGCCCGTGGCATACGTCGCACGGCACCTTCACGTCGGGCAGGAAGCTCATGCCGATCGTGCGCACGCCTTGCCCTTCGCACGCGGGGCAACGCCCGTCGCCCGTATTGAACGAGAACCGCGACGCCGTATAGCCGCGCGCACGCGCCTCCAGCGTATCGGCGAACAGCTTGCGGATCGTGTCCCACACGCCGATATAGGTGGCCGGGCACGAACGCGGCGTCTTGCCGATCGGCGTCTGGTCGACTTCGAGCACGCGATCGATCTGCTCCCAGCCGCTCAGCGATTCGCAGCCCTGCCACGCATGCGTGACGTTCAGCGACGGCCGCGGCGCGCTGCGTGCGAGCACGCTCGAACGGCGGTTGGTGGCTGGCGCGTCCTGCTGCACGGCCTTGCGCGCGCGCCGCGTGGCCGGTGACGACAGCACCGAGCGGCCGACCGCGTCGAGCAGGTTCGTCATCAGCACGTCGCGCGCGAGCGTCGACTTGCCCGAACCGCTGACGCCCGTCACCGCGACGAGCCGCGCGAGCGGAATGCCGACCGTCACGTCACGCAGGTTGTGCAGCCGCGCACCGTGCACCGTCAGCCACGCTTCCGGCACGGCCGCGCCGCCCTTCTTGCCCGGCAGGCTCACGCCGCGGCGCGGCTGCAGCGGGTGTGTCATCGGCTGCGCGAGCAGCCGGCCCGTGACCGAATCGGCCTGCGCGGCGAGATCGGCGACCGCGCCCTGCGCGACCAGCGTGCCGCCACGCTTGCCGGCGCCCGGGCCGACGTCGATGATGTGATCGGCGCGGCGGATCGTGTCCTCGTCATGCTCGACGACGACGAGCGTGTTGCCCTTGTCGCCGAGCTTGCGCAGCGCATCGAGCAGGATCTGGTTGTCGCGCGGATGCAGGCCGATCGTCGGCTCGTCGAGTACGTAGCAGACGCCCTGCAGGTTGCTGCCGAGCTGCGCGGCAAGCCGGATCCGCTGCGCTTCGCCGCCCGACAGGCTCGGCGCCGCGCGATCGAGGCTCAGGTAACCGAGCCCGACTTCCTCGAGAAACGCGAGGCGGCTGCCGATCTCGCTGACGATGTCGCGTGCGATCTGCGCATCGCGCCCGGTGAGTTCGAGCCCGTCGATCCAGCGGCGCGTGTCCGACACCGTCCATTGCGCGACCTCGACGATCGGATGCGCGTCGAACGTCACCGCGCGCGCGGACGGGTTCAGCCGCGTGCCGTTGCAATCCGGACACGGCTCGTTGCCGACGCCTTCCGGCTCCTGCTCGTCCGACGGCAGCGTCTGCTCGCGGCCGCGATCGTCCCCGGCGAGCACGGTGTCGTCGTACGCGGCGCGCTGTTCGCGCGTGAGCGTAACGCCGGTGCCGACACAGGTCGTGCACCAGCCATGCTTGCTGTTGTACGAGAACATCCGCGGGTCCAGCTCCGGGTAGCTCGTGCCGCACACCGGGCACGCACGCTTGACCGACAGCACCTTGATCGTGCCGACGCGCGCGGTCGACCGGTCGCCCTGCATCGCATCGTGCAGCCCGTCGAGCGGCGCGAGCAGGTGCATCACGCCCTTGCCGAGCTCGAGCGTCTCGTCGAGCCTGCGCCGCAATTCGGCTTCGTTGTCCGGCGACACGACGAGATCGGCGACCGGCAACTCGATCGTATGCTCGCGGAAGCGGTCGAGCTTCGGCCACGGATCGACCGGCACGAACTCGCCGTCGACCCGCAGATGCGTGCTGCCGCGCGCCTTCGCCCATTTCGCGAGATCCGTGTACACGCCCTTGCGGTTGACGACGAGCGGCGCGAGCAGCCCGACGTGTTCGCCACGATGGTCGCGCAGCAACTGCGCGGCGATCGATTCGACCGATTGCGACGTGACCGGCGTGCCGTCGTGGATGCAATGCTGCAGGCCGAGTTTCACGTACAGCAGCCGCAGGAAGTGCCACACCTCGGACGTGGTCGCGACCGTGCTCTTGCGCCCGCCGCGCGACAGCCGCTGCTCGATCGCGACGGTCGGCGGAATGCCGTACACCGCATCGACCTCGGGTCGGCCGGCCGGCTGCACGATCGAGCGTGCGTAAGCGTTCAGCGATTCGAGGTAGCGGCGCTGGCCTTCGTGGAACAGGATGTCGAACGCGAGCGTCGACTTGCCGGACCCCGATACGCCGGTGATCACGTTGAACTTGCCGTGCGGGATGTCGACGTCGAGTGCCTTCAGGTTGTGCTCGCGCGCGTTGACGATCCGCACGACGTCCTCGCCTTCGATCGCGCGCCGCTCGCGCGCCGCGTTCAGCACGGCCTGCAGCGGCTTGCCTTCGTCGGCGAGCGCCGCTTCGGCATCCATCGCGCGGTCGTACTGCAGCAGCGCCACGCCCGTATGCGATTCGGCGCAGGCCTTCACGTCGTCGGGCGTGCCCGCGCACAGCACGAGGCCGCCGCCGTCGCCGCCCTCCGGGCCGAGATCGATCAGCCAGTCGGCCGCGCGGATCACGTCGAGGTTGTGCTCGATCACGATCAGCGAATGGCCGGCCGCGAGCAGCTTGCCGAACGCCTGCATCAGCTTCGCGATGTCGTCGAAGTGCAGCCCGGTGGTCGGCTCGTCGAACATGAACAGCTTCGCCCGCGCGATGCGCGCCTCTTCCGTCGCCACCCGGCGCCCGTTGGCCGCCGCCGCGGATTCGGCGAGGAAGCCGGCGAGCTTCAGGCGCTGCGCCTCGCCGCCCGACAGCGTCGGCACCGGCTGGCCGAGCTTCACGTATTCGAGGCCGACGTCGACGATCGGCTGCAGCACGCGCAGCACCTCGGCATCGGTCGCGAAAAATGCGGCCGCTTCGCTGACGGTCAGGTCGAGCACGTCGGCGATGTTCAGCGCGCGGTCGTTGCGCTCGATGCGCACTTCGAGAATCTCGGCACGGTAGCGGCTGCCGTCACAGTCCGGGCAGCGCAGGTAAACGTCGCTCAGGAACTGCATTTCGATGTGTTCGAAGCCCGAGCCGCCGCAGGTCGGGCAACGGCCGTCGCCCGAGTTGAAGCTGAACGTGCCGGCGCTGTAGCCGCGCTGCAACGCGAGCGGCGCCTTCGCAAACAGCTTGCGGATCTCGTCGAATGCGCCGACGTAGCTCGCCGGGTTCGAGCGCGTGGTCTTGCCGATCGGCGACTGGTCGACGAACACGACGTCGCCGACCTGGTCGGCGCCCGTGAGGCTGCGGTACGCGCCCGGCGACTCGGTCGCCTTGCCGTGGTGCCGCGCCATCGCCGGATAGAGCACGTCCTGCAGCAGCGTCGATTTGCCGGAACCGGATACACCCGTCACGCAGACGAGCCGTTGCAGCGGAATCTCGACCGTCACATCGCGCAGGTTGTGTTCGCTCGCGCCTTCGAGCACGATGCGCGGCGTATTCGCGTCGACGACGCGGCGCGCCCAGTTCGACGCATGCGCGACCTGCTTGCGGCCGCCGAGATACTCGCCCGTCAGCGTGTGCGCCGAACGGATGTCGGACGGCGTGCCGTCGTAGACGATCGTACCGCCGCGCTCGCCCGGGCCGGGCCCCATGTCGATCAGCCGGTCGGCCGCGAGCATCACCGACGGATCGTGCTCGACGACGACCAGCGTATTGCCCGCGTCGCGCAGCCGCTGCATCGCCTCGACGATCCGCGTCAGGTCGCGCGGATGCAGCCCGATGCTCGGTTCATCGAGGACGAACAGGGTCTTGGTCAGCGACGTGCCGAGCGCGGTGGTCAGGTTGATCCGCTGCACCTCGCCACCCGACAGCGTGCGGCTCTGCCGGTCGAGCGTCAGGTAGCCGAGCCCGACGTCGCACAGGTATTTCAGGCGCGTGCGCACTTCGGCAAGCAGCAGTTTCAACGCATCGTCGAGCAGCGCGCTCGGCAGGCTGATGCCGTCGAAGAAGCGACGGATGCGTTCGATCGGCAGCAACATCAGGTCGTGCACGGTCAGGCCCGGCAGCGCTTCGAGCTGCGCGCGGCTCCAGTCGACGCCGCGCGGCAAAAAGCGATCGGCCGGCGCGAGCACGCCGTCGGCGTTCTCTTTCGAGCCGAGCCGCCACTGCAGCGATTCCGTCTTCAGGCGCGCGCCGCCGCACACGTCGCACGGCGTGTAGCTGCGGTATTTCGACAGCAGCACGCGGATGTGCATCTTGTACGCTTTCGATTCGAGGTAGCCGAAGAAGCGCTTCACGCCGTACCACTGGCTCTGCCACTTGCCGTTCCAGTCCGGCGAACCGTTGACGACCCAGTCGCGTTCGGCATCGGTCAGCTCGGACCACGCCACGTCGCGCCGGATGCCGGCCTTCGCCGCATAGCGCATCAGGTCGTCCTGGCACTCTTTCCACGCGGGCGTCTGCATCGGCTTGATCGCGCCGCCGCGCAGCGTCTTGCGCGCGTCCGGAATCACGAGGCCGAGATCGACGCCGATCACGCGGCCGAAGCCGCGGCAGGTTTCGCACGCGCCGTACGCCGAATTGAACGAGAACAGCGCCGCTTGCGGCTCCGCGTAGCGCAGGTCGCTGTCGGGATCGTGCAACCCGGTGGAGAAGCGCCACACCTGCGGCTCGGCAATCGCGTTTTCCGCTTCCGCTGCCAGCACGTACACGTTCACGCGCCCGCCGCCACGCTTCAGCGACGCCTCGATCGCCTCGACCACGCGCACCTTGTCGGCCTGCTGCACGCGGAAGCGGTCGGCCACCACGTCGAGCACCTTGCGCGGCCCGGTGGGCGACGCGACTTCGCGCTGCGCCTGCACGCGCGTGTAACCGCTCGCGGACAGCCATTGCGCGATTTCCTCGTCGGACACCGCCTCCGGCAGCTCGACCGGGAACGTGACGACGACACGCGGATCGTCCGCCAGCGTGCGTGCGACGAGATCCGCGTAGATCGTCTCCGGCGTGTCGTGCCGCACCTGCCGCGCGGTCTGGCGGTCGAACAGCTCGGCCGCGCGCGCGTACAGCAGCTTCAGGTGATCGTTCAGCTCGGTCATCGTGCCGACGGTCGAACGCGAACTGCGCACCGGGTTGGTCTGGTCGATCGCGATCGCGGGCGGCACGCCGTCGACGCGCTCGACCTGCGGGCGGTCCATCCGGTCGAGGAACTGGCGTGCGTACGCGCTGAAGGTTTCGACGTAGCGCCGCTGCCCTTCCGCATACAGTGTGTCGAACACCAGACTCGACTTGCCCGAGCCCGACGGGCCGGTGACGACCGTCATTTCGCCGGTGCGCAGGTCGAGGTCGAGATTCTTGAGGTTGTGCTGACGTGCTCCGCGAATGCGGATCAGATTGCTGGATGACAATTTGCCTGCCCGTCTGAATGAGTTAGCCGGAATTCACGGTGCCGGAACGCTGCGGCGGATACCCGCAGGCGCGGCCCACGGGCCGCAAGGGTTGCACCTGTGCGGCTCGAGTTCGACGGGTACTATACTGTATATTCATACAGTTTTCCATGACGACCCTGCGGACGTCATGGGCAGGCGGCCGGAACCTCGGCGAGCAGCAGCAACTGCATGGCCGTACGAAAACCAACGGCGCTCCAGCGAAGAAAATGGCCGACAGCCCAATGCGCTCCCACATGGCACCTGCCATGGCGCCGTCAAGCAACATGCAATGCCTGCCTATCAGGTTGAATACACCGCACGCGGTGCCGCGCAACGCGGCGGGTGACGTTCAGACGCCATCGCGGCAAGTACGCCGAAATCGACAGGAATAAGTCGCCCGCGCCGCGCGTTTACTGCACGTATCCCACGCTGTTGAAAGACCCGTGCCGTTGCCATGGCAGGGGCACGTTCGTGCTCGCCGGAGCCGCCGAGCGCAATCGCTCGAAGCGCGCCTGCGCAACTTTCATTCAAAGGGGGCTGTCATGCGTGTTGTCTACCGAATTGCCGGCGTTGTCATGCTTTGCACGATTTCGCATGCGGGCTGGGCTCAGCAATCGGTCAAAGCGACCTTGCTGTCGAACTCGATCAAGCTTGAAACGCATAGCGTGAAGGCTGGCCGCATCAAACTTGTCGTCGCCAATACCGCGAACAACAACATGGAGCACGAACTCGTCGTGTTCAAAACGAACCTTGACGATAACGCGCTGCCCGTCAGCAAGGAACAGGTGCTCGAATACAAACTGACCAAGATCGGGGAAGTCGAGGACATCGCGCCGGGCAAGACCAAATCCGCGTCATTCAGGCTCACTCCCGGACGCTACGTCCTGATTTGCAACAAGCCCGGACACTATGCGGCAGGCATGCACACGGTACTGGCCGTGACACCGTAAGCGTGACGGGGGCGGGGGTGGGGGCGGGATCGCGCACAACGTCCACTCGAAAGCCGCCCCCTTGCCAGCGCAACGCCCCCGGATGCCGATTCGGCCATCCATCCCGCCGGTCATCCGTCACCGGATCCGAACCATCGAGTCGATACGTTCCGGAAAGCGTCCAAAAATTTCTTTGTAGATACCTCAACATCTACGTAGAATCTTCTACATGAATTCCATCTCGATCTGGTCGCTTCTCGTTCTTACCCTGCCGACGGAAAACGCCACGGCCCGCATGCGGTTCTGGCGCGCGCTCAAGGCGAAGGGCTGCGCGGTGCTACGCGACGGCATCTACTTGCTTCCGTACACGGACGAACACGAAAGCACGTTGCGCGAACTCGCCGACGCCATCGAGGAAAGCGGCGGCACGGCCTATCTGCTGCGCGCACCGAGCCTCGACACATCACAGGAGCAGGCATTCCGGGCGCTCTTCAATCGCGACGAAGACTACGCGGCATTTGCCCGCACGCTCGCCGACGCGCGCAAGACGGTGGCCGGGCAATCCGCCACTGAACTCGTCCGCCTGCTACGCCGCCTGCGCAAGGATTTCGACGCACTCCGCGCGATCGACTATTTCCCCGGTGACCCGGCAGTTCGCGCCGAAGTCGCGCTGCAGGATTTCGTTGCGCTGGTCGACACCGTGCTGTCGCCGGGCGAACCGCACGCTGCGGACCGCGAGATCCGGCCGCTGGCGATCGATGCATATCAGGGCCGCGCGTGGGCGACACGTCAGCGCATGTGGGTCGACCGCGTCGCGAGCGCATGGCTGATCCGCCGTTTCATCGACGCGCACGCGCGCTTCATCTGGCTGGCGTCGCCAGCCGATTGTCCGGTTGACGCGCTGGGCTTCGATTTCGACGGCGCAACGTTCACCCATGTCGGCGAACGCGTGACGTTCGAAGTGCTGCTCGCGAGTTTCGGGCTCGACCAGGATCCGGCGCTAATGCGGCTGGGCGAGATCGTGCACGCTCTCGATGTGGGCGGCACCACCGCGCCGGAAGCGGTCGGCTTCGAGGCCGTGATGGCCGGCATGCGGCAACGTACGGACAACGACGATCAACTGCTCGAACAGATGGGCACGGTACTCGACGCCCTGCATGCGCATTTCGCGTCGAACGACCGGAACGGGACCGAGGCCAAGCCATGACCACCGCTATCGTCGCGACCGAACCGACCTATTCGCTAGGCCAACTGGTCGGCTACATGCTGCGTCTCGGTACGTTCGGATTCGGCGGACCGGTCGCGCTCGCGGGCTACATGCGTCGCGACCTCGTCGAGCGGCGCGGCTGGATCACGGAAGCCGACTACAAGGAAGGGCTCACGCTGGCCCAGCTCGCGCCGGGGCCGATGGCCGCGCAACTCGCGATCTATCTCGGCTTCGTCCACTACCGGATTCTCGGTGCGACGCTCGTCGGCTTCGCGTTCGTCATCCCGTCGTTCGTGATGGTGCTCGCGCTCGGCTTCGCGTACGCGCACTTCGGCGGGTTGTCGTGGATGCAGGCCGTGTTCTACGGTGTCGGCGCCGCGGTGGTCGGCATCATCGCGATGAGCGCATACAAGCTCACGACGAGGACCGTCGGCCACGACAAACTTCTCTGGGCCATCTTCGTGACGCTGGCCGTCGTGACTTTCATCACGGAATCGGAAATTGCGTGGCTGTTCATCGTCGCCGGGCTGGTCGGCTGGCTTTGGCGCGCACCGCCCAAATGGCTGCACAAGGGAGGACTGAATGCCGTGGCCGCCGCCAACCTGCCGGCAGCCAGCGGACTGCTGAGCGGCATCGATCTGCCGCAACTCGTTCAGATCGGCGCGTTCTTCATGAAGGCGGGCACATTCGTATTCGGGTCCGGACTCGCGATCGTGCCGTTCCTGTACGGCGGCGTCGTCACCGAGCATCACTGGCTGAACGACAAACAGTTCGTCGATGCCGTTGCGGTCGCGATGATCACGCCCGGCCCGGTCGTGATCACCGTCGGCTTCATCGGGTATCTCGTGGCGGGTTTTCCCGGCGCGTGCGTTGCCGCGCTCGGCACGTTCCTGCCTTGCTATCTGTTCACCGTCATTCCCGCGCCGTACGTAAAGAAGTACGGCCACCGGCCCGGCGTGAAGGCGTTCGTCGACGGTATCACGGCCGCGGCCGTCGGCGCGATCACCGGCTCCGTGCTCGTCATCGCGAAGCGATCGATCGTCGACGTCCCGACCGCCCTGCTCGCGCTCGCAACCGTGCTGCTGCTATGGCGCTTCAAGAAGCTGCAGGAGCCGGTGATCGTGACCGCTGCAGCCCTCGTCGGCCTCGTGGCGTATCCGCTGCTCCATCACTGACCCGCGTACACGGGGGCGGACACTGCGTTGTCGAACGGATTCTCGTCCACTCAAAGGAGCGGCCATGCGAAGGCCCTGCGGATGGATGTCTGTCGTCATGGCGATCGCCGTCTCGATTGTCCTGTCCGGTTGCGGAAGAGGCGCGCCCGACCGGGCTTCCGGTGAGACCGTCGCGCTCGAGCAAGTGCCGGCGCCGGTAAGAACGACGATCGAGCGGCAACGGCAAGGCGGCCACGTCGAAACGATTCAACGGCGCGCGAAGAATGGCCGGTCGCTCTATGTCGTCACGATTGCGCAGGGCGACCAGGAACAGCGCCTGATTCTGGCCGATGACGGCAAGCTCGTCAGCAGCCGCCCGGCCGGCGACGACGAAGAGGACGACGACTGACCCGTCAGCCGTGCGACCACGAATCTCCCATACGGCCGGACAGGAGGAGCGCCATGAAGTGGATGACGCGGGAACGTCCCTGAAACGATCGCATCGCCTGTTCGTGGCGCGTCGCCCGACTCATCGACGACGCACCCGGATTTCCCTACGTGCCCGGCGTCGCGCCCCCTCCTTCGAATCGAGCGACCGAAACGTGATCGCGTGATCGATGGACGTCGCCCGGGAAGTTCCGCGTCAAATGAGCCGGAATGCGGATGGTTCGAACGTGAGCGAATCGCAGGTTCAACGCTGCATGAACCTCACCGCCGAAGCGCGCTGGCGTAGCGGTGCGAGCGGTTCCGGGTCAGGTGAATCTCGACACGCGCGGCCGGCGAAGAAATCAGCGAAAAAACAGCTCCCGCATCCCGAACGTGTGATGCGCTTCGGCCGCCATCAGCACCATGAGCACCAGCAGGCAAAGCGGCGGAATCAGGATCGCGTACACCAGCGCCAGCCGCTCCCAC
This sequence comes from Burkholderia sp. BCC1999, assembly GCF_905339975.1. NCBI lineage: Bacteria > Pseudomonadati > Pseudomonadota > Betaproteobacteria > Burkholderiales > Burkholderiaceae > Burkholderia > Burkholderia sp. BCC1999. The sequence continues at coordinate 296,743 of NZ_CAJPHP010000001.1, read as the reverse complement.
ATCATGTGCATGAAGATCGACACGATCAGCCCGGCCTTGGCGATCATCAGCACGACGATCAGCACCCAGCGCAGCACGCCCTGCACGTGGAAGTAATCGACCAGGTACGACATCGTGCTCAGCAGGAACAGCAGGCCCCAGATCTTCAGGTAGAGGCCGATCGGATGCTGCTGGCCATGCGCGGCGTCGGGACGATCGGCGGGATCGGTGTGGTCCATGGCCTGCCTCACCACAAATAGAACAGCGCGAAGATGAACACCCACACCAGGTCGACGAAGTGCCAGTACAGGCCGGCGATCTCGACAATCTCGAAGTTGCCGTGCTCGATGAACCCCGGCCGCATGATCTTGCGTGCAACCAGCAGCAGGTAGATCACGCCGCAGGTCACGTGAAAGCCGTGGAACCCGGTGATCGTGAAGAAGCACGCGCCGAACTGCGCCGCGCCCAGCGGGTTGCCCCACGGACGGATACCTTCATGAACGATCAGCTTGGTCCATTCGAGAGCCTGCATCGACACGAAGGCCGCGCCCAGCAGCGCGGTCGCGAGCAACAGCATGCCGGCGCGCCGGGCGTTGCGCCGGTAGCCGAAGTTGACGGCCATCGCCATGGTGCCGCTGCTGGTGATCAGGATGAACGTCATGATGGCGATCAGCAGCAACGGCACATCCAGGCCGCCGACCGAAAGCCCGAACACCTTCGACGTGTCGGGCCACGGCACCGTGGTCGAGATGCGCACCGTCATGTAGCCGATCAGGAAGCTGCTGAAGACGAAGGTGTCCGACAGCAGGAAGATCCACATCATCGCCTTGCCCCACGGCACCTTGAAGGCTTCGCGGTCGGCCGACCAGTCCGTGACGACGCCGCGCCAGCCGTCGGGCCGGGTGTCGGCCGGCGAAGCGTCGGCGGGCGGGCCCGCGGGCGACCCGGCCGCGGATCCGGTGGGGACCGTGGGTGTGGTCATGGCGCGGCTCCATACAGCGGCCCGCACACGGCGGCGACGATCCCGGGCGTCAGCCACCACATCGCCGCCAGCAGCACGAGCCAGACCGCGAGCAGGAAATGCCAGTAGAGCGCGCACAGCGCGATGGCGTGCTGCACCCGGAACGGGTTCGCGCGCCTGAGCTGCGCGATCGTCACCGCCCACGCCACCAGCCCGCCCAGGACGTGCACGCCGTGCAGGCCGGTAAGCAGGTAGAGGAAGCTGTCGGACGGATTGGCGGCGACGGCCTGCCCGGCCGCCGACAGCATGTGCCACGCGGTCAGTTGCCCGGCCACGAACACGGCCGCCAGCACGCCGCCGCACACGAGCCACGTGGTGCGATGCGCGGTCAGTTTCCGGGCACGCTGCATGGCGACGCTGGCCAGCGCCAGCGCGCCGGTGTTCCACCACAGCAGCGCCGGATGCGGAATCGGCTGCCAGTCGGGCTCGCGCATGCGCATCGCATAGGCAAGCAGCAGCAGCGAAAACAACGTCGTGGCGACCGCCATGAAGACGACCAGACCGGTACGGCCCGCATTCGGCAAGCCCGGCGGCGCGTCGTGAACGAAGGGGCGCGGCAGCGTGGTCATTCGTGTGCCTCGCCGGGATGAAGCGCGGGGTGGGCCGGTGGTTCGGACGTCGTCGCAGGCGGCTGGTTTTGCGGCACGAAGTCTTCCTCTTGCCCCGGCGGACTGTATTCGTATGCGCCGCGATAAACCACGGGCAGCGCGGCGCCCCAGTTACCGTGCGCGGGCGGCGTTTGCGGTGTCTGCCACTCCAGCGTGGTGGCCCGCCACGGATTGCCGTCGGCACGCTTGCCGTGCACGAGGCTCCACGCCAGGTTGAACAGGAACAGCAACTGCGCCGCCGCGACGATCAGCGCGACGATGGTGATGAAGGTGTTGAGCGTCTGCGCCGAATGCGGAATGAAGCTGTAGCCCTGATATGCGTAATAGCGTCGCGGCATACCGAGAATCCCGAGATAGTGCATCGGGAAGTAGATCGCATAGGTGCCGACGAAGGTGATCCAGAAGTGTGCGCGCCCGAGCGTGTCGTCGAGCATGCGGCCCGTCACCTTCGGGTACCAGTGGTAGAGGCCGCCGAACACCACCAGGATCGGCGACACGGCCATCACCATATGGAAGTGCGCGACCACGAAATACGTGTTCGACAGCGGGATGTCCACGCTCACGTTGCCGAGGTAGAGCCCGGTCAGCCCGCCCAGCACGAAGGTGCTGATGAAGCCGATCGCAAACAGCATCGGCACGGTCAGGTGTATATCGCCGCGCCACAGCGTCAGCACCCAGTTGTAGACCTTGAGGGCGGTCGGGACGGCGATGATCAGCGTGGTCGTCGCGAAGAAGAAGCCGAAATACGGATTCATGCCGGCGATGAACATGTGGTGCGCCCAGACCACGAAGCTCAGCGCGCCGATGATCACGATCGCCCACACCATCATCCGGTAGCCGAAGATGCTCTTGCGCGCATGCGTGCTGATCAGGTCCGACGCAATGCCGAAGGCCGGCAGCGCGACGATGTAGACCTCCGGATGCCCGAAGAACCAGAACAGGTGCTGGAACAGCAGCGGGCTGCCGCCGGCGTGCTTGAGCGTCTGCCCCATCGACACCACGGCCGGGATGAAGAAACTGGTGCCGAGCGTCCGGTCGAGCAGCATCATCACCGCAGACACGAACAGCGCCGGAAATGCCAGCAGCGCCATGATGGTCGCAATGAAGATGCCCCATACCGTGAGCGGCATGCGCATCAGCGTCATGCCGCGCGTGCGCGCCTGCAGCGTGGTGGTCACGTAATTCAGGCCGCCCATCGTCGCCGCGACGATGAAGATCGCCAGCGACACGAGCATCAGCACGATGCCCCACTCCACGCCCGGCGTGCCCGGCAGGATCGCCTGCGGCGGATACAGCGTCCAGCCCGCGCCGGTCGGCCCGCCCGGCACGAAGAAACTCACCACCAGCACCAGCACGGCCAGCAGGTAGACCCAGTAGCTCAGCATGTTGAGAAACGGGAACACCATGTCGCGCGCGCCCAGCATCAGCGGGATCAGGTAGTTGCCGAAGCCGCCCAGGAACAGCGCCGTCAGCAGGTAGATCACCATGATCATCCCGTGCATCGTGACGAACTGGTAGTAGTGGTTCGCGTCGATGAAAGCGAACTTGCCCGGAAAGCCGAGCTGCAGCCGCATCAGGTCGGACAACACGAGGCCGACCAGGCCGATCGCGATGGCCGTCAGCGCGTACTGCACGGCGATGACCTTGTGGTCCTGGCTCCAGACATAGCGGGTCCAGAAGCTGTGCGGGGCGTGGTCGGTGTGCGCGTAGGTCATGGTTTCTGCTCCGCTACTGCCGGGCCGCGGTACTGGCGGGCGGTGGCCCGCCTTGCGCTTCGATATACGCGACCAGCGCAGCCAGTTCCTGGTCGCTCAGGTCGAAGTGCGGCATGATCGGCGAGAAGCCCTTCACGACACGAGCCGTCGGATTGCGGATGAACGCACGCAGATAGGCTTCGTCCACCTTCGCGGTGCTGCCGTCGGACATCGTTTCGGTCTTGCCGTACAGGCCTTTCCAGGTCGGGCCCACGCGCGGGCTGCCGTCCACGGTATGGCACGCGACGCAGCCCTTGGCCGCCGCGAGCATCTTGCCCAGATCGGCCAGTGCCAAGGCGCTGCCGCCGGCAGCGGCGGGCGCAGCCTGCACCCTGGCCTGCTGCCGTTGCGCGAACGTGGTCTGCTGCGCCAGCCAGCGCGAGAACGATGCCTCGTCTTCCACCACCACCACACCGCGCATGCTCGAGTGCCCGATGCCGCAGAGTTGCGCGCACAGGATGTCGTAGCGCCCCGCCTTTGTCGGCGTGAACCAGAAGGTGGTCACCATGCCGGGCACCATGTTCATGCGCGCCCGGAACGGCGGGACGTAGAAGTCGTGCAGCACGTCGCGCGACCGTGTCAGGACCTGGATCGGCCGGTTGAGCGGCAGGTGCACCTCGGGCGTCTCGATCAGGTAGTTGTCGCGGCCATTGGGATCGGCGGGATTCAGCCCGAAGGGATTGTCGTTGCTGATGTAGCGTACGTCCGTCGTGCCCAGCTTGCCGCCGGGGCCGGCGAAGCGGAAGCGCCATTGCCACTGCTGGCCCAGCACTTCCATCTGCAGCACATTGCGCGGCGGCCGGACGTAATCCGCGTAGACGAAGAGACCGGGCGCCAGCAATGCCGCCACGCCGGCGGCGGTCAGGCCGATCAGCCACCACTCCAGCTTCCGGTTGTGCGGCTCGTAGGCCGCGCGATGCCCGCTGCGATGGCGATAGCGCACCAGGGCGATCGCGATGAACAGGTTGATTGCGACGAACAACACGCCGGTAATGACGAGCGTGATCGTCAGCATGTCGTCCATGCGCACCCAGTTCGACGCAATCGGCGTGATCCACCAGGGACTGGCAAAGTGAAACCCGACCGCCAGTATGACGATCAGGATCAGGGCAATCGCAAGCGCCATAGGCCGCCTCGTTGCATGTCACTCGCCGGAGCCGCCGACACCGGGTTCCGTGTCTCCCGCGAACGCTGCGTGGACAAGCTCGGCGCGGCGGGAAACGCGATGTGTCAGTCGTCCGCGTTCTGCTTGCGCACTCGCTCCAGCCTGCCGTAGGTGATGGCCGCCACCACGCCGAACAACAGGTTGGCCAGCAAGGGCCCGGAACCCCGCTCGGAGACGAACCACGGGAACACGGCCGTCATGACGTAGAAGTTCCACCCATATGCGACGATCCCGAACGCCAGCCCGATGGCGGCTTCCATGCCCACGCTCGAATCGAAGCGGAACGGCGCCATGATCGCGGCAAGCATCATCCCCATGATCGCGCCGAGCACGTAGTGCAGCAGCAGCGCCATCGCCACGATTTCAAGGTTGAATTGCGTCATCTGGCCGAGCGCGCTGCGGCCCATCACCATCGCCGCGATCTTGTGTGTCGGTTGCCACGGGCTCGAGCCGAGCACGAGTGTCGACCAGACGAATTCCAGCGCGATCACCAGCGCACCGCCTGCGAGACCGGCCACGGCGGCGGCGACCCAGTCCGGCGTACGACGCTCCCAATGGTGCGATTGAATGTGCAGTTCCATACGACCTCCTTGCCGACGATTCGACGTCGGCGCTTCGGCGCCGAGGACGTCACGCGCGTCGGGCCTGCGTCTCTTGCGCGACTCGGAAGCGCGGGCCGGGTTGCCCGCGCAACGTGCGAACGCCCCCGCCCGCCGCCCGCGGCCATGCGCTCGACGACATGTGTCGATGAACCCGGGTATCGGGCAGGCCGGCTTGCTGTCGCGCGTCAGGGGAAGATCGGGGTCGTAGGCTCGGCGCCTTCCAGGTCCGCCTTCGGAAAATGCTGGGCGACCATCTCTTCGATTTCCTGCTCTCGCAATGCCGGCACGTCGGCCATGATCAGGATCTGGCCTTCCTGTATGGCCTCGCGAAATCGCTGGAGTCGCGCGTTCGGCTCGGCGATGCCGATCATCGCGGCGGTCCATGCCCCGAAACCCGCTCCGGCCAACGTCAACCCGACGACGGCGCCGCCTGCGATCACGAGCTCCGCCGGGGGAAATACCAGCGCGACGAGGCCGATCAGCGCACCCGCCGCGCCGCCAAGCGCGACGCCGCGCTCCAGCGCATGCACGACATCGCTGCTTTGCAGCAACGATGCTTCGGGTAACTGATCGAGTGTGACGCTGTGGTCGGCGAGAACGTGGATATGTCGCCAGATGATCCGCGCACGCAATAGGTCATCGACGATTGCCTTGGCCATCTGCGTATCGGGTACGAGGAAATAAAGGCGTCTCATGTTGGCACCCCTTTTTGCCGTCAACTACTCTTTTCATTCTATGTCAGCAACGGCGAGGTGGTAGGTGTATGCGGGCCAGTACCGATGCCGCATGCGAAGCGTTTCGCCCCCGATCGACGCTATCCGCGTTTGCGCAACGGCTCCAGCAAGTCCCGCAGGCCGTTGTGATCGATTTCGTGCATCAGCGCAAGCTGCCGGCCGATCTCACCGCGCGGGAACCCTTCACGGGCCAGCCAGTTGAGGTATGGCCCGGGCAGGTCGGCAATGAGTCGACCCTTGTACTTTCCAAAGGGCATGATGACGGTGACGAGGTGTTCGAGGTCTGCGGTTTGCATGCGCGTATTGTGCACGGCTTTCCGTTCCTGTCGCGCGCCGGACCGACATTCGATGCGGCAACGCCACCGGCAACCACCCCGTGAAAAAGCGCGCTGCAAACCGCCTGTGCCCCGTTTCTGGCCTGCTAGACTGGAATTCCCCCTGCTAACGATGGAGGGAATCATGTTGTCCGTCTACGTCGTGAAGACCGGCGAGCAGTTCCTGTGCACCGCCGAGGATGGCGATATCGGCATGGCGCCGGCGGTTGAAGATGCCACGTCGTTTGGTTCGTATGAGGAAGCGGAAAAGGCCGCGCACGTGCATGCCGACCCCGGGTACGAAATCGTGGCCGTTTGCGTGCTCAGACACTGACCTGGCGTGCGCAGCCGTGCGCCCGGCTTGTCCGCCTCCGGACACTGCTTCATCACGCGCGCGGTCGCCGCGCAATCGAACCAGGCCGACACCGGCCGATCCACGCGTGCGCCGCTTGAACGGCGCGACACATCCGGCATCCACCGGCCGCTGCGTTGAACGCGGCATGGCCGGCGGGGCCGCTCAAGCACCCGCAGCCGTCGCGTACGCAACGCATCGGCGAGCGAGCACGTCGGTCGGATCGACCAGCAGCTTGATGTGCTCCTGATCGCGCGAAGCCGGCGTGTTTCGAACGATCTTGTCCAGGAAGTCGACCGTCGCGGCCGGCCCGACGCCACCGACGACGCCGATCTTGAACACCGGTGCGCGGGCCCCGCATCGCGCCGAAACTGGATGTGGCCGCAAGCCGGCCGCCTGCGCCGGTTCCGCTCGCGGCCCCTTCCCGCTACTTCTGCAGCGAAATCTCCACGCGTCGATTGCTCGCTCGCCCTTCGGCGGTATCGTTGGTGCTCACCGGATCGGCTTCCCCTCTGCCCGTCGCCGTGACCGAATCGGCCTTCAGGCCATGCTCGCGCAGATACGACGCGACTGCGTCGGCCCGCCGCTGCGACAGCGCGAGATTGTGCGCATCCGAACCGACCGAGTCGGTATAGCCGGTCACCGTCACCGCCAAGAAATGCCGGTCCGCCTGACGGCTCAGCAACGCGTCGAGGGACGTGCGGGCGGCGAGCGTCAGCGTTGCGGAGTCGGTCGCGAAGTACGCATCGCCGGTCAGGCTGACCTTTTCCGTGGCAACCGGCGCCACCACCACCGGCGCCGGAAGCGCTGCAGGTGCCGCGCCGCACTGGAACTCGATCGACCGCGGATCCGCGCCGTCGCGGAACGGCGCCTCCGAATCGACCCGGCGAACCGGCTCCTTGTCGCACATGCGCGTCGCGACCTTCATGCAGGTCTTTTCGCTCGACAGGATGCCGTGACAATCGACGCGAAACGTCCGGACGCCGTTTCTCGGCTGCAGTTCGTACGCATTGAACGTCGGCCCGGACGCGCTCGTGCAAGCGGCAAGGGAGGCCACGGACACGAGCAGGGCAAGAGAGATTTTGTTCACTGATTCACTCCGGTAAATCGATTCGATATCGCGCATGCGGCGCGGCAGTGCGCCGCATGCGGATGCGTTCTCGTTCAGCGCGAACCGCTCCGGCGCCGTACGCCGGGGGCGGTTCGATGCGCAAGGATCACTTCCACTGATACAACATGCCCGCGCCGACCACGCGCTGACTGCCGGCGAAACCGCCATTCAGCGTCGCCTTCAGGTTCTCCGTGAGCCGCGCCTGCATGCCGACGGCCATCGCCTTCTGGCCGAGGAAGGTCGCCGTACCGACCCCCATCGCGAAGTTCGAGTCACGGTCCATGTGCGGGATCGACGCCATGGCGGCCGTCGCGGCAATCCCGTCGCGCGCCATCGAATCGGTCTGCTGGATCTGCTGCTGCATCTGCGTGAGCTGGTTGTTGACCGTGTTCAGCGATTGCGTGAACTGGTTCGATACCGCGTTCAGCTGGTTCACGTTGACGGCGTCGGTGCCCTGCGTACCGGCCGCGACGTTGACGACCTGGCGCGCCGACTCCGCCGAGCCGACCGCGACGACGTTCGAACGCCCGCCGTCGTTGCTGCCCGTACCGATCGCGGTCGAGCCGTTGCCCGTTGCGGTCGAGCCGACGCCGATCGCGGTCGAACCGTTGCCGGACGCCAGCGAGCTGTTGCCGACCGCCGTGCTGTTCGAGCCCGATGCAACCGAACCCGAACCGCCCGCCGACGAATTCGCTCCCGTCGAACCCGGCGGCACGTTCGTGCCGGTCGGATTCGTCGTGTACGACCCGCCGAGGTTGGACGTGCGCTGGGTGATCAGCGTCGTCAACTGGTTGGCCACCGAATCGAGCTGCGACACGTTCACCGCATCGGTGCCGTTCTTGCCGGCCGCGAGGCCGGTGATCTGCCGGTTGCCGATGTTGACTTCGCCGGCCGACGACTGCGGGCTGCTCAAGCCGTACGCGATGTAGTTCGTCTGCGCGCCGACGGTGGTCAGCGAACCCGCGCCGAGCGCGATGCTGTTCGCGAACGTCGACGACGCACCGGCCCCGAGTGCAAGCGCATCGGTCGCCGTGGCGTGCGCGCCCGAACCGAGCGCGACACTGCCGACGCTCGCCGCGACCGCGTTGGCGCCCTGCGCCACCGATTGCGCGCCGGTGGCCGTCGCGCCGCTGCCCAGCGCCATCGCATCGGCCTGCGCGGCGCTTGCCGCCTGGCCGATCGCGACGCCGCCCGGCGCGGTGGCGTCGACGATCGCGCCGTTGCCGATACCCACGCCGTTGTCGCCGTTGACCACCGTCGTCGGGCCAACCGCGACCGACTCCGCGCCGACCGCGAGCGAATCCACGGCCGTCGAGTTCGCGTGGAAGTACTTCGTGGTCGTGACCGCGAACGACTGCAGCGCGCCGGCCAGCTGCCGCACGGTCACCGCGTCCTGCTGGCCGGTGCCGTCCGCGACGTTGGTGATCTGGCGATACGTCTTGCTCGTCGCGTCGCCGACCGAGACCGCACCCAGCAGCGTCTGGTCGGTCGTGTTGAACGGAATCGACGCGCTGCCGTTGCGGATGGTCCCCGAGGCCGGCACCGTCGCGCGATCGGACACCGAACCGGCGCCGAGCGCGATGCTGCCGTCCACCTTCGCGATCGCGTTCGGGCCGATCGCGACGCTGTCGACCCCGAGCGCCTGGCTGTCCGGCGCGGTGGAGTTCGCGTGGAAATACTTGATGCCGTGCGCGTTGATGTTGTCGATCGCCGAGCCGACGTTGTTGTTGACCGTCGTCGAGCCGTCGCTGTTGTACGTCACATACGAAGGCGCGGAGATCGTGCCGGTCGTCGGGTCGTAGGTGGCCCCGCCGCCGATGGCGCCGGCCGTGCTGTTGCCGAGGTTGGTGTTGTTCGACGCGATCGAGCTGAGGCCGGTCGACAACGAACTGATACCCGTCGACGTCGCGGTGGACAGCGACGTCAGGTTGCTGTTCGTGCTCGACAGGCCGGTGGACAGCGAGCCGACTATCGTCGAGGTCGACGTCGACAGCGACGAAATCGAGCTCGTGGTCGAGCTGAGGCCGGTGGACAACGAGCCGATGCTGGACGACGTGGCGGTGGACAGTGACGTCACGCTGCTGTTCGTCGTGCTGAGGCCGGTGGACAGCGAACCGATGCCCGTCGAGGTGGAGGTCGACAACGACGTGATGGAGCTGTTCGTCGAACTCAGGCCGGTCGACAGCGAGCTGATGCCTGTCGATGTCGAAGTCGACAGCGACGTGACCGTGCTGTTCGTCGAGCTCAGGCCGGTGGACAACGAGCTGATGCCCGTTGACGTCGAAGTCGACAGCGACGTGACCGTGCTGTTCGTCGAGCTCAGGCCGGTGGACAACGAGCTGATGCCCGTTGACGTCGACGTGGACAACGACGTGATTGAGCTATTCGCCGACGACAGCCCGGTCGACGTGGAGGTCGACAGCGAAGTCACCGCACTGTTGGTCGAACTCAGGCCCGTCGACAACGAGGTGATGCCGGTCGATGTCGATGTGGACAGCGACGTGATCGAACTATTCGCCGACGACAGACCGGTCGACGTGGACGTCGACAATGACGTTACGGCGCTGTTGGTCGAACTCAGGCCCGTTGACAACGAGGTGATGCCGGTCGATGTCGACGTGGACAACGACGTGATCGCGCTGTTCGCCGACGACAACCCGGTCGACGTGGAGGTCGACAGCGAAGTCACCGTGCTGTTAGTCGAACTCAGACCAGTCGACAACGAGGTGATACCCGTCGATGTCGACGTGGACAACGACGTAATCGCACTATTGGCCGACGATAGCCCAGTCGACGTGGAGGTCGACAACGAAGTCACCGAGCTATTGGTCGAACTAAGCCCCGTCGACAGCGAGTTGATACCCGTCGACGTTGACGTGGACAGCGACGTGATCGAGCTATTGGCCGACGATAACCCGGTCGACGTAGAAGTCGACAACGAAGTCACCGAGCTATTGGTCGAACTCAGCCCCGTCGACAGCGAGTTGATACCCGTCGACGTCGACGTGGACAGCGACGTGATCGAACTGTTGGCCGACGACAGCCCGGTCGACAACGAACTGACGCTCGACGCAGTCGACGTCGACAGCGAATTCACCGCCTGGTTCGTCGCAGCGAGCTGCGACCCGTTGATCGCATCCGTGCTGGCCGAACTGATGCGCCCGGCCGCAACGTTGGTGATCTGGCGCTCGGTGCCCGCCGCGCCGACGCTGACGACGCTGGTCGGGTTGATGCCGTTGAAGTTGTACGTGACACCGCCGATCGTCGCGCTGGCCGTCGGATTCGGCGCGGCCGTCGTCGAACCCGAGCCGAGCGCGACGTCGTTTGCATTGTTCGCCACGGCCGACGCGCCGAACGCCACCGCACCGGCGGCCGCGGCCGTCGACGTATTGCCGAGCGCGAGTGAGCCCGTGCCCTGTGCGATGTTCGAATTGCCGATCGCGACCGCACCGTTGCCGTTCGCGGTGTTGTTCGACCCCATCGTGACCGCGCCGGTGCCGATCGCGGTGCTCGGGTCGCCGATCGCCACTGCACCGTTGCCGCTGACCGTCTGACCCAGGCCGAGCGCGACCGCCCCAAGGCCACTCAACACCTTCGAGCTGTTGCCGCCGGCGATCGAGCCCGCGCCTGCAGCGGCGGCGACCGAGTTGCTGTCGCCGATCGCGATGGTGGAACCCGCGGCCGCGACGCTGTTGATGCCGATCGCCGTCGCATTCGTGGCCGACGCCGTCGCACCGGGGCCCAAGGCCGTCGCCGATACGCCGCTCCCGAGCGCGAGATTGCCGAGCGCGACAGCGAACTGCTGCGTTGCGGTCGCCTGCACGCCTGCTGCGATCGAACTGACGCCCGATGCATTCGCGCTCAGGCCGAGCGCCATCGCCTGATTGGCACCGGCCGTCGTGGACGAGCCCAGCGCGATCGAACTGGTGCCGAGCGACTGCGTGCCCGAGCCCGGTACACCGGCCGTGCCGCCCCAGCCGATCGCGATCGACGTGCCACCCTTTGCACCGCTGTTGACGCCCATCGCGACGGCCGAATTGCCGGACGCCAGCGCGCCACTGCCCACCGCCACGCCGGCTGCGCCCGAACTCGTCGACTGGTTGCCGATCGCGACCGTTCCCGTATCGGTGGCATGCGACGCGTAGCCGAGCGCGATACTCTGGACCCCGACCGCGCTCGCCCCGAGACCGAGCGCGGCCGCATACTGGCCGGACGCCAACGCATTGTTGCCGAGCCCGACGGCCGACACGCCGGTCGCCGCCGCGCCACTGCCCATCGCCACCGCGCCGCTTTGGGTCGCGCTCGACAGATTGCCGATCGCCACCGAATAGTCGCCGCTGCCGATCGCCTGCACGCCGAGCGCCGAGCTGTTGATCCCGGTCGCCTGCGAGTTGATGCCGACCGCCGTCGACGCGTCGGCCATCGCATGCGCGCCCGGCCCCAGCGCCGTGGCAGAAACACCCGCCGCCGTCGACAGGTTGCCCAGCGCGGTGGAGTTCTGCTGCGCGGCACTCGACCCGACGCCGATCGAGATCGACGTCACGCCGCCTGTCGCGGAGCCGCCATCCGGCGCGTACTGCGCGTGCGCACCCGCATGGAACAACACAAGATACGTTGATGCCATCAGCACAGCCAATCGTCGCGGCGACGGCATCGAAGACATGCCCGCGCGGCTCGCGGCGCCCTCGCTCGCGGCATGCTCGCGCGTGCCGCTTGCCGACGCAACACGCTTGCCGCGCGCACGGTCAAGCTCGGAAGCCGCGACCCAGGCTCCCAGTGCTTCATTCCAGATCGACTTGAACGACTTGTTCATCTTGTGTTCCCTCGGTTCTCATGTGCTGGATAACGCGGCAGCGAACACGACGGCAGGCGATGACGCATCCGTCTGCTTCTTCGCCCGTACCGCGACGCTTCGCGCTTCACTTTGGATAACTAACTAAACGATCGAACAACGCTGCTCGGCAATCGCGATCACCAGGGCGATCGCGCGAATGCACGCCGCACGTGTGCGCCGGCACGCCGTGCGGCGACACTCGCCGGTTATCGGATCACGGAAGCAGATGGCGCGGGAAAGACGGCGGCATGCTGCCCCGCGCATCGCGAATCCGCGTGCACGCACCGTCGCGCCGAGCCGGCGGCGACCTTGAATGGAATGGGAAGGCGTCGTTCAGACGCCGGATGGACGGGCCGGCCCGTGCCCCGGGCCGGCCCGTCACGATTCATTCAGGAGGAGGATGACGCCGAGTAGTCCCCGGGTATGAAGCATGCGCATCCGGTTCGCTCGAACCGGTGCGTTGACCTGCCATGCCTGTTGTATTCATGTTTTTCGTGCCCGCCTGATTCGAGAACGCGCCGCGCGATCGCGCCCGGACGGATCAGACCGCCGGGCTGCGCGCGCAGCCGCTCACCCTCTCCGCCGGCGGTCAAACGCCTTTCCGGATTTCCGGAAATAGCGCTTGACTTGCCGAACGACCCCCGCATCGATTTGGTCGGTCGAATTTTCTTGACGATTTTTCCAGTCGATGCGTCACACCCTGACCAACCTCACAATTTTTCCGCTTATCTTGTATACGAACGCATTCGGAAAATTATGAAATTTGTATTACCCTCGTGCCAATTTTCTTGTCCGCCATCGCATTCCCATATCATGAGAATTGCCATCATTCGATGTCACATTGAATATCGCGTCATCCGAATATGGCAGCGGCAGGGAATCCACGCAAAACCGTCCCCTCGAAGAACCGATTCCAGCCGCGCCGGGTCTAGTGTGCAGGTATCCGTTCAAACAAACCTTTTCCAGAACGGAAAAAAGCTTTTCCCGAGCGGACGATATTTACATTCATACGCTCTGGTTAGAAATCCGGTTTTTACGGGAATAACTCTTGACCAACAAAACAAAAGGCTCTCACCGAATCAGGGCTGACTCGACCCATCCATTTCACATTGAAAGGCATCGTCTCTCGACACAATCCACTCGAACTCATCTTTCGGGCCAATTCAATTTTTCAATCGATAAAATCCGGAAATAAAGACCGATATTAAAATTCAATTCGGCATGTTTTTCCACTCTCATTTCGTTCGGCCGAACATCGGTGCCGAAACTGCGCAGCGCCCTGCCGGATATGCCCACACAGGCCGCACGGAATCCTCACAATCGGTACTGTTGTCGACATATAATTTTTCGCAACAATTGAGCAGAAAGCGATGCTTTCAATCCGACCGACCACCCTTCCACCGCGTCCGCCACCATGTCATCCCGCTCGTCCAGTTCGGCGCCGCCTCGCACCACGCCGGATCTCGGTGACGCACATATTCTCGTCGTCGACGATCGCCCGAACGACCTGCGGCTCCTGACCGAAATCCTGCGTGCCGCGCGATGCCGGATCAGCGTCGCGTTCGACGGGCTGCAGGCGTATCACCGCGCCCAGGCGATCGCGCCCGACCTGATCCTGATGGATGTCCGCATGCCGCGCATGGACGGCTTCGCTGCGTGCCGGCTGCTGGCGTCGACGCCGTCCACGCAATCCATCCCGGTCATCATCCTGACGGCCGCGGGCGATCTCGAGGATCGCATCGCGGGGCTCGAAACCGGCGCGATCGACTACATCGTCAAGCCGTTCGAGCCGACCGAAGTGCTGGCGCGGATCCGCAACCACCTGAAGCGCGCGCGGCGCAGCCAGCCGTTCGCGCACCTGCCCGAGATGCCCGACAACGCGGATGCGGCCCTCGTGCGCGCGGCGGCCGAGGTCCTGCTGCGCGACCTGCGCCATCCGCCGGCGCTCGAGGATCTGGCCCGGCAGGTCGGCACGCACGAGAAGCGGCTGTCGCGCGTGTTCCGCGACCAGCTTGGCCAGACCGTGTTCGAGTACCTGCGCGATACGCGCCTGCGCGCCGCGATGCACTTCCTCGCGGAGACGTCGATGGGGATCGGCGACATCGCCGAGGAAATCGGCTTCTCCACGCCCGGCAATTTCGCGACGGCGTTCCGTGAGCGCTTCAGCATCACGCCGTCCGACTGGCGGCGCCAGCGCCATGCGGTCAACGCGCCGCCCACACCCGGCGGGCATCATCCCGATGCGTAGGCGCGATTCGGCGTGGGCAGCCGGATGGTGCGCGGTGCTGCTGCTTCTGATGGCACTGGCCGTCACTTGCACGACGGCCCGCGCGGCATCGACGCCGAACCCCGCGCAACTGGAAGCCGTGTCGGTGTTCGAGGACGCGAGCACGACGATGACCGCCGAACAGGTCGCCGCGCGCATCGCCGAGCCGGTTCAAGGCGCGGCGGCGGCGGGCGCATCGACGTTCAACATCGAGTTCTCGCGGTCGACATGGTGGGTCCGCGCGATGCTGGTCAACCGTGACAGCGCCGCCCGCCCGCTGGTGCTGGTGATTCGCGACGCGCGCGTCGACCATGCCGACTTCTATGTCGGCCGGAACGGCCGGTGGACGCTCGACAGCCGTTTCCCGGTCGCCGACGGCGGCGGCGATGCGGCCGGGCAGCCATCGCGCTACCCCGCACTCGACGTCACGCTGCACGCCGGCGAAAGCCTCCCCGTGCTGATCCGCGTCACGTCACGCAAGGAAATGCGGCTCGCGCCGGCGGCATTCACGCGTGCGGCTTGGAATGCACTGGAACGGCGCGCGACGATGTGGGACTTCGGTTTCTTCGGCGGGCTGCTCGCGCTCGTGTGGTGCGCGCTGCTGATCGGATTCTTTTCGCGCAGCGGCGTGTTCTACGTGCTGGCCGTGCTTGCGCTGGGCACGACGCTGTTCGAAGCGGCATACCGCGGCTATACGGCAATGGCGTTGCCGCCCGCGCTGCGCGAATGGTCCGCGCGCGGTGAGGTGATCTTCGCGTACGTGGCGATCGCGTGCTTCATCGCCTTCATTCTGATGGTCGCCCGGCGCGAGCAGGCCAGGCTGCCGATGCGCGCGGTCTACATGGCATTCCTTGCGCTCGAATGTATCGGCATGGCCGGCGCCGCATGCGGCGACCTGCTGACTTTCACGTGGTTCTGCCTGCGGCTGAACGCGGTGCTGGGAATCGTCAACATCAGCCTCGCGCTGTTGCTCGCGATCCGCCGGACGCCGACCGGCCGCGTGATGCTGATCGCGATTGCGATTGCCACCTTCAACATGCTGATCCGCGTGCTCGACGGCATGAACGCGCTGCCGCCGGTGCTGTCCTGGCTGAAGTCCGACATCTATCCGAACCCCGTCATCGCGATCGTCGGGCTCGCCACGCACCTGCTGGTGCTGGCCGCGTGGATCCACCACGTGGGCCGTCAGCGCACCGAGGCGCGCAAGCGGCTCGAACACTGGCAGCTCACCGAACAGGATCGCCTGCGCGACGAAGTCGCGAGACGCACGGTTGCGCTCAACGACGCGCTGCAGCAGGTGACGACCCACATGCAGCAGAAGATCGAGACGCTCGGCTATGTCAGCCACGACCTGCGTGCGCCGCTGTCGACGATCAACGGCTATGCGAAGCTGCTGATGCAAGGCGCGACGCTCGGCCAGGCGCGGCTGATTCGCTCGATCGACCGGAGCATCCGCTACCAGCTCACGCTGATCGACGAACTGCTCGCGTTCACGAAGGCCGAACTGCAGCCGCTCGGCGTGTCGCCGGACGCGACCGACCTGCCCGGCCTGCTCGACGACATCGCCCGCTATGCACTCGCGCTGTGCGCGCAGCAGGACAACCGGTTCGTCTACCGGCCGGCCACGCCGCTGCCGCGCACGGTATCGATCGACGGGATGCGGCTGCAGCAGGTGCTGCTGAACCTGTTGTCCAACGCCTCGAAGTTCACGCGCGACGGCACGGTCACGCTGTCGGCGCATGCGTCGCGCGAAGGCGACGCATGGCGCTTGCTGTTCGAGGTTGCCGATACGGGCATCGGCATCGACATCAGCGGCACCCGCGACATCTTTCGCGCGTACCAGCAGGTGCAGGCCGTCAACGGCGGAACCGGGCTCGGCCTGTTCATCGCGCAGCGCATCGTCGGCGCGATGGGCGGCGAACTGGCCGTCGCGAGCCAGCCGGGCGTCGGCACGGCGTTCTCGTTCGCGATCGTCGCACCGGCCGTCGGGCATGCGCTCGTGCCGGCGTCGGAACTCGTGCGGCGGTTTCATCCGGGCGACGAGGTCGGGCCGGAGCACGTCGCGCCCGCGATGGATGGCCCGCCCGACGATGCGCTCGACGAACTGATCCTGCTCGCCCGCGACGGGCGGCTCACCGATATCGAGGAATGGCTCGGCCAGGTTGCGGACGAACCGGATTACGCGGCCTTCGTGCAGGCGGTGCGCGAGCAGCTCGATACGCTGGACCTGCACGCGATCGAGAAGCTGGCCGGCACGCTGAAGCGTGCGCGCCACGCGGCCGCGACGGATGACGCCGAGACGGACGCGGCCGGGCCGGCGTGATCGCGCGGACGGGACCTCGCCGACACCGTATCAGGCCCGCGCTCCGGATCCGCCGCGTCGACCGTCCAGCCCGCGACGCGTTCGCCTGGCCGGCCGCCCCCGCCCACACTTTCCGATGCGCGCCTCGTCGAGCACCCGACGCGCACACGTTTGCGCGCCCAAACCCGCCCATTTGCGTGGCATGCCGGTCTCGATTTCTTCGGCGACCTGCCGTTAACCCGGATTTCAGCGCAGCCCGGTTCATCGCGCCGGGCCCCCTACGAGCGCCAGCATGTCCGCATCCACCTCCATCGAGAAAATCGCCGACTGGGCGGGACGAAACCATCTTGCCGTCGGCGCGCTGGGCACGCTGATGTCGCTCGCGGCGATCGGCATCAGCGCGGTCACGCTCTGGGCCACGAGAAGCGAGGTCGTCGAGCACGCGCACGAAACGTCGCGCAACGTCGCCGCCGTGCTGGTCAGCGAGATCGCGCGAACCGTCGAGACGTCCAACAACGCACTGGTCGCGCTCGCCGCCGATCTCGGCAAACCGGCGGTGCGGCGCATGGACGCCGGCCTGCGGCACGACCTGCTGTTCCAGCGCGCGGCCGCGCAATACGTGACGGGGATGGGCGTGACGGACCGCGACGGCCAGCTGATCGACGCGTGTTGCGGCCCGTCCCACCACTGGAACTTCGGCGATCGCGACTATTTCAAGGTCCATCGCGATTCGCCTGATGTCGGCCTCTACGTATCGGAGGCCTATCGCGCGCGCTCGCGCGGCGGCACGGAATCGATCGCGCTTTCCCGGCGCATCGAACGACCGGATCAAACGTTCGGCGGAATTGCGGTGGTTGCGATCGACCTCGCCTATTTCGATCAACTGCTGTCTCGGCTGAACGTCGGGCCGCACGGCATCAGCGCGATCCTGCGCGCGGACGGCACCATCCTCGCCCGCAATCCGCCGGTGAGCGATCACCAGATGATCCGCCTGAGTCGGTCGAAAACCTTCGATCGCATGCTGAACCAGGACTCGGGCTTCTACGCGGCGTATTCGCGCATCGACGGAACGTTGCGGCTCTATACGTTCCAGCGGGTACCCGGCACACCGCTGATCGCGGTCGTCGCCCCGGCCGAAGGCGACGTACTGGCCGGCTTCATCCGGATGTCGTGGTCGGTCGGCGTGTCGGCGTCGCTGCTTTGCGCGCTTTTCTGCGCGGTCGTCTGGCTGCTTGCCTTTGCGTTGCGGGACAACCTTCGCAAGCAGACGCTGCTCACCGGCCTCACGCGCACCGATCCGCTGACCGGCCTGCACAACCGCCGCGCGCTCGACGTCGCGCTGGGCGACGAATGGGAACGGCTCCAGCGCGGCCACGACGGCAGCCTGTCGGTGCTGTTCATCGATGCCGACCACTTCAAGCAGTACAACGACCGATACGGGCACGCGCAGGGCGACACGGCGCTGTGCTTTCTCGCCGAATGCATCCGCGCGCACACGCAGCGGCGCGGCGACCTCGCCGCGCGTTACGGCGGCGAAGAATTCGTCGCGGTGCTGCCCGACACCGACGAACGCGGCGCCGCGAAGGTGGCGGAGGCGATTCGCCGCGAAGTCGAACGCAACCGGCTCGACGGATTTGCAAAACCCGTTCCGCCCTTCACCGTCAGCATCGGCTGCGCGACAGGCCATCGCGCACGCCCTGCCTCCGTGCACGCGCTGTCGCATCAGGCGGACATGGCGCTTTATCGCGCGAAGCGCGAAGGCAGAAACCGGGTATGTTGCGCGGAAACGGAGCCGCTCGCGCGCTCGGCATGACGGCCATGGGGCGAGTCGCGGTTCCGGGCCGCAGGTCGCACACGAACGATTGCCCTGGGCCTCGGACCTGTCACGTGACGTTTCGGCAATAGGGATCGCTATTCGATATCGAGGTCGCCGGATTTTCCATCCATGCGCCTGGCCGGCACATAGCGGCACGCCACCGCATACCCGTCTCAGGCACGTCGAAAATGGCATTCTCCATGTTCAGTAGCGGAAATTAACCAGATAGTGGGAATTTTCGCGTACAGGGCACGGCGCGCAACAAATCCTTAACGGCTGCGTAACGAATCGTCACCACAATTCGCCATCTTCGACCATCAGGATGGAGTCTTGCATGTTTGCGTCACGAAGCCGTTTCCCGCTGCATGTCGCCGCGCTGTCGAGTGCGATCGTTCTCGCCGCGTGCGGCGGTGGCGACGATGTCGCGTCGACCACCCCGACCAGCGCGGCCATGCCGGCGCCGCCGGCCGATCCCGGTTTCGTCGACAGCGCGCCGGTTCCAAGCGTGCCCGCCTTCGTCGACAACGTCGCGACCAACCAGCGCGGCGACGCCCGTTACGCGACGCTGTCGACGAACGCCGCGGTGCGCGTAGTCAGCCGCTTCCTCGACCTGTGGCAGCCGTCGACGATGCTCGTCGATGCGGGCGTAAGCGCGCCGGCCAACGGCGCGTTTCCAGCCATTTCGCCATCGACCTGCACCGGGCTGCCCGGCAACGGCGCGCCGTGCGGCACGAGCCTGAACGATGCGGTGCTGCAGGCGAACGTGCAATACGTGGTCAATGCGACGACCGCGCGCACGCCGCAGCAAGCCGACGCCGCGTACTACGACGACCGGCGCGGCAAGGGCTACAGCGTGACCGACGGCATGGGGCCGCTCACCTCCGCGTGGCGCACCGCCGCGCAGCAGACGACCAGCATCACCAGCGTGCCGGCCGACGCGACGACCGTCCTGTACAACGACTCGGGCAACAACGTGGGTGTGGGCGGCAGCGCGAACGCGAGCTTCGGGAAAGTCGTCGACCTGCTCAACGAGATGGGCAACAACGCGTCGACCGAACCCGCGAAGCGCTTCTACAAATATGCGCGGCCGTACCGCTGGAGCACGAGCGTCGTCGTCGTCCCCACGCTCGTACCCGCGGAGAGCACGACGCCCGCGACCGACGGCGGGTTCATCAGCGGCCACCAGGCCGAAGCGATGCGCGACGCCGTGACGATGGCGTGGCTCGTGCCGGAGCGCTTCCAGGAAATGGTCAGCCGCGGCCTCGAGCTCGGCGAGAACCGCATCCTCGCCGGCATGCACTCGCCGCTCGACGTGATCGGCGGGCGCATGCTCGCGCTGGCCGTCAGCGCGGCGAATCTCGCGGCGTACGCGAACGACGCGCAGGCCGCCTACGGCCAGGCGCACCAGACGCTGCAGCAGCTCACCGGCACGACCGATTCGACATTCGCGGCATTCGCGCGCTCGGGCACGACGGCAACCGACCGCTTCGCCGATTACACGACGAACAAGGCGGCCTTCGCGCGCCGCATGACCTACGGCTTCGGCGCGCTCGACGCGACCGGCGCGCCGCCGGTCGTGCCGAAAGGGGCGGAGATCCTGCTGCAGACGCGTTTCCCGTACCTGGGCGCGGATCAGCGGCGCGTCGTGCTGAAGACCACCGAACTGCCGTCCGGCTATCCGGTGATGGACGATGCGGAAGGCTGGGGCCGGCTGAACCTGTTCGCGGCCGCCGACGGTTACGGCGCATTCAACGGCAACGTGATCGTCGCGATGGATGCATCGAAAGGCGGCCTCAACGCCGCCGACCTGTGGCGCAACGACATCGCGGGCGCCGGCAAGCTGACGCTGCAAGGCAGCGGCGCGCTGACGCTGGCGGGCAACAACAGCTATACGGGCGGCACGCAGGTCAGCGGCGGCACGCTCGCCGCCGCGTCCGCGACGGCGTTCGGCAACGGTGACGTGTATGTCGGCGCCGGCGGCGGCGTCAGGATCGCGGCGGGTGCGCCCGTCACGATCGCGACGCGCTATACGCAGCTCGACGGCACGACGCTCGAACTCGACATCGACGGCAACGGCGGCGGACGGCTGCGCGTGGGCGGCGCGTTCACCATCGCAGGCGGCACGCTGCACGTGAAGTTCGTCAACGGTTATGCGCCGAAGGCCGGCGACACCATCGCACTGATCGATGCGGCAGCCGGCGCGGCGAAATTCGCGACGGTGACCGTCGACGGCTTCAAGGCGACGCCGGTTTATACGGCGACAGGGGTGTCGATCGTGCTGTCGGCGGCGTAACCGGCGTCGGCATCGAGTCGCGCGGCGGGCGCCGCCGGCCGAGTGCGGCGGCGCGAAGCGCGGCGGGCGCAGGTTTGCGCGTCGGGTTTCCGTTCGATCGTGCACGGCGGCTCCGTCGAGCCGCCGTTGTCCGGTCCTCGCCGCGCGGCCTCGATCTTCCGCGCCAGCGCCGCAAGGGCACCGACGCAGTACTTCCAGCGGTCTCCTCTTGTATCCGTGCGACGACCGACACCTCCCTCCACGGGACTGACTGTCAAACGGGCACTGGGCACCTTCTCCCGTTCAAAATCGATATCCCACCGACACGAGGGTCGTGATCGGATCAATCTTGATCCGCGTCGAACTGGTCACGTTTCCGACCGCGGATCGCGTGCTCAGGTCGGCTTTCGTCGACAGCCACACGTAGGCGATCGACACGCCGACCGACCAGTGTGGATCGATGTTGACCGTAAGCCCCGCATTGACGATCGGCGCGAACGAATGGCTCAGCGTCACCGACGTGGGGCCCTCGAGGCGATTGCCAAGCGTCGGCGAATACAGGAATGCACCGCTCGCGACCTTGTTGCTCAACTGTACGTCCCTGAACCACACATAGGTCAGGCCCGCGCCGACGTAGGGCCGAAAGCGGGCCGACGGTTCGCCGAAATGATATTGAGCGAGAATCGCCGGGCTCCACGCACGCGCCGTCCCCAGTTCGCCGAGTGACGACAGGGTGCCGGTGCCGCTCAGATGCAATTTCGGCGGAATGCCAAGGATCGTCTCGAGTGCGACATGATCCGTGACGAAATAGGTCGCCGTCAGCGCGAACGTATCGGTATCCGCCACGCTCGCGCCGCTACCCGCCACCGTGCTCGAGCGTCCGAGCGCGTTCACCGTCAGCGGCTCGCTCGAATCCTGCGGTGCCATGTGCAGCCACCCGGCATTCATGACCCACTGACCGGCCGATTGTGCGCGGGCGCACGACATCGCCGCGATCGAAAGAAGAATTGCCGCGCTCGTATGCTTCATGTTGTCTCCGATTGTTGTGATGTGCAGGATGGCGCCGCCGGGGAAACGGCGGCATGCGTCCCCACCGGACGGAGGTCATCCGCCCGGCATGCGCGTCCGGGGTGCCAGACGAAACGGGATTCAGCGGTCTCTGAGCCGGTCGATCAACCGGACGCTCGCGCCTGCCGCCGCGCGCCTGAGCGACGCCAGGGGGCCGCCCTCGTGTGGCGACATACCGGCGACACGTTCCGCGCCGCGGGCAAAACGGGGGAACAGGCGCAAGGCGTTGCCGCGCTCGATGCGGGCACGCGCGTCGGCATCCCAAACGGGCGACCGTTCGAGCGTGTCGCGCTGCATGGCGGTGACCGGTGCCGGCGCAAACGGGAAATCGCTGCCGAAGAGGATCTGCGAAGGCTCGACCAGTTCGCGCAACGCAGCCTGCGGATACGCGGCGGGCGACAGCGCCGTGTCGAAGTGAAATCGACGGATGTAGGTGAGCGCGCCGGCCGGTACCGCCGACAGATATTCCGGCATCAGGTTGGCCAGCGACACGCGCCACGCGACGTAAGGCAGGAATCCGCCCGCATGCGCGAGAATCCAGCGAATGTTCGGGTAACGCTCGAGCGTCCCCGTCAGCATCAGGTTGACCGCCGCGCGCGTCGTATCGCACAGGAACTCGATCAGAAAGCCCGGCGCATCCAGCCCGAGCGCCTCGCTCGTTCGATGCAGGTTCGGATGCACGAACACGACGGCTTGCCGACGATCGAGTTCGGCCATCAGTTCAGCGAATTCCGGCGCGCCGAGAAACTTTCCTTCCGT
The DNA here is from genome assembly GCF_905339975.1 of Burkholderia sp. BCC1999. Taxonomy (NCBI): domain Bacteria; kingdom Pseudomonadati; phylum Pseudomonadota; class Betaproteobacteria; order Burkholderiales; family Burkholderiaceae; genus Burkholderia; species Burkholderia sp. BCC1999. Next base: position 273,786 of record NZ_CAJPHP010000001.1, on the reverse strand, counting down.
ACTGCCGAGCAGCACGATGCCGTCCGCCTTCAGCACGTCGAGCGCATGCACGGCCTCCGCGCAGGCCAGTTCGGTAAACGGCATCGGCAGAACCGCGAACGAACCGAACCGGCCGGAATGCGCGTCACAGAGCTGCGCCGCATATTCGTTACATTGACGTGCGAGCGAGCGTGCCGCGTCGATGTCGCCGAAATACACGCCCGGCGCCGAGACCGACAGCAGCGCCGCCTGAATCCCGTTCGCGTTCATCACGTCGAGCGACGCTTGCGCATGCCATTCCGGCAACGGTGCGCCGGCTACCTTCTGTATGCCATGCCTGGACATCGCGTCGCGATAGGCCGGCGGAACGAAATGGTGATGGACATCGATTCGGTGCACGATCAGCTCCGACTTCAAATATTGATCTGTATGACGAAATATCATTCAAGCGCCTCTTCGTGCGCAACGAAACGGCCGCTACGTCGCACACCCGGAAGCGGCCCGTGCATTCGACAGATCCAGCGCGACGTCGACGATCATGTCTTCCTGCCCGCCCACCATGCCGCGCCGCCCGAGTTCGACGAGAATATCGACCGTGCCGAGGCCATACTTTCGGGCGGCCAGTTCCGCATGGCGCAGAAAGCTGGAGTACACCCCGGCATAACCGAGCGCGAGCGTTTCGCGGTCCACCCGCACCGGGCGATCCTGCAGCGGCCGCACGATGTCGTCTGCCGCATCCATCAGGCGGTACAGATCCGCACCGTGCTGCCAGCCAAGACGCGCGGCCGCCGCGACGAATACCTCGAGCGGCGCGTTCCCTGCCCCGGCCCCCATCCCCGCCAGGCTCGCGTCGACGCGAGCACAGCCCTCCTCGACGGCAACGATCGAATTCGCCACGCCGAGACTCAGGTTGTGATGCGCGTGAATGCCTACCTCGGTTTCCGGTTTCAGCACATCCTTGAACGCACGGACGCGATCGCGCACGTCATTCATGTTCATCGCGCCGCCGGAATCCACGACGTAGCAGCATGTCGCGCCATAGCTTTCCATCCGCTTCGCCTGCTCGGCGAGGCCGGCGGGCGTGTGCAGGTGACTCATCATCAGGAAGCCCACGGCTTCCATGCCGAGCTCACGCGCGGATTCGATGTGCTGGCGGGAAATGTCGGCTTCCGTGCAATGCGTGGCGACCCGCACGATACGTGCGCCCGCGTCGTACGCGGCGCGCAGATCGTGCACGGTGCCGATACCGGGCAGCAGGAGCGTGGCGACCTTCGCGTGGGTAACGGAATCCGCGACGGCTTCGATCCATTCGACATCCGTATGCGCGCCAAAACCGTAGTTGAAGCTGCCGCCCTGCAGGCCGTCGCCATGCGCGACTTCGATCGAATCGACCTTCGCGGCGTCGAGCGCAATCGCGATGTGCCGCGCCTGCGCGATGCTGTATTGATGACGAATCGCGTGGCTGCCGTCGCGCAACGTCACGTCGGAGAGGTAAACCTTCTTGTCCATGGTCGGGAATCTCACGTTGCGTCGCGCAGCACGCGGGCGGCGACCTGTTCGGCCATCGCCATCGCAGCGCTCGTCATGATGTCGAGGTTGCCGGCGTAGGCCGGCAGGTAGTGGGCGGCCCCCTCGACTTCGAGAAAGATCGAAGTCTTGAGACCCGACATGCGTTCGCCGACGCCCGGAATGCGGATCGGCCGATCGGGTTCGATGCGATCGAACTGCACGCGCTGTTTCAGGCGATAGCCCGGCACATACGACTGCACCGCTTCCACCATCCGCGCGACGGAGGCCTCGATGCGCGCTTCGTCGGCGAAATCGCTGAGGGCATATACCGTATCGCGCATCATGAGCGGCGGCTCGGCCGGATTGAGTACGATGATGGCCTTGCCTCTCGCCGCGCCGCCGACCGTTTCGATCGCGCGTGCCGTCGTTTCGGTGAATTCGTCGATATTGGCGCGTGTGCCCGGCCCTGCGCTCCGGCTCGAGATCGATGCGACGATCTCGCCGTAGTGAACGTTGGCGACGTGCGACACCGCCGCGATCATCGGGATCGTCGCCTGTCCTCCGCACGTCACCATGTTGACGTTGGGCGCATCCAGATGGCGCTCGCCGTTCACCACCGGCACGCAGTACGGGCCGATCGCCGCCGGCGTCAGGTCGACCATGCGCAGGCCGGGCTTGAGTGCACGCAGGAACGCATCGTTGTGCGCATGGGCAGACGCCGACGTCGCGTCGAACACGATGTCGATGTCGCCGAAGCCCGGCATCCGCGCAAGCCCTTCGACGCCTTCGTGCGTCGTGGCGACGCCCATCCGGGCTGCTCGCCGCAGGCCGTCCGATGCCGCGTCGATGCCGACCATCGCGCCCATCTCGATGCGTTCGCCGTGCCGTAGGATCTTGATCATCAGATCCGTGCCGATGTTGCCGCTGCCGACGATGCCGACCTTGAGTTTCGCGCTCATCGCGCTGCTCCTTCGCCGAGACGGCAATGCACGCTGCCGAGCGCGCCGATCTGCGCGCGAATGACGTCCCCGCTCGCCACCGCCACCATCGGGCCCAGCGCGCCGGACAGGATCACGTCGCCCTCGCGCAGCTTCTGCCCGTGACGCGCCATCGTGCAGGCGAGCCAGTGGACCGCGCGCAGCGGATGGCCGAAGCAGGCGGCACCGACGCCTGTCGACACCACTGCGCCCTGTTTCGTCATCGTCATGCCCAGTTCGCCGAGCGAAAGCCGGCCGAGTGCAACGGGCTGATGACCGAGCACGTATGCGCCGCACGACGCGTTGTCGGCGACGGTATCCTCGAGCGTGATCCGCCAGTCGGCGATGGCGCTGTCGACGATCTCGATCGCAGGCAGCGCATAGGCCAGCGATGACAATACGCGGCCATAGCTCGGTGCGTCGTCGTCGAGGTCGCGCCCGACGACGAATGCGATCTCGGCCTCGATCTTCGGTTGCAGCAGACGATTCATCGGCACATCGTCGCCGTCGAGATATGCCATGTCGTCGAACAGCACGCCGAAGTCAGGCTGGTCGACACCGAGTTGCCGCTGCACCGCGAGCGACGTCAGGCCGATTTTCCGGCCGACGATGCGCGCGCCGGCGGCAATCCGCGCCGCCGTGCTGGTTTCGGCCACCGCATAGGCGGCCGCGACCCCGGCAATGCCGAACCGCTCGGCGATCGGTTCGATCGGGGTGCGCGTCGCGCGCGCATTGCGCAGCGCGTCGGCGGCGGCATGAATACGGGAGTGATCGGGTAACGGAGACATGATTGATGGAATGAGAGAGTCGGAATTCAGGCGGCCCTGGCGAGCGACGACGCCTCCGCCGGCGTGGTTGCGCGGGTGCCGCCGCGAGCGTTCGGCATACCGAGCTGGTCGCGCAGGCGGGTCACGGTGCGATCGAGTTCGGCCACCGGCACGACGGCGAACACGAACCGGTCCGGCCGCAGAATCGCCACGGCCTTGTCGCGAAACCCGGCCTTCGCGAACCACGCGATCATGTTGCCGTCGATGTCCTCGACCTCGATCGTGCCGCCGGTACGGTTGTCGCGTTCGACGCCTTCGAGCCCTTGAGGGCGCCCGCCGTACGGATAGAGCGTCACGTACCGTACCGACAACGATTGCAGTGCTTCGGCGGACGCGTCATCGAGATACCGGGCGGGATCGACGTTCAGTCCGACGAGCGAAAACCCGCGCCCGAGCACGTCGTCCATGCGTAGCCTCGCGCCATCGAACCGGCGCACCTCAGGTTGCGGGGCGAGCGCGCCCTCCGGGCCGTTGCGGCGCCGCCGCGGCAAGCCGACGTACGCGTGCTTTTTGTAGACGGGCGCCGGCTTGAAGCCGCCCTCCTGAAACCAGCGCTTGAGCGGCGGGATCATCCGGATGACCGCGAGCGAGGTGTCGCGGACGAGCGTGCCCAGCGGATTGCGCGCCGACACGACATTCTTGAGCAGCACGGACACGTCGATCATCGCCTTGGCGTGCGCATGGCGCTCGGACTGATAGGTGTCCAGCAGCGCGTCGCCGGCGGCGCCACGCAGCACGAGGTCCAGCTTCCATCCGAGGTTGTACGCATCGCGCACGCCGGAGCTGGCCCCCTGCCCCATGAACTGCGGCGTCATGTGTGCCGCGTCGCCCGCGAGCAGCACGCGGCCGACCCGCCATTTGGCCGCGATCAGCGCATTAAACGTATAGACGAGCTTGCGCTTGACGACGAACTGGTCCGGATCGACGAACCGGGACAGGTACGCGCGCACCGTCTCCGGCCGCTCCATGTTCTCCTTCGTTTCACCCGGCATCAGCATGAATTCGAAGCGGTGGAACCTGTCGGGCTGAACGCAGCTCACGACCGGCAGCTTCGGGTCGACGACGAAATTGAAGTACGGCAGGTGGCGTAGCGCGTCGGTGCCCGGCTTGCGCTCGATGTCCACGACGAGCCACGGCTCGGGAAAGCTCTTGCCGGCCATGTCGATGCCGAGCCGCGTGCGAACGATGCTGCGCCCGCCGTCCGCGCCGACCATATACCGCGCCCGCAACGACTGCGCGTCGGGATCGTCGTTCATGCTCGTTTGCGCATCCGTCGCGTCGCTGAAGCGCGCTTCGCGCGTGGCCTGGTGCACGATGCCGACGCCGTCGGCGTCCTGCGAGAAATCGACTACTTCGCGTCCGCGCCGGATCGTGACGTTCGGATAGCGCGACAGCGTGTCCGACAGCGTCGTTTCGAGGTACGGCTGGTAGAAGAAATTGATGATCGGCCAGCCGAGCGGCCGCTTGCGCGGCATGTACTGCGTGATCGGCGTGCCGTCAGGGCGCACGAGCTGCACCGGCGTTTCCATCATCATCCGTGCCTGCAGTTCGTCGGCCACCGCCAGATGCTGGAAGATCCGCATGCATTCGTCGTCGGTATAAACAGCGCGGGCATTGCCGTAAAACACCGGCTCGCGCTCGAGCACGACGACGCGATGGCCAGCCTGGCCGAGCAGGTGCGCAAGCACGAGGCCGGTCGGTCCGAGCCCGACGATCGCGACGTCGCACGCATCGTCCTGATGCACTGCGTTCATGGTTGGTCTCCGTGGATGATGAATTCCGGATGCAGCAGCGACGCGAACGCGCGGCGGGCGCGGCCCAGCCGGGCGCGCAAGGTCAGGTTCTCTGGGCGATGGCCCCACAGGCTGATCCCTTGGTAGGTCGTCGTGTGCCACGCGCGTTCATCCACCACGATCGGATTCCAGCCGAGTTCGATCTCGAAGCCGGACGGCGTCTGAACGTAGAACGACAGCTCGCGGTCGTTCGGATGCTGGCCGATCGCATTGGCGATCGGGTATCCCATCGAACGGCATCGCAAGTAGGCCTGAGTCACGTCGTCCAGCGATACGCACTGAAGATTCAGGTGGTGAATCTGCGTGCGCAGCGGATTCAGACGGATGCCACGCGTCGACGCGGTTGCAAGCGAATGGTGACGCTCGTTCAGTCGAAGAAACGCGAAGTCGAGATTCAGGCCGTCGATCTTGTCCTCGATCTCGTCCGACAAGCGTGCGTCGAACACCCTCTTCCAGAACGCCTGCATCGCTTCCGGCCGACGCGTCGTGATCGCGACGTGCCCCAACCCAGATGCGCCGGTCACGAATCCGCTCGCCTTCATCCGCAACGGCGAATCGCTCGGCACCGCATCGGTGAACAGCTCGGTGCGCAGCCGTTTCGGTCCGATGAAGTACCAGAATCCCTGCACGCCTCGCAACGCAGCTTCGTTCGCGCTGCCCGGCCGCACGTCGATGCCGAGCGCGGACAGCCGCACGAGCACGAGTTGCAACGCCGCGTCGTCGGCCAGTTGCCAGCCGATTGCGGTGACGTCTTCCGCTCGTCCTTCGTGAACGATCAAACGGCGTTGATGCGCATCGATGCGACAGGCGAGCACCGTGGGCTGCGGACGATCCGCGTGCAGCCCGAGCCCCTCGGTGACGAACCTCATCCACGCGTCCAGGCGACCGGATTCGATCAGCACATAGCCGAGATTCACGCGACCGAACACGCTGTCGAGCGCGACCAGCGAACTAGCGATGTCAGGCATGACGATGCACCCCGGGTCAGACGCGGCGGAAGAGGGGCGCATCTGCGCGATCCTCGGCCAGAAACGCGACTACCATCGCGTTGAATTCGTCGGCGCGCTCCCACTGCACCCAATGACCGGTCTTGCTGAACAGGTGCACGTCGCAGTTCGGCATGCGTCGCTGCAGCGAGCGTGCGCCGCTCGGTCGATTGACCTTGTCCTCGGTTCCCCACAGCACGAGCGTCGGATGCTGGACGGCGGCCAGGCGCGGATCGCGCGTGAAATCCAGATTCCTGAAATTCGGAATGCCTTTGGGCCCGAGCAACGGCGGGCTGGCGACGACCTCCGGATCGATGCTGGACTGAAAGCGCTCCTGGAGCGTCGCGTCGGATACCAGGCTGCCGTCGTAGATGAGGTCGCCCCGGATGAACGTCGCGAGCTTTTGCAGCGTCGGGCCTTCGCCCTTGTAGTAGTTCAGCAGCCGTTTGAGGCCGGGCGTGGGTAATGTGCGCGTCGTGTCCACGCCGCCCGGCCCCATCAGCACCAGGCGCCCGACCGCGGCCGGGCGCTCGATCGCCATGCGCAACGCGCATGCGCCGCCGAGCGAGTTACCGAGGACGTGCGCGCGCTCGATGCGCAACGCATCGAGCATCCCGAGCATGCTTGCCGCCAGGTCGCCGAACGGATCGCCGCGATCCAGCCCCTTCGTCGATTTGCCGTAGCCGGGCAGGTCGGGCACGACGACGCGGTGGACGCATGCGAGCGCGCCGACATTGCGCGCGTAGTTGGACATGCCGGAAGCACCGGGGCCGCCGCCGTGGAGCATGAGCACCACCGGGCCCTCGCCTGCTTCGGTAAAGGAAATGGTCCGCGCACCGACCCGGACGGTTCGTTGGGTCAATGTGTGAGTCATGGACGGGGCATTCACGGCGTGGTCGCTCCAGACGGTTGATCGAACTTGCTCGGCTTAATAATGAGATATTTGTCATCATGACAATATACTCGTTTTTACCTAGCAGCTCGGAGCGTCTGTTGCGTCGCCTTATAATTCCGCCATGAATGAAACGACCGTTGACCATCGGACCCGCGTCGCGGCAGAGCGCCGCGAGCGCATGCGCGCCCGGCTGATCGAAAGTGCGATGCTGGTGTTCGCAGAAAAGGGCGTCGGCGCAAGCGTCATCCAGGACGTCATTGCTGCCGCGGACGTATCGCAGGGTACGTTCTACAAGTACTTCCGCACCAACGAGGATCTGCTCGCGGCGGTCACGCAGGAGCTGAACGACGAGTTGCTGCGCCTGATCGAAACGGAAGTCCACGAATACGGGGATCCGGCGCTTCGCATCGCGTGCGGTGTGCGCATGTTCCTGCACGCCGCGTGCGCGTATCCGCTGCTGGCGCGCTTCATTTGCGCGGCCGGCCTGCATTCGGCGGGGCCGAGCAGCCTGATTTACGTATTCCTCCCGCCCCACATCGAGCAGGGGCTGGCACTGGGACGCTTCAGCGATGTCGGCGTCGGCACGGCACTCGACGTGATCGCCGGAACCGCGCTCGCGACGATCCTCAGGATCACCAGCGAAGGCCCGCAAAACGTCGCTCCGGAGCCGGTGGTCGCGGCCATTCTGCGCGCACTGGGCGTCGAGCATCGCGAGGCGGAAAAGTTGGTCGAAACGGCATTACCGCCGATCGAAACGCCCGTTGCCTCACTGCTCGAACGCGGACAAGCAAGGATGCAGGCTCAACTGCCGCCCGGCATTCGACAGCAGCCGCCCCATCGCGCCTAAGCGCATTCAGTGAGTCCGCTCGAGCAGCAGCAGTTCGTACGTGCCGGGCTCGCAGGGCCGCGTCGCGGCCATGCTGGCGCGCTTCATGGATGTGCTGACGAATGTTGGCGGCCGGAGTAGTCAGGTATCCTCAATGTGCCTCACCGAACAATCGAATCACGACACCACGCAGCCACCGATTGCCGGCCTCATGGTGATAGCGCGCATGCCAGTGCTGTCGTACCGCAAACCCGTCGACCGGGATCGGGCACGCATGAACCGCCAGATCGCTCGCCTGAGCCAGGGTCTGGCCGATATGACGGGGTAGCGTCGTGATCAGGTCGGTCGTCTGGACGATCGCACCCAGACCCAGAAAACCCGGCAGTTCCAACACCACGTCCCGGTCGATGCGCGCCTGCCGCAGCGCCTGTTCGAGGAGTTGCGCCCCGGTTCCCGCGGTAATGGCGACGTGGCCTTCGGAACGATACTGCTTCACCCCGAGGCGACTGCGAATCCGCGGGTGATGCCGGTTCGCCAGGCACACCCAGTCCTGGTCATACAGTTTCTGCTGATAAATGCCGCCGCCTAGCCAGGGTACATACCCGATCGCGAGATCGGCTTCGCCGGATTCGAGCGCGCGCTCCGTATTGCCGTCGATCCGTGCGGCTTCCAGCCGGACGCCGGGCGCCTGCGCCCGGACATGGGCCAGCAGCCGAGGCAGCAGCGTGATGTGGCTCGCGTCGGTCATGCAGATGCGAAACCGTCGCTGGGCCGTCGCGGGATCGAATGCGATCTCCCATGCAGTGAAGCGCCGCAGGGATTCGAGAATTTCCCGGCATGGCCCGATCAGCGCGTCGGCTTGCGGTGTCGGCGCCATGCCGCCGGGTGTCCGGATGAAGAGCGGATCGTGCAAATGTTCCCGCAAGTGCCCGAGCCAGATGCTGACCGTCGGCTGGCTCTGGCCCAGTTGCTCGGCGACGCGCGTGACGCTGCGCACGTCGTACAGGAGATCGAAAAGCTGAAGCAGCTTCAGGTCGGGCAGGTCGGCTGGCATCGCGGCATTATTGTCCATGGCAATGACGTCATTGTATCCATTGCATTGCCGGCATGAGCGGCGACTCCTATCGTGATGCCACACATCAGCCTTGCATGGGACCAGAGTAAGGCGCCAAAGCACCAACTCTGGTCGACAAAGGAGAAGCCATTGAAAATAGCGATTCTGGGCGCTGGCGCACTAGGCTGCGCGATCGGCGCCACCCTTACTCGAGGCGGCCACGAGACCTGGCTGATCGACCGCTCGCCTGCACACGTCGATGCGATGCGCCGTGACGGCTTGCGCGTGGACGACGCGGGCGGCACCCGGCACGTTTCCGTTCACGCGACGACTCGGATCGCCGAAGTCGGCGTGGCCGACCTGGTGGTCGTGCTGGTCAAGTCGTTCCAGACCGATGCGGCCATCCGCGGCGCCCGATCGCTGGTGGGGCCGGATACCGCCGTGCTGTCGCTGCAGAACGGCCTCGGACACGAGGACATCCTGATCGACGCCGTCGGCCGCGAGCGCGTGCTCGCGGGCAAGACCTACGTCGGCGGCGTGCGGCGCGGCGTGGGCCATATCGAATCCGGCGTGATCGGCAAAACCACCTATATCGGCGAACTTGACGGCCGCGTCACACCGCGTGTGCAGGCAATCGCCGCCGCGTTCAATGCCGCCGGCCTCGCCACGACGATCAGCGACAACATCGTCGGCACGATGTGGGACAAGCTGCTGGTGAATGTCGCGACGGGCGCGCTGACGGGCCTGACCGGCCTCACCTATGGGCAGCTTTACGACGAGCCGCTGCTGAAGGCGACGTCGCTCGCGGCCGTGGCCGAGGCGATCGCGGCGGCGCAGGCAGCCGGCGTGAAGCTGTCGATGACCGATCCCGAACAGGCCTGGACGCTCGCCGCCGAGGGGCTGCCCGCGACCTTCAAGACGTCCATGCTGCAGAGCCTGGAAAAAGGCTCGATCACCGAAATCGACTTCATCAACGGTTCGGTCGCGCGCTGGGGGCAGCGCTACGGCGTGCCGACCCCGGTGAATGCCACGCTCGTTGCCTGTATCAAGGGGCTGGAACGTGCGATGGCCGACCGCCAACGGCAGGAGGCGGCCGCATGAATGCCACGAAAGCCTATCTCGAACACGTTGCGATTTGGGTCAAGGACATCCGCTGGCACATCCGTTTCTTCGAGGACGTGCTCGGCATGACCCTGCGCGAAGTGGACGGCACGCTCGACGCGCCGCGGCAGTACTGGACGCTCGGCGGCCTGCAGTTCATCCATGCGCCGGAATACGAAGGCCCGGAAGGCCGGCTCGCCCATCTCGGCGTGATGTGCGAAGACCTGGAGGCCGCGCTGGCCGCAGCCCAACGATTCGGCGTGACGGAGATGCCGCAGGGGCGCAACTGGCTTCGCCTGCCCGACGGGCTCGCCGTCGAACTGATCCAGGCCCGGCCGGCTTCCTGCGTCGCACAGGCGCTGGCAATCAACCCGCGCGCGGAGGCGTGACCATGACGATCGTCGAAAAATACTGGGACGACGCCCGCGAGGGCGACACGTGCACGAGCCCGAACTACATCGTGACCAAGGCGCGCATTCTCGCGTACGCCGACCTCACCGGCGACCATACGCCCGTCCACGTGGACGAGGCATACGCGAACGCGAGCCATTTCGGCTGCCTCGTCGCGCACGGGCTGTTCGGCCTGTCCATCGCCGACGGCCTGAAGACGCAGAGCGACTATCGCTTTCTGCCGGGCATGTCGCTCGGCTGGACCTGGGATTTCCTGCTGCCGATCAAGGTCGGCGATGTGCTGCATGTGAAGTTCAGCGTCGGCTCGATGCGGGCGAGCAAGAGTCGTCCGGACTGGGGCATCGTCGTGCTGCCATCGGAGCTGATCAATCACGACGGTCAGGTCGTTCAACGCGGCGAGCATCGCCTGATGGTGCCGCGCCGCCCGGAGGCCCTGTAATGCAGGCTCGCCCACTCGAAGGCATTCGCGTCGTCGACTACAGCCACTTCCTTGCCGGGCCGTATGTCGGGCGCTGTCTCGCGGCGCTCGGCGCCGAAGTCATCAAGGTCGAGCGTCCCGGGTCAGGCGACGCCGGACGGCAGCACGCGACCGTGCTCGACGACCAGCAAAGTGGCTACTTCCTGCAGCTCAACATGGGCAAGCGCGGCGTGAGCGTCAACATGAAGGACACGCGCGGCAAGGCGTTCATGCAGCGGCTGTGCGACTCCGCCGACGTGTTCATCGAGAACTATCGGCCGGGCGCGCTGGACAAGCTCGGGCTCGGCCATGCCGAATTGTCGGCGCGCAATCCGGGCCTCGTCTACTGCTCGATCTCGGCTTACGGGCATACCGGCCCCGATGCGCATCGCGCGGGTTTCGGGCTGATCGCCGAGGCCAAGAGCGGGATCATGCAGATGGTCGGCACACCGGGTGAACGGCCGCCGCTGCTGCGCATCTCGCTCGGCGACATGTATACCGGCATCCATGCGGTCGCGGCCATCAACGCCGCGCTGCTGGGGCGCGTGAAGAGCGGCCGCGGGCAACACATCGACATGGCGCTGTACGACACGCTCGTATCGATGCACGAATATGCGGTGCAGTGCTACACGCTGCAGGGCGTACTGCCCGAGCAAACCGGGCACGACATGCCGACTTCGACGCTCTATGGCGTGTTCCGCGCCGCGGACGGCGACCTCGTGATCGCCGCGCAAGTCGACGACGCGTGGAAGCGCTTCGCCGAGCTGATCGCGACGCACGGCGGCCCGGCGGGCTTCGGCGCCGACACGCGGTTTCACGACAGCACCGGGCGCAATGCGCACCGCGCAGAGATTCTGTCGGTGGTCGAGCCGTGGGTGGCCGCGCGTTCCGTCGCGTCGGTACTGGATCTGCTGGACGGCATCGACGTTCCGTGCGCGAAGGTGCAGCGCATCGACGAGGTATTGAACGATCCGCAGATCCAGGCCAGAGGCATGGTCGTCGAGCAACAGCATCCGCGCTACGGGACGCTGCGCCTGCCCAACCTGCCGTTCCGGTTTTCCGATTGCGACACGACGATTCGCGACGTCGCGCCCGATCTCGGGCAGCACAACGCGGAGATCGCGCGTTTGCTCGGGTTCGACTCGGCCGAAATCGACGCGATGCAGGCCGATGGCGTCCTCTACGCAAAAGCGAGCCAATGATGACCGACCAATACGCGGTGATCGGCAATCCGATCGGACACACGAAATTCCCGTTGATTCACGGCCTCTTCGCGCAGGAGACGCGGCAGGACCTCGGCTATACGGCGATCGAGGGGCCGATCGAACCGGCAGGCGCCTTCGCTGACGCGGTTCGCGCGTTTTTCGCGGGCGGCGGCAAGGGCATCAACGTCACCGCGCCGTTCAAGCTCGACGCGTTCGCGATGTCGGACGAACGCAGCGAGCGCGCGCAGATCGCGGGCGCGGCCAACGCGCTCAAGTTCGACGGCGGCCGCATCCTGGCGGACAACTTCGACGGCATCGGGCTGGTGCGCGATATCGAAACGAACCTCAATCTGCCGATGGCCGGCAAGCGCGTCCTGGTGCTCGGTGCAGGCGGCGCGGCACGCGGCGCGCTGTTGCCGTTCCTCGAAGCCGGGCCGGCGGAACTCGTCATCGCGAATCGCGACGTCGACAAGGCGCGCGCACTGGCCGCGCAGGTGGCCGGGCGCGGCCCGCTCGTTGCCAACGGTTACGCGGACCTCGCGCGCATGGGGCGTTTCGACCTGGTCGTCAATGCCACGTCGGCCAGCCTGACCGGCGACTTGCCGCCGGTCCCGCCGAGCGTGTTCAGTCCGGCCGGCACGGCCTACGAACTGGCATACGGCAAGCGTCTGACGCCGTTTCTCCGGCTCGCGAAAAACGCGGGCGTACACGGGATCGCGGATGGCGTCGGCATGCTGGTCGAACAGGCGGCCGAAGCGTTCGCGTGGTGGCGCGGCATACGCCCCCAGACCAGCGCGGTGATCGATCGCCTGGCCGTGCCCTTTGATTGAACACGCAACGGAGATTCGCATGAAGAAGATCCTGATGCTGCACGGCATCAATCACAACATGTTCGGCAAGCGCGACCCGGCGCAGTACGGGACGATCACGCTCGCGCAGATCGATGCGCGGCTGCAAGGGCTGGCGACGGAACTGGGTGTGCAGGTGGAATCGTTCCAGACGAACAACGAAGGAGCGATGTGCGAGCGCATTCATCGCGCTTTCGAGGAGCACCAGGATGCGGTGCTGATCAACGCGGGGGCATGGACGCATTACAGCTACGGCATTCGCGATGCCCTTGCCATCCTCACGTGCCCGGTCGTCGAACTGCACATGTCCAACATTCATGCACGCGAGCCGTTCCGGCATCACTCCGTGCTGGCCGAGATCGTCAGCGGGCAGATTTGCGGTTTCGGTGTCCAAAGCTATCTGCTCGCGCTGAGGGCCGCGGTTTCGGCGCTCGGCGAGGAATAGGCCGATTCCCGCATCGGCGGCCGATGCGGGACCGACGCATGCGCAGCCGTCGCCAGGACGCGGCGTAGCGCACCGCGCGTGTCCGCCGCGCGCCGTATCGACGGGCCGCGGTCAGGTCGCACCACTGAGTCGACACATCGGGCAATGACGACTCCCCGCATCACCCGCCTTGCCCGGCACACATATCAATATCCGGAGACGACAATGACCACGACCTTGCGAGACGAGCCCAGGGGCAGGCACCAATCGAGAAAAGCCGCCGTCAGCGGCTGGATCGGCTCGGTGCTCGAATACTACGATTTCTTCATCTACGCCACGGCATCGGCGCTGATCTTCCCGCTGATATTCTTCCCGCACGGCAGCCCCACGACGGCCATCATCGCGTCGCTGGCCACTTATGGCGTCGGCTATGTGTCCCGCCCGATCGGCGCGTTCGTGCTGGGCCACCTCGGCGACACGCGAGGACGTAAAACCGTCCTGCTTTTCTGCATGTTCCTGATGGGAATCTCGACCGTCGGCGTCGGCCTCCTGCCGACCTATCAGCAAGCCGGGCTGATCGCGCCGGCATTGCTCGTGGCGCTTCGCCTGCTGCAAGGTTTCGCGGTAGCCGGCGAGATTACCGGCGCGAGTTCGATGATCCTGGAACACGCGCCGTTCGGTCGACGCGGATACTTCGTCAGCTTCACGCTACAGGGCGTGCAGGCCGGGCAAGTGCTGGCCGCCGCCGTGTTCCTGCCGCTCGCCTACTACATGCCGTCCGCGCAATTCGATAGCTGGGGCTGGCGCATTCCGTTCCTGCTGAGTGCGCTGGTCATCGTCGCGGGCCTGATCATTCGCCGCGAGGTCGACGAGTCGCCGGCCTTCGACGAAGCGGTACGCAACCGGTCGCAAGCCGGCTCGCCCGTGGCCGACGCTTTCAGGCACCACTTTCCCGACATGGTGCGCGTTGCCTGCATGTCGATGATGAACGTGATTCCGGTCGTCGCCACGATCTTCGGCGCGGCCTATGCGGTCCAGCCGGCGTATGGAATCGGATTCCAGAAAGATGTCTATCTCTGGATCACGGTGGTCGGCAATATCGTTGCGATGATCGTGATTCCGTTCGTCGGCAACCTTTCCGACAAGGTCGGACGCCGGCCGCCGATCATCGTCGGCTCGCTGGCCGCCGGGTTGCTCGCATTCGCGTACCTGTATGCGATCAGCATCCGGAACGTGCCGCTCGCATTCGCGATGTCGATGCTCATGTGGGGTGTCGTGTATCAGGGCTACAACGCGGTGTTTCCCGCCTTTTACCCGGAACTCTTCCCGACCCGCACGCGCGTCTCGGCGATGGCAATCGCGCAGAACCTCGGTACCGCGGCCACGGCGATGCTGCCCGCGCTTTTCACGGCGGTCGCGCCGCCCGGCGCACATCACGTCTGGTTGATCGTCGGTGCGATCGCGTTCGGCGTCACCGTGATTGCGTCGCTCGCAGCCTTGAGCGCACGCGAGACCCATCGTGTCCATATGAACGACCTGGGACGAGCGAACGCTCAACCGGTCGGCAAGGCGGAATACGACCGGCTGCGCGCCGAAGCGATGTCGCGCAATCGCATCGGGCACGAACACGTGCCGGGATCCGTCGGCAGCTAGCCGCGTTCGACGGGGCGTCGTGTTCGGCGCCCCTTCCGCCAATCATTTCCAGCTTGCCGCCGCGCCCTCACTGACAGAGCCAGCTTGCGTCACCGATGCCTGATACCGTGCCGAAAAACGACATGCCGGACACCATGCGCCCGGCTCGCCCGAACTTCGTGCTCATGTTGCCGCTTCTGCTGGCGGCCCAGCCGGTGGCAACCGACAGTTACCTGCCGGCGCTGCCTGAAATCGCCGCAACGCTGGGCTCCGCCAGCGTCAGCCTCACGGTTTTCGCATTGATATTCGGTATCGGGCAATTGCCGATGGGCAGCCTGTCCGACCGATTCGGCCGCCGTCCCGTGTTGCTGAGCGGCCTTGCGCTCTATGCCGTGGCAGCGCTCGCGGCAGCGCTCGCCTCGAGCGCAGCGATGCTGGTAGCCGCTCGCGCGATGCAGGGTTTTGCCATGGCCGCGATCCTGGTATGCGCGCGCGCGACGGTGCGCGACCGGTATTCGGCAGCCGATGGCCCGTACGTGATGGCGCGTGGTTTCATGGGAATGGGGATGATGGCGTTCCTCGCGCCGATTCTCGGTGCGTATGTCGCACAACATGCCGGATGGCGATGGGTGCTCGCGGGGATGAGCCTGTATGCATTCGGGCTGCTCGTCATGTGCTGGTACGGCTTCGAGGAAAGCTTCGTCAGAATCGCTTCGAACCGCGGCTCGATCCGGGACGTGCGCGAGATATTCGGCAATGCCACGTTCAGGGTATGGGCGTTGCTGGCCGCCTCGACGTACACCGGCATGTTCTGCTTTCTCCTGCTGTCTCCGGCAATCTACATCGGGCAGCTCGGCATCTCGCCCCAGCGTTATGGCTGGATACCGGCGGGCGGTACGCTCGTCTATGTCCTGAGTACGTATGGCTGCCGCCTGTTGTTGCGACGTCAGAGCATGCTGCGAACGGTGCAGCAAGGCGCAACGCTGAGCCTCTGCGGCGCGGTGATCCAGGCATTGGGGTGCGCGCTGCTTCCCGGCAGCATCTGGCCGCTGCTCGCCGGGCATGGCGTGTATTGCCTCGGCCACGGGATCCATCAGCCGTGCGGGCAGGCAGGGGCGGTCAGCGGCCTGCCTCACCTTGCAGGCCGCGCCGTATCCTGGTCCGGCTTCATCATGATGTTCTTCGCCTTCAGCGTAGGACAGACGGCAGCCGGATTCGCCGATCCGCGTTATCAGTGGGGCGCGTGGCCAATGGTAGTGCCGATGCTCGTCGTCGGCGTGACGCTGGTAACGATTGCGTATGCGTGGCTGCCAAAAATCATCCACGCGACCTTGGTCGCCCGGTAATCTCCTCGATTTCCATGATCCGACGATCTGCCGCAGCGCAAGGATCACACGCCTCGACGAGACCGGGTTTTCACCGGCCCGTTACGTGCCGGCCGTGCGACGGCACTACTGGAGCGGGCCGACTGGCCGCTCGAACGGAGCGCCGAACGATCGGGGTCCGGAAGCGTGGACGCGTGACAGCGGGCGTTTGCACAATGCGTCGGCGCACCGCCGCGGGACTATCGTGTGCGGTTCGGGCAACAACGGCGGGCAAACCCGCAGACATCGGGTTTCAGGCAATGCAATGCGCATTGCGCCGGCAGAATCATGCACAATGCTCCGCATCTGAGTGGCGGAGATCTGCCTGTGGGGATCAACTTCGACTTAACCGACTTGCAGGCATTTCGCGCCGTTGTGGAAACGGGAAGCTTCCGAAAGGCCGCCGACGCAGTCAACATTTCCCAGCCGGCCTTGAGCCGTCGTATCGACAAGCTCGAGGAAGCGCTCGGCGTACGACTGTTCGAGCGCACCACGCGTAGCGTCTCGCTCACCACAGTCGGTCGCGTGTTCGCGCAGAGTACCGAACAACTGCTCGACGATCTCGACGCCGCCCTGCTCGGCATCCGCGACGTTTCATCGAGCCGCCTGGGCCATGTGACGATCGCATGCGTGCCGTCGGTCGCCTACTACTTTCTGCCCGCCATCATCGCGCGCTATCATCAGCGCTTTCCGCGCATCAGGGTGAAACTGCTCGATGCAAGCGCCAACGAGGTGCTCGGGGCCGTCATCAGCGGCGAGGCGGATTTCGGCGTGAGCTTCATCGGCAGCCAGGAGGCGGAGATCGAGTTCAAGGTGTTGCTCCAGGAACGGTTCGTTGCCGCCTGTCGCCGCGACCACCCACTCGCTCGCAAGAAGCGCGTGACCTGGAACGAACTTTACGAGCACGAGTATGTGTCGGTCGACAAGACTTCCGGCAACCGCCTGCTGCTCGACCAGGCGCTGACCGCCGTCGCCCCGCACGTACCGAGCGTCTGCGAGACACGCCACGTGACGACCCTGCTCGGATTGATCGAAGCGGGACTCGGCGTCGCCGCGGTACCCTCGATGGCGATGCCCGGGCATGACCACCCTATTCTCACGAGCGTGCCGCTCGTCGAACCGGTCGTCAAACGACGTGTGGGAATCGTGAAGCGGCGCGGACGACCGCTCACACCAGCCGCCGAGGCGTTTCATCGGATGGTCATCGAGGCGAAGCGTGGCGGTATCGCACGCAGCGGCGCATCGGTGTAACGACGACAGAGAGACACGAAGGAAGACCGGACAGTGAGGTTGGCCAGGCTGCTTAGATCGCTCTACGTGCAGGTTCTGCTCGCGATGATGCTCGGCATGGGCATCGGTCACGCATGGCCGGCGGCGGGCGCGATGCTCAAGCCCCTCAGCGATGCGTTCGTCGGCCTGGTCAAGATGACCATCGCCCCAATCGTCTTTTGCACGATCGTCTCGGGCATCACGTCGCTGGCGAACGGGAAGGCAATCGGCCGCACGATCATGCGGGCACTGGCGCTCTTCTATCTGTTGACGGCCGCCGCGCTCGCGCTCGGGCTCGTCACTGCATACGTGCTGCAACCCGGCGCCGGCATGCACATCGATGTCCACCACCTGGATGCGAGCGTCCTCGCTCCGTATGCAAAGCATGCGGAACCGCAGGGGCTTGTGGCGTTCGGGCTGAGTGTGATTCCGAACACGATGCTCGGCGCGTTCGCCAATGGCGACGTGTTGCCGGTGCTGCTGCTGTCGCTCTTGTTCGGCTTCTCGTTGAATGCGCACCCGCGGGCCGGCCGGCCCGTTCTTGCGCTGATCGACGGTGTCGCCCAGGTCGTCTTTCGCGTGCTCGCGATGATCATGCGGCTCGCTCCGCTCGGCGCATTCGGCGCAATGGCTTTCACAGTGGGCCGTTTCGGCATCGGTTCGGTCGGCTCGCTTGCGAAGCTGATGGCGTCCTTCTACGTGGCCTGCGTGCTGTTCGTCACGCTGGTGCTCGCACCGCTCGCGCGACTGCACGGTTTCGCGCTGTGGCGGCTCCTGCGCTACATGCGCGAAGAATTGCTCATCGTCCTCGCGACGTCGTCCACGGAGCCCGTTCTGCCACGTCTGATCGTCAAGCTGGAGGCACTCGGCTGCGACAAGGGCATCGTGGGACTCGTGCTGCCGGCGGGCTATTCGTTCAATCTGGACGGTACCGCGATCTACCTGACGCTCGCGGCATTGTTCATCGCGCAGGCGTGCGACATCCCGCTTTCCACGTCGCAGATCGCGGTGATGCTCGCCATCATGCTGCTCACATCAAAGGGAGCCGCCGGTGTTTCCGGTAGCGGGCTGGTTGCGCTGGTCGCCACGCTCGCCGTCATGCCCGACCTGCCCGTCGCCGGAGTGGCGATGCTGGTCGGCATCGATCGCTTCATGTCGGAGGCACGCGCGCTGACCAGCGTGATCAGCAATGCGTGCGCGGTGATCTTCGTGTCGTCGTGGGAAGGTGCGTGCGATCGTACGCGTCTTGCGCAGAGGCTCGCGGTGGGTGGGCCGGCCTTGCCGAACGGGGCTGATGAAGACAGTGTCATGGGAGACGGCGGCGGCGACGGGAAGGCGGTCTGACACAAGCCTTCCCGCCGATCGGGCTCAATGCGCGGAAGCGGAATCCAGCCCGGTCGATTTCACGTCGGCCTGCACGTCGGGCGACGCAAGATAATCGAGCAGCGCCTTCGCTTCCTTCGGATGCTGTGCGCCGACTGGGATGCCGGCGGCGAAGCGCGTGACGGACTGCAGCGATTCCGGAATCTTGCCGACGTAAGTCGCGCCGTGGACGGGCAGCAGTTCGCTGACCTGCTGGAAGCCGATTTCGTAGTCGCCGTTCGCGACGACCGATGCCACCGGAATCCGCGGAATCATCTTCGCCTTCGACTTCACCTGGTCCTCGATGCCGAGCTTCTTGAACAGCTCGCGTTCGATATACACGCCGCTTGCACTGTCCGAGTAGGCGATCGACTTCGCGTGCAGCAGCGCCTGCTTGAGACCGTCCGCGGTGCTGATGTCGGGCTTTGCCGCGCCGTCGCGCACGACCATGCCGATGCGCGAGTCGGCCAGCTCGACCCGCGATTCGGGGATGACCTTGCCTTGCTTGATCAGTTCGTCCAGCGCGTAGCCGACCATGATGACGGCGTCGGCGGGCTCGCCGCGCGCGAGCCGGTTCGGAATCGCTTCGGGCGACTTGCCCATCGACGGGCCCAGCGCGGTTGCGAGCGTATTGCCCGTCGTGGCCGCGAACCGGGGGCCGAGCACCTTGTAGGCGGCGGTGAAGCCACCCGAGCTCATCACGTGCAGTTCGGCAGCCTGCACATTGGCCGCGAGCGCCGCGGTGGCGACGAGGGCGGTTGCGCAAAATTTCAGGAGCGGATTTCTCATCGTCGTGGTCGTGCAGATTCGTGGGTGGGGATGAACGTGACGGACAGGCCGGCCATCAATGCGCCGGCGTCAACGTCGCTGTGCGGTGGCGATAGAGTGCGAACGTCGCAAGCAGCGCGCACACTGCGGCGAAGCTCATCCAGTAGCCGGGTGCGGCCTTGTCGCCCGTCATGTGAATGAGCCCGGTCGAGATGGCCGGCGTGAAGCCGCCGAACACGGCCGTCGCGAGGCTGTAGGCGAGCGAGAAGCCCGCGACACGCACCTGCACCGGCATCACTTCGGTAAGCGCGACGACCATCGCACCGTTATAGATCCCGTACATGAACGAGAGCCAGAGCAGGACGAGCAGCATGTTGGCGAACGACGGCGCGTGAGCGAGGAACGACAGCGCCGGATAGGCGGTCACGACGGTGAGCATCGTCATGCCGACCAGCAGCGGCCGGCGGCCGATCCGGTCGGACAGCGCACCGCCGATCGGCAGCCACACGAAGTTCGACACGCCCACGCAAAGCGTCACGAGCAGGCTGTCGGCGGTGCTCAGATGCAGCACCGTCTTGCCGAAGGTCGGCGCGTAGACGGTGATCAGATAGAAGCTCGTGGTGGTCATCGCGACCAGCATCATGCCGGCGACCACGACGCCCCAGTTCTGAACCAGCGTGCCGAACACTTCCTTCATGCCCGGACGATGCTTGCGGGCCTTGAACTCCTGGGTTTCCTCCAGGTTGCGGCGCAGCATGAAGATGAACGGCACGATCATGCAGCCGACGAAGAACGGCACGCGCCATCCCCAGGCGGCGATCTGCGATGCGCTCAGCCACTGATTCAGCGCGAAGCCGAGGCCCGCCGCGATGACGATCGCAACCTGCTGACTGGCCGATTGCCAGCTCGTGAAGAAGCCCTTGCGGCCGGGCGTCGCCAGTTCGGCGAGATAGACCGATACGCCGCCCAGTTCGGCACCTGCGGAGAAGCCCTGCAGCAACCGCCCGATCAGCACGAGCACGGGCGCCAGCAGGCCGATCGTCGCGTAGCCCGGCACGAACGCAATCAGGATGGTGCCGCTCGCCATGATGGACAGCGTGACGATCAGGCCCTTGCGGCGGCCGACTTCGTCGATATACGCGCCCAACACGATGGCGCCCAGCGGGCGCATCAGGAAGCCCGCGCCGAACACGGCGAAAGTCATCATCAACGAGGCGAACTCGCTTTGCGCGGGGAAGAAGACGTTGGCGATCTGCGTGGCGTAGAAGCCGAACAGGAAGAAGTCGAACTGCTCGAGAAAATTGCCGGCCGTGACGCGAAAGATCGCGGCGGCCTTCGAACGTTCGGCCGGAAGGCTGGACGAGGGGTGCATCGGGGTGTCTCCTGAAAAACCAGAAATACGCGGGAGGGGCTGATCGATTGTCGTTTTTCGGCATGTTCGCCCGGCGCCCGACAAACGATAAGTGCAATTTTTGGAAGGATTGATGTCGATACGTTATCAATCGTCATCGGTCGGCGCGGGCCGCCGGCCTGGGTTCCGGACCGGCTCGCCCGGCAGGCGCTGCTCGAGATCCGACCGATGAAAATCGCGACCGGTGCCGCCGGCCGCCGGTGCGCGCATCGGGGGTGTCCATCGCCGGGTCTCCTTCGCAGTCGGATCGCGCGGGTCGCTTGTTTGCATCGCTCACCGCACATTCCAGCCCGATTCAGTCGGCCAACATGCAACGGACTTCACAACACGCCCCAAGCGCAAGCCGCGTCGCCAGAGCAAGCAGCAAGGCTGGCAATATCACGCACGCGCCGAATCGGTTCAGCGCGACGAAAAACTGCCGTCGAATTGCCCGCATACCTGAGTAACTTTCCGGTACGAATTGCTTCGGTGACGGACGCGCCATGGCGGTCCAGGCGCATTCTCGCTAGCACACATCGATCGGGCCACACAGGCGGCAGTCGACGCATGCGTTATCCGGCGTGTTCGGGCAAGGCCGGTTTTTTGTCGAATGATCTGAAGTGAGCTCGCCGACCAGGCGTGTCGATCCGGGTCATTGCGGATCGATGCGGCAACCGATCGACCGGAGACAATCGTACGAGAAAAGGAAGCGGTGGCGTTCAAGCGGAATTCGCGCGACTGCGTCAGAAGCGGACGTCGCGCGCACAGCCCGGCGCGCGAACGGCGCCGGCCAGCCCTCTCGTGTGTCAGCGAGCACCGGAGGGCGCGGGCTCGTTCATCGCGTCGCCGTATCGCTCCGCGCGCTCGACGATGCGCGCGAGCCGGATGATGTCGGTCAGCGCGAAATCGTTCGCGTCCGGCCTCGGACGATCGTGCTCGTCCGCCACGCGCATCGCGAACGCGAGCGCTTCCGAGCGCTCGCGCAACAGCGTGCGCAGCGCATCCGCGATGATCCGGCGGTCGCGCGGATCGCCCAGGCCGAGCGCGACGCCGTGGTCGTAGTCGACGACCGGCGTCGCGAGCGGCGACGCCGGCAGCATGGAGATCCCTGGCATCGGCACCGTGTTCCGTTTCATGTCCACCTCTCGTTGACGGACGACCGAGGCGCGCCGCCTCATCGCCGATTCGACCGCGACACCACGTCGATCCACACCGCCAGCACCAGTACCGCGCCCTTGACGATCATCTGCCAGTACGCGTCGACGTCGAGCATCGACATGCCGTTGTCGAGGCTCGCCATCACCAGCGCGCCGATCAGCGCGCCGTACACGGTACCCGAACCGCCGCGCATCGACGTTCCGCCGATGAAGCACGCGGCGATCGCGTCGAGTTCGCCCATCGTGCCTGCGGACGGCGAGCCGGCCGCGAGCCGCGCGGTGTTCACGATACCGGCGAACGCGCACATCAGCCCCATCAACGCGAAGATCGCGAGCTTCACGCGGTCGGTATCGACGCCTGACAGCCGCGTCGCCTCGAGATTCGAACCGACCGCATAGATGCGCCGCCCGAACACGGTCTGCGTCGCGATCCACGAGAAGATGCCGAGCAGCGCCAGCAGCAACAACACCGGCACCGGAATGCCGCCATAGCGATCCAGCGTCGCGACGAACGCGAACAGCACCGCACCTGCGCCCGCGATCTTGACGATGTCCTGCCACAGCGGCGCGACCGCGAGCCGGTAGCGGCGCCGCGTGCCGCGCTGACGCACGACCAGCAGCGCGACGAGCGCGAACAGCAGCAGCGCGAGGCCATCCCCGGCCACGCGCGGCAAGTAGCCCTGCCCGAGGAAGACGAAACCGTCGGACACCGGCGCGATCGTCGAGCCGCCCGTCACGCCGAGCAAAATCCCGCGAAACGCGAGCATTCCGCCGAGCCCGACGATGAACGACGGCACGCGCCGGTAGGTCGACCACCAGCCGTTGAAGAGCCCGACCAGCACGCCGAGCGCGAGCACCGCCGGCACCGTCGCGGCGACGGGCCAGTGGCGGTTCACGTTGAGGATCGCCGCAACGCCGCCGAGCAGTCCGAGCAGCGAGCCGACCGACAGGTCGATCTCGCCCGCGATGATCACGAACACCATCCCGCATGCGAGCATGCCGGTGATCGACATCTGCCGCAGCAGGTTCGACACGTTGCGCGGCGTGACGAACGCGCCGTCGGTCAGCACCGAGAAGAACGCCCAGATCGCCGCGACCGCGAGCAGCAGCGCGAGGATCTTGTAGCGCACGAATATCTGGCGAAGCTGACTGCCGGTTGAGCGCGCGACCGGGCGCCCCGCGTCGTGATCGCTTGAACGGCGCGCATCCGCATCCTGCGTCGCCGGGGTAGAAGAAGAAAGTTCGGAATTCATGTCGCACTCGTTGCGGTGGGTTCGGTCGGCTGCCGGCCGGATTTGAGCGCAGCGCCGAGGATCTGTTCCTGCGTGAGGCCGTCGTTGACGAAGTCGCCGCGCAACTCCCCTTCGCCGATCACCAGCACGCGATCGGCGAGCCCGAGCACCTCGGGCATTTCCGACGACACGACGATCAGCGCGACGCCGCGCTTCGCGAGCGCGAACACGAGGCGGTAGATCTCGGCCTTAGCGCCGACGTCGACGCCGCGCGTCGGCTCGTCGAGAATCAGCACCTGCGGTTCGGCGAGCAACATCTTCGCGAGCACGGCCTTCTGCTGGTTGCCGCCGGACAGGCTCGCGATCGGCAGGAATGGATGCGCGGCGCGCACCGACAGCCGCTGCATCTCGGTGCGGATCGCGTCCAGCTCGGCGGCCGCGTCGATCCGGCCGCGCGCCGCGAAGCGCCGCAGCACCGCCAGCGTGATGTTGTGGCCGACACCGAGCTGCGGCACGATGCCGTGACGCTTGCGGTCCTCGGGCACCATCGCGATGCCGGCGCGGATCGCATCGGCGGGTGTGCGGATCGACAGCGGCCGGCCGTTCATCAGCACGGTCGCCGCGCACGCGCCCGGATACGCGCCGAAGATCGCCTGCATCAGCTCGGTACGGCCCGCGCCGACGAGCCCCGCGACGCCGAGGATCTCGCCGCGCCGCACGCTGAACGACACGTCGTCCACCCGCTTGCGGTGCGCATTCGTCACGTCGCGACAGGTGACGTTGCGCGCTTCCAGCACGACGTCGCCGATCTCGTGCGGCTCGCGCGGATACAGGTCGCGGATCTCGCGGCCGACCATCATCGCGATGATCCGGTCGGTCGTCAGCGTACGCATCGGCTCGGTCGCGACATGGCGGCCGTCGCGAATCACCGTCACCGTATCGCACACCGCCTCGACCTCGTCGAGCTTGTGTGAGATGTACACGCACGCGACGCCGCGGCGCTTCAGGTCGCGCACGATGTCGAGCAGGATGCGCGTTTCGGACGCGCTCAGCGACGAAGAAGGCTCGTCGAGGATCAATAGCTTCGCGCGCTTGTTCAGCGCCTTCGCGATCTCGATCAGCTGCTGGTGGCCGCCGCCGTAGTTCATCACCGGCTGCGCGACGTTGATCGAGTCGATCCGCAGTTCGTGCAGCAGTGCCTCGGCGCGCTGCACCATCGCCGCATAGTTCATGCGCCCACCCGGCAGGGTGATCTCGTTGCCGAGAAAGATGTTCTCGGCCACCGACAGCTCGGGTACGAGCATCAGTTCCTGGTGGATGATCACGATGCCCGCGCGCTCGGTGTCGCGCACGCCGGACGCGACGAGCGGCGCGCCCTCCCAGCGGATCTCGCCATCCCACGTGCCGTGCGGATACACGCCCGACAGCACCTTCATCAGCGTCGATTTGCCTGCGCCGTTCTCGCCGCACAGCCCCACGCACTCGCCCGGCCGCACCATCAGGTCGATGCCGTCCAGCGCCTTCACGCCGTCGAATTCCTTGACGATGCCGCGCATCGTCAGCAAGGGTTCGGTCATTCGCTCATGCCTCGCAGTGTGCGCGCGGACACGCCGGTGGGCCGCCCGCGCGCCGCATCGTTACTGGCTCGCCAGTTGCGCCTGAGTGTAGAAGCCGTCCTTCACGACGACGTCGACGTTGCGCTTGGTCAGGAGCGTCGGCTGCAACAGCACCGTGTCGACCTTCTTCTTGCCGTTGTCGTATTGCGCGTTGAATGCGGGCCTCGTGCCCTTCGCGAGATCCACCGCGAGCTTCGCCGCTTCGCTCGCGATCAGCTTGAGCGGCTTGTAGACGGTCATCGTCTGCGTGCCGGCGATCACGCGCTTGACCGCGGCGAGATCGGCATCCTGCCCGGACACCGGCACCTTGCCGGCCAGGTGCTGCGCGGCGAGCGCCTGGATCGCGCCGCCCGCGGTGCCGTCGTTCGACGCGACGATCGCGTCGATCTTGTTGTTGTTCGCGGTCAGCGCATCCTCGACGATCCGCAACGCGGTCGACGCGCTCCACTCCGGCACCCACTGCTGGCCGACGACCTTGATGTCGCCGCGATCGATCGCCGGCTTCAGCACCTTCAGCTGCCCTTCGCGCAACATCTTCGCGTTGTTGTCGGTCGGCGCGCCGCCGAGCAGGAAATAGTTGCCTTTCGGCTTCGCGTCGACGACACCCTGCGCCTGCAGTTCGCCGACCTTCTGATTGTCGAACGAGATGTACGCATCGACGTCGGCGTCGAGGATCAGCCGGTCGTACGACACCACCTTGATGCCAGCCTTGCGCGCTTCGGCGACCACGTTGCCGAGCGTCTTCGAATTGAACGGGACGATCACGATCACGTCGACGCCGCGCGAGATCAGGTTCTCGATCTGCGAGATCTGCCGCTCCTCGCTCGCGTCCGCGGACTGCACGGACACTTTCGCGCCGAGCTTGGTGGCGGCGGCCACGAAGTAGTCGCGGTCACGCGACCAGCGCTCGACGCGCAGGTCGTCGATGCAGAAGCCGATTTCCGGCTTGTCCTTGCTCGCATGCGCGAGCGGTGCGCCCAGCGTCAGGATCGCCAGCGCAGCGGCGCCGGCAAGCGAGCTCAATACGGTACGACGTTTGACGGATTTCATGTCTCCATTCCTCTCTTTATTGGACCACTCCACGAACGCCGGGCGGCCGCCGAAGCCGGTCGCCCATCGTCTTGCCACCGCGCGGCACGGTTTCGTGCGGCGGGTCACACGCCTGTCGCGAACACCGGTTCGAGCGCCCGATACAGCGCGCGAAACGTCGGCCTGCGCGCGTCGCGATACCACGCGTGGCGCGCCATGTCGGGCTCCCGTACCGCGACGACCGGCGGCTGCGGGCACACCGCGTCGAGCGGCGCGTCCGGTTCGAGCGCGAGATGCGCGAGCCGCGCAGCGCCGAGCGCCGGGCCGACTTCGCCGCCCGCGCGCAAGGTCAGCGCACGGCCGCTCAGGTCGGCCAGCATCTGAGTCCAGTACGCGCTGCGCGAGCCGCCGCCGATCACCGTGATGCCGTCGGGCGCGAGGCCGGCCGCATGCAGCGCGTCGATCCCGTCGAGCAACGCGAAGCCGGCCCCTTCGAGCGTCGCGTTCGCGAGATCCGCACGCTGCGTGTCGGGCGTCATCCCGTAGAACACGCCCTTCGCATTCACATCGTTGTGCGGCGTGCGCTCGCCGCTCAGGTAAGGCAGGAACCACGGGCGCTCCGCGCGCGCGTTCGCTTCCGCGTCGGCGAGCAGCGCAGCAACGCCGTCGTAGCCGGCCAGTTGCGCGGTGAAATCGATGCAGCCGGCCGCGTTCAGCATCACCGACATCAGGTGCCACGTGCGCGGCAATGCGTGACAGAAGCTGTGAACCGCCGATTCGGGATTCGCGCGAAAACCGTCCGATACCGCGAAATAGACGCCCGACGTGCCGAGCGACAGCAGCGCATCGCCAGGCCGCACGATGCCGACGCCCACTGCCCCGGCCGCGTTGTCGCCCCCGCCCGCGACGACGGGGATTTCGCGCAACCCGAGCGCGCGCGCGACGGCCGGCAGCAGCATGCCGGTGACGCGGTTACCCTCGAACACGGCCGGCACCTGCGCGCGCGACAGCCCGCATGCGGCGAGCAGCGTGTCGTCGTAATCGCGCTTCGCGACATCGAGCCACAGCGTGCCGGCCGCATCCGACGGATCGGTCGCGAACGCGCCGGTCAACCGGTAGCGCAGATAATCCTTCGGCAACAGCACATGGGCGATCCGCGCGAATAGGTCCGGCTCATGACGGCGCACCCACATCAGCTTCGGCGCGGTAAAGCCCGGCATCGCGAGATTCCCGGCGACGGCACGCAGCGTGGGTGCGAGCCGCTCGAGTTCCGCGCACTCTGCATCCGCGCGGCCGTCGTTCCACAGGA
This sequence comes from Burkholderia sp. BCC1999, assembly GCF_905339975.1. Lineage (NCBI taxonomy): Bacteria > Pseudomonadati > Pseudomonadota > Betaproteobacteria > Burkholderiales > Burkholderiaceae > Burkholderia > Burkholderia sp. BCC1999. The sequence goes on along the minus strand of NZ_CAJPHP010000001.1, from coordinate 246,366 downwards.
TCGCGGGGCGCAGCACGTCGCCGCGTGCATCGAGCAGCGTCGCACCGTGCATCTGCCCGGTCAGGCCGAGCGCCTCGATATCGCGCGGATCGATACCGGCCGCGCGCGCATCGGCGACGAGCGCCGCCAGCGTGGCGCAGGCCGCGTCCCACCAGTCGCGCGGCGCCTGTTCGGACCAGCGCGGCCGCGGCCGGCTTACCGTCAGCGGCCGGCTCGCGCTGGCACGCACCGCGCCGTCGCGGTCGAGCAGCACGGCCTTCACGCCCGACGTGCCGAGGTCGACTCCGATGTACATGGCGTCAGCGCAACCCGTAGATGGCCTGGTTCACGATGTTCTCGAGCCGCTCCTGCCCGCCGCTCGCATGCTGCGGGTTCACGTCGCGCGCGAGCGCGTCGGCGGCGAGCGCCTCCAGCGTGTAGCCGCCCGACAGGATCTCGCGGCCGAATGCGCTGTCCCACTGCGCGTAGCGCTGCCGGCGCAGCGCGTCGAGCCGGTCGTTCTCGACCAGCACGGCTGCGCGCTCGACGGCCAGCGCGAGCACGTCGATCGCACCGACATGGCCATGGAACAGGTCTTCCGGATCGACGCTCTGGCGTCGCACCTTCGCGTCGAAGTTCATGCCGCCGGTGGTGAAGCCACCGTGGCGCAGGATCTCGTAGAACGCGAGGGTCAGCTCCTCGACGCTGTTCGGGAACTGGTCGGTGTCCCAGCCGTTCTGCGGATCGCCGCGATTCGCATCGACGCTGCCGAACACGCCGAGTGCGAACGCATTCGCGATCTCGTGATGGAACGAATGGCCGGCGAGCGTCGCGTGGTTCGCCTCGATGTTCACGCGGATTTCATTCTGCAATCCGTATTGTGTGAGGAAACCGTGCACGCTCGCGACGTCGTAGTCGTACTGGTGCTTGGTCGGTTCTTGCGGCTTCGGCTCGATCAGCAGCGCGCCTTTGAACCCGATCCGGTGCTTGTGCTCGACGACCATCGACAGGAAGCGCGCGAACTGCTCGCGTTCGCGCACGAGATCGGTATTGAGCAGCGTCTCGTAGCCTTCACGGCCACCCCACAGCACGTAGTTCTCGCCGCCGAGTCGATGCGTCGCGTCGAGTGCGTGGCGCACCTGGGTCGCCGCCCACGCGAACACGTCGGGATTCGGGTTGGTCGCCGCGCCCGCCGCGAAGCGCGGATGCGAGAACAGGTTTGCGGTGCCCCACAGCAGCCGCACGCCCGTGGCCTGCTGACGCTCGCCCAGATAGTCCGTCATCCGCGCGAAGTTCTCGACGTACTCGCGCAGGCTGTCGCCCTCCGGCGCGACGTCGGTGTCGTGAAACGTATAGAACGGCGTGCCGAGCTTCGTGAAGAACTCGAACGCCGCATCCGCCTTCTGCCGCGCGCGCTCGAGCGGGTCGCCCGGCTGCTGCCATGGCCGCCGGAATGCGCCCTGACCGAAGATATCGTGGCCCGGCCACACGAACGTATGCCAGTAGCACACCGCGATGCGCAGGTGCTCCTCGAGCGTCTTGCCGAGCACCCGCTTCGTGCGGTCGTAATAGCGGTAGGCAAGCGGGTTGTCCGATTGCGGACCTTCGTAGCGAATTGCGGGAATCTGTTCGAAATACGACATGGCGTCTCCGTCCGGTTTCTTGTTGCAGTGCGGCGCGCGGCGCGTTGGCGTGCGGGCCGAATTCGATCTGGCTGGATCGTGCCCGCGTGCCACCGCGCCTGCAATTGCGAAATTGCGCAGGATGCTTAACGTTTCTTGCCAGCGCACTGCGCACCGCACACGTTCCGTCCTACAATCGCCGGACATCAGACAAACCCGACAACCGCGCGGCGCCGCCCGCGCCCCCGGAGACAACGGCGCGACGCCCCGCACGGCGCGCGCCTCGAGACCGAGATGACCCGCGCCCCTTCCAGCCAGACACCGCACCGCATCGCGCTACTGTTCAACGCCAACAAGGTCTACGACCGCGAGATCATCAGCGGCATCGGCCAGTACCTGCGCTCGACGCGTGTGGTGTGGGACCTGTTCCTCGAAGACGACTTCCGCTGCCGGCTCGCCGGCATCGAGCATTTCGACGGCGACGGCATCGTTGCCGATTTCGACGACCCGGCTGTCGCCGACGCGCTCGCCGGCTCGCCACTGCCGGTCGTCGCGCTCGGCTCGTCTTACGAGGATCCGGCGCAGTACCCGGACGGCGTGCCGTATATCGCGACCGACAACGCGAAGCTCGTGTCGCTCGCGTACACGCACCTGATCGGCGCCGGGCTCGCACACTTCGCGATGTACAGCCTGCCCGTCGCGCAGCAGAACCGCTGGGCACAGCAGCGCGAGCTGGCATTCGACCGGATCGCGCGCGCGGACGGGCTCGACGCGCCAATCTACCGCGGGCTGTCGACGAGCGCGTCGGCATGGAACCACGCGATCGAGCAGCTGACTGGCTGGCTGCACGCGCTACCGAAGCCCGTCGGCATCATCGCGGTAACCGACGCACGCGCGCGGCACCTGCTGCAGGCGTGCCTGATCGCCGGTCTCGCAGTGCCGGAACAGGTCGCGATCATCGGCATCGACAACGATCCGCTCACGCGCACGCTGACGCGCATCCCGCTGTCGTCCGTGATCCAGGGCACCGAGGAAATGGGCCGGACCGCCGCGCACCTGCTGCACCAGATGCTGCGCGGCGCGCGTTTTCCCGACCGGCGCATTCTCGTGCCGCCCGTCGGGATCAACGTGCTCGAATCGACGCGCCACCAGCCGCTCACGAGCCCGTACGTGATGCGCGCACGTCATTTCATTCGCCAGTACGCGTGCCAGGGCATCAAGACCGAGCAGGTCGCCGACTACGTCGGCGTGTCGCGCTCGCTGCTCGAGGAACACTTCCGGCGCGAGCTGCAACGCACCGTGCACCAGGAAATCCTGCGCCACAAGCTCGAAGCGGCGCAAGCGCTGCTCGCCGGCCGTCAGGCGTCGAGTGCCGAAGTCGCGATCCGCTGCGGGTTCACGTCGCTCCAGTACATGTACGCGGTATTCCGCCGCGAACTGGGGTGCACGCCGCGCGAATACCAGGAACGCACGACCGCCGCGCAGTGAAGCCGGCCTTACCCATCGAATCCACCCATGCATATCGATACCGACTCTCTCCTCCCGGCGCCTGGCGTCGCACGCGTGCCTTCCGAGCCGTGGGGCACGCTGCCCGACGGCGACGCGGTACGACGCTACACGCTGCGTAACGCGCACGGGATGCGCGTGGTCGTCAGCGATCTCGGCGCGACCGTCGTCTCGTGGCTCGCGCCCGACCGCGCCGGACGCTTCGCCGATATCGTGCTCGCACACGACACACCCGCCGAATACGTCGAGTCGGGCGTCTACCTCGGCGCGACGATCGGCCGGTGGGCGAACCGGATCGCCGGCGCGCGCTTCAGGCTCGACGGCGTCGACTACCGGCTCGATCGCAACGAACGCGGCAATCTGCTGCACGGCGGCGCGAACGGCTTTCACCGGCAGCGCTGGGCCGTCGTCGACGATTGCGGCGGGTTGACGCTGCAGCTCGATTCACCCGAAGGCGACGCGGGTTTTCCGGGCAACGTGAGCGTGCAGGTTCGTTATGCGCTCGACGACGACGACGCGCTGACGATCGACTACACGGCCGTCACCGACGCGCCCACGCCGCTCAACCTGACGAATCACAGCTATTTCAACCTCAGCGGCCGCGCGGGCGGCGACGTGCGCGGCCACGTGCTGAGCATCGACGCCGACGCATTCCTCGAAGTCGACGACGCACTGATCCCGACCGGCACCGCCGACGTGACCGGTACCGCATTCGACTTCCGGCAGAGCGCGCCGCTCGGCGCGCGCCTCGACTGGCCGCACGCACAACTCGCACGAGCGCGCGGTTTCGATCACTGCTTCGTGCTGCGCGACGGTGCACAAGCGCTCAGGCCGGTCGCGGCCATCTACGATCCGGAAAGCGGTCGAGAGCTGGTCGTGTCGACCGATCAGCGCGGCCTGCAGCTCTATACGGGCAACTACCTGGACGACGTGCGCGTGAGCGGCGGCACGCGCTGTGCGCGCCATGCCGCGCTGTGCGTCGAAGCCGGCGGCTTCCCGGATCAGGTCAACATGGCCGGCCTGCGCGACGCCGTCATCGTTCATCCGGGCACCGTCTATCGACAGACCACGCAGTACCGTGTGGGCGTTCGCGCATGACGCATTGCGCACCGCCTGCGACACGCACCGGCGGTGCGGCGCGACCACGCCGCGCGCCGCTGGCCTGTCGATCTGCAGCACGACACGCGTCGTACGATCCGCTACACGCGCCGCATCGCCGATACGAGCGCCGCGTCCTCGCTCGTTCCGGCCGGCCGTGTCGAGGCCGCATCGGCCGGCTGCGGCCGCTCGCCCTGCCCCGTGCCGCCGGTGCGCCGCCGTGCGGCATGCCGCTCGATGACCCGCTGCAACACGCAGAACACGCACAGTAGCGCACCAATCACGATCCGCGTCCACCACGAGCTCAACGTGCCGTCGAACGTGATCAGCACCTGGATCGTGCCGAGGATGCCGACACCGAACACCGAGCCGACCACGTAGCCCACGCCGCCCGTGAGCAGCGTGCCGCCGATCACGGTCGCGGCGATCGCGTCGAGCTCCATCCCCTGCGCCTGCAGCCCGTAGCCCGACAGCACGTACAGCGTGAACACCACGCCGCCGAGCGCCGAACAGAAGCCGCTGAGCGCATACACGCCGATCTTCGTGCGCGCGACCGGCAAGCCCATCAGCAGCGCCGAACGCTCGTTGCCGCCGATCGCATACACGTTGCGGCCGAAACGCGTGAAATGCGCGACGTAGATCGCGGTGGCCAGCGTCGCGAGCGCAATCAGCGCGCCCGCGCTCAACATCCCGCCGCCGACCGGCACGCTGATGCCCGCGATCGCATGGAACGTCGATTCGTTGATCGTGATCGACTGCGTCGTGATCAGGAAGCACGCGCCGCGCGCGAGAAACATCCCGGCAAGCGTGACGATGAACGGCTGCAAACGAAAATAATGGATCAACGCACCCATCGCCGCGCCGTACAGCGCGCCGAACGCGAGCACGAGCGGCACGATCACCCATACGGGCCAGTGCAGCCGCTCGGCGCCGACCGCGCAGAATATCGTTGTCAGCGCAACGACAGAGCCGACCGACAGGTCGATGCCACCCGACACGATCACGAACGTCATCCCGATCGCGACGATCAGCAGGAACGCGTTGTCGACGAGCAACCCGGTCAGAACCTGCATCGAGAAAAATCCCGTGTACATCACGGATCCGAAGCCGAACAGCGCGGCAAACAGCACGATCGTCACGACAATCGGCAGCGTGCGCGGGTCGGCGAGCCGTGCGAGGAATCGGTTCATCGCGGCGTCACTCCGGTGGTGGTTCGAGAACGCGCGGCAGGCAGCAGCCGCGACGCGTGCCTGACGAAAAGCGCGCGCGCCGCCTCCGACTGGATCAGCGTCACGACGATCACGACAACCGCCTTGACGACGAGCGTCGCCTCCGGCGGCACGCCGATCGAATAGGTCGTGTAGGTGAGCGTCTGGATGATCAGCGCGCCGAGCACGGAACCGGCGAGGCTGAAACGGCCGCCGAGCAGCGACGTGCCACCCAGCGTCACCGCGAGGATCGCGTCGAGTTCGAGCAGCAGCCCCGCGTTGTTGCCGTCGGCGCTGCGCACGTTCGAGCTTGCGAGAATGCCGGCCAGCGCCGCCATCACGCCCGAGCACAGATACACGCCGAACACGACCGCGCCCGAGCGGAGCCCGACGAGCCGCGTCGCGACCGGGTTCACGCCGATCGCGCGGATGAACAGCCCGAGCGCCGTGCGGTTCACCAGCAGCGCGGTCGCGGCGATCGTCGCGACTGCGATCCATACCGCGCACGGCACGGTCGCGAGATAGCCGCCGCCGAGCGCGAGGTAACCGGGCGCACCGATCGGGATGATCTGGCCGCCCGTCAGCAGTTGCGCGACGCCGCGCCCGGCCACCATCAGGATCAGCGTCGCGATGATCGGCTGCATCCCGACGAACGCGACGAGCAGCCCGTTCCATGCGCCGGCGAGCAACCCGACGCCGAGCGCGGCCGCGAGCGCCACACCGATCCTCGACGAATCGGTATCGAGCACGATTGCCGCCGCCGCGCCGGCAATCGCGACGATCGCGCCGACCGAGATGTCGATCCCGCGCGTCGCGATCACGAGCGTCATTCCGAGCGACACGATCACGAGCGGCGCCGCGCGGTTCAGGATGTCGATCGGCGCGCCGAACAGGTGGCCGTCGAGCAGCGCGATCGACAGGAAGCCCGGACGATGCGCGACGTCGAGCGCGAACAGCAGCGCGAGCGTCAGCGCCGGCCACGCGAGCGGATGACGAAACAGCGTGCGTAGCCACGTCATGACTGGCCTCCCGCGATCAGCCGGTACACGTGCTCCTCGGACGCGTCGGCGCCGGTCAGTTCGGCGACCTTGCGCCGGTCGCGCAACACCGCGATCCGGTGGCTCACGCGCACGACCTCGCCGATCTCCGACGAGATGAACAGGATCGCGAGCCCGGTCGCGCACAGCGCGAGCACGCGCTCCATGATGTCGAACTTCGCGGCGACGTCGATGCCGCGCGTCGGCTCGTCGAGAATCAGCAGCTTCGGGGCAGTCGCGAGCCAGCGCGCGAGCAGCACCTTCTGCTGGTTGCCGCCCGACAGCAGCCCGATCGGCTGCTCCGCGTCGCGCGCCTTGATGCCGAGCCGGGCGATGTACGTGTCGGCGATCTCGCGCTGGCGCGCGCGCCCGATCAGCCGCCACCAGCCGCGTCGCGCCTGCAGCGCGAGGACGATGTTCTCGCGGATCGACAGCGCGGCGACGATGCCCTCCTTCTTGCGATCCTCCGGACAGTACGCGATGCCGTGCCGGACCGCATCGTGCGGCGACGCGAGCCGCGTGCGCGCGCCGTCGATCTCGATCGCGCCGGTGTCCGCGCGCTCGGCGGCAAACGCGAGCTGCGCGGTTTCTGTGCGCCCCGAGCCGAGCAGCCCGGCCAGCCCGACGATCTCGCCCGGACGCACGTCGAGATCGAGCGCGCTCATCATCCCGCGCCGGCCGACCTGCTGCATCGACAGGAACGGCGCGGCGTCGCCGGCCGAACGCTCGACAGCAGCCGCACCCTCCTGCAGCGTGTCGGGCATCCGCTCACGGCCAGTCATCTTCGCGACCAGCGCGTCGACCGGCAGGTCGCGCGCCAGATACTCGCCTTCGCGCTCGCCGTTGCGCATCACGGTGATCCGGTCGGACACCGCATAGGTCTGCTCGAGAAAGTGCGTGACGAACAGGATCGCGATACCCGACGCCTTCAGCCGGCGCAGCACGTCGAACAACCGCGCGACCTCGCTGTCGTCGAGGCTCGACGTCGGCTCGTCGAGAATCAGCACACGCGCGTCGACGGACACGGCGCGCGCGATCGCGACCATCTGCTGCACGGCGATCGGATACGCATCGAGCGAGCGCGTGACGTCGAGCGCCAGGTCGAGTTCGGCCAGCGCCGCGCGCGAGCGCGCATGGATCGCGTTCCAGTCGATCGCGCCGCGCCGCATCGGCTGCCGGCCCGCAAAGATGTTCTCGGCAACCGACAGGTTCGCGCACAGGTTCACTTCCTGGTAGAGCGTCTGGATCCCGGCCGCCTCGGCCTCGCGCGGCGCGGCGAAACGCACCGGCCGGCCGCCGACGCGAATCTCGCCCGCGTCATGCACATGCACGCCAGTGAGCACGTTGATCAGCGTCGATTTGCCCGCGCCGTTCTGGCCCATCAGCGCGTGGATCTCGCCCGGAAACAGCCGGAAGTTCACGCGCTGCAGCGCGCTCACGCCCGGAAACGACTTGTCGATGCCGATCATCTCGACCACCGGCGGACTCTCCATGCAGCCTCCCCTCGAAGCGGTTGCCATCGTCCGGGCGGCCGCGCGGCGGCACCCCGTGACGAACCTGCCGGACCGGTCAGTACTTGCGGGTCGGCATCACCTGCGCCGCGACGTTCATCGGGAACACCGTCTCGTTCGTGACGATGCGCTTGGGCAGCGGCTTGCCGGCGACGACGTCCTTCACCGCGCTCATCAGTTGCGGGCCGAGCAGCGGGCTGCATTCGACGTCGACGTTGATCTTGCCGGCAACCATCGCCTGGAAGCCGCCCTTCGTCGCGTCGAACGACACCACGCTCACGTCCTTGCCGGGCTTGATCCCGGCTTCCTCCATCGCCTGGATCGCACCGAGCGCCATGTCGTCGTTGTGTGCGTAGACGACGTTGATCTGCTTGCCGTAGGTCTTCGCGAACGCTTCCATTACCTGCTTGCCGCCGGCGAGCGTGAAGTCGCCGCTCTGCGACGCGATCACCTTGAATTTCGGATTGTTCTTGATCACTTCGAGCAGGCCCGCGCGGCGATCGTTGGCCGGCGCCGAGCCGACCGTGCCCTGCAGTTCGACGATGTTGATCGGGCCCGCGTCGTTCTTGTAGTGCTCTTCCATCCAGTGGCCCGCGCGCCGCCCTTCCTCGAGGAAGTCCGAGCCGATCATCGTCACGTACAGCGACGGATCCTTCACGTCGACCGCGCGATCGGTCAGGATCACCGGGATATGCGCGGCCTTCGCTTCGGTCAACACGGGCTCCCAGCCCGATTCGACGACCGGCGAGAACGCAATCACGTCGACCTTCTGCGCGATGAACGAGCGGATCGCGCGGATCTGGTTCTCCTGCTTCTGCTGCGCGTCGGAGAACTTCAGGTTGATGCCGGCGTCCTTCGCCGCGCCCTTCACCGACACGGTGTTTGCGGTACGCCACGCGCTTTCCGCGCCGACCTGCGAGAACCCGAGCGTGATCGGCTTTTGCTGCGCGAATGCGCCGGGCGCGAACACCGTCGCCGCGGCGACGAGCGCACCGGCCGCCAGCTTCCTGATGAATGTCATGGTCCGTCTCCGATGATGTCGTTGTCTGCCGCGGCGCTGTTCTGTTTCTGCGTGGCGCTGTCGCGGATCGGGGCTGCGCCGGCCGGCGCGTGCGGCCGGCCCGGTCTGCCCGCCCCGCATCAGTCTAGGAACAAGCCCGATAACCTTCCAATGAAATATTGGATTGAGGCGATATCGGAATCGGCATACGTATAAACACCTAAGCGCGCCGGGCAATGGTGCGGCGGCCTCGCGGCGACGAATGTGCGAAGGCCGGCGCATGTGTGAAATGCGCCGGCCGGATCGCGAAGCCGTAAGGGAAAAGGAAGCTTCAGGCGCGCCGCTCAGCGCAGCGTGCCCTTCGCGCGCAATGCGTGGCCGATGCGCACGATTTCGCGCTCGCCCTCCACCAGCGCGGCGGCGCTCGTATGCACCGAGTAGTGGCCGAGATGCAGATCGTGCGGATGCGGGATGGCCGTGCCGACGACGAAGCGCGCATCGGTCACCGCTTCGAATTCGAGCAGCGCATCGGACCCATCGAAGACGGCCAGCTCGCCCTGACCGACCGGGTCCGGCGTGCGCAGACTGCCGTCCATCACGGCGGTCCAGGCGACCCGGTAGCCCTGCGGCGGCCGCGACACCCAGCGCTCGCCGGCCTTCAGTTGCACGACCAGGTAGTTGATGCCCGCCGGCGCATCGATCGGGCTGACCGCGTCGCCGTGGCGGCCGAGCAGCACGCGTGCCGGGCCGTCGATCGGGATGTCGTCGATCGACAGGTGCTGGCTGAACGCCGGCGCCAGCTCGCGCCCCGGTGGCAACGCGACCCACAGCTGGAACGCCTTGACCGGCGGCACGACCGAACCCGTATGCCAGACGCCGCGCCCGGCGCTCATCCATTCGATGTCGCCAGGCGCCATCGTGCCCTCGTGGCCGGTGGATTCGGCGTAGGTGCCGCGCCCGTCGATCGCGAGCGTCAGCGTCGCGATGCCCGAATGCGGATGCCAGCCGAAGGCCTGCGCCCCGATCGGCGCCTGTGTGTCGATCAGGTCGAGAAAGACGAACGGCTTGATCATCTCGCCGACGTCGGACGGGCTCACCATCCGCACGACCGGGCCATGCGCGCGGCCATGCGTGCGGAACACGACATGACGACCGGCGACGGCGGCCGGCAGCGCTGGTTCGACAGCATTCAACATGGTGGTTCTCCTGTGGCCGGCAGCCGGCCCGTTGCGTCAGGCCGCGAGAGCCGCCGCCGCTTCCTTCGCCGATGCAATGGCGCCACTGCGCTTGTCCGGCCCCATCGCGACGCCTTCCGCGCGAATGAACGTGATGTCCGTGATGCCGAGAAAACCGAACGCGTCCCGCAGATAGGTTTCCTGATGATCGAACGACGCGACCGGCGAGCCTGCGCTGTACACGCCGCCGCGCGACGATGCGATGACCAGCTTCTTGCCGCCGGACAGCCCCTCCGGCCCGTTCTCGGTATAGCGGAACGTCTTGCCGGCCACGGAGATGCGGTCGATCCACGCCTTCAGTTGGGACGCGATGCCGAAGTTGTACATCGGTGCACCGATGACCACGATGTCGGTCGCGAGGAACTCGTCGAGCGCACGCTGGCCGATCTCGACGTCCGCCTTCAGCGCGTCGTCGACGGGCGCGCCTTGCGCGGCGGCAAGGTGCTGGCCGGTCAGGTGGCCGATCGGCGTGACGGCAAGATCGAGGCGCGTGACCGTGAGGCCCGGATCGCGGGCGCGGAAATTGGCGACGATCTCTGCCGACAGTTCGCGGCTGACCGAGCCTTGGCCGAGGATGCTGGAATCGATGTGCAGCAGTTTCATGAGGATTCTCCGAACGGGATGACGGGGTTACTGCTTGAGGGCTTCGGCCGTGATCAGCAGGCGCGTCTTCATGTTGAAGCCGTATGCCTTGCCGAAATCGACGCCGAACTCGCTGCGGTCGAACTCACCCACCGCGTCGACGCCGCACACTTCGCGCTTGAGCATCGGATGCGGCATGCACTTGAACGAATCGATCTTCAGCGTGAGCGGACGCGTCACGCCGTGCATCGTGAGATTGCCGACCACCGTCGCCGGCCGGTCGCCGTTGAACGTGATCGCGCCCTTGTAGGTCGCTTCCGGGAACTTCGACGCGTCGAAGAACTGGTTCGACTGCAGGTCCTGGTCGAGCTTCGTGCTGCCCGTATGAACCGACGCGATCGCGGTCGTCACTTCGACAGTGCCGGTCTTCGCCGCGCGGTCGAGCGTCACGGTGCCGCTCGATTTGTCGAACTTGCCACGCCACACCGACAGGCCGCCGATGTGATCGGCTTCGAAGCTCGGGTACGTGTGGTCCGGATCGAGCTGGTACGTCGATGCGGCGGCGAATGCGGAAAACGACAGCGATGCGGCGAGTGCGCCGGCCGCGATCGTCAGGGTCTTGTTCAATTCAATCTCCTTGAAACATCAGGGGGTTCGTTTGTAGCGTGAGACCAGTATGGAGATTGAATCCGCTTTACACTAGACGGATAAATAGGATTTGATTAATCCATTTTTGGAGGAATCCGATGCTCGATCTGAATGATCTCGCGCTGTTCGTCCAGGTCGTCCGGGCCGGCAGCTTCTCGGAGGCCGCGCGGCGCCTGCGCATGCCGGCCAATACGCTGAGCCGGCGTATCGACCAGCTCGAGGGGCAGATCGGCACGCGCCTGCTGCATCGCTCGACCCGCAAGCTCGCGCCGAGCACCGAAGGTCAGACGCTGTTCGAGCGCTATGCACCGGCGCTCGACCGGATCTTCGAGATCGAACGGATGCATGCCGACGGGCAGGAACCGTCCGGCACGGTGCGCGTGGCCGCAATGGCCGGCCTGTTCGAATTTTTCAAGCTGGAATGGCTCGCCGAGTTCTATGCGCGCTATCCGCAGATCAGCATCGACTTCCTGCTCGACGACACGCCGTCCGACCTGATCGCCGAGCGTATCGACCTCGCCTTGCGCATCGGCGTCGAGACGGGCGGCAGTTTCCGCGTGCGCCGGATCGCGCCGGGCACGATGATCCTCGCCGCCAGCCCTGCCTACCTCGAACGGCGCGGCGCGCCGCGCACGCCGCGCGACCTGGCCGACCACGATTGCCTCACGGTATCGAGCCGCCAGGGGCGCAGCATGTGGCGGCTGCAGGGGCCGCGCGGCACGCAGGAAATCTCGATCGCCGGCCGCTTCTCGGTCAACGACATGCGCGTGGTCGTGCAGGCCTGCATCGCCGGGCTCGGCATCGCGCTGGTGCCGCAGTTGCTCGTCGAGCCGGCGATCGAGCAAGGCAGGATGGTGCGCGTGCTGCCGTCCTATCGACGCTCGAGCTCGGGCCTCGGGCTGCAGCTCGTCTACACGAGCCGCCCGCCGTTGCCGCCGGCGGTCACGCTCGTCGCCGAATTCCTGCTGGAAAAGCTGGGCCAGGGGATACCGGGGTACCCGGAGCACGCGGCCGACCGATAAGGTTTCGTTGTCGCGGCGAACGGAATTTCTTGTTGGACGCGGAATTTCGGCGCACGAACACTGCGGGGCATCGCGTCGGGTAGCAACCGGCGCCCATGCCTGGGCCCGGGGCCCCATCGCAGGAGACAGCCATGCCGGCATCAGGAAGCGCCATCAACGTCCGGGAATTCATCGACGAACGTCCCGTCAGCCCGTTTCAGTGGCTCGTCGGGCTGCTCACGTTCGTCGTGATCTCGCTGGACGGCTGGGATACCGTCATCATCGGCTTCGTCGTGCCGGAACTCATCAAGGAATGGGGCGTCACGAAGAGCGCACTGGCGCCGGTGCTCAGCGCCGCGCTGTTCGGTCTGGCGGCGGGCGCACTGCTGGGCGGGCCGATCGCCGACCGCTTCGGCCGCAAGCGCGTGCTGGTCGCGAGCGTGCTGATCATCGGCGTCGGCACGCTGGCCACCGCGCACGCGACGTCGCTCGCGACGATGCTGCCGATCCGCTTCGTCACCGGGCTCGGCCTCGGCGCCGTGATGCCGAACGTCGTGACGCTATGGTCCGAGTACGTGCCGGAACGCCGGCGCTCGTTCCTCGTGACGGTCGTGTACAGCGGATTCACGGTCGGCGCCGCGCTGTGCGGGTTCATCGCGGCCTGGATCATCCCGAGCTACGGGTGGCGCACGATGCTGACGGTGGGCGGTGCGCTGGCGGCGGTCTGCGTCCCGATCCTGATGCGCTGGCTGCCCGAATCGGTCGCATTCCTGACAGTCCAGCGCAAGCGTCCCGAACTGATTGCGAAGATCCTTTCCGCGATCGGCCGTACGCGCGTGGCCGCCGATACGGCATTCTTCCTGCCCGCGCAACCGAAGGTGAAAGGCGGCGCGATCGGCACGATCCTGTCGACGCGCTATGTCGCGGGCACGGTCCTGATCTGGCTGTGCTATTTCGTCGGGCTGTTCGTCCTTTACCTGCTGTACAACTGGCTGCCGACGATGGCGAAAGACGCCGGCTATACGAGCGCGCAGGGCGCGATCATGGTCGGCTTCCTGAACTGGGGCGGCACGCTGGGCTCGGTCGCGATCGGCTGGCTGATGGATCGCTTCGACCGCTACCGCGTGATCGCCGCGAGTTTTTGCCTGGCGGCACTGTCGCTCTGGGCCGTGCACGGGATGCAGTCGACGTTCTGGGCCCTGCAGGTGCTCGCTTTTGCGTGGGGGTGGTTCGTTCCCGGCACGAATACCGGCATGAATGCGCTGACCGCGCGCTTCTATCCGACCGTCGCACGCTCGACCGGATTGAGCTGGATGCATGCGTTCGGCCGGCTGGGTGCGATCGGCAGCGCGTTTGCCGGCGCGGCGCTCCTGAGCGCGGGGCTGGGGCTCGGCCAGATTCTCCCGATCATGGCCGTCGCGCCGCTGGCCGGCGCGGTGGCCGTGCTCGTGATCGCGGGGCTCGTGAAGCGCTGGGCGCTGGCCGATGAGTCGGCGGGGGCAGTCGTGACTTCTGCGACGGAAGTTTCCGCGAATACCTGACGACAACCGTCGCGGCGACACTCAACTCCGGAAAGGCGCCGCCGTCCTGTCGGTCTCGCCAACCCTCTCCGCGATCAACGAGGGGAGAATGGCTTGTGTCCCGTTGCCTTCAACGCGACATTGACATCATCGCGCGTGCTGACGATACGGCCATCCACCTTGCAAGCCGATTGCAGCGGCTTCGCACCGACTGCAAATCCCACGCCGCCGAGATCGGTTGCTACCCATTGCGCGCTGCGCTTGTTCAGCGCGAACTTCATGATCTCGGCCTGGTCATCCGCCATCTCCAGGCTGCCATCCTTGTCCGTCAACGCAACGCACGCGAAGGCGGCATCACGATCCTTGATCAGATCGACCACGAAATAGTGGTAATCCTTCATGTCCGGTTCGCTGTCGTTCAGCCGGTGAACGGCGGCCAGTATATGGGCGCGGTCAGGGTCGCTCTTGTCCAGATCGCGAGCGTAAGTCACGTTGGCGACGGGCGCGACGAGGATCAATGCGCATGAAGTGAGCCTGGATAACTTCATCATCACGATTCGAGAAAAACAAGTAGCCGGGATCGCCCCGTCATCGAGCGGCAGTGCGAACGTCTCGAGGGACATTGCAACACCTGGCCTCTGGCGAAAGTATATCTATCGAGTCGACACAGCCGTCATTGACGTGCTGCCATCAGACGGCACGAGCGCCAGTTGATAGTCGTCATCCGTGCGTCATATCCGATCGGGGACGGTACGCTACCACCAAAGACGGCGGCAGACGGCTTTTGTTCATCTCGTGCGCCTTGCCCCGGTCTCCCCCCGCCGTTGCCAACGAATGCAGATGCCGATGCGCATCGAAGCGATGGACAGCCACCGTTCCTTCCGTGTCGTTTACAACCGGGTTCCGGGCGCATGACCGATAGTCGGCCGCGACCGTTTCTCTAAACTGGCTCTCACAACAAACTTGCCCGGTGTCGCCCGCAGCGCGCATCACTTCACCGACATCGAGGCCCCCGAGACATCCGCCTTCGCTGACCATCGGCCCGCACGACTCCACTGCATTCCAGCCCGGCCGGCTGCCAAGGCAATTCCAGGAGAGTTCATTGAGCCCGTCGCAAGCGCACCCCGCGAAAGCCCGGTCTTCGCGCAAGTCCATCAAGCTGGATGACATCACGATCGTCGACCCTGCCGTCCTCAAGCGCGCGGTCGGCGCGATGGCGTTCGGCAATGCGATGGAATGGTTCGACTTCGGCGTCTACAGCTACATCGCCGTCACGCTCGGCAGGGTGTTCTTCCCGTCCAGCAGCCCGTCCGCGCAGCTACTCGCCACCTTCGGCACGTTTGCGGCCGCGTTCCTCGTGCGCCCGCTTGGCGGCATGGTGTTCGGCCCGCTCGGCGACCGCATCGGCCGCCAGCGCGTGCTCGCCGCGACGATGATCATGATGGCCGTCGGCACCTTCGCGATCGGCCTGATCCCCAGCTACGCATCGATCGGCATCATGGCGCCCGTGCTGCTGCTCGTCGCCCGCCTCGTGCAGGGCTTCTCCACCGGCGGCGAATACGGCGGCGCCGCCACCTTCATCGCCGAATTCTCGACCGACAGGCGTCGCGGCTTCATGGGCAGCTTCCTCGAATTAGGCACGCTGATCGGCTATACGCTCGGTGCGGCCACCGTCGCGCTGCTCACGGCGACGCTGTCGCAGGAAGCGCTGCTGTCGTGGGGCTGGCGCGTGCCGTTCTTCATCGCCGGCCCGCTCGGCCTCGTCGGCCTCTACGTCCGTCTGAAACTCGAGGAAACGCCGGCATTCAAGAAGGAAGCAGAAGCACGCGAGGCGGACGAACGCACGCGGCCGAAGCAACGCTTCGCGACGCTGCTCGTCGAACAATGGAAGCCGTTGCTGCAGTGTGTCGGCCTCGTGCTGATCTTCAACGTGACCGACTACATGGCGCTGTCGTACCTGCCGAGCTACCTGTCGGCGACGCTGCACTTCCGCGAATCACACGGCCTGTTCATGGTGCTGCTCGTGATGGTGCTGATGATGCCCATGACGCTGTACGCCGGGCACCTGTCGGACAAGGTCGGCCGCAAGCCGGTGATGATGGCCGGCTGCGTGGGCCTGCTCGTGCTGTCGGTGCCGGCGCTGATGCTGATCCGCACCGGCGGCATGCTGCCGGTGTTCGGCGGGATGCTGATCTACGGCATCCTGCTGTCGACGTTCACGGGCGTGATGCCGTCGGCGCTGCCGGCGCTGTTCCCGACGCGGATCCGCTACGGCGCGCTCGCGATCGGCTTCAACGTGTCGGTGTCGCTGTTCGGCGGCACGACGCCGCTCGTCACCGCATGGCTGGTCGATCGCACCGGCGACCTGATGATGCCCGCGTACTACCTGATGGGCGCATCGTTCATCGGCATCGTGTCGGTACTCGCGCTGCGCGAGACGGCGCGCCAACCGCTGCCCGGTTCGGGGCCGTGTGTCGCAAGCCGCGCGGAAGCGTTGAGCCTCGTGCGCGGCAGTGCCGACGAAACCCGCGTACCGGGCAGGAAGTTCACGCCGGTCGGCGAGCGCGCCTGACACGGTCCGCCATGACGCGACGCCGCGCGGCCCGCGCCGGCGTCGCCGCCCACGCGTTCGTCAGTTCGACGACAGTTGCTGCGCGTCGAACCAGTCGAGCAGCGCACGCGTGACGAACGCGGGATTCTCCAGATTCGAAATGTGGCCGGCGTCCGGCACCAGCGCATGCGCGCAACCGATCACACTCGCCATCTTCACGGTTTCCGACGGCGGGCGCGCCATGTCGCCCGCGCCGCACATCAGCAGCGTGCGGTCGGCATCGAGTTCGGCCAGCGCCGACAGCGTGTCGGGCCGGCCGAAGATCAGCCGGCCGAGCGGGACAATCGATTGCCGCAGCCGGTCGGCCGGCAGGCTCGCGAGCGCGGCACGAAACGCGGTCGGCACCGGGTCTGCCAGATTGACGTCGGGGCGGAAGAACAGCGGCACGATCGCATCAAGCAGCGGCGGCACGATGCTGCCGGCCGCCGCGATCGCATCGAGCATCCCGAAGTAGCGCAGCCGTGTCGCCTCGGGCTCGGCCTCCAGCGACGCATCCATTAGCACGAGCGAGCGCACGCGCTGCGGTTCGCGCAACGCGAGCCGCGCGCCCCACATGCCGCCGACGCTGAGCCCGACGACCGCGCACTGTTCGATCTCCAGCGCATCGAGCAGCGCGCTCGCGTGCGCGGCGAGATCGTCGAGCGTTAGCGTGCCGTCGGGCGGCGCACCCGATGCACCATGCCCCCACAGGTCCGGCACGATCACGCGATACCGGCGCGACAACGCATCGACCTGCGGCGCCCACATCGCCGCGTCCCACAGATAGCTGTGTCCGAGCAGCACCGGAAACCCGGTGCCGTGATCCTGGTAATGCAGCGTGCTGCCTTGGATGATGTGTGCGGGCATGTCGTCTCCGGGTGTCAGGACTCGGCGGTGACCCGGAACCGGGCGCCGCGGTCGGCGGCGTTCTGCAACGAACGCGAAGCGGCGCATCATCGCACAGGTTGCTGGTATTGCGCACGACGGAGCGGCAGAACCTTCGCCGCGCGCGACGGCAAGGAACGTACGAAACCGCACGAAGCGTTGCAAGCGGACCGCGCTATCCGCCGCGATACATCGGCAGCACGTTGCCGCCGGCGACGTCCGGGTTCGTCGCGATCGGATGGCAGGCCTGTTCGAGCAGCCAGTTGGTCAGTACCGCGATATCGAATTCGTTGCACACGTCCAGGTTCTGCACCAGCACGTAGCTGCCCGATGCGACCGTGCAGTACGGGAACAGTTCAGCCGCACAACACGGTCGGTAATCGATGCGCGTTTGCGAAATGCGCGCGGTTGCGCTTACTGTTGAATGGCTGCGTTCTTCATCAATCCACCGACGAAATTCGCTGTCGCCTTCTCGAGCGCCAACGCTTGCAGCTGCTGCTGAATCGTCGCCTTCGCCGCCTCAAACGACGGCACCTGCGTCGGTCGCTTCGCGTCGACCTTGACGATCGCTCGCGGTCCGTTTACGTCGTTGCCGACTGCGATCGATTGCGACGTCACACCGCCTGCGGGCAACTGCGTGATCGCCTGCGCAACGGCGAGCGGCAATCCTTGCGTATTCCCGTCCGTCACCGGTGTCTTGAAGCTCACCCACGGAAGTTCACCGCCAGCCGCGGCGGTCGGCGCCTGGCTGTACTGTCGTGCCAGTGCGTCGAACGACTGCCCTGCCTTCAGCCCGGCCAACACCGTCACGGCGGTCACCGCATCTTTCGTCACGATGATGCGCGGCTTGACCTCGTCCTTGCCGAGCGATGCGACAATCTCGTCATAGCGCGCCTTCGCCTGTGCGTCCGTAACCGGTTCAGGCTTCACGTTATCGCGCACGAAAAGCTGTGTCTCGGCATTCGTCTTGGCAATCTGCATGGCCGTCTGCACTTCCGGCTTGCTGCCGTAGTTTGCCTTTTCAGCGGCCTGCTGAATCAGCACCTGAGCGATCAGCTGATTCTTGATCGCCTGGCGAAACTGCGGCGTATCTGGCTGGCGGGACGCTTGCAACACGGCGTCGACTTCTGCCTTGGTGATCGGTGTACCGTTCACCGTTGCGATGGCACCCGCTGGCAACGCAGAGGATTCTGCGTGCACCTGGACAGGTAGCGCCAATTGCCAGGCAATCGTCGTCGCGATCAGAATCCGGTTGAACGTCGTGTGCATGCTTGATGCTCCTGCGTGCGTAAATGGGCACAGCGACCTCGGCCGCCGCGCAAAATGTCCGACACCGGGGGAATCGGACACGATCAAAATCGCGCTAGTAAAACCAGTTCAAGGTGCCGAGCACCAGTGTCGCCTTGTTGCCCAGTGCGGCCGGCTGTGCCAGCGCGCGACCGACCAACACCTCGCCCGACAGCGATTGCTTGCGCCACTGCCATTGCGCACGCAGGCCCGCCCCGATGCCGGCGAGCGTCGGAAAGCCCGACGCACCGATCAGGCTCGTCTTGCCGGCATCAAGGAATACATACGGCTCGATACGGCCTTCCTTCCACATCGGAACGTTCACCCACGCGAGCTCGTTACGCGCATAGAGGCCACGGTCCCCCGCAATCTCACCGGATCGAAAGCCGCGGATGGTATCCATGCCGCCGAGGTAGAGCTGCTCCGAGCCATACAGCGCCATATTCGTGTACTGGCCACCCAATGCGCCTCGGTACACCAGCACCGCGCCGTTCAACTTCGGCAGCGGCAGCGTAACCGTTGCCGTCGCATCGAGCTTGGTGAACTGACTGTGCGCTGCGTCGCGCGCAATGCCGTGCTCATCGTGGTTTGCACCGAACCACGGTAGCCCCTGGGAAACTCCGCCGTTGACGGTGAAATTCCCCTGCGCGTCGTTCATCACGAACTTGTGCAGCCAGTTCCCGCCGATTCGGAGCACGGCGACGCGCTGCGGATCAAGGTCTGCCCCGTTGATGGTCCGGTCGGTGCGCCGCCACGACAGCGTCGTGTCGATGCTGGTGATGTCGCTTGCCGTTCTGCCGACCAGATAGTTCCAGCCAAAAATATGCGACAGCGTGCGGCCATACAACAGCGCCGTCGAGCCAATCAGTTGCTGGTATTCCGAATCCGCGATCGTGTAGCTGAAGGTGTTTCGACCGAACGGCACGGCAAACGACCCTACCAATGCATTGCTGTCCTGACTGTCGAGGAAGTTGAGACTCAGCGACTCCTGAAGTCCGAGCAGGTTGTCGGCTTCGACACCGGCCCGATAGCGCGTCACCCCTGTGGCGGAACTGCCGTAGTTGTCGAGACCGAGATTGAAATACAGCCGATCGCCGGGTTTGTTGTCGATTGCGATAACCGAATCGCCGGCGTTCTGGCCCGGCAGGATCTGCACCGCAGCCTGATTGCGGCGCAGGCGGTTGATCTGCGCGACGCCCTGGTCGATGTCCGACAGACGAAGAGGATCGCCGGACGACACCGGAAATGCGTTCGAATAACCAACGTCGGTGAGCCAGCCACCGCCTGCCGACAATTCACCGGGCTTGAGGCGATGAATCGGCTTCCCGTTGACCACAAAACCCGAGATGTGGCCGACCTGGATCGTGACCCTGAGCGTGCCGGACGTCAGGTTCTGTGCACCGAGCAGGGCGCGCGTCGTCACGTAACCCGACGAGACGAAGGTATCTGTCAGGCGCTTCAGCAGCACATTGATGCGGTGCGTGCCGAGTTCGTGATTCACAAACTCGGCGGTGATCGCGTCGAGTTTCGCGCGCGGTACGCCGCTGGGCGACTCGAACGGTTTGCCATCGGCCGATTGCAGCAGAATCTCCGCGACCCGAAATGTCGGACCACTTTCGACGATCGCGTCGACCGGCGTACCGGGCGGAACGTCGAGCGTCGTATCGGACGGAGGCGGGATCGTCACCGACGGCGGCGGTTGCTCGAGCTGACGCTGGCGTGCCTGTTCGCGTTGCTGTTCGATAATCAGTTGCGCGGGATCCTGCACCGGTCGGGCCGCCGGAGGCACCAATTGCGCCTGAACCGGCATGTACCATGCTGCGAGGCTCGCGACCAGCACCGGCAGCTTGTATCGAGGGAAAACGGGTGCTTTCATCGTTGTTATGCGTGCGGAAACCCGTGAGCGGTGGTGGCGGTGTCGGCCGCGCTGTACATCGACGCGGCGAAGGCGACCGGGATATCCAGAAAACCGACGACGACGATTCCGGGGCGATTATTCGTTCGATAGTTCATCCGCTTAACGCCACCACCACGTCGTCAGGCCCAAATGCTGATCGATCGAGACCGGCGTTCGCGACGGTGCACGCACGGTAGTGATGCCGCCAGCAGCCGTCACTCCCTTTCCGCCACTGAACGACCCACCGTCGATCACGCCGTCGCCGGTCAGGAACACCTGTCCGTTCGCGGCGAACCCACCGCCGACGTCCATAGCAATCAGTTGCGCCCACGTGCTACCGAAGAACGCCTTGAAGCCGCGATCCTGGTTGATCGCCGAGTATCCCGTCACGCCCTGCGCGTAGGTGATCGGCGCGTCGACCTTGATGTCACCCGTAGCAAAGACGTTGCCGCCGACGTTGCGCGCGATGGTGCCGCTCTTGATCGAGATGTTGCCGCCCGTGCTGGATTGCGAATCGCCGCTCGCCTGAATCGTGCCGCCGTAGGGAGTGACGTTGCTCGACGCGTTGGCGCGACAGAAGATCCAGCAGCTGCGCGAATAGTTCGCCTTCCCCGAGAACACTGCCGCGTTCGTGAACGCGTTCTGCGCGGTAATGGCGACATCACCGCCAGTCGCTTGAATGACGCCACCTGAATTCGTCACGTTCCGTCCGGTGATCGTCAACGGTCCACTGGTCGTCGCGAGGTAGGCAATTTGATCGGGCCGAGTGACGGTGCCGTAGTCGACGTTCACGCCGATCGTCGAATGCGTGAAGAAAAGGAAGCTGCCGCCGCGATCCGTGTACGCAGTTGGTTGGCCGCCATTCGTGCCACCCGAATGGTCGATGACGTTCAGCACGTCGCCGGCCGCCATCAGGCTCATGCCACCGTTCGATGCGATGCGCGCGTTATCGTTGATGATGTTGCCGCCCGCCGTCAGCGATGTTTTACCGTTGGCCGAGAAAATGATGCCCTGATTGACGGCGCTCGATCCGTTGAGAATATCGCCGGCCGCGTTCAGCGTCAGATCACCGCCAGCAGGCGTGCCGTTCGCCGTCGTACCAGCCTGAATCACGCTGCCGACGTTCGTAATGGCGCCGCTGCTGGTCAAGTTGACGGCATTGTTTGCACTCAGCGTCGACGGGCCGGCCGCATCGTCCGAAAGCGAAATCGAACCAGCGTGTACCGTCGCGTTGTTCCCGGCGTTCAGTTGGGCACCCTGTAGCGTTACCGCGCCTGTCGTCGAGATCGACACGTCATGTGCGCCGAAGAACTGGTTGTCGGCGATCGTGACGTCGCCGGTTGACGTGACCACGGCATCGCCCGCGTTCGCGTAGAGCTTGCCGAGGCTGCGCACGCCAGCGCCCTGATCGGTGATGACCAGTTCCACGCGTCCGGCCGTCAGTCCTCCGGCGGCCGTGATGTCGACCGCGAGCGCGTTGCTTGCCACGCCTGGGGAAGTGGTACCGATCAGCCAGTCGTGGCCGTTATCGGTTGGCGACATGCCCCCGTTCCAGCTCGTGGTGCTGCTGCCGACCGTCCCACGGACAAAGCTCGGCACACCGGTTTTGTTGTCGTAGGTATTCGTTACCGGCCCGTTCACGGCCAATTGCTTCGCGACCAGATCGAGGCCGATGAGATCGCCTGTCAGGCCGCCTGCACCGATCGTGATCGTGCCGCGATCCGTGTTGAGCACGACGTTGCGCTGCACCGTGCCCGGTGCGAGCGTTACGTCGGCGAAGCTTACCTGGCCCGTCGACAGCACGACGTGGCCGGTGTTCGTGAAGCTTCCGCCGTCAACCGTCACGCCGTTCGGATTGGCCAGAATGACGTTCGCGCGCGGGCCGAGGACGTTGATGTTGCCCTGGATCAGGGACGGGTTCGTGCTCGTGACTTGATTGACGATCGTGCGCGCGTTGATGCCGACGTTGTTCAGATCGGCACCGGACTTCGACACGTTAAACGACGAATAAGTGTTGTTCGAAACACCGCCGAAGGCAGGCGCGATGTTCACGGTCTGCCGCCCCGTCCCGCCCGTCGATACGGACGTTACCGTGCCACCGTCGGGTTGGATCCCAACGGCAAAGGCAGATATATTGATACTTGCCCCAACGAGAATCAAGCAATAGGATTTCCGGTTGTTGCATGCATTTTGAAATTTTCCTTTTCCGCCTAGGTTACGAGTCAGTTTTCGCATTACGATCTCAAAATTTTTCACGAGATTAAAGATCGATTATCTTTCAGTGACGCTCGACACTGCCTCATAGGTCGCGTCCGTTACGGCATCAAAAATATTTGGATCGAACGAAAATTTAAATGCAGCCACTGCTCGCGACTTACCCACATCCCCTATGGATTCGCGAGATGCTGCCGCAAAGGTGGCGAACGTGTTAACTCATAATATTGCATCGACAAATCCATGACCGATCAGGCGATCGTTTTCTAAAATATCAAACCGATCGCCGACGCTAATGTTGTCACGCATGTGCTCCCAACTGGCGAACTTTATCTTCGCCTTTAGAGTTTCCCCAGGGTAATGTAAATCTCTGTCACCATAGACGTGCTTTCCACTTGCAAGCCAATCAATGTTGGCAAACTTATGGTGTGGAGAATATCCGGTGCGAACGCCCGCGACTTTCGGATCCTGAGCATCGATAGAAAGCTTTATCGTGGCAACAATATTTTCCATACCCACCCCCTACTTAATATGCATGCCCAATATTATTCACGACAGAATTAAAAATACTCAGCTGATTTTCTTTCATTACAGACAACACCCCGCTCTTGAATATAAACGGATCAATTGAGTACGATACACCAAATTTTCCAATAACACTTGCCGGGATGTCAGCCTTTATGATGGCCGCATACTCAGACGAAGTATTTGCATAGGCCATGACTTCACCCAAATTGAAGCCAAACTGTTTCATTTCATTTGCACCGGGAGCAAACGAGAATTTCCCAGTTTGCATGATCGAATTGAATTCCGCCGGGCTGACAGCGCGGTAGACCGTAATAGTATCTGCCGTTGCGAGGACTTTGCCCACGGCTTGCTTTACGGCAGCTCCCTCGCCAAGCGTCAAAACACCCAGCCCAGCATCTGCCACCGATCCAAGTGCCAGCGCAGTCGCCAATCCATAGTTGCCGGCACTAGCGGCAGCTTGCGCCTGATCCGCCATGTGAACGCCCGGTATCGCGCTCCGGGCGCTCTGCCAAAATGACGACACGGCGCCGAGAACCTTGTCGAGGTGCAAAGCATCGTTGTTCAAGGCTTCATTCTGACCCCACGTTGCACCGGCAGTCGCATTCTGTCCTGCAAGTCCTGCTGCACCTCCACCCGTCCACGTGGAAATCGCTGCCAACATTGCCATTTGACCTTGATCGAGCGGTGCACCGCTCGAAGCCAGTCCGGAAAGAACGAATGGCGTGATGAAAGAACTTGCAGCCGCGCCAACGGCTCCACCACCGCACCCTTGCCCCATTGCAGCACCCGCAGCACAGCCGAGAGCTGCATGTGCAGCGATATTCTGCAGCGTCAGTGGATCCGTGCCATTACCGATCGCATAAGCCGCGGACGCGGCCGCATTGCTGACGGCGCTATTGCGCAGATTCGTCAGGAAGCTGCCACCCTGAATTGCAGTCTGAACGGTTGCCTGAAGCGTAGACTCCGCCGCGAGTGCAGTGAGTGCCGTCGGCAGGGAACCGCTTGCTGCACCAGCCTGCGGCACGAACGTATTGCCCACAGATTGCACGCCCGCAAGTGCCGCGAGACTGTTCTGCGAGGCACTCCACGACCAGCCCAAGCTACCGTTATCGAACGTAAGGCCATTCGTCAGGCCAGCCGTTAGTGCCGCCACACCGCCAGTCTCGAACACCTTCCCTACACTGAACGAGCCGCCACTATTCAACTGGCTCATCGTGCTGTTCATCATGCCGGCAAATGCGGCCGACAACGCGACGTTCGCCGTGCCTGCGCCAACCGCCGCCGCCGTCGTTACAGTCACCTCAGTCGCGCCAACCGCTATCGTCGTCGTTGTCGCCGGCACAGCCGCCGCAAACGTCGTCCCCGCCGTTGCAGACGCCGCCGCACCAATTGCCGCTGACGCAGCCATCCCCCCCATAATCGAGAGTCCGACCATCACCCCGGTCATGAAGACCTGGTCGAACCACGAGTCGCCGTCGAGAACCTGGGTATCGAGATGGTCGGTGACGGCCTGTTGCGTGAAGTTACCGCCGAGTTGGCTCTTCAGATTCGCCAGCATCGCCTGCGTGCCGGCCGTGTCGACCGCGCCATCCGCGCCGACTTTCTGGAGTGCTCCGCCGATCTGGTTCAGGCTTTGCACCTGCAGATCGTAATTGGCGGCCGACATGAAGCCGCCTTGCTGCGCCACGGTGCCCGTGGTCTGTAACGTCACGCCTTCCGGACCCTTCTGGTAAATCGTGCCGATATCCGTCGAACGCTGTTCGTTGGTCAGCGAATCCGTGTTGACCGTCAGGTTCTGCGCCGTGACCGTGCCGGTATTCAGGATACTGTTCGCGAAATTGAGCGTGACATTGGTTCCCGTGATTTCGCCGTCAGCGTTCACCTCCGCGAAGTTCTTCGGCAGCAGCACCTCAGGCATCAGCACCTGCACCGTCGGACAGGCTGCGCCGCCGGTCGTGCTGCATCCCGGCTCCGGGACGGATTGCTCGACATACCAAAGCATCGGCGCGTTGATCTGCGCGAGCTGGGCATCGCTCAGCTTCGTGCCGAGCGCGACGTTGTTTTTCTCCGCATACTCGAGCGCCGCGCCATACAACGCTGCCTTGTCCTGATTGTTGATCGACGCCTGGCTCGTGCTGTCGGTCGCACTCGTCGTGCTGTAGAAGCTGCCCTTGCCGATCGCCTGCAATGCTGCTTGCTCGATCAGCTGGTTTTCGGTGTACGGGTCGTAGTAGAACGGCACGCTGCCCGGTTGCAGGTTCGCGGGCAAATTCGCGATCAGCGAGGCCGACGAGAGCGAATCGACCACCTGGGCGGCAGGATTGCTGGTCAGGTAGCTCACGGTGGTCGTCGCACCCGCGATCGTCTTGACGGTGACGCTTTGCGGCGCCCCAGCGATGGGTGCCGACGCCGAGCCAGGCGACGCGCCTACCGGACGGGTCGTGACGGTGACCACCGGCGCGACCGGCTGACCGACCGTCTGCGCACCGATCGGCGTATTGGCCGGCAAACCGGTCATCCCGGTGACCGACGTCGGCCGGCCGTTTTGGTCCGTGACCAGCCCGGCACTGTTCACCGAACTCGCGATCGAACCCGGCAGTGTTGGCGGCGCCAGCGAAATCACCTGCCCCGAGACAACTGGCGGCGGCGTAAACACGTTCGGGTTCGTGATCCCGTTGACGAGCGTCGAGCCCGTCAGCGTGATCGTTTGGCCGATCACGTTGCCCGTGTTGTTCAGCGTCGGCGAATGGACGCTCAAATTACCCGCCTGAATCGTACCCGGCACGAAATCGGGCAATCCGACGTTCGACGGCAGGCCCGACACAGCTTGCGCATCGCCAGGGTTGAACGCCCCGCCATACAGATTCTGGCAAGTCGACGCCATGCCCAGGCAGCCCCACGTTCGGTTGCCGACCGGATTACCAGTCCAGTACGCGTGCAGGTACTGGTTGTCGCTCGATGCACTTTGTGTCGCATTGATCGTCGCGGTATTCAGCGCGGTGACGAGACTGCCGGTGTTGCTGAACATCCCCGCTGTGATCGACAGGTCGTTGTTCGCCGTAATCGTGGACGGCGTAGCCGACTGCACCTCGACATACGCTTCGCAGTTCTGGCCACAACCGCTATAGGGCGACGCCGAACCATAGTTCTGGTGGACCGCCACCGGCGCGGCAATCGTGTTCGTCACGCTTGCCGCGTTGATTTGCACGTTATGACCTGCCTCGATTGCGGCCGACGTGTTCGTCATACTGGCAGCCTGTGTCGTGTTCGCCGCAGTCGTGCCAGCACCGCCGATAACGACATCGTTCTTCGCAACCAAATTGCCGTAGGTGTTGCTGACCTGGTTGGCGGCAATGACGATGTCGTGGCCGGCCGTCACGTTGCTGTTGGTCTGCTGGTAGCTGTACGCCTCCGAGTTCGGGTTGGTCGTTCTCAGATTCGAGCAGCCGGCATTCGACACCCCCGACGCACACCCGGCCGTCACGGCCTTCGACCCGACATTCGATCCTTGATTCGTGAAGCTTGCCGCCTGAATCGTGACGTCATTGCCGGCCGCGAGCGTGCCGGTATTGGTCAGATTGCCGCCCGACAGATTCAGATTGTTCCCTGCAAGAATCTGCCCGACGGCGCCTTGCGTCGTGGCGGTCCTGGTCGTCGTCTCCAGCGGCACCGTCCCCGGCGCGCTGATCGTATAGGTTGCCGGCGGCGTTGGGGTACCGACCAGGCAATATCCTCCCTCGCACTGATAGGTGCCACTCGGGTTCGCCGTGCCAGCCACGCCGATCGACGCGGATTTCTGCAGCGCCTGCAGCGACGTCAGGAACGCATTCAGCGACGCGCCATCGACCGTGTCGGTGACCGACGACGTGAAGCTCGAGCCACCGTTCTGGAGCTGCTGCACGTTCACGTTGACGTCGTGCCCCGCGCTTACGACACCGCTCTGGTTATTCAGCGTGTTGGCCGTCAGGTTAAGGTCGTGCCCGGCCGCGATGACAGACGACGTCACGGTCGCACCGGTCGTGGTGGTGGTCTCGGTAACGGTCGGCAGGGTGAGGGATTGAACCGTCGTTGCACCAGAAACCGGCGTAGAAGGCGGCACGACAACCCACATGGCACCCTTGGGTGCATTACTCGTGGGTACCAGTGCAAACTGGACTGTTCCCGAGGACGCAACCGGTGACGACGCGTCGCCCCAGCCTTGATAGATCAGCCGCGCGCTGGAAATCGACCAGACGGTTGATTTTGTCGGCTGCTCGCCGCCGACCGACAGGAGCCCGCCGAGCGTCGCCGGCAAGTTTGCCTGCCCAAGCGTCAGCGTCCCACCGTCCTTGCCGACGTTATAGATCGCATAGACCAATTCCGAGCCGATCGGCGTGGCCATCAGCAACCCTGGATTGTCGACGGTCTTCGTGGTCGTGGTGGTTGTGACCGTTGCCGCAGCGGAGTTGTTAACGTTGTTTGCCGTGATCTTCAGATCGTTCGTCGCCGTCAGCGTACCTCCAGCGTTCCAGAGATCACCACTCAGATTGATCGTTGCATTGCCACTACCGGCCGGGCTCTTGCTATTGCCTGCACTAGTCACCCCGTTCGAATTGTCGTAGCTCGTCCCGGCAATCGTCAGCGTATTGTCTGCGTGAACGGTGCCGCTATTCGTACCCGCGCCGTTGAGCGTGAGCGCATCGAGCGCCGCAACCGTGCCACCGGTCCGATTGGCGAGCGAGCCATTGATCGTCAGGTCGTTGCCATTGATCGCGCCGGTATTGCCGACGGTACCATTCAACGTCAGTGCGCCGATGCCTTGATTGATCGTGCCGGTGTTGTTGAAGCCCTGCGCGGTGGACACTGTGACGTTCGAACTCGGCAGTGTCCACGTTCCCGAATTGTTGACCGATTGCGCCGACAGATTGACGCCACTGCGACTGTCGACCGTACCGAAGGTCGCTGCGGACGGATCCAACGTTTGGTTCGGCAGATTCAGCGTCGCGTTGTTCTGCCCATAAATCATGCCGCCTGAATTGTTGAACGAACCGTTGCCCCCCGTCACCGTCACGGTCGTATTGCCCGTCGCAGCGGTCGGATTCGCAACATCACCGGCATACAACACACCCTTTTGGTTGCTCAGATTCGCCGTCGTGACGTTCAGCGCGTTCGTTGCCAGAAGGCTGCCCGAGTTGGTGACGCTACCGCTCGCCGTGACGTTCGTGGTAGGCCCATAGACGGAGCCGCTGTTCACGAGGTCCGCGGCATTGATCGTCGCGGTTTGTAGTGAGGACAGTGCACCCGAATTCGTGACGGTCGTACCCGACACATTCAGATTGCCGGCCGCCATTTGCGTACCGACGTTATTGACCGTACCGCCCGCCAACGTCGCGTCGCCCTTGAACGCGGCTGTGCCACCCGTCGTCAGGCTTTTCGTACCGGTGATCTGCGTCGCGCCGCCGACCACCGCGTTTGCGGTCGTCACGTTCGCACCCGAAAGCGTCGCGTTGCCGCCAACGGACAGCGCCGGCGCATTCGCGTCGAACTGCGCATTGAGTTGCCCTGCGGACGTATCGAGCGCGTTGCTCGCGGTAGCCGTCAGATTCGCGCCAACCGATACACCCTGCGTCGTGATGTTCGTCGCTGCGAGCGTCGCGTTCTTCGAGACGGTCGTCTGGCCGTTGAGCGTCAGGTTCTGGCCTGCGTTCAGCGCCGCGTTGCCAGCAGTCGAGACTGCGCCGGCCGCCGTCAGATTGCCCGACTTCGCGTTGACCGACAGATCGCCGAGGCTCTTGACGCTGCCGTGGGTATTGACGTCCGTGCCTGCCGTAATCGTCGTCGCCCCACCCGACAGCGCATCGCCAGTCAACGTTACGGCGCCGTTCGTCGCCGTCAGTGTGCTGGTACCGACAGCCGTTGTCGCGCCGACCGACAGGTTGTTACCTGCCGTCGCCGTCAGATTGTTGCCGGTCTGGACCGTACCGCTGATGCCGATATTGTTTCCAGCCTTCAGTGTCGTGTCGTTCGCGACGCCGATCGCGCCGGTGCCGTTGATGTCGCGCCCAGCTGTCACACTCGCATTGCCGGAATTGCCGACCTCGAGACCACCGTTCAGGTTGGCGTCACGCGCGGCCGCAATCGTCGAGTTCTGGCCGCTTTGCACGGTCCCGGCAACCGAGGCATCCTGTCCCGCGTTGATGTTCAACGTGCCAGGGGTCGATACCGTGCCTGCCACCGCGACGTTGCCTGCAGTCGATCCAATCTGCGCGTTGCCGCCGCTATAGACCGTACCGCCCAAATTCACGCCCTGCTGGCCACTCGCATTCAGCGCGCCCGTCGACACTACGTTCCCTGACGTGCTCAAGGTGCCGCCGTTCGCCGCGAGCGTCATGTCGCCAACGGATGCGGCCGCCGCCTTGATGCTGGTGTTTCCGTCAGACGTGACGCTCAAGTTCCCGCCGCTCGTTACGCTCCCGGCCAGCGTCGTATCTTGCCCTGCCTGGATCGTAACGGCGCCCGGCGCTGCAACGGTGCCACCAAAGCTGGCGTTGGTACCCGCCGCCGCACTGATTGTGCGGCCGCTCTGCACGGCACCGTTCAGCGCGATTGCTTGCCCGGCGGCCAGGTTGACCGCACCTCGAGACGACGTGACGTTGCCTTGCCCCGTCAGCGAACCGGCTCGCGCGGTAATCGATACCGGGCCTTGCGCCTGCGCCGTGCCGCCAATCGAGGCGTTCTGGCCAGCACTGACAGCCAGTGCACCATTGGACTGAGCACTACCGTTCACGGTCGCCGAGCCGGTTTGCGCCGTGATCGTCGTGTCGCCCACTGATGCGACCGTGCCGCTCACGCTGGCACCGCGGCCGGCCGTCATCGAAACCGTGCTGCCACCGGTCAAATTGCCCGTTTCCGTCGCATCGCGACCGGCCGTAATCGAGATCGCACCCGGCGCCGATACATTCGCCAGCGTCGCGTCCTGCGCAGCCGTCGCGGTGACCGCCCCACCGCTTTGCACCGCACCGCTATACGCGATGTTC
The DNA here is from genome assembly GCF_905339975.1 of Burkholderia sp. BCC1999. Taxonomy (NCBI): domain Bacteria; kingdom Pseudomonadati; phylum Pseudomonadota; class Betaproteobacteria; order Burkholderiales; family Burkholderiaceae; genus Burkholderia; species Burkholderia sp. BCC1999. Next base: position 216,002 of record NZ_CAJPHP010000001.1, on the reverse strand, counting down.
TGGCTCGCCGAAAGCGCAACGTTACCCGTCGTCGTGCCGATCGCGCCAGTCCCGGTCAAGTTGCCGTTCGTCGCCGCAAGCGTCGCGTCGTGGGTCGTTGTCAGCGCGCCGTTGACGGCCACATTGCCGCCGGACACATTTGCGGTCGCGGCCTGCGTTTGCCCACCAAGCGTCGTGGTGCCGCCGGACTGAACCGTCAGCGTGCCTGGCGTCACCGCGGTGCCGGAGATTGTCGCGTCGCCGGCGCTCGCGGTGACGGTCAACGGGCCCTGCGCTGAGACATTGCCGCCTACGAGCGCGTCCTGTCCAGCCGTCACCGAGAGTGCCGCGTTGCTGATCGCGCTGCCCGCGATTTGCGCAGTGCCCGTGGTCGCCGCAATCGACGTCTTGTCGACGCCCGACACGGCACCGTTCACGCTCGCATTGCGTCCACCCGTCAGCGCGACCGTGCTGCCGCCTTGAACGGCACCGTTCACCGTCAGATCGCGTCCGGCCTTGGCCGAGATCACGCCGGGCGCGCTCAACCCACCGACTGTCAGATCACCATTCGTCGCCTGCAACGCAACGTCGTGCGCGGACAGCGAGCCGATCGACATCGACTGTCCGGCGGTCAGGTTCGCCGAACCGTTTGCCGCGACTGACGCAGCGTTTAAATTGCCGCCGGAATTCATCGACACGTTCTGCCCGGCCGACACCGAACCGGTCACGTTGATGTCGCCGTTGGCGTTGACCGTGTAATTCTGGTTCGCGAGTCCCGTACCGCTGATCGTCGTGTTGCCCGCACTCGTCAGGCTGACGTTCTGGCTGGCAAACGTTTGACCGACCGTGACGTCGCCGTTCGAATTGACGACGACGTTGCCCGCCGTCGCGGTCAACGGGCCTTGCATGTTGGCGCCGAGGCCAGCCGCGGTTTGGACGATATAAACTTGCCCTGCCATGACCGATCCGAACTGGTTCGCGTCGATCGCCAGGCCGTTCGGTGTCTGAATGGCCGTGACGTTGTTCGGCAGACCGTTAGCAGCAATACCGTACGCGGTGCCGGTATTGCCCGTCGTGGTCGGAGTAACGAGCTGGTTGCCCGTCACGACGTTGATTCGTTGATCCGCGCGGATCGGGGCCGCCAGCGTCACCGTTTGCCCGATCAGGTCGATATTCCCGACAGTCCCTTCGATCCCTGCTCCCGGCCCGTTTACTCCTGCCGGCCCGTTGATCGAAATGTTGCCGGACCGAACGTCGTATGCGACTGCACCCGCGTGCGCAAAGTCAGTCGAGGTGCCGCCGACGCCCGTGATGAATTGCGGCGTGCCCGTGGTCAGCGTGAGATTCGGGATATTCGTGAGCGACAAACCGTTTGCTGATATCCCGCCAGGAGCCGCAATCACGATCGGCGCCGCAGCACCGAAGGTTTCGAGCGGACCATTCAGTACTGCGATATTGTTCGACGTGACCTGGTTGATGATCAACGACGCTGGTCGGCCGTTCAGATTCGGGTTCGCGCCAAGCGAACCGCCCAGCAGAGGCGTACCCGGAATCGTGCTGTTATTCAGCACGAGGCCTTCGGGTCCTACGTTGAACGACTGATACTGTCCGAGACTCACACCATTGGAGTTCGGAGCCGGAATATTGATGGCGGGGACGCCCGAGCTAGTCGCGGTCACCGTCGGCTGAAACGGGATCGGTGCACGCGGATCGATGATCGGCGCAGCATGCGCAGTCTGGTCGACCAGAAGCATGGCAGGGCTGAGATACATCAGAACCGACATGACCCATGCGGTTGCCTTGACCCAAAGCGCATGCTCTTCGCTTTTCAGCGAAGCTTGACCGAAGATAATTTTCTGTTTGGCCGTTCCCCGTTGAACGTGCCGAAACACGACATCGCGCGTCTTGCGGCGCATGGTTGGTCTCTCTCGGAATTTTCGACAGATGCTCGCACAGCCAAAACCGAAAGATGGTCAACAATTGTCATGGCTTGGGCTGCTGATGCATCAATGCTTATAGACCGCATCTGGTCCGTTTCGTTATTAAGCATCAGCGATGATGCAATCACATCAACGTCAAGTCATTCGATTGTTTTTTGAGATTTTATTATTCCAATAATTATCCGATCTCGCCCGACAAGCGTCGAATCCCCTTCCGCCAAGCCTCTCATGCCGATGACACAAAACTGGTCGCCGGACGAGTCAGCGACGTCAAACCCTGAATAAGGTTAAAAACCGTTTCCGTCTACCGAGATTTTTTTGATGAAAAATGCGTTATTGAGAGGCAATCGTCGCGCGCAGCAAGGGATAGCACGCAAAACCCCATCCAATCAGCACATGGGATGCCCGGGATTAAGCGGGCGGATTGTCGGGTTCTGCAGACGCGTTTTTGACTTTCCCGTGGCGTCAGCCATGCAATCGATGGCGATTCGGTATCGGTGCAGATTCACGCTCGAACTTGCCACCGACGATTTGGGCCGCATCCCGGCGCAATCGATGCATGAAACGACCCGCAAAAACGCCCGCGGCGCCGGACAACCCAGGTCGTCCGGCGCCGCAGTCATGCGAAGCAAGCTACGATCAGAACACCGCGTGCCCGCTGATCAGGCTCGGCAGCCAGGTCGAGAAGAACGGCAGGTACGTGACGATGTTGATCGCACTGAAGATCGCGAGGTAGTACGGCCACGCCATCTTCGTGGTCTCTCCGATCGACACGTTGCCGATCGCGCAGCCGACGAACTGCACCGATCCGATCGGCGGGTGCACGAGGCCGAGCGAGCAGTTCAGCAGCAGCATGATCCCGAACTGCACCGGCCCGACGCCGCACGCCATCGCGATCGGCAGGAACAGCGGCGTCGTGATCAGGATGTGCGCGGCCATGTCGACGAACGTGCCGAGAAACACCTGGATGATGTTGATGTACAGCAGCATCAGCCACGGCGCGGCGGTCGACTGCTTGAGCAGCCCTTCGATCGCATCTGGAATCTCCAGGTACGACATCTGGAAGCGCAGCATGTTGGACACTGCGATCAGCAGCAGCACGACGCCTGTCGTGCGCGCCGCATGCGACAGCGCACGGCGCAGCTTCTCGGCCGTCAGCGTGCGGTAGACTACCGCGGTCAGCACGAGCGAGTACACGACGGCGATCGCGGCGGCTTCGGTCGCGGTCGCGATCCCCTTCGCGACGCACACGAGGATGATCGCGATCACCATCAGCCCGGGCACCGCACCGACGAAGCTGCGCAGCACCGCATACCAGCCGGGGAACTTCGGCAGCGCGGACGAACCGTCTTCACGGCGCGGATAGCCGTGGCGCACGGCCTGCCAGTACGCGGCGGCGAGCACGAAGCCCATCACCCACAACACCGGCAGCAGCCCCGAGAACAGCAGGTCGCCGATCGACACGCCGCTCACCGGCTGGCCGTGCAGCATCCCGGTGATCCCCTGCGCGGCGAACGCGTAGATGATCATGTTGGTCGACGTCGGCATCAGTGCTCCGGCGAGCGACGCGTGCGTCGTCACGTTGACCGCGTACGCGGCGCTGTAGCCTTCGCGCTTCATCAGCGGAATCACCACGCCGCCCATCGCGGACGTATCGGCGGTTGGCGAACCCGACACGCCGCCGAACAGCGTACAGGCGACGACGTTCGCCATCCCGAGGCCGCCGCGGAAGTGACCGACGGTCGCCTGCGCAAAGCGCAGGATCCGGTCCGCGATGCCGCCGTGCAGCATCAGTTCGCCGGAGAAGATGAAGAACGGTACCGCGAGGAACGAGAACGCGTTCATCCCCGAGATCATCGCCTGCATCGCGGTCGCGATCGGCAGGCCTTCTACCATGTAGGTCAGCACGCAGGCTATGCCGAGCGCGAACGACACGGGCACGCCGAGTACGAGAAAAATCAGAAAACTGACGGACAGGATCGCGAGTTCCATGGCGTTATTGTCCCGACGAAGAACGACGAAGCGCGAGCAGGTGCTCGAGCGAGAAGAGAATGATGGCGATCGCCGCGGGTATCGCGATCAGGTAGCGCACGCCTTCGGGCAGCCCGATGATCGGGATGCGGTCGCCCATCGTCTCGGCGGCCATGCTGCCGCAGCCGGCGATGATCATGATCGCGAACGCGATCAGGCTCAGGTGCTGGATCGCGATGACCACGTTGCGCGATTTCGGCGGCAGCCGGCGCACGAGCGAGTCGAGGCCGATATGGCCGCCGTCGCGCACCTTCATCGCCGCACCGAACATCGCGATCACGATCACGAGCAGCAGCGCGATCGGCTCGACGAAATCCGGTGCGTTCTCGAACACGTAGCGCATCACGACCGCGTAGAACACCAGCACGGTGAGCACCGCGAGACACGCCGACGCGATCACGGCCAGCACGCGGAACAACACGTCGTTCACGCAGCGCAGGAACGGCGCGGCATGCGGCCGCGCCGGCGCCGGCGCCGCGCCGTCCGGGGCAGCGGCCGACGAACCCGCGGCCGCCGCGCTGTTCAGGGAAGTGCGACGCGTCACTTGGTGGCCTCGATCTCGTCGACGATCTGCTTCATCTGCGGCGTCTTTTCATACTTCGTCCACAGCGGCTGCATCGCCTTCACGAACGCCGCGCGGTCGATCTGCGCGGCCGGCAGGATCTTCGCGCCGCCCTTCGTCACCAGCTGCTGCGCGGATGCCTCGCGCGCGGTCCACAGCTTCTGGTAGTACGGCACCGAATCGGCCGCGGCCTTCTTGATCGCGGCCTGCTCCTGCGGCGACAGCGTGTCCCAGACCTTCTTCGAGAACACCAGCACTTCCGGCGTCATCGCGTGCTGCGTCTCCGAGTAATCGGGCGCCACTTCGTAGTGCTTGGTTTCCTCGTACGACGGCATGTTGTTTTCCGCCGCGTCGACGAGGCCCGTCTTCAGCCCCGTGTACACCTCGGCGAACGGCATCGGCGTCGGCGTGCCGCCCATCGCCTTGATCTCGTCGACCATCAGGTCGGACGGCTGCACGCGCACCTTCAGCCCCTTCATGTCGGCCGGCGAGCGCACCGGGCGCTTCGCGTAGATCGAGCGCGCGCCGCTCTCGTAGAACGTCAGCGCGATCATCCCCTTCGCAGTGAACGCATCGAGGATCTTCTGGCCGGCCGGGCCGTACATCGCCTTGCGGAAATGGTCGACGTCGCGGAACAGGAACGGGAACGACGGGATCAGCGATTCCGGCACGATCTCGTTGAACGACGCACCGTTCACGCGCGCCATGTCGATCGCACCGATCCGCACCTGGTCGACCGTGTCCTTCTCGGAGCCCAGCGCGCTGTTGCCGAACACCTTGATCGAATCCTTGCCGCCCGTCTGCTTCGACAGTTCGTCGCCCATGAACTTCACGGCCATGTTGGTCGGGAAGTTGTCGCCGTGCACGTCCGCCGAGCGGAACACGCGCGCCTGCGCGGACATCGCAAAGCCGGCCATCAGCGCGACGGCCAGAACGGTACGGGAGCCGGTGAATCGGTGCTTCATGGTGAGTCTCCTTGATGGTCGATCGTTGTTGTGCAGCGATCCGTCGGCAGGCACATGCGTCGGCGAGACGCTCCGCTGAATCGCAGAGTCATACGTCGTATGACGTGTTGAGCGAATGTACGTCGGTTAATCGTTTAACTCACTTGGTGCATACCCCTATGACCGCCGTCACCAATGGTTTGGGGCGAAATTTGGGGAATCTCTTTCTCTGTTCAGGTGATTTTCAGCGAAACGTTTTCCGACGGCCGGTCCGTTTTCGCTCCGGATGACCGCGCAGCCGCCTTTCGCGATGCCGGACAGCCGGCTTTCACGTTGCTTGATTTCGTCATAGGATGACTGACCACAAATCGCGAGCGTCGACGCAATGCCCATGCGTCGGCCCCGGCCGCGGCCGGCAGGGAATCCGCAGGCGCAAGCGCCTGCCGCGCCGTCACGTCTGCATGACCAGCGACGTCAGTTGCGCCGCGCGCGTGACGTCGGTCTTCGCGTAGATCGCCTTGATCTGCGTCCGGATCGTGCCGATCGACACGCCGCGCAGCGCCGCGCATTCCTGCGGCGAGCGCCCGTCGCAGCACAGCAGCACGGCGAGATCGGCTTCGGCCGACGACAGGCCGTAGAACACGCGCAACCGCTGCGCGCGCGCCGCCGGCGAGCACAGGTCGGCGGCCGTCATCAACGTCGTGACGCCGGGCCGTTCGCGCACGAGGCGCGACTGCTCGGGAACCGGCATCAGTGCGAGCGACAGCGGTTCGCCGGTCGCACGCCGCAGCAACAGCCCGCCGCGCGCGAACGCGTGCCGCCATTGCGCATCGTCGATGCAGCCTTCCGGCGCGAAACGCCCGTTCACGACCCGCAGCGCCGGCTCCGCCGCGATCAGTTGATCGGCCGCGCGGTTCGTATAGCGCAGTTCGCGTTGCGCGCCGAGCAGGAACACCGGCACCGGAATCGCATCGAGCGCCGATTCAGCCGCGGCCACGCGCGCCTCGAGTTCGCCGATGCGCGCCTGGATCCGCAGTGCGCGGCTGATATGCGTGCCCATGATTTCGATGGCGAGGCGTTGCTCGTCGGACAGGCCTTGCGAGTCGGGGCCGCCCTGGACGCTGAGGAATGCGCCGGTGCCCTCGCCGCGATGGATGTACAGGCCCGAGATGCTGCCGAGCCCGAACGGGCGCAGGAATTCCTGGTAGAACACGCTGTGTGTGCGCTGGTGCGCGGACAGGTGCTTGACGTCCTCGAACCAGCGGCCCGCCGGCCAGTTGCCGGCGACCGGCACGACCGGGTCGTACCGGTAGAACTCGGCGTTGTAGGTGCCGTAGCACTCGGCGACCCATGACTCGTCGTCGCCCGCCGCCTGCTCGATCGCCGGCACCCTCGCCGCTTCGTCGAATGACAGCAGCGTGACCATGCGCACGCCGACCGACGATCGCAGCCCGTCCAGCACCGCTTCCCATCGTTGATCGCCCAGTGCCGCGGCGTAGAGGTCGTCGACCCACGCCGATGGAATCAATCCGTTCAGTTGCATCTGGCTACCCCGCGCCGTGCGTTTTTTGTCGAACGTCTTCAGCGCATCTTACTCAATGAACGAGATCGTTCAAATTATCCGTGTGAGTTTGGTTCGAAATACCACGTTTGTTACCGTTTCTCGTCTGACGTATGGGTCATTCCCGACACGAAAACGCAATCGACCTGGGCACGGACCGTGTCGCGGCCGGCTTTTCATCCGGATCAGGGTATGCCATGATGCAGCGCATGACGATCCGAAACGCCACGCCCTCGCTGCACCATCACCACGGCCGCCCTCCATTGCGCCGCGGTTCGTTTCGCATCTAGTCATTGCATCGGGCAGCGTCCCGATCAAGACGACAACCAAGGCGCCTCCGGCGCCTTTTTTGTTTTCTGCCGTCCGAAAAACCTGCTGTGCCGCCCCATCGATCACGTACGGAGTGTTTTCAATGCAACAACCGTGGAAAGACATTGCCCTGTCGGATTTGCCGCTCCGGGAGGACCTCAAGTTGCAACACGCGTATGGGGCGCCGCAGCTCGACGTACCGGTCTGCCTGAACGTCAACGAGAATCCGTATCCGCCGTCACCGGCGCTCGTCGAGCGCATCGCGACCGCGGTGGCCGATGCGGCACGCGACGCGAACCGCTATCCCGACCGCGACTTCGCCGAATTGCGATCGCATCTCGCCGCCTACCTGACGCACGACACCGGCGTGCCGGTCGACGCGGCCAGTGTCTGGGCAGCCAACGGTTCGAACGAAGTGATCCAGCAGATCCTGCAGGCGTTCGGCGGCCCGGGGCGCTCGGCGCTGGCCTTTACGCCCGCGTATCCCATGTATGACGAATACTGCCGGACAACCTTCACGCGCCTGCATACGTTGCCACGCACCGGGGATTTCACGCTGGATCTGGATCAGGCGCTCGACAGCATCCGCGAACACCGGCCGAGCGTGATCCTGCTGACGTCACCGAACAACCCGACGGGAACCGCGCTGCCGCTCGACGAGATCCGCGCGATCCTCGACCTCGCGCCGGGCGTGGTCGTCGTCGACGAAGCCTATGCGGAATTCCGGCGCCACGGCGTCCGCAGCGCGGTGACGCTGCTGCCCGACCATCCGCGGCTGATCGTGACGCGCACGTTGAGCAAGGCGTTCAAGTTCGCGGGCGGTCGCGTCGGGTATTGTGCATGCGCGCCGGCGATCGTGGACGCGCTGAAGCTGGTTCGCCTGCCGTATCACCTGTCCGCGCTGACGCAGGCGGCCGCCTGCGCGGCGCTGGTCGCGCGTGACGAGATGCTGTCGCAAGTCGACGCGATCAAGGCCGAGCGCGACGCAACCGTTTGCTGGCTGCGCGGCCTGGGCCTCACGGTGGCCGATTCGGACGCCAACTTCGTGATGTTCGGCAAGTTCGCGGATCGCCACCGGATCTGGAGCGGACTCCTGCGCCACGGCGTCCTGATTCGCGAGTCCGGGCCGCCCGAGTACCTTCGCGTATCGATCGGCACCGCGGCGGAGATGGCCGCATTTCGCGCGGCGCTGCTTGACGTGACGACGCCCGGTTGAGCAACGGACACGATGGAAGCGATCGACGACGCAATGGAATGCGTGCCGACGCACGATCCGACCGTGTACTTACTTTATCGTCGCGAGTCGCGATTCCAGCTCGTCGATCTTCGCGAGCACGGCTTCGCCGAGCTTCCTGACGTGCCGCGGTACATCGGGCGCCGACATCAGCTCCTCGAGGCGCCCGCGCCAGTAACTCGGATGCCTGACGCGCCCGGCGCCCGACATCGACACGTCGTCAGCGACCGAGTCGCTGTCCAGGAGAGCCACCATTCTCTGGATGTGAGAGAGCTCTCGTTCCACATAGTCTCTTGCCAGCATATTGATTGAAATTCCCCGAAATACGACACCAGGCCTTCCTTCATCAACGCGCCATCGTGTCGCGGCGCCAACGACGCGACGCTCACACTGTGCGTCATCGTACGCAGCGGCTGTGTCAGTCAACTGCGCGGGCGATCGCGGCAATCGACTTTCAATGGCAGGCCTGTTCGTTTGTTTTCGCTACACCCGGTCCCCTGTGCCCTGCTGCCAATCGTAGGCGCACCGGCCCGCGCCGACATCCCCAAAAGTGGGGATACTGGCCGAAATCGGGAAAGGGGTGGTTTCCGGAAATTTCGGGCGCTGGGTGGCCTACCGTCGATAAGACGGCGGCGCGAGTTCGACTGGATCGGGGTTCAGGCGCACCCACGCAACGGCAAGCCGGCACAGTTGCGCCGGATCGCCGGCCTGGCGCTTGACGTCCTGTACGACAGCGTCCACATCAGACAAATCGGCTGCCGGCAGCGACGTGCCGGTACGTACGATTGACGCGAACGCATCGGCCATCTTCCGGAAGTCCGCGTCCCAGTTGCTGCCGCCGTTGTGATCGAGCTCATGCGCGATGCGGCCCGCGATCCGGACGAGCTCACCCTGCACCGTCGCCGCTTGCCCGGTTCCCGGCACCAGTTGCGCCCACAAGGCCTGGTGTTGCGCCTGCCACGTGCCGTCCGCGACGACGATCGGCGACCGGCCGTCATGCAGTTGGCGGCGCGGCACCGGCCGCACGTCGAACAACGCATAGAGCCGGTCCAGCGCGGCGCTGGCCGCGTCGACGGTCTCCGGATTGAATCGCTCGCGCATGAACTCGAAGCGCTCGCCGATCGCCGTGACGCAAGCCGGCATCGATGGCGTCTTCGCCGCGCCGGCGCCGAGCAGCACGTCGGCGAGCGCAACCATGTGTTCCAGATCCGCATTCCCGCAGGTACGCAGCGCACGCTCGAGCGGCGTGTGCCCGTCCCGGTTCAATGCGTCGACGCGCGCGCCGTGCTCCAGCAGCAGCCGGGCGGACAGCGCATGGCGCGAATCGGCCGCCGCGTGCAGCGCGGTGCCGATCGACGCGCCGTCATCGTGAACGTCCGCACCCAGTTCGAACAGCACGTCGAAGCGGCTGCGCCGGCTTCGGGCGCGCGCGTGCAGCGCCGTGTTGCCGTACGCGTCGGCCGCACCGATGTCCGCGCCCTGTGCGACAAGCCAGCGCGCGAGATCGTCAGGACACCGGTCGAACGACAGCGCGGTCCGCTTGCTCGACCCGCCGCGCGCATTCACGTCGCAGGTGTCGAACACCGCCTGCAGCTTTGCAAGGTCGCCCTCGTCGAGCAGTGCGTCGAAGTCCTTCGGCAGCAGTTTCTTTTTTGCTTTCGGCATGGCGGGCCTCCTGCCTTCGAACGTGCGCGTATCGTCGGCATTTCGTCAATGTGATAAACCGGCCTGGCATCCGCTGCCGGCGCGCGGCGCTCGCTGGCGCGCACGTCATTCCAGCGGCTCCAGCCGTTCCAGACCGTCCGGACGGCCGGACGCGCCATCCAGCTTCGTGATGTTCCAGCGCGCGGCGTCATCCCAGTCGTAATCCATTCGATAGGAAAACCGGGCATTGGCGCGAAACAGCGCGGCGCGGAATTTCCTGCCGTCATTCGCCAGCGCGTCGCGCAGTGGCGGCCCGATGCGCATGATGCCGTCGATGAAGTCGCGATGGCGCATCGCGGAGATCAACTCGACGCCGGCCGCCGTCGCGCAGGACGCGCGGACGCCATACTGCGCCTCGCTCGGCGCGTTGAAGCGAACGTAGGCTTCGCTCCAGCCGGGAAACGCGGCCTGCATGTAGCCGATGACATGTCGGGCCAGCTCGACCAGCCGTTCTGTTGCGGCGTCGTTCATCGATCTTCCTCGGAATGGGATCGCGGACGAGCGTAATAGGAGGCGCGGCGATGCGTCAATGGCCGTCCCTGAACGTCCGTATCCGGTCACTGTCGCGCGCATCGGCACGCAAGGCCGATGTCGCACCTTGCATATCGATTGGCGCGCTTTGCGAGTGAGCTGGCGCGCAAAAAGCGTCATCATGGCGCATCACTTCTGCAACGGAACCCACGCCCATGAATATCGATACCGACCTCCCTGTCATGGTGACCGGCGCAACCGGATACGTCGCGGGCTGGCTCGTGCAACGACTTCTCGAGGCCGGCCTGACGGTCCACGCGGCCGTCCGCGACCCCGACAGCCCGGACAAGCTGAAGCACCTCCAGCGCATTGCGGCCGGCAAGCCCGGCACGATCCGCTTTTTCCGCGCCGACCTGCTCGAACCCGGCTCGTACGCCGACGCGATGGCCGGTTGCGGCATCGTGTTCCACACCGCGTCGCCGTTCACGGTCACGGTTCGCGACCCGCAGAAGGAACTCGTCGATCCGGCGCTGCTCGGCACGCGCAATGTACTCGAAACGGCCAATCGCACACCATCGGTGCGACGCGTCGTGCTGACCAGCAGCTGCGCGGCGATCTACGGCGACAATGCCGATCTCGCCGCGACGCCGAACGGCGTGTTCACCGAGGCGATCTGGAACACCAGCTCGTCGCTCACCCATCAGCCGTATTCGTATTCGAAGACCGTTGCGGAACGCGAAGCGTGGAAAATCGCCCGCGCGCAGCAACGCTGGGATCTCGTGACGATCAATCCGACGCTCGTGATCGGTCCCGGCATCAATCCACATGCAACGTCGGAGAGCTTCGAGATCGTGCGGCAGATGGGCAACGGCACGATGAAAATGGGCATACCGGATCTCGGCATGGGCGCGGTCGACGTGCGCGACGTGGCCGACGCGCACCTCCGTGCCGCGTTTCTGGCGAGCGCCAAGGGCCGCTACATCGTCTCGGGTCACGACACCAACCTGCCGGCGATGGCCGCCACGCTGCTCGAACGGTATGGCGCCGACTACCCGATTCCGCGGCGCATCCTGCCCAAATGGCTCGTATGGCTCGTCGGGCCGCTCGCGAACAAGGGCGTGACGCGCCGCATGATCGCGCGCAACGTCGGGCTCCCTTGGCGCGGCGACAACAGCCGCAGCCGCAACGAACTCGGCATCCGCTATCGCCCGCTCGCCGAATCGATGAACGATTTCTTCCAGCAGCTCGTCGAAACCGGGCAATTGCGGCGATGAACCGCTTCGCGATCTCACCCGGCTGGCAGGTCGTGATGGTCGACCTCGGCTTGCGCGTCGACGAACTGCTGCGGCACGCGCAATTGCCCGCCGATCTGTTCACGCGGCCGGAAGGCGGGCTGACGACCCGCGAATACTTCCGCATGTGGCGCGCAATGGAGGAGATGAGCGACACACCGGCCGTCGCGCTGCGCCTCCTCGATCTCGTCTCGGTCGAGACCTTCGATCCGCCGCTGTTCGCCGCGCTGTGCAGCCCGAACCTCGATATCGCGATTCGGCGCATCAGCCAGTTCAAGCCGCTGATCGGTCCGGTCCGTTTGCGCGTGACGCACGAGGCCGACATGCTGACCCTCGCCGTCGACTTCCTGGAGCGCGACGTGCCGCCGCCCGGCATGCTGCTCGCCGCCGAACTCGGCTTCTTCGTAAAGCTGGCACGGCTGGCGACCCGCACCGACCTGCCTGCGCGCGCCGTCACGCTGCCGCGCGAGCTCAAGCCGCATCCCGGTTATGCGCGGTTTTTCGGCGTGACGCCGCAGTACGGCGACGTACCCTGCGTGAGCGTGGCGCTGCAGGACGCCCGACGTCCGTTCGTGACGGCCAACCATGCGATGTGGGCGATCTTCGAACCCGATCTGCGCCGCCGCCTCGACGCGCTGTCGGCCGGCGCCGGCATCGTCGAGCGCGTGCGCGCGGCGCTGCTCGAGTTGATCCCGGGCGGCCTCGCCACCGCGGACGACGTTGCACGTACGCTCGGCATCAGCAAGCGCACGCTGCAGCGCCGGCTCGGCGACGACGGCGCGAACTTCAAGACCCTCCTGGCCGATGTCCGCGAAAAGCTCGCGTGGCACTACCTCGATCGCTCGGATCTGCCCTACAGCCAGATCGCGTTCCTGCTCGGCTACCAGGATCCGAACTCGTTCTTCCGCGCGTTCAATGAATGGACCGGCATGACACCCGACGCCGCACGCTCGCGGACGACGCCACGCTGACGCGCAAGGTCGCCCCGTCGTCGAACCGATGCGCGATCAGCGCGCGGCGTCGTTGCGGTTCAGCCCGAAAATGAAATCGGCCTCTACCGCCGCGCCTTTGGGCAACTGCAGCACACCGACCGACGAACGCGTATGTACGCCGGCGTCGCCGAGCACTGCATACAGGACGTCGGAAGCGCCGTCAGCCACTTCGCTTTGCATCGTGAAGCCAGGCGCGCTCCGCACATAGACGGTGATGCGCGGCACCGTCGCGATCGCATCGAGCGTGCCGCAATGCTTGCGGATCAACGACAGCGCACGAAGCGCCGATATGCCGGCCGCTCGGCGGCCGTCATCCAGCGAAATGGATTCGCCGACGATCCCGACGAAGTGCACGACTTCCCCGATTCGCGGAATCTGGCCTGAGATATAGGCCGTCCTTCCATCGACCAGAACGGGCGTGTACTTTCCGCCGATCCTGATTTCCTCGTCCGGATCGAATCCGAAATCGGCCGCGACCTGTTTCAGCTTATCGTCTCTGTTCATCAGTGAATTCCCCGATCCTTCATAAAAAAGATAAAGAATAATTGAGTCTCCGAATCTTGTCCCGGCGGAGCCGATCCGCGAAAAATGACAAAACTGACACACTTGTCAGGTGTTCGAAGCAGTCCTGCACGCCATATCGATGCCGTAATTCGTAGTCGGCGAAATTTTCTTCATCATTTCCGGTTGAAACCGCTATCATGTGAGTACACAACCTGATGAGCGATATATGGCGACTTACAAGGAACTGAAAGCCCAAATGGACGCTTTGGCCGAGAAAGCCGAAGCAGCGCGTGTCGCGGAATTCCAGGCGATCGTCGACGACATCCGTGCCAAGGTCGCGGAATTCGGCATTACCGAGAAGGACATTTTCGGCACGCGTCGTGGTCGGCCGGCCAAGCAGGCATCGGCACCCGTGCAGGCGAAGTATCGCGATCCGAAGACCGGTGCGACCTGGTCGGGCCGCGGTCGCGCGCCGGCATGGATCAAGGATGCGAAGAACCGCAATCGATTCCTGATTCAGGAATAAGATTTTCGGCGCGTACCGGTGCGCTGTTCAGCGCGCTGTCCGGTGAATGGGCATTGATACCGGCGGGATTCAAAGACCGCTCCGGGTTAATGCCGATTTGCCTCATTCGGCACGTCGCACGCCCATTCTTGCTTCATCGTTCGTAATAAATCGCAAGCCACACGGTTTGCGTTTCCTCATGCGTCCACGCCACGCGATGGCGGCAATGCGGCTCGATCAGCACGTAGTCGCCCGGGTGCATCTCGTGCCGTATCGAACCTTCTTCGAATTCGAGCACGGCCGCTCCCGACAGCAATACGACCCACTCGGCACGCGAGTCGTCATACCAGAATCCATCCGGGCTCGCGTGCCCCATCGACACAATCCGTTCGACATTCAGACGCTGGCCCGTGACGAGGAGATCGATCCGCTCGTCGCCGCCGCGTTGCCCGTCGTCGCTGAACAGGTTACCGGTTTGAAGTTGCATCGCTCGACCTCGCCATTGACCTTCCGATGATGAAAGCGCGTTTAAAGGTGCCGGGAAATGTTCACTGCAGTCCTGCCGTTGGCGCGCCACCGGCGGCATTCAGGGCCTGCATGCAATGGCTTCGATTTCTATCTTCGTGCCGGCCATATTCGTCGCCTGCAACGTCGATCGTGACGGCTTGTTCCCGGGGAAGAACTCCGCGTAAACGCGGTTGAATGCCGCGAAGTCGCGCGCGTCTTCAAGCCATACGGTGGTTTTGACCACGTCGTCCAGCGTGCATCCTGCCAGCGCCAGTACGTGAGCCACGTTCTGCAACGTCCGGCGTGTCTGCGCCTCGATATCGCCGGTGACCAGGCTCCCGTCTTCGTTTCGCGCGACCTGACCGGATACGAATACCAGGTCGCCGCCTTTGGTCGCCAGCGAGCGCGGCAGGTTTCGTGTCAGCGGATTGCACTCCGCAATATATTCGATCGCCATTTGACTCTCCTTCGACCGACCTGGCATCTGTGTCGATCATCGCTCACAAGCGTATCGAGGAAAAACGAAGCTGCCAATTCCGGATACCGAGAAATGTCGAGCGCCGAAATCGATCGCTTTCGTCTGCAGTTAGACGGACACCCAGGCATTGAACCGACCTTTCGCGACGACCACGGGCCGACACACGGAAAGCGTCTTGAAGCGGTTCTTCGAACTTGCCACAATTCAGAAGGCGACCCGCATTGATCGCATGCGCAATGCAGTGACGAGCGAGGGCGATATCAATGAACACCGATAGCGTTCATCCAGCTGTACTGATCACGATGCCGCACAGCCATTACAGCGAAAAGGCGCGATGGGCGCTCGACAGGCTCGATCTGGCCTACCAGGAACAGCCGCATGCTCCGCTGCTGCACCGGCTGGCCACGATACCCAATGGCGGCAGCAGCGTGCCCTTGCTGCTTGATCGCGGTGCACGCTTCACCGATTCCACCGATATCCTCGTACATATCGACCTGCTTCGCGGCGGCGATTGTCTGTACCCGCGCGACGTCGACTTGCGGCCGGAAGTCGAAGCGCTCGAGACGCAATTCGACGAAGTGCTGGGCCCGCATGCGAGGCGTTGGGCATATGCGCAATTGCTGCCCGAGCGCAGCCTGCTGCTGCACGTGATGTCGCGAGGCGTGCCGCGGTTCGAAGCCGTGTTGCTGCCGATCATTCTGCCAGGCGTCGTGCGGCTCATTCGTGCAGCGCTCAGGATTACGCCGGAAAGCGCCACGCGCTCCATCGAACGCGTACGCGGCGTCTTCAACGAGATCGACGGACGGCTGGCCGATGGCCGACGGTTCCTGGTCGCCGAACGCTTCACGGCCGCCGATCTGACCTTCGCGGCACTCGCCGCACCGGTGCTCTTTCCGCCGGGCTATCGCGCGGCTTACCCGGCGCTCGATCACGTGCCCGCCGCGATGCGTGACGAAGTCCTGCGTTTGCGCGATACGTCCGCCGGACAATTTGCGTTGCGCTTGTACGCGGAAGAACGCGACCGTACGCAGACCGCTCCGCAAGAATGGAACTGCAGCGCCGAGTAACGACTTCCAGACGGCTTTCAACTGACTGGCCGCTTGCGTCCGTCAGCGCGCCGCAATCTGCGCGTTGACGGTTCGCAGGCTGGTGTGAGTGAGCATCAGCAGGTTGATGACGACAACGGCGATGGTCGCATCGATCATCAGATTCACGCCGCCGCGCGCAACCAGTACGCCTGCCACGTAAGGAAACCCGAACAAGCCGATGAAGTAGGCAATCGTAAAGACCTGGGAACTCGCCGATGCGGACAATCCCCTTTCGCTGGCCAGATTGACGGCCATGCCGTTCAGCGTGGAATAACTGAGCCCGTAGCCGATTGCGAAAATGATCGAGCCGGTCACGTACAGCATTGCGCTGCCCGGGTTCGAGACGAACAGCACCAGCGCCACGAACGTGGCGCTGAATAGCGCGCAGGCGAGTTTTCGAACGGGCAAGCGGCTGATCGTTTGCGCCAGCGTGAAGCGGCACGCAACGGTCGTCAGCGTGAAGGTCACGAAAAACAGGTCCGGCGACAGGTGCCGCGATTCTGCATAGGTCGACTGAAAATTCGATAACGCGGAAAAAACGCAAGCGGCGAGCGCAATCATGATGATCGGCAGCCGCGTCACGTTGCGCAGGATCTCGGCGATGCTGGCAGGCGTCAGGCCGGTTGCGGCCATCTGCGGAGTCAGCGTGTGCGTCGCCCGCTTTCCGACTGCGGAGAATGCGGCGGCTGCAATCAGGCAGATGCACGCCAGGCCGCCATAGACGATGGAATACGATCCGAATCGACTGGCGACGAAATGGCCAACCGGAGACGCGAGACCGAGCCCGACCATCTGACCGCCCGACAGCAAGGTCAGATACTTGATCCGTGCGTCGGGCCTCAGATGGTGAATGATCTGAAGCGGCGCGAGAATGTAGAACGCCGACCATCCCATTCCGAGCAGCAGACCGCCGATAAACGCAATCGCCGGATCGATCGCGGCCAGACTGAACGCGAGCATGGAAACGGACATCACGACGGCGGCGGCAACGATCGTCCGCATCAGCCCGATTCGCTGCGCGATCCATCCGGCAAGCAGGGAGCTGACGATCATGGTCAGGATGCCGGTCGAGATGACTGCCCCGGCCATTGACACATCGAGTCCGCAATGACGCAAATGCTCGGAAAGCAGGAAGCTCGCACCGTATGCGGCGGCAAGCGCGATGCTCGCGCCGAGAAATGGAATGAACGTGGCGGCACCAGGCGATGACGGCAGTGGGTCAACGGGTGTGTTCATGGAATGGGCGTCCGGTTTTTATCGCCGCCGCGATGCTGTAAGCGGAGCGGTTTCTTTCAGCGGCTTTCTTGACTGCATATAGCGGGACGATGGTCGTTTCCAGATTCCCGGCCCCGGTATTCACAGGAAGTGTGTTTTATGTAAAAGCGGAATGAAATGTACAGTGACGCCGATTTGCTTCTGCACAGTTATATGAGGGGCGCCTCGCGAGATCGTGGGGAAACTTCAGGAGTCGAGGGCACGCGTCACGGAGTCGACGCGCGTAGTTGTCCGCCTTGCGACATCCAGGAAAAGGTCTGTAGGGTGGCTACGAAGGATTGGGGCTGGCCGCAGTTGGCCAGACGCAAAAGCTGTCGTATGAGTGGCGACTGTAAACAGCCGAATTTCTCGGAGGGGATTCCTTCGATGAAAAGGTCAGCCCGCGAACATCTGCTACATAGCTTTCGTAGAAAACCGATCACCATAGGGAAAGTGATCGACGCTATCCTTGTTAACGGTAACAAAGCAGCGGTTCGCGAGGAGTTCCATGCGCTCTTTCGGCGACAGCCCCTCTTCGTTACACGATTCCGCATGAAGTTCCAAAAGATCAACCATTCCGTCGACATTAAAGTGAAAGGTATCGCCCAGGTGGTAGTCGCGCCTGAAAGACGTTCGCCATGATGAGTTGTGTCCCCACCCGTGGGCAAGGTCGTGGTGCGGTCGTGTCTTTCTGCGATAAGCCCAATAAAGAGTAGACGCGTCAGCAACCCCTGGGCGCATGACACTGGCGTTTGCAGATAGCGTGACGCCTGCCCGCATCAGGAGAAGAGGACCGAGCATCAGGCACGGCCAGTGATATTGGGCAATTTGAGGTGACTGGGTAGCCTCGGCGGAGCACGATAGCGCGGCGATCTCATGATGGAAAGGCGAATATCGAACGGGACGCACGACATCCAACCCGATGCGCTCGGAGAAGCACACAAGCTCATCCTCCGAGATGGCGGGACCAGGCCACTCAATTCCATCGGCTCGCCCACTCTGGAAGCGAAGTACTAGAAGCTCGAAAACGCGGTTAGCTGCGTAAAGCAACCAGCGTTCGTCTTCGGCTCATTCGGAATAGGCCTACCGGTTCTCGAGCGAATGGATCGGAGCCGTTCGATTTCGGCAGGATTCTCCTCTATCCACGGAATCAGCACATCGACGAAAGCCGCCTGGCCGTGGTATGCGAGCAGCTCGTCATGAAGGGATCGAAATGACATGTAGAAATACTCGCATTAAGAATGCTCGACGTAATCAGGGCCGCGACAACTCAGCGAACACACCTGGGCCTCTGCTTTGCAAGACCGATACTGAACAACGCTGTCGGCATGCTTTCAGTAAACATTGTAGCGGGGGACCGCACAGCCCCATCGCATGAACGCGTAGACTCTGAATGACCGCTTTGCGGTTCATTTCTGGAGGACCGCTCTGAGTCGATGCCGGGCGTCGACTTCGCGCGGAAGCGCATCGTTCGATGCCGGTCATTGACGGGACCGCATCGACAGATGCAAGCGCAGAATTTAGGTCTCGGCCGAAACAGCAGCCATCTGATCGTGGAGTAGTATTCCCCATGTCCGGGTTATTGCTCGGACTGTACGGCACACAGTCAATCCATCCGTGACGAAGGCGGCAACCTCGTTAAAGGGCTGGCGAACTGCCTCAACGATAGGTGTGGTGAGGTCGGCCGAAACGACGGCATTGACGGGAACGCATGATGTCAACCGAGTGGAAGCACCGCGTCAGACTGTTTATCCAGCGTTTCTGGCAGCCGACCAGTGCGTGCATGACCTGCATGCCGGGGAGCTGGGGCAATATCATGAGCGTTGCCCATTGGACTATTGCACTTCATACAGGTCTGCTTACGGGACTCCTGGCTGTACTTTTGACTTTCACGCCTGCCGCAAAACTTTACGCGCATCGATACGGCAATGCGCTGGTCGTGGGCGTCCTGACAACGTTGGGCGACGCCTACTCGCACACGAGTCACTATCGTATTCCCTATGTCGAGCACATCGTGACCGGTGCGATTTCAGGCCTCTTGACGCTGGCGGCCTCATATCTCCTCGAAGATCGCGCGCGACGCCTTCGGGCCGCATGGGCTCGGGTTTTCGGATAGCTTGCCCGCTGACTTTCCAAACCCGCCGGCTCAAACGGAAAGAGGCTCCCCGGCGTGGTGACGCTGCGTGACCGGGAGGCAGTGCATGGACAGCAAGCGCTCGCGTTGGTTACATGCCCCAGCGTCAGGGCGCGGCCACAAACGGCCGTTCGACACAGCTTTTTAGATCGTCGACAATCGGTGCAGATAAGGGCGTAGCCTTTAGCGGTTACCGTCGATCAGATCGTTCAGCAGCGCATCGAACGCGGCCTGTGCGTCTTCAAGTTCCTGCAGGGCGGCATCAAAGGTTTGCAGCGCGAACGGCGAAGGCTCGCCGCTGCCTTGCGGCGGAAATTGCTTCTGCATCGAGGCGAACGTACTCTGCACGCGCAGCGTGGCGGCCACCATGCGCTCCATCGCCTGGGTTTCTTCGGCTCGGGCCTGTTCCGGATTCATTCCACTCTCCTTGGATGGTTTTCTTGAAGACCAGATCGTACACGCTGTGTCCGTTCTTGCCGCCCTTGGCAGAACGACTCCGTTGAAGGTTCCAACGGCACGCTGCGCGAGAAGCGATTTAATCGGGAATGATTCCGCAGTCGCGCCGAGGCCAAGATACTCATCGAGCGTGGCTACAAAATCCCGCCGCAGGTCACAACGATTGGCCGCTTTGGATGAATCTGAAGGGCCGTTCAGGGTCGACACCAGCCAATCGCCCCCCACCTCCGTGCACCAGCCCCCATTTACCGCGCATCCGAACCCTCCCCGTCACCCCTCCGCCCGCAACCACTCCAACAACTCCGCCTGCGCACTCTCCTCCACCACCGGCGCCGGCGTCAACAGGCAGTAATGCGAACCATCCTCGACGAACCCCATCGGCGCGACTAGCACACCGCTTTCGATGTCGTCGCGCACGAGATGCCACGGCCCGATCGCCACCCCCAGCCCCGCGACAGCCGCCTGCAGACTGAAGTAAAAATGGTCGAACATCTGCCCGCGCCCGCCCGCCGCGGGCTGACCGGCTGCCACCGCCCATTCCTTCCACGCCGCCGGGCGGGTCCGCGTATGCAATAGCGGCGCATCCTGCTTCAACGAACGCGCACCGCGACGCGCGGCAAACCACGCACCGACCTTGTCCGCCCGGCAAACCGGCCCCACCCGCTCGGCGAACAACGGCTCCGCGTGATACCCCGCCGGCCACGCAAAATCGTTGCGCCGAATCGCCATGTCGATCCCGCTGTCGAACGAAAACGGCCCGCCCGCAGCGACCAGGTGGATATCGACACCCGCATATCGCGCCTGGAAATCCGGCCAGCGCGGGATCAGCCAGCGCATCAGAAGCGTCGGCTCGCACGACAGCACCCATCGCCGCGCACGCGCAGCCTCGCTACGCAATTCCTGCGTGGCGTGCCGCATCAGGCCGAGGCCGTCATGGACGGCCTGCGCCAGCTTGCGCCCCGCATCGGTCAGGAATACACGACGGCTACGCCGCAGGAACAACGCCACACCCAGATCATCTTCGAGCAGACGCACCGCGCGGCTGACCGCGCCGTGGGTCAAGCACAGCTCGTCGGCGGCACGACTGAAATTCTCGTGACGCGCCGCCGCCTCGAAACAGCGCAACGCCATCAGCGAAGGCAGGCCCGCACTGGTCGATTGTGAGTCAGGATCACCATTCTGGTCAGAAATCATCGTTTTTCCCGATGGAACATGCTCGCTATTATTTTGCCATCAGGATTCCCATCGCAAGGAAAAGGCAATGACTGAATTGATAGTTGTAGTCACCATCACGTTGCTGGCCGTCATCAGCCCAGGTCCGGACTTCGCGATGGTCACGCGCAACAGCCTCCTGCTGTCGCGCCGTGCCGGCGTACTCACCGCACTGGGAATCGGGCTGGGCGTCATGGTTCACGTGAGCTACACACTGCTGGGCGTAGGGCTGCTGATCCGCCAGTCGTTGTGGCTCTTCAACACCGTCAAGCTGTTCGGCGCGATCTACCTGATCTACTTGGGCGTCAAGATGCTGATGGCCAAGGCCCATGACGAGCAATCCGACGCACCGGCAGCACCGTTGTCCGATCTCGCTGCGCTGCGCACCGGCTTCCTGACCAACGCGCTGAATCCGAAGACCACGGTGTTCATCGTCAGCCTGTTCATGCAGGCAGTCCGGCCCGACACGCCGTTGATCGTGCAGATCGGCTATGGCGCATTCATCGCGCTGGCGCATGCCGGCTGGTTCAGCCTGGTGGCCGTCTGCTTTTCAGCGACGGCCGTCCGCGATCGCCTGCTGTCCCTGCGCCACTGGATCGACCGCACCTTCGGCTGCCTGCTCGTGGGCTTCGGTGTCGCGCTCGCCATCGCGCGCGGCGGACGCTGACCTCACCGCACACAACGCGTTGCAACGTCAGAACGCGCGTGCGATCGTCCGCGCTTCGTCAATCGCCCGACTGCGATCGACCTTTCCTTCGGGACCGAACAACGTACGTTCGACGACAATTCCCGCGATGTCCGTCACGCCCACAAACTTGAGCCACGTTTCCATATACGGACGCTGCAAGTCGAACTCGGCGGCTGGCGTAAACGAACCCGGCGCCTCGTAGCTGAGCCCGCGCGCGTACACGACGGCCGCCTTTTTTCCGGCCAGCTTGCCGCTGAAACCCGATCCGTCGAACGTGAACAGCACATCCTTCTGCGAGATCACGTCGATCAGGTGCTTGAGCTTGTACGGAATGCTGAAATTCCACAGCGGCACGCCGAACAGGAACTTGTCCGCGTCGTGAAACGGCGCCGCGAGCCGTTCGATCTGCTGCCACGCAGCGACCTGCTCCGGCGTCAACGCCGTGCCGCTCAGTCCGGCATATTTCGCGGCCAGCGCGGCTGCATCGAATTCGGGCAGCACCACGTCCCAGATGTCGAGCGTCTGTATTTCATGATCGGGATGCGCGTGCCGGTACGCATCGAGAAATGCGCTGCACACGTCGATCGACGCCGAATAGGCCTTGTTGGGGGAGCCTTCGATATAAAGCACGCGTGTCATGGAGCCAGTCCTTGCGACGAGTGGCGGCGACGCGCGGGATGCGCGATCGCCCACTGCGATTCGCAGCGTATCGGGCCAGCTTATAATCCGGAAATGATATTAATTGATCGAATTAACCCGGATTGATAATCAATGGGCGCTCCCCTCGACACGACGCTGCTTCACACGTTTGTTGCGGTCGCCGACGTGCGAAGCTTCACCGGCGCCGGCCACCGGCTGAACCTCAGCCAATCCGCGGTCAGCGCGCAGATCGTTCGGCTCGAAGAACAGGTCGGCCGCGCGCTGCTCGTACGCAATACGCGCAGCGTCACGCTCACCGCGCATGGCGAGACCCTGCTCGGCTATGCGCGCGCGATGCTCAACCTGAGCGAGGAAGCACGGGCGAGGCTGGGAGCCGGCAACGCCGTCGACGTCAAGCTGCGGATCGGTGCATCGGAAGACTTTGCCGGAGACTGGCTTCCCGACGTGATGCGCCGCTATTGCGCCGCGCGGCGCGGCTTGCGACTGGATCTGGTGGTGGACATCGGCGACAGCCTGTTTCGACGTCACGCGAACGGCGAGTTCGATCTCGTGATCGGCAGCCGGTGTTCGCATTCCGGCCAGGGCACGACGTTGTGGCGGGAACCGCTCGTCTGGACATTCGCACGCCACGAGCCGCTTCCGGAAGGCGACGTGCCGCTCGCATGCTTCCCCGATCCATGCCCGTACCGGGGCGCCGCCGTCAAGACGCTCGCGCTGGCCAGCATGGGCTACCGCATCGCGTGCGAAAGCCCGAGCGTCACCGGCATCCTGACGTTTGCGCGCGCCGGCATCGCGATCGCGCCGTTGCCGCGCAGCGCGATCGACGACACGCTCCGTGAATTGGGCGGATCCGAAGGATTGCCGGCGCTGCCGGACATGGAATTCGTGATGATGCACGACGCCGCGGTACCGGCAGCTGTCGAATTCGCCGCGACGATTGTCGACGAAACCGCCGTTCGAACGGCGGCCGGCAAACGCAATCGAGCCTGACGAACAGCGCTCGCGAGAATACATGCGAGGCACGCGCCGTGCCCCGCCCGGCTCACCGCTTCACGCTCCATTCGACGCGCCCGCCAGCAGGCTCCCGGCCGCGCCCGAGCAGTGCGGCCAGCGTGACATCCGCGAGCTTGCCGAACGGCGCACGCAGCAGCGTCGGCAGGCTCCAGCGGCCCTGCACGAATACGCCTTTCGCGTGGCTCATCGCGCGGAATCCCTCTATGCCGTGATAGGCGCCCATCCCGCTCGGCCCGACGCCGCCGAACGGCAGGTCCTCCTGCGCGACGTGCAGGATCGTGTTGTTGATGCCGACATTGCCCGACGTGGTGCGCGTCAGCAGCGTCTCGCAGTCGCCGTCCCGTGCGCCGAAGTAATACAGCGCCAGCGGCCGCGGGCGCGCGTTGACGTAATCCACGACCTCGTCGATCGTGCGATACGTGCGCACCGGCAGGATCGGCCCGAAGATTTCTTCCTGCATGACGGCCGTATCGTCGCCCGCCCCGACGATCAGCGTCGGCGCGAGCGTGCGCTTGCGGGTCGCCGCGTGCCGCGGGTTCACGCCCGCCTCGATCACGCGCGCGCCTTTGCTGCGCGCTTCGTCGACGAGCCCCTTCAGGCGATCGAAATGCCGGTCGCTGACGATCGATGTGTAATCCTGACTGGTTGGCCCGTCCGGATAGAAGCGCGCGACGGCCGCATCGTATTGTGCGACGAACGCATCCAGGTCGTCTTCATGGACCAGCGCGTAATCGGGTGCCACGCATGTCTGTCCGCCGTTCGACAGCTTGCCGAACACGATGCTGGACATCGTCCGGCCATCGACATGCCCCCTCGCGACGATCGCGGGGCTCTTGCCGCCCAGTTCGAGCGTGACCGGCACGAGATTGTCGCTCGCCGCCTTCATGACCTTGCGGCCCACCTGTGTACTGCCGGTAAACAGCAGATGATCGAACGGCAAACCGCTGAAGGCGGCGCCGACTTCCGGTCCGCCCAGCACGACCGCGACTTCTTCGCTCGGGAAGGTGTCCGCCAGCATCCGGCGCATCACTTCGCTGGTGCGCGGCGTCAGCTCCGACGGCTTGAGCATCGCGCGGTTGCCGGCCGCCAGCGCGGTTGCCAGCGGAATGAACGTCAGCGCGAACGGGTAATTCCACGGCGCCATCACGCCGATGACACCCAGCGGCTGGTATTCCACATGCGCGTGCCCGGCCCGATA
Source organism: Burkholderia sp. BCC1999 (assembly GCF_905339975.1). Taxonomy (NCBI): domain Bacteria; kingdom Pseudomonadati; phylum Pseudomonadota; class Betaproteobacteria; order Burkholderiales; family Burkholderiaceae; genus Burkholderia; species Burkholderia sp. BCC1999. Next base: position 191,285 of record NZ_CAJPHP010000001.1, on the reverse strand, counting down.
AAGGAGGCCGACGTGCCGGCGCTGCGGCTTCATGAAACGGCGCAGGTTTCGCGTCAGGTAATCGATGGCCTGGACCACGCCCATCAACTCCATGATCGCGGTTTCGTGATGCGAGCGATGCCCGAAATCGGCACTGACGGCCTCTTCCACATCGCGACGATGCGCGAGCACGACGGCACGCAGCCGCGCGAGCTTCGCCTTGCGCTGCTGAATTCCCGGCGGCCCCTCGGTGACGAATGCCTTGCGCTGACGGGCCAGCAACGCCGCCGGGTCGATGCTCGAGCTGGATTCTGCGGAAACGGCCATGGTGCACCTCACGAGGTTGCGTCGATGTAGACACTGTCAACTTGCATGCGGCCGATCATAGGACCACAATGTGTTCCTTGTCAACATAGGAGCAACGCGATGTCGTCGGATGGGGATGCGGACGCCGGGCACAAGGCTTATCACCACGGGGATTTGCGTCGCGCGATCATCGAAACGGCGCTCGACACGCTGCAGGAACAGCAAGGCTGGCAGTTCACGCTGCGCGAGATCGCGCGGCGCGCGAACGTCAGCCACTCCGCGCCGTACCGGCATTTCCCCGACAAGGCCGCGTTGCTGCACGAACTCGCGCTGATCGGCTTCGATCGCCTGCGCGACGAGCTTGCCGCGTCCGTCGACTCCTCAGCGGGCGCACCGGACGTGCTGCTGGCGCTCGCCTACGCCCATCTCGCGTTCGGAAAGCGCAACCCGGATCTGTATCGCCTGATGTTTGCCGCGGATGCCGGGGAGCCGTCCGACATTCATCTCGATCCGCGGGTGCAGGCGCCCTTCCTGCTGGTGGTCGACATCCTCGAACAAGGCCAGCGCGCCGGCACGATCCGCCCGCGCTCGGCGCTCGGCCAGGCAACCGCGTGCTGGGCCCATCTCCACGGCCTGACGATGCTCGCGATCGACGGACGACTGGTGCGCGAGAAGGTGGGCGATCATGCGATCGAAGATGCACTGACGACATTGCTGGACGGACTCGTGCTGCCCGACACGCACAGGCGTGCAACCCGGTCGAAAAGATCTTGACCTTGAACTTCACTTAAAGGTTATGGTTTGCCTCGGCAGCGTATCGAGGCCATGGGTATGGGTACTGCCATCCGACAATCCGGCGGCACGTCGACGACGTCCGCCCGTGGCCGATCAAGAGGAAACCGCGTCATGACCAAGCGCATCCTTCATGTCGTCAGCAATGTCGCGCACTACGCCGATCCGTCACAACCGACCGGCCTGTGGCTGTCCGAGTTGACCCATGCCCATGAGATCTTCGCGGCGAAAGGCTTTGAGCAGCGGCTCGTGAGCCCGAAGGGCGGCGTGTCGCCGCTGGAGCCGCGCTCGCTGAAATGGCCGCATGCCGACGCCGCGTCGAAAGCGTGGCGCGCCGACAGGACCAACGAGGCGCTGCTCGCGAACACCGCGCGCCCGGACGAAATCGATTCGGCCGATTTCGATGCGATCTACTTCACCGGCGGCCATGCGGTCATGTGGGACTACCCGGACGATGCCGGGCTGCAGCGGCTCACGCGCGAGATCTACGAGCGCGGCGGTGTCGTATCGTCGGTCTGCCACGGCTACTGCGGGTTGCTGAACACCCGGTTGTCGGACGGCTCGCTGCTGGTCGCCGGGCGCCGGATCACCGGCTACTCGTGGGTGGAGGAAATCCTGGCCGGCGTCGCGAAGAAAGTGCCCTACAACGTCGAGCAGCAGATGCAGCAGCGCGGCGCGCGCTACGAGAAGGCGCTGCTGCCGTTCACGTCAAACGTCGTCGTCGACGGCCGCCTGGTGACCGGCCAGAATCCGCAATCGGCGAAGGCAACGGCCGAACAGGTCGTCGCCCTGCTGTAACGCGATGCGCCGGCGGCCGCCTAATGGGCGGTCGTTCGGCGCGGCAGCGGTTCGTCACGCACGTCGGCGGCGACAGCGTCGCCGGTGCGCGCGGCATGCGCGGACGGGATTCCCGACAGCAGTTGCTTCGCGTTGGTTGCGCAATCCACCGTATCGGGCTTCGCGCCGATCCCGGCAATCAGCGCGACGACGTGCGCCTTGCTGCGCGCGAGTCGCGCCTCCAGCGCCTCGATGTCCTGCACCTTGCGGCACAGCGCGTCCAGCAACGACCCGCATTGCCATCGCGCAAAGTCGGACGGGATCAGCGTGCGAATCTCGTCCAGGCTGAAATCCGCCTTCTGCGCCGCCGTGATCAGGTCGAGCACCGTCACCGCTTCCTGCGGATACGTGCGATAGCCGTTCGCTTCGCGCTCGACCAGCGTCAACAGGCCGATGCGTTCGTAGAAGCGGATGCGCGAAGGGGTAAGGCCGGTGCGTTCCGACAGTTCCCCGATCTTCATGTTCCGATACTCCCCGGCCGGAGCGGATCCGGCCATTCAACCAACCGTGACAGCAAGCAGTCTCCTCACGTTGATTCGCAATCCGATCTTTATCCTTGCCTCTTCCCTGGCAGGCCGGGTTGTACTCAAATCACCTCGAAGCCCAACCCGGCATGGCGAACCAGACGCTCGACATAGCGTTCGTCGAACATCGTCGCGGGTGTCCAGAAGCCGCCGCCGCGCCCGCTCTTGACACCGTCACGGCTGTAATCCAGCACGAGACTGAGCGCGGCCTGCCCGAGCATCTTGCCGGTCGAGCCGTAGCCCGGGTCGCGGTCGCCGGTGACTTTCACGCGCAAAGTCCGCCCGTCGTCGGCACGGCCGAAGAAGCGCAAGTCGTAGCGACCAGCCTGCTGGGCCTCGGCGCTCGGCCCCTCGCCTGGCTTCGGCAGCAGGAAGCGCTCCATCAGGCCGCGCACGGGCTTGATCAGGACGCCCACCATGAACGCGCCGAGTCCCGCGACCATCGTCAGCGCGGTCAGGCGGCCCTTCAGGCCCGCACCCGTCATCACGGCTTCGTCATAGGTGAAGCGGCTGCCGTACGCATTGCCGGCCAGCGCATTGGAGCGGTGTACGACGCGCTCGTTGATCGCCGCCATCACGAACGGGGCGATCCATGCGTCGCAATCGCGATCGAATTCGGCGGACCGAACCGCATGCTGTCGCGCCGTAAAGCCATGCCCTTTCGGGCACAGTGAATAAGGATCGAGCAGTTCGCGGCGCAACGCGGGATCGGCCGCCGCTTCCCGCACGACGTTGATCACGCTCGCCACAGTGCCGCCCGACGCGCCGCCCTTCAGCGTCCGGACGCGCATCTTCACCTGCGTGGCCGGCACGCCCCACTGCCGGCGCGCGTGTTGCTGCAGGAAGAAAACACCCATGTCCGACGGTACCGAATCGAAGCCGCAGCAATGCACGATGCGCGCGCCCGATTGCCGGGCCGCCGACTCGTACCGGTCGATCATCCGCTTGATCCACTGCGTCTCGCCGGTGAGGTCGCAGTAGTCGGTGCCGGTTTGCGCGCAGACCCTGACGAGCGGCTCGCCGTAAAGGGCGTATGGCCCGACGGTCGACACGACCACCCGCGTTTGCGCGCACAGTGCCTGAAGCTGCGCTTCGTCGGCCGCGTCCGCGACGATGATCGGCACGGACTGCCCGGCCGCGCCGAGCGCCGCCCTGACCTGCTTGAGCTTCGCCTCGGACCGGCCGGCGATCGCCCAGCGCAGCGTCTCGCCAGCGCCCGGCAGGTAGTCGGACAAATAGCGGGTCAGGATCTGACCGACAAAACTGGTGGCGCCGAATACGACGAGATCGTAGGCGGGTTGCGGCATGGGTGTCTCCTTCGGTGCGCGCGTGTCGCGCGCATCCGTATCGTCAGCGTGGTTTTCCGGGTTCATCGAAGGTCTTCAGGGGTGTCGGCAGGTTCAGGACCAGCTGCGCGTCCTTGACCACGTCGAGCCGCATGATGGTCGACGCACCGAGCCCGTCGAGCAACTGGCTCAACGGCCCGCCGCGCCGAATCAGCTCGACGTTGCGCGGCAGCAGGCGCTGCGCGAACGAGAGCATGTTGGTCTGCACCGTCGACTGATGCCATTCGCCGTCGAGGCGGTTGACCATCGTCGTCGTGCCCATGTGCGATTGCGATGGCACGGTGGTCAGCGCCGGCAGCGGCACGCTCAGGCTCAGGTCCGGCCGGCCACCGGGGCCGGCGATGCGCGCGCGAGCGGTAGCACCGATGTTCACGTCGATATCGGCGAGCCACTTCGGCAACTGATAGCCGTGTACGCCGCGCACCCGCGCGATTTCCGTCGTGACCGGCAGCGCCAGCACGTGCGCGAAGAAACTGCGGCGCCGCATCGAATCGATCAGCTCCAGCGCAGGCGATCCTTTCGCACCCGGCCTGCGGATCACCACCGCGACGGATACTTCGTCATACGGATCGTTGTCGCACACCGCATACGAAAAGAACGTCAGCGCGACCAGCCCGTAGCCGGGGAGCGCCCGCAGCGGTTCGAGCGGTACCGGCAGCGTGGTCCGCAGGCGTTCGAGCGGCGCAAGAAACAGCAGCTGGATGCTGCTGGAGCGGTAATAGAAGTTCGGCGCCCAGGTCAGCCCGACCCGCGAGGCGACCTGACGCTTCGGAATCCGGCGGAAAAAATCGATGTTCCCCGCGGCAGGGTCGCGCGCCACTTCGTCCAGGTCCGGGTTCATCCGGAACCGATCGTAGTACCCGCCCTCCGGCACGTCGACCGTATGCGGCCCGAATTCGACCTGTGTAAAACGCCTGTCCATGCTCGTCGCCTCTCGTCGATGATTGACCGTGGCAGGCAACACCCGAAGCCTGCTGATTCACTGCCGTCAGCAAGCACTCTAAGCTTTAAGTCAACTTTAAGGTCAAGGCCCGGAATAGAGGAACGCGTCGGACTTCGTTCGAGCGCCTTTCCGGCGATCGCGGCCGCGCCGATGAATCATTTGGCCGTGGTGCGGCGCCCCTTGCCGCGGATCGACACGACGCCGTGACCGCGCAGCCGGTCCATCACCCAGCGTGTGCGTTCGGTGCAGTTTAGTTCGGTCGGCCGGTTCCTGATGCTGTCGATCGCGACCAGCAGTTGCGCCTTGTTCTCCTTGAGGCGCTTCTGCATTGCTTCGATCTCGGCGACTTTCCGTTCGAGCGCCGCCACCAGCCCGTCGTGCTCCCAGTTTCCGGCCTTCACCGGCAGCAGATGACGGATCTGCTCGAGCGAAAAACCCGCGCTTTGCGCGCTGGAAATGATTTCGAGCATCCACACGGCGCTCTCGGCGTAGTCGCGATAACCGTTCGTGCTGCGCTCGACGGCCGTGATCAGCCCTTCAGCTTCGTAAAAGCGGATCCGCGATGCCGAAAGACCGCTGAGCTTCGCGAGCTCCCCGATTCTCATACCTGCCTCGCCAGCGTGTTGACATTAAACCTAACTTTAAACCTAGAGTGACTGCATCGCCAAGCCGGGCGGACGGCCGATGCCGCCGCGCGCGTTGCACCGGCCTGGCGATCGCAGCACACGGAAGGACCGTCACGAATCGATATCGCCCACCGAACAGGAGCAGACATGGGATACGTCACGACGCAAGATGGCGTCGACATCTTCTACAAGGACTGGGGTCCGCGCGACGCCCAGGTGATCTTTTTTCATCACGGCTGGCCGCTCAGCGCCGACGACTGGGATGCGCAGATGCTGTTCTTCCTCGCCCAGGGCTATCGCGTGATCGCGCACGACCGTCGCGGCCACGGACGCTCCAGCCAGGTCTGGGACGGTCATGACATGGATCACTATGCGGACGACGTCGCCGCGGTCGTGAACCACCTCGGCGTGCAGGGCGCCGTCCACGTCGGCCACTCCACCGGCGGCGGCGAAGTGATCCACTACGTCGCGCGCCACGGCGAAGACCGCGTCGCCAAGGCCGTGCTGATCAGCGCCGTGCCGCCGCTGATGGTCAGGACCGACAGCAACCCGGGCGGCCTGCCGAAAGAGGTGTTCGACAACCTGCAGGCGCAACTCGCGGCGAACCGCGCGCAGTTCTACTACGACGTGCCGGCCGGCCCGTTCTACGGCTACAACCGCGACGGCGCGACACCGTCGCAAGGCGTCATCTGGAACTGGTGGCGACAAGGCATGATGGGCAGCGCGAAGGCGCACTACGACGGCATCGTCGCGTTCTCGCAGACCGACTTCACCGAAGACCTGAAAAGCACCACGATCCCGGTGCTCGTGATGCACGGCGACGACGACCAGATCGTTCCTTATGAGGACGCTGGCGTCCTGTCGGCGAAGCTGGCCAGGAACAGCACGCTGAAGCTCTACAAGGGGTTCCCGCACGGCATGCCGACGTCGAACGCGGATACGATCAACGCCGATCTGCTCGCGTTCATCCGCAGCTGAACGCGGCGGATGACGGGTGCGGCCTTCAGGCTGGAGTCGCAGGCTGAAGGCCGCCCTGCATGGCTGCCGAACGCGGCTACCGACGTTCGCGAATAAATTCGGGAACCGCTTCGCCAATCGACGCGAGATACGCCGCCATCGCACCGGCCACCTTGCGCACGGCTGGACGCGCCGTCATCCGTTCGCGCCACGCCAGCAGCTTCGGCGTTTCGTCAGTCATCGGCGCGCCCTTGCGCGCACCGAACAATTGCGCCATGTAGAACGCGATGTCGGCGTAGGAATACGTGCCGGCCAGAAAGTCCCGATCCGCGAGCACGCGCTCCATGCGCCGATAGTATTGCGCCGCTTCGGCACGCGCGGCCTGCGCCGCCGGAACGTCCGGCGTGCCCTCCAGCCCCATCAGCCGGACGACTTGCGGGAAATAGACTTCGTCGCTGCCGTGTTCGAGCTGACGCGCAACTGCGCGCGCCGCCGGTTGCGCCGGCCACAACGCGGGCTCCGGCTTCAGGTCCTCGAGATACTCGAAGATTTGCGTGGAATCGAAGATCTCCAGATTGCCGTCGATCAGCACGGGCACCTGACGCTTCGGATTGATGCGCAAGACGTCCGGATGCCTGGGCTCGTAGCCGCGTTGTTGACTGAACGGCACCATCACCAGCTCGAATTCGATGCCCTTCTCGTGCGCCGCAATCTCGACCTTGGCACCGAACATGCTCAACGGTCCTGAAATGATCTTCATGGTTCGTCTCCGCTTCAAGGGAACGGGTCAGCGATACGGCCAAGCATAAGCCCAAAAACATGACACCTGATGTCAGGTATTTGAGGTAACGTGTCGCGTATGAAAGCGAGCCGCCTGTTGTCGATCATGATGATGCTGCAAGCGCGCGGCCGGATGACCGCGCCGGCGCTGGCCGAAGCGCTGGAAGTGTCCGAGCGCACGATCCTGCGCGATATCGACCAGCTCTCCACGGCCGGCGTGCCGATCTGGGGCGATCGCGGCCGCAACGGCGGATTTCAGCTGCGCGACGGCTGGAACACCGATCTCACCGGGCTCACCGAACAAGAGGCGCATGCACTGATCCTGGCGGGTTTGCCCGGGCCGGCGGGCGAACTGGGGCTCGACGGCATGGCGACTTCCGCCCGGCTGAAGATGATCGCCAGCCTGCCGCCGGCCTCGCGCGAGCGGGCCGATCGCGTCGCCAGCCGGTTGCACATCGATACCGTGGACTGGTACCGCGCGCAGGAAACGCCTGAGTTCCTGCGTGAAGCCGCCGACGCGGTGTGGGGTGCGTACCGGATCGACGTCACGTACCAGAGCTGGCGCGGCTTGTCCCGCCGCGCGCTCGAACCGCTCGGCCTCGTGCTCAAGGGCGGCGCCTGGTACCTGATTGCGAAGGTGGTCGGCAAGCCCGGCGCGCTCACCTTCCGGCTCGCGAACATCCGCGAACTCAACGCGGCGCGCCACCGTTTCAAGCGCCCCGCGCGATTCGATCTGGCCACGCACTGGCGTGACGCGATGAGCCGGTACGAAGCCGATCTCCATCGGCTGACCGCCCATATCGCCGTCTCGCCGCGCGGCGAAACGTGGCTGGCCAATGCGCGGATCAAGACCGCCCCGGTTCCCGAAGCGTCACGCAGCACGGACGTACCGCCGGGATGGAACGCATTCCTGATGCCGATCGAATCGATCGAGCACGGCGCGCGCAAGCTGCTGGGTTTCGGCGCGCACGTAAAGATCCTCGGGCCGCAGGCGCTCAAGGACCAGTTCATCGACGAGTTGTCGCAAGTGACAGCGCTTTATCGATCCGGCGGCGATTGAAGCGTCGCCTTCAGATCTCGTCGGAAAACTCGTCGAGAAAACGCTGCAACCGATCGCGACGAACGATCGCCATGCGCGTACCGGTGACGGTCTGGAAACCGGTTGCCAGCTTCAGCAGTTTCGTGCGGAAGTGATCGATCGCGAATCGCGTGTCGTCGAGTGTCCGCTCCGCCGCGTGGGGATCGGCCGGGTCATACAACGCGCTACCCATCCGACCCGCGACATAAAAGCAGCGCGCGACGCCCACCATGCCGATCGCATCGAGCCGGTCGGCATCCTGCAGCACCTTGGCTTCGAGCGTCTTCGGCGCAATGCAGGCGGAAAAACTGTGCGCCTCGACCGCGTGCGCGACCGCGTCGCTCTTCGCATCCGGCCAGTCGAGCGACTTCAGCACCCGCCGCGCCTTTTCCGCCGACAACCGCGATGCCTGCGCGCGCAGCGGAGAATCCTTCTCGACCGCCACGCAGTCATGCAACAGCGTTGCCGCGCACAGCACTTCGGCATCGCCGCCCTCCTCGGCACGAATCGCGGCGGCATTCTTCCACACGCGTTGCAGATGCGACGTGTCATGAGAGCCGTCGCCATGGGCGTCGTGCCAATGGGCGAGCAAGGTATGAGCCAGATCCTGAAAGGGGGCAAACGCGGAGGTAGTCACGAGGGCGGATGGTCAACGACTGGATGACGATTATCGCCCATGCGCCACACAGTCACGACCCGACGTCGCATCCGGCTTCCTCGATGTCCGCGCGTCAAGCAAATCGTTACCTCCGGCAGGACCCGGCTGGCTTATAGTGCGGAGTGCCCATTCAACGAGGAGCGCTGCAATGAAACTGCTGGCCAACGGTCCGTTCGATGTGAAGCTGAATCCTGAATCCCTGAGCACCGTCGCGGAAAATTCCGGGCTCGGCCGCATGTCGCTGGACAAGCAGTTTCACGGTGACCTGGAAGCCGTCAGCCACGGCGAGATGCTCGCGTTTCGCAGCAGCGTCCAGGGCTCGGCAGGCTATGTGGCGATGGAAACGGTACAGGGTGTACTCGGCGGGCGCCAGGGCACGTTCGTCCTGCAGCACAGCTCCACGATGACGCGTGGAGAGCCGAAGCAGTCGATCACCGTCGTGCCCGATTCCGGGACGGGGGAACTGCTGGGGCTTGCCGGTTCGATGGTCATCCATATCGACAACGGCCGGCATTCGTACAGCTTCGACTATGCATTACCTGACGCGGCGCAGTAAGTCGCTCACGGAGATCGCGCTGGCCCCGCGCCAGCGACACACTCCCGCATCACGCGACGATTTCGTCACGCAAACGGAACTGTGCGACCGCCGCGCTCAGTCGTGAACCCTGTTCATCGAGCGACAGTGCCGCGGCGGCCGCCTCCTCGACCAGCGCCGCATTGCGTTGCATCGTCTGCTCCATCTGGATGACCGCGGCGTTCACCTGCTCGATCCCCGACGACTGCTCTTCGAATGCATGGCTGGTCTCGCCCATGATCGCGTTGACACGCTCGACCGCGGCAACGAGCTCGCTCATCGCCGAGCCGGCCAGCGTGACGAGGCCGCTGCCGTCCTCGACACGCCGCGCGGCATTGCCGATCAGGTCGCGAATCTCCTTCGCCGCCGACGCGCAGCGTTGCGCGAGCCCGCGCACCTCCGTCGCGACGACCGCGAACCCGCGCCCCTGCTCGCCCGCGCGCGCGGCCTCGACCGCCGCATTCAGCGCGAGGATGTTGGTCTGAAACGCGATGCTTTCGATCGTGCCGACGATGCCGGAAATCCGCGCGGAGCTGTGCGAAATCGCGGACATCGTCTCGACCACGCGCTGCATCGCCTCGCCGCCGCGCGACGCGATGCCGGCCGCGCCTTCGACGTACGTGCGCGCGTCGCGCGCGTTGTCCGCGTTCTGGCGCACGGCCGCCGTCAGCTGTTCGACGCTCGCTGCCGCCTGCTGCAGCGACACGGCCTGCTGCTCGGTGCGCGCGGACAGGTCGACGTTGCCGCTCGCGATCGTGCGAACGTCGCCGACGATCGTCTCGGTACTCGCGCGCACCTGGTTCACGGTGTCGACGAGGCCGTCCTGCATCCGCTTCAGTGCATTGAGCAGATAGGCCATTTCATTTTCGCCCGCAATGACGACGGTGCCCGTCAGGTCGCCTTTCGAAATTTTCTCGAACTGGCCGACCGCGAGATTGATCGGCTCGATGATCGCCTTCGCGAGCACGCGCTGCGCAAAGAAACCGACGACGAGCGCCAGCCCCGCGACCGCCGCCATCCCCCACACGATCCGGTGAAAATGCACGCCGGCAGCGTCGTAGCGGGCCTTCTGGCGCGCGACCTGGAACGACTCGAGCGCGTCGATCGCATCCTGGTAGGCGGCAAACAACGCCGGCGGCGCCGTGCGCTGCGTGTCGAGGAAGTTGAACGCGTCGTCGCCGTCGAGCTGCGACAGCGCTTTCAGGAACACGCGATCGAGCAGCGCCCGCCGGTGGCTTTGCAGCGTGTCGAACAATGCCTGCTCGTTCGCGTCGCGCGCATGCAGGCGCGCATACGCATCCAGTTCGTCGTTGCTCTGCTTGAGAAGCGTGTGGAGTTGCGCGGCTCCCTCCTTGCCCGACTGCCCCGCGCTGATGACCTGCGCGACGTCGCTCATGCGTTCGCGCAGCACGAGCATCCGCTCGGAGCTGGTCTTCAGGTGCAGCAGCGACGCGGTGTCGTCGCGGTACATCGCCTCGAGCGAGCCGTTGCCCGTGTAGAGCGCCACAATGCAGGCGCCAACCACCAGCACGAGCAGCACGGTATAGCCGGCGATGGTCGCGACGAGTCCACCGCGGATGGTGAGTTGTTTTCGCATGACGTTCCCTTGCGCGGGCCGGGCGCGGCCAGCGGCGGATGTGGATTCCGGATCACGAAAGACGAGCGCCGCGTCGCAACACGCGGCGCGGGGGCTGCGAACGGGTTAACGGCGGGAGGAACGGGAAGGTTTTACCTGTACGCGACGTGAATCTTGACGATTACGACAGGTGGGGCAGCCAGAGAGAGCGTGCCGCTATTCCCCGCCGGCCAGCCTTGCACGAATCTCGTCGGCCGACAGGTCGCGCTGGTGCGTGGCAATCTGCCAGATGTTTCCCCACGGATCCTTCACCATCGCGCGCTTGTCGCCGTACGGCATGTCGGTGGGCGCTTCCAGCGAGACCGCGCGCGCCGCGATCGCGCGCCGATGGATCGCATCGGTATCCTCGACATACACGTACAGGAACGCCGGCATCGGATCGCGCAGACCGTCCCCGCCGCTGATCATCACGACCGAATCGCCGATGCGGATTTCGGCAGGCAAGCCGGCACGGAATTCTCCGCAGGCGTCGAACACCGTCCGGATGAATTCGACCAGGTTCTCCGGATCCGGTACGACAATGCGCGGCGTGACGGTATGCCATCCGGCGGGCTGGAATGTGGCCATGGTGCGCAACCTACGATGCGTGCGTCAGCGGTATTGTCCTCCGCGCACCGGTTGTCTGCAAAGGAATGCGAAGGGTTGCTCAAATACCGAACACCCCACCTTCGCCGCTCGTCAGAGGCTGACGTTCGATTCCAGCCACCGCGGTTCGTAGGCTCCCAATGCCCGCGCCGGATAGAACCACGCGAGCGGTGCCCCCGCGATCTGCAACGGCGGGTGGAGCCGCGTTGCAGGCCCCCATGACGTCGCTTCGACGTGATCCGCGCGGTCGTGTTGTGAATCCGGAATCACGGCAACCACGTCGCTCATCGGCTCCGAACGCAACTGCAAGACGGCCGACGTACGCGCCAGCGAAGCGCGGACTTCGGTGCCCACACCGTCCCTCAGTCGCGCCGTCAGCCCGCGGATGGCAGCAGCCGCCATCAGGTAACCCGTCGCATGGTCGATCGCCTGGACGGGCAGGCTCACCGGCTCGTCGCTTCCCGTCACGCACATGCCCGCTTCGGCGATTCCCGTACTCATCTGGATGAGGCTGTCGAAGCCACGCCGGGCACGCCACGCGCCGGTCCAGCCGTACGCGTCGAGCGACACGTCGATGAGCGCGGGATTGAGATCGCGCCGTTGCGCGGCGTCGAGACCGAGACGCGCAAGTGCGTCGGAACGGTAGCCGTGCACGACGACATCCGCGTCGCGCAGCAGCCGCTTGAGCGTATCGAGGTCCGCAGGCTGCTTCAGGTCAAGTCGCGCACAGCGCTTGCCGAGAACGACGTCCGGCACCGTACCGGGCTCTTCCCAGCCATGCGGATCGATGCGCAGCACGTCGGCACCGAGGCCCGCCAGAAATCGCGTCGCGACGGGGCCGGCGAGTATGCGCGTCAGGTCGAGCACGCGAATGCCGCGCAGCGGCCGGTCTCGCGACGGCTGCCAGTCGCGCGCCCCAACCGCCTTCGCGGTGTGAGCATGCAGCAATGGTTCGGACGCAACAGCCTTGCCTTGCGGATGCGCGGCCCATTCCTGCCGCGAATGCATCATCGCCGCGCAGCCGCCACGCTCGACAATCGCGTCTTCGAGCGCATGGGCATCCCAGCGGCTGACCGCTTGCGCGACCGCTTGTGCGTCTGCCGCGCAGCCGAGCACCGTCAAGGCGGCCTGCCGATGATGGGGCGCGTTGGTGTGCAACCGGATCCAGCGATCGCGCGCCCGATAGTTGCCGGCCACCGGATCCCATTGAGGCGGCAGCGTCCATCCCGACGGGCGAAGCGACGTGCCGAACCACAGCGACGCCATGCGCCGGTCGACGTGAACCGCCGGCAATGTGCAGGTCGATTCGAGCAGCAATTCGGCGACAGCCGCACCCGCCGCGCCAATCGCCGCACTGGCCAGATCGGTGACGCGAAACGCGGACAGTAATTCGCCCGAGCCGCTGAAACTGCAATGCTCGAGACGTTGCGGCGCGCCACCCAGCGCGGCCCAGAATTCCTGCAGATGACGCGACATCGGTTCCGCATCGGCCGTCGCCGCAACACGGGAGATTTGATCGGCACGCATGTTCGCCTCGAATCGTTTTGGTGAAGCAAAGATCGGCTCGCTCGCATTTATTGTCAACGTTGATTATGCTGATCAACCTGCCGAACGAATCGAGCCTCGTACCATGTCGCCTTATCTGAATTCGACCGAAGCGGCCGCGCGGCTCGGCGTCTCGCGACAGACGCTTTACGCATACGTCAGCCGCGGCCTGCTTCGCGCGGAACCCTCCGGCAATCCACGTGAAAGCCGCTACTTCGCAGCGGACGTCGACCGTCTCGCGGCCGAACGCGCGCGCGGCCGCAAGCCGAAGGAAGTCGCGAAAGCCGCGCTGAACTGGGGTTCGCCCGTGCTCGAATCGAGCATCACGCTGATCGAGGGCGGCCAGCTTTTCTATCGCGGCGTGGACGCGCTCGATCTCGCCGGCCGCGCGAGTCTCGAGGAAGTCGCCGCACTGCTTTGGCAATGCAACGAGCGGACTGCATTCGGCCCTCGCGTCCCTCGCGCACCGACGGTGTTGCGAACCCTCTTCAAACACTACGGCGATCAACGCGCGGAGCAGGCGCTCTTGTCGCTGTTCGCCGTCGCCACCGACGACGCACCGACGGCAGCGTGGCAGCAATCGGCCGACAGCCTGATGCAGGGCTGCGGCGACCTGGTACGGATCCTCGCGGCATGCCTGTTGCGCACCGGGTTCGATACGGCGCCCATCCACGAGCAATGCGCGCGCGCATGGGGCGTCGGGCCGTCCGGTGCGGAACTCATCAGGATCGCGCTCGTCCTGTGCGCGGATCACGAACTGAACGCATCGAGCTTCACGGGCCGATGCGTGGCGTCGACGAACGCGAGTTTGCGCGCGGTCGTGATCGGCGGCCTCGCCGGTCTGTCGGGTGGCCGGCACGGCGCGACCACCGCACGTGTCGAGGCGATGTGGGATGAAATCGGCAACCGGAACGTCGAGCGAAAAATGCGCGAGCGCTTGCACCGAGGTGACGATCTGCCGGGGTTCGGACATTCGCTGTATCCCGGTGGCGACGTGCGGGCGGCCTGCCTGCTGTCACGCATCCTGCCGCGCCATCCGCAATGGAAAACGATGATCGATGCAGGCAGTTCGCTGGTCGGCCACAAGCCTTCTCTGGATCTCGCGCTCGTCGCGCTACGCAGGCATTTGCGGCTTCCTGTCGGCGCGGCATTCGGCCTGTTCGCGCTTGGCCGCTCGATCGGCTGGATCGCGCACGGGCTCGAGCAGCGCGAACATCCGGAGTTGATCAGGCCTCGTGCGGTTTATACGGGGGTGCGGCCGGACAGTGTTGGTGCCGGCTCGGGTCAGCCGCGGTCACGCGCGCGATCGGGAAAGCGCTCCGTGTCGCAGCATGCGGCTCCGGAAAACGACATACTTGCGACGTTTTTCAAAGCCCGATAGCCGGGCGAGCGAGTGGTTCACGAAGTCGGTACTTGATCTGGGCCGGGATAGGACGGGCCCGTATGATCAGTGCGTGCCCCGACAAGAAAGCACTCCAACATTGACAGGACGGTTCGCCAAACATGCCCCTCGAAACAGTCCACCTTGATCGGGTTTTTGGCGTCACACATACGTCTCAAAACCGCAAGTCCGTTACGCTGTTCGGATTCGAAAGCAAAAACCGGAAGGAATATTCGGTCGCAGCGCCGGGGAAGCCCCGCATTGAGTCAGGGATGACAATTACCGCCTATTTGTCGGAGGCCGGTAACTGGCAGACGCTGGTCGGCTGGCGTGATCACGAGAGCGGCGAGATTGTGTGCGAATCCGAGGGGGGACCCATTTTCCTCTGTATCTGGTCTGCAGCAGGCCTCGGCATGACGTTACGCGGGGTCTTGCAGCAGTCAGTGACGCTCTCCGTCATCTCAGCCGGGCTGGTTGCCTCGTTCCTTTGGGGCATCCGTCAGATTCGCGATCTGCGACGGGTCCGCCGTGAACTGGAGGCGTCGGCGACGAGGGCATGAGGCAGTGGCGACAAGTGCTGCCATTGGCCGTTTTCGACCACGAGCAGTCATCTGGCCATCGGATACTGCCGCGATTCGAACGTCGGCAATAGCTCACCGGCCGACGGGCAGACTATCTAGCGGAGACCGGATGTCGGCGCGCAAATCGTGCATCTGCGCAATTCAGGTGGACGCTTCAAGGAAAAAGAGGTGTCCGCGCTTGCGCGCAGTCGTTAGGTTTGACCGCGCGTCCAACAAGCACACACTGGCTATGCGGGTGCCACGCGCGTGGCACTGTTTGTTTTCCGTGCTTGCGATCGCTGCGCACCTTCGCACCGAGCCAGAACCGGTTCAAGGTAGGCGCGCATACGGTCAAGCGCTTCTTCGCGACCGGGGGTTCCTTGTAGGGCTAGCCGCATCCAGAAGCCGTCGATCATGACACTGATATCCAATGCGACCTGTCGCGCCTGCTCGATTGGTAGCAACGAGCGCAAGCTGAAAATAAGGTTGTCGTCCATCCGACGATGAACGACCTTCTGAATACGCAGAAACTTCGGATTGAAGCAGGCATCTCCGCAGAAGGATACCCACCCTTGAGCGATCGGCCTTGTAAAACCGCGCTCTGAAAAATTCCCTTCGATGATCGCCCAGACCCTTTCGATGGGCGTCGTCGCTCGCGCGACACAAGCCAATACGTCGTTGCGCTGTTCGGCAGTCGAAAAGCGAATCGCACTTTCGATAAGCTCGTTTTTATCTTTGAAGTAGTGATGGACAAGACCATTCGACATACCTGCGCGCTCGGCTACGCGTGCTGTCGTAATTCCGGATAGGCCATGCTCCTGCATGGTCAGGTAGGCGGCTTCCATCAAGTCCGCCCGGCGGATATCCCTGATCGACTTGCTTGGCATGGGAGTTCTTTCGACATCAGCGTTAACGGAGCGAACAGCTGTACTCGGCCCCTAGGACCGAAAGTATATCGCCTCCGTGCTATAGCCCTAATAGCCGATGGCCACGTGAGACTTCGTACAGAAGATACGGGCCATAGGGCTTCCCGATCTCACCCGCAACGGTGAGCGCTAACCATCGAGACATCGCATCCGATGAGCGCAGTCTGAGCCACGTCTTTCAATTACCAAACAGGGCTGGCATAGCGGGTAAGTACCTATGCCAGTCAAATTGGATGGCCATCCAATTCATTGTATAGTTGCCCAACTTTCCCGGCCGCCTGCACCTCTCCTGTCCTGTTTGCCTCGCTTCTACCCCTTTTGTTTTAGGAGTATTAAATGAATACAAGCACTCTGTGGTCCGTTTGCGTTCTGGCAATCACATGTTCCTTGAGCGCACAAGCGCGAGACGACGCGAGTTGCAAGGATCCTCGATTCGCGAAGATTGGGTGGACAGACCTCGAGGCGACGACGGCGCTTGCGCAGAATGTCCTCGCAGGACTTGGCTATAAGGCCACCGATACTACGCTTTCGATTCCGTTGGCTTGGGCCGGACTGAAACGGAAGGACCTCGACATCTATCTCGGCGATTGGGTGCCGTCCCAAGACTCAAATGCGAAGCCATACCTCGAGTCGAAATCGGTGACGCGCCTACCCAAACCCAATCTGATCGGAGCAAAGTTCACGCTTGCTGTCCCGGACTACGTTTTCGACCAAGGTCTGCGGAGCTTCGATGACATCGTGAAGTTCAAGGATAAGCTCGGCGGGCGAATCTATGGGATCGAACCGGGCGACGATGCGAACGTTTCTATTCAGAAAATGATCAAGGCGAACGCCCACCACCTCGGTGATTTCAAATTAATGGAGTCGAGCGAGGCTGGCATGCTGGTGTCGGTCGACCGTGCCATCGCACGCAAGGAGTGGATAGTGTTTTTGGGCTGGGAGCCTCATCCGATGAACCTGGCACACTCAATCAAATATCTGTCGGGCGGAGACAAGGAGTTTGGACCGAACTACGGTGCGGCCGAAGTGTATACGGTAGTCGCCAACGGGTATCGCGAACGCTGTCCCAACATCGCAAAGCTGCTCGACAACCTCGAGTTCACCACCAATATGGAAGACACGATCATGGCGCGTATCGTCAAGAAGGAAGATCCGCGGACCGTGGCAAAGGAATGGCTTAAACAGCACCCCGAGGTGCTGACGCGGTGGCTGAACGGGGTTACGACATTTGATGGCAAACCCGCGAATCCCGCCGTTCAGGCATACCTCGGCAAATAAGGTCGACCGACTTCCAACCTTGCGACGCGACGGCATTGAGAGAGATAGTATGAACGTTGACGAGTATGCGCAGTACGACGGTATCGGGCTGGCCGAGTTGATTTCCTCGGGCGAAGTGAGCCCGTCTGAAGTCGTTCAGGCAGCGATCGACAGTATCGAGACGAAAAACCCGTCGCTGAATGCGGTGGTCAGAACCAACTACGAGGCGTCGATCCCGGTGCGGGGTTCCATATCCGGACCGCTATGCGGTGTGCCGTTCCTGCTTAAGGATGTGAACCTTTACTCCCATGACATGCCCACGAGCTTCGGTTCGGCGTATTTTCGCGGTGCTGCCCCCCGGCCCGACAGTGACATTGTCGAGCGCTGGCGCCGAGCGGGGCTGGTCATACTGGGCAAAACCAATTCACCTGAATTCGCTGCGGAATTCGTTACCGAGCCTCGCGCCTTTGGCGTAACTCGAAACCCCGCCAACCACACCTTAACCGTGGGAGGCAGTAGCGGCGGAGCGGCGGCAGCGGTCGCATCGGGGATGGTCCCGATCGCCCACGCGACCGATCTTGGTGGATCAATTCGGATACCGGCTTCCTGCTGCGGCGTTTTCGGTTTCAAGCCGACATCGGGCCTCAATTCCGTCGGTCCGTACTTCACCGAGATTGCAAGCGGCTTGAATTCCGATCACGTCGTTACGAGAAGCGTCAGAGACAGCGCGGCATCGTTGGATATCACCGCGCACTTGACGCAAGATCCCGGCTTCCTACGATGCCTCTCTCAGCCACTTGGGAAGCTGAGGATTGGCATCAGCGTACGCAGCCCCTCGGGTGCTGAAGTAGGCGACAGCCAAGCTAACGCTGTGGAGAACGTTGCTCGTGCCCTGGAAGATGCGGGCCATTCCATCACCCGATATCAGTTTCCAGCTATCGCCGCATCCACGGACTGGATTGACCTTCTTTGGATTTTCGATATTCAGAAACTTGTCGACGAGCGGGTAAGAGAAATCGGCAGCGAACCAAAGTTAGACGAGCTCGAACCGCTCACGTGGGCACTGCTGGAGAAAGCTCGTCGATATGGAGAAGCCGGATACCAGAAAGCACTGGAAGGCCGTCGCGCCTACACGCAAGCATATTTAACGTCCCTCCGAGACATTGACGTCTTGCTGACGCCAACACTGTCGAAGGATCCCGCGCCTGTCGGCAAAATGGCCTTCAGCAATTTTGGCGACCTCGACTTGTGGGGAACAGCTGGCTACGGATTTGCGCCTTTTTCTATTCCTGCAAATATCAGCGGCCAGCCGGCGGCGTCATGCCCGACCTTCAGAACAGCGAGCGGCTCACCGGTAGGCGTCCAGATCGCGGCTAAACCAGCGCAGGATGCACTGGTGCTGCAACTGTGCGCTCAGATCGAAGGAATCACCGGCTGGAAATGAGGCAGGAGGTCCCCACGCGGCTAAATCGACAACCTGCCACACACAGTTGTTTTCATCGCTCGCATGCCCTGTCGCCCGTGCGCCCCCGGCGAGTGACGCACCCGAGCGCATGAATCTCCCGATCATGGCGCCTTTGCACGGGCCAAACATCGGCGCCAAAGCGCGTGTTGCACCATCCGGATTCGTAACACCTGCCCGGGTACGGCCTGTGCGATCATGTGCCACGATCAACATGAGAAATGGCATGACGACTACATTCGACGAGGCGACAACGGCGGCGATCGCCGCGTTTGCCCAACTGGATTTCTACACGGCCGTGCAGGCGATGCGCGCCGAGGCCGACTACGACCACGAACGTGACCAGTGGATCTCGCGCTACATCGACGAGCACGGCGGCGGTGCGGACGATGCGGAATATGACGCGTTGCACGCTCGGGCCCAGGCAACCCCGGAATACGCGCAGTTCGTCGATGCGGTTCGCCAGGAAATCCTGGAATACTTCGGCGTAACCGAAGATCAACTGGACTGGATGGTCCTGCTGCGCAATGACGACAGCGACGAGCTTTGGGCGGAAGTCAACCGGCAGCGGAGCGCGCTGGGAACCGGTGAAGTGCGCGGCGATCTCTGAGCGTTGCTTGCCATGGGGCTTTCCAGTCGTGCCGGGTGCGGAGCTGGAGTCACGTCGGGCTCTCAGCTGCTGCAACCGATCCGCCAGGAGTGGGCAAGCCTTCGGAGCGTCGAAACGCGCGACCATTGCGCCCCGACCCTTGCCCTCGGAGGTGCAACGGCTCGACTGGCGGCATTGATTCCGTGAGGTAGCCAATGCAGGTATCGGAGCACGAAGTTGTCATTGCCGGAGGCGGACCAACCGGTTTGATGCTGGCAGGCGAACTGGCGCTGGCGGGCGTCGATGTCGCCATCGTCGAACGCCGCCCCGACCAGACGCTTGCAGGTTCGCGCGCCGGCGGCCTGATTGCCCGGACACTCGAGATTTTCGATCAACGTGGCATCGTGGACCGCTTCCTTGCTGAAGGACAGAAGGCGCAAGTCACCGGATTTGCGTCGATTCGTCTGGACATCAGCGATTTTCCGACCCGGCACAATTACGTGCTGGGGCTACGGCAAAAACATATCGAGCGCATTCTCGCCGGGTGGGTCGACGAGCTGGCCGTGCCGATCTATCGCGACTGCGACTTGACGGGTTTCACGCAGGACGACACGGGCGTCACCATCGAACTGTCCAGTCGTCCGTCACTGCGGGCACGCTATCTCGTCGGGTGCGACGGCGGCCGCAGCCTCGTGCGTAAAACCGCCGGCATCGAGTTTCCAGGCTGGGATGCAACGACCAGCAGCATTCTCGCCGAGTGCGAGATGACGGAGGAACCGCCACTGGGCGTCCATCGTACCGCGCTGGGCATTCATGCCTTCGGCCGTGAGGAATACGAAATTCGTGATGGCAAGATCGTCTTTGCCACCGAGGGACCCGTCGGCGTAATGGTGACTGAAAAGGCGGTCGGTGCGAAGACCGAACCCACGCTGGAGGATCTCAGGGAAGCGCTCGTCGCCGCATGCGGAACCGACTACGGCGCGCATAATCTGACGTGGATTTCCCGATTCACCGACATGGCACGGCAAGCAGCAACCTACCGCAAGGGCCGCGTTCTCCTCGCCGGCGATGCTGCCCACGTGCATTCCCCAGTGGGCGGAAAAGGCCTCAACATCGGCGTCCAGGACGCCGTGAATCTGGGTTGGAAACTGGCTCAGGTGGTGAAAGGCATATCGCCTGACAGCCTGCTCGACACGTATCACGCCGAGCAACATCCAGTCGCGGCCCGCGTGCTGCGCACGACGATGGCGCAGGTCGCCCTGCAGCGCACCGACGACAGCACCGAAGCGTTGCGTGAAATCGCCGCGGAGCTGTTTCGCATGGAGGAACCGCGCAAGCGAACCGCCGCCGAGATGTGCGGGCTTGGCGTCCATTACGATCTCGGTACCGGGCATCCGCTGCTCGGCCGCCGCATGCCGGACCTCGACCTGATCACGCCTGACGGGCCGATCCGCGTCTTTGCGCTGTTCCGGCGTGCCCGGCCCGTGCTGTTGAATCTGGACGAACCCGACAGCATCGACATCACGCGCTGGCTGGATCGCGTCACGTTGGTTCACGCCCGATACGACGGTTCTTGGGAACTGCCTGCGTTGGGCCAGGTGGCCGCACCGACGGCGGTATTGATCCGGCCCGATGGCTATGTGGCGTGGGTTGGAACCCACACGCAAGACGGTCTTCAGGATGCGATGGACATCTGGTTCGGGCCACCCGGCTGATCACTCACGCCACCCGCGTCGCCGTAGTTCACGACATTCAGCCCCTCCGCCGCATCCGGCGCGACGAAGTACCGCGTGATCTGCTCGAACTCGGCATCCGACGCCTGGAGCGGGTGTTCCCCTAGCGCATTACGCACACGCAGGCGCGCCTTGCACACCGCATCGCTGACATCGAGATAGTGCAGACGATGGCCGCAGCCGGCGACCTGCGCGATGCGATGCCCCCATGCGCGCGCCGCCACGGTATTGAATGGAAAATCGAGCACCACCGACACGCCGGCCTGCAGAACGGCACCAACGTGATCGGCCATCACGTCCTTGATACGTTTGGCATACCTGACATAGTCGTCGATCGACAGGATCTCGCCCGGATAGAGGCGAGCAAGCCATGTGTCTTCGCTGATCAGGACGGTCCGCTCCGCGTTCGCCAGCCGTGCGGTCAGCGTCGATTTTCCCGACGCGATCTTGCCGCACACCATGTGGAGCAACACCGCGTCATTCGATAATGCCGCTTGAAATGGATGCTCGATCTGCATTTCCAGGTACTCCATGAAGGGCCCAGAAAGCAAAAACCCGCCTTCCGGGCGGGTTGAGATGACAATCATTCAGTCGATGGCTACCCCGCCGGCAAAAGTGCGGCGCAAATAATCGAATGGGCAGGCGATCGGTTCATGCGCATCAGAATAACGAACCGTCCGCGCGCGGGCAAGCCGGTGTGATACGGGTTTCTTCAATCGCCCTTCGGAAACACCCCCTTGCTCATCGCATCGAGCTGCCGCACGATCTCCGCGCGCAGTTCGACCGACACCTCGACACTGTCGAGCAGCTCCGAGATCCACAACCCGTCGGCGGCGAGCCGGCAGATCATCAGCGTGGCAGCCTGCTCGAGCGGTACGGGATCGGGCCGCGTCCATTCGCGCATCGGCACCGACCATCGCTCACGCGTGTCCTGCTCGGTAATCATCGACGCGACCAGCACGCGCAGCACATCGGTACTCGCGGCCGGATTCGCCGCATCGAGCACCGCATGCAGATAAGCGCGCGCCGCCGCGCCGTCGCCGCTCGGATCCGCCGCCATCCGCGCGTCCATCTGCGCACCGAACCGCGCGGTCGCCTGCCCGAACAACGCATCCAGCAGCCCCTGCTTGTTCGCGAAGTGATACTGCAGCGCGCCTTTCGTCACGCCGGCGCGCTCGGCCACCGCATCGAGCGTCAACGCGGCCACGCCGTGATGTGTCGCGATTTCCGATGCGGCTGCCAGCAGCTGCGCGCGCACCTGGTCCGGCGCTTTTTTTCGCCGCACGCCGGCGACGGCTCCGGCCGGCGCCGATGATCCTTCAGGCGCCCGTGCGCCGGCCGTTCCAGCCGGTTCGACAGGCGCGGACACATCGTGCGGCGCGGGTTCGAGGCGTTTTTTCATGGTGCGGATGGTAGCACCCGGGCGTCTCGATATAAACATTCCGGCTGGATGGTATGATCCGCCGCATGAATAAATCGGCCCCCTCTCCCTGGTCCGCGCTCGACACCGCGATCGCCCGTGGACGCGACGCGCTCGTGCGTCTTCAGCAGCCCGACGGCAGCTGGTGTTTCGAACTCGAATCCGACGCGACGATCACCGCGGAATACATTCTGATGATGCATTTCATGGACAAGATCGACGACGACCGCCAGGAGAAGATGGCGCGTTATCTGCGTGCGAACCAGCGGCTCGACACGCACGGCGCATGGGCGCTGTACGTCGACGGCGCGCCCGACGTGTCGTGCAGCGTGAAGGCGTATTTCGCGTTGAAAGCGGCAGGCGACAGCGAACGGGCGCCGCACATGATCCGCGCGCGCGACGCCATCCTGAAGCTCGGCGGCGCGGCGCGCGCGAACGTGTTCACGCGCATCCTGCTCGCGACGTTCGGCCAGGTGCCGTGGCGCGCGGCGCCGTTCATGCCGATCGAATTCGTGTTGTTCCCGAAGTGGGTGCCGATCTCGATGTACAAGGTCGCGTACTGGGCGCGCACGACGATGGTGCCGCTGCTGGTGCTCTGCTCGCTGAAGGCGCGTGCGCGCAATCCGCGCAACATCTCGATCCGCGAGCTGTTCGTCACGCCGCCGGATGAAGAGCGCCAGTATTTCCCGCCCGCGAGCGGCATGCGCAAGGTGTTCCTCGCGCTCGACCGCACGGTCCGCCATATCGAGCCGCTGATGCCGAAGGGCCCGCGGCAGCGCGCGATCCGGCACGCGGAAGCATGGTGCGCGGAACGCATGAACGGCGAGGACGGGCTCGGCGGCATCTTCCCGCCGATCGTGTACAGCTACCAGATGATGCAGGTGCTCGGCTACCCGGACGACCATCCGCTGCGTCGCGATTGCGAAAACGCGCTGGAGAAACTGCTGTTCACGCGTCCGGACGGCAGCATGTATTGCCAGCCGTGCCTGTCGCCGGTGTGGGACACCGCATGGAGCACGATGGCGCTCGAGCAGGCGCGCGGCGTCGCGGCGCCGGAAGCCGGCGAGCCGGACGGCGCGCTGCGCGAACTCGATGAACGCATCGCACGCGCGTACGACTGGCTGGCCGTGCGTCAGGTGAACGACCTGCGCGGCGACTGGATCGAGAACGCGCCGGCCGACGTCGAACCGGGCGGCTGGGCGTTCCAGTACGCGAACCCGTACTACCCCGACATCGACGACACCGCGGTCGTCACCGCGATGCTCGATCGCCGCGGCCGCACGCATCGCAACGCGGACGGTACGAATCCGCATGCGCAGCGCGTCGCACGCGCGCTCGACTGGATGCGCGGGCTGCAATCGCGCAACGGCGGCTTCGCGGCATTCGATGCCGACTGCGACCGCATGTACCTGAACGCGATCCCGTTCGCCGATCACGGCGCGCTGCTCGATCCGCCGACCGAGGACGTGTCGGGCCGCGTGCTGCTGTGCTTCGGCGTGACGAAACGCGCGGAAGAACGCGCGTCGCTCGCGCGCTGCATCGACTACGTGAAGCGCACGCAGCAACCCGACGGCAGCTGGTGGGGCCGCTGGGGCACGAACTACATCTACGGAACGTGGAGCGTACTGGCCGGCCTCGCGCTCGCCGGCGAGGACAAGTCGCAGCCGTATATCGCACGCGCGATCGAATGGCTGCGTGCAAGGCAGCATGCGGATGGCGGCTGGGGCGAGACGAACGACAGCTACGTCGACCCGAAGCTCGCCGGCACCAATGGCGGCGAGAGCACGTCGAACTTCACCGCGTGGGCGCTGCTCGCGCAAATGGCGTTCGGCGACTGCGAATCCGATTCGGTGAAGCGCGGCATTGCGTACCTGCAGTCCGTGCAGCAGGAAGACGGCTTCTGGTGGCACCGCTCGCACAATGCGCCGGGCTTCCCGCGCATCTTCTACCTGAAGTATCACGGCTATACCGCGTACTTCCCGCTGTGGGCGCTCGCGCGCTACCGGCGACTGGCGAGCGCCGCTGCGGCGGCCACGCCCGCGGCAGTCGAAGCAACCGACACGGCCGTCGCTTGATCGATCGCGCGCCGCGGTGCCCGAAGGCACCCGGCGCGCTCGCAATCGCCATCGCAGTCGCATCCCCCTCCCCGCCGAATCACTCGGCCCCCTTCTCCCGCATCCTCGCAAACGCATCGCGCAGATCGACGCAGAACGCGTCGCCGATCATCGACAGCGGCTGCGACGCAGACGTCACCAGATAGAAGTGATCGGGCACGGCAGGCTCGAACGGCTTGACGGCGACACGTTGGCCCGCGTACGCGGCCGTCACCGGATCGATCAGCGCGACGCCCGCACCGTTCGCGACGAACGCGACAATCGTCTGCGACAGCTGCGCCTCGATCGACAGTACCCGCGACACGCCAGCTTCGACGAACACGCGATCGATCGCGCTGCGCGCCTCGAAACTCGGCGGAAATGACATGAACGATTCGTCGCGCAGGTCGGCCGGCTGCACGACGCGCTTGCGCGCGAGCCGATGCCCGCGCGGCACGATGCAGCACATCGCGCTTTCCGCGAGGCGCTCGCCGCGCACGGCCGGATGGGGCACCGGTTCGGCGATCAACCCGACATCGCACTGCCCGGACGCGACCTTGTCGACGACGGTGGACGCACTATGCGCGAGCAGCGTGATGTCGACACCCGGATGCGCGTGCGAGAACCGCGTGACGAGCTCCGGCAGCAGGTCGAGCGCGACGGCCGGCGAGCCGGCCACGCGCAGCGTGCCGCGCCGCATCGCACGGATCTGCTCGGCGGCCTGCGCAACGCGATCGAGCCCGACGAACGCGCGCTCGACCTCCTCGTACAGCACGCGCGCCTGCGCAGTAGGCGTGAAGCGCCCCTGCTGCCGCTCGAACAGCACGAAGCCGATCCGGTCCTCGAGATCGGCGATCAGCCGGCTCACGGCCGGCTGCGAGATGTGGAGATCGCGCGCCGCGCGCGTGACGGTATGGCGCTGCATCACCGCACGGAACGCTTCGATCTGACGAATCCTCAGCGATGGCGTGGTCATAACACTGGATTATGGGTCGTTGATCAAGCTGTATTGGACAGCACATTTTGCCTGTCCGAACATCGGTTCCGCAACGTATTGAAAGCAAGGAGCCGCGCCGTCATGGGATATAACACGCAACCGCTGCACCCGCGACACCGGAGCCGCGCATGACCATGCGCGGCTTCGACGTCGTCGTGGTCGGCGGCGGCCTCGTCGGCATGGCGATCGCGTGGGGTATCGCGCGTCTCGGCAAAACCGTCGCCGTCTGCGACGGCGACGACATCGCGTTTCGTGCGGCGCGCGGCAATTTCGGGCTCGTGTGGGTACAGGGCAAAGGCGGCCGCTGCCTGCCGTATGCGCGCTGGTCGCGCGAATCGTCCGAGCGCTGGCACGCGTTCGCCGCGCAGTTGCAGCGCGAAACGGGTGTGAACTGCGGTTTCGAGCGGCCGGGCGGCATCGAACTGTTCGAGCATCGTGCCGAACTCGACAGCGCAACCGACCTGCTCGAATCGCTGCGCCGGCAGGAAGCCGCGCTGTCGTACGAAGTGCTCGATCCGGCAGCGCTGCGCCGGCGCATCCCGTCGGCGTCGCCATCGCTGGCCGGCGCGCTGTGGTCGCCGAACGACGGCCACGCGAATCCGCTCTACACGCTGCGCGCGATGCTGCAGGCGTTCCAGCAGTGCGGCGGCGTCTATCTGCCGCGCAGCGAAGTCACGGAGATCCGCCCGCGCGCCGGGCGCTTCGAGATCGACACGCGCGACGCGCGGCTCGAAGCCGGGCGCGTGGTGCTCGCGGCCGGCCTCGACAACGCGCGGCTCGCGCCGATGGTCGACCTGCGTGCGCCGGTCTCGCCGTTGCGCGGCCAGATCATGGTCACCGAGCGCCTCGCACCGTTTCTCGACTACCCGACGCTCGTCGTCAGGCAAACGCCGGAAGGCTCGGTGCTGCTCGGCGACTCGGCCGAGGACGTCGGCTTCGACGACGGACAGACACGCCCCGCGATGGTCGACATCGCGCGCCGCGCACGCACCGCGTTTCCGGCGCTCGCGCATGCGCGCATCGTGCGCGCGTGGGGCGCGCTGCGCATCATGACGCCCGACGGCCTGCCCGTCTACGAAGCGTCGGCCGCCCATCCTGGCGCGTTCATCGCGATCTGCCACAGCGGCGTGACGCTCGCGGCAACCCATGCCGATCTCGTCGCGCCGTGGATCGCGGGCGGCGCCGCGCCCGCCGACCTGTCCGCCTTTACCACCGCGCGCTTCGCCGCGCCCACGGAAGCCCGGCATGTTTGAATCCCTCATTCCCGCCGCCGCGATGTTCGACCGCGTGCGCATCAATATCGACGGCACGCCGCACGACGTGCCCGCGCACTACAACGTTGCTGCCGCGATGCTCGCCGCCGGTTCGGCCGCGTGCCGCGCGAGCGCCGTGAGCGGTGCGCCGCGCGGCCCGTTCTGCATGATGGGCGTGTGCTTCGACTGTCTCGTCGAAGTCGACGGCGTGCCCAACGTGCAGGGTTGCATGACACCCGTCTCCGACGGCATGCAGGTGCGTGCGATGCACGGCAAGGCGAGGCTCGCATGACGCGCCGCCAGTGTGACCTGTTGATCGTCGGCGCCGGGCCGGCCGGGATGGCGGCAGCGGCCGCCGCGCGCTCGGCGGGGCTGTCGGTCGTCGTCGCGGACGAAGGCCGCGCACCCGGCGGCCAGATCTACCGCAACGTGACCGATGCACCGGCGCCGCTCGTGTCATGGCTCGGCACCGACTACACGGCTGGCAGGCCGCTCGTCGACGGCCTGCTCGCGAGCGGTGCGCACTATCTGCCGCGCAGCGTCGTCTGGCAGGTCGCATTCGAACCGGAGCCCGTCGCGATGCTCACGCAAAGCGGCCCGTCAGGCGGCACGCTCGAAGTCGGCTCGCGTGCGGTGTTGATCGCGACCGGTGCGCAGGAACGCCCGTGGCCGGTGCGCGGCTGGACGTTGCCCGGCGTGATGGGTGTCGGCGCCGCGCAGACGCTGCTGAAATCGTCGGGCCTCGCACCGTCGGCCGATGCGGTGCTCGCGGGCAGCGGCCCGCTGCTGTGGCTGTTCGCCGCGCAATTGCTGAACGCGGGCCGGCGCGTGCGTGCGCTGGTCGATACGACACCGCGCGACGCATGGCGGCGTGCGCTCCCGCATGCGTTGCCGGCACTGCGCGGAGCCGACTACCTGCTCAAGGGCTGGCGCATGCTGCGTGCGGTGCGCAACGCCGGGATTCCCGTGTATCGCGGCGCGAGCGAGATCGGCATCGACGGCGACACGCGCGCCGAACGCATCCGCTTTCGCGACGAAGACGGCATCGTGCAGACGCTCGACACGTCGCTCGTGCTGCTCCATCAAGGCGTCATTCCGTCGACGCAGCTCGCGCGATCGCTCGGCTGCGCGCATGCATGGGACGCATCGTCGGCATGCTGGCGTCCGCAGTGCGACGCGCGCGGCCGCAGCAGCGTGCCGCATGTCTGGATCGCTGGCGATGGCGCAGGCATCGGCGGTGCACAGGCCGCGGCACTCGCCGGCGAAGTGTCGGCGCTCGACATCGCCGCGCAACTCGGCGCACTCGACGCACAACGCCGAGCCGCACGCGAACGCCCGGTGCTGCGCGCATTGCGCCGTCATCTCGCGGTGCGCCCGTTACTCGACGCGCTGTACACGCCGCCCGCCGCCATCCGCCGCCCCGGTGACGACACGATCGTGTGCCGCTGCGAGGAAATCACGGCCGGCGAGGTCCGCGAGCTCGCCGCACGCGGCTGCCCGGGGCCAAACCAGATGAAGGCGTTCACGCGCTGCGGGATGGGCCCGTGCCAGGGGCGCTGGTGCGGCACGACGGTCGGCGAGCTGATCGCCGACGTGCAGCAGCGCAGCGTCGACGATGTCGGGTACTACCGGATCCGCGCGCCGATCAAGCCGGTCACCGTCGGCGAGATGGCCGACGCCCTCGAACTGTCGAACGATTTCCAGCGCGGCGAATTTCCGAGCTGACGCATAAACCGATTCATCCCCACACGAACGGAGCCAACCCATGAAGACGCGCCTCACGATTCTCCTTTCCGCCGCCGCGATGGCTTTCGCGTCGATGGCGTCGGCGAAGGAATGGACGACCATCCGCATCGGCGTCGATCCGACCTACCCGCCGTTCGAATCGACGGCGACCGACGGCAGCGTGAAAGGCTTCGACATCGATCTCGGCAACGCGCTGTGCGCGAAGCTGAATGCGAAATGCGTGTGGGTATCGAGCAGTTTCGACGGGCTGATTCCGGGGCTGCAGGCGCGCAAGTTCGACGTGATCCTGTCGTCGATGGCCGCGACCGAACAGCGACGCCAGCAGATCGACTTCACCGACCGCCTGTACCGCAACCAGACGCGGCTGATCGCGCGCACCGGCTCGGGGCTGCTCCCGGAAGCGGCGAAGCTCGCCGGCAAGCGCGTCGCGGTCGAACAGGGCACGATCCAGGAAACCTATGCGCGTGAAAAGTGGGCCGCGGCGAAGGTCGAGGTCGTCCCGTATCCGAGCTACGACCAGGCGTATGCGGATCTCGTCACCGGGCGCGTCGACGGCGTGCTGATGGATGCGGTGCAAGGCCAGCTCGGGTTCCTGTCAACGCCGCGCGGCAAGGGCTTCTCGTTCGCGGGCGGCGTGGTGTACGACCCGAAGATCATGGGCAACGGCGACGCGGCCGGCGTGCGCAAGGCCGACGGCGACCTGCGCGACGCACTCAATCGCGCGATCGCGCAGATCCGCAGCGACGGTACCTACAACACGATCCAGTCGAAGTATTTCGATTTCGACATGTACGGGAATTGACGGCGAACGCGGGTGGCCCGACAGCCGGAAAACCCGCGTTGCCTTAGCGATCCTCAAGATCATTCGAGAACCGGACGGGCTATAATGCGCGCTTTCGGTTTGGTCGTTGCCATGAAGCCGCTGGCCGTTCCCTCTCTCGCGAACATCGCATCGCGTCTTCGCCTCAAGCAGCTGAAGCTGCTGATCGCGCTCGAAAACCACGGCTCGCTGCACAAGGCCGCCGAAGAAATCGCGATCTCGCAGCCCGGCGCCACCAAGGTGCTGCGCGAGATCGAGGACATCCTCGGCATGCCGCTGTTCGAGCGGCAACCGAAAGGCCTCGTCGCGAACGATCTCGGCCGCTGTGTCACGCGCTACGCGCGCCTCATCTACAGCGACCTGGAACACCTGCACACCGAAGTCCTCGCGCTCACGCAAGGCCATGGCGGCCATCTCGCGGTCGGCGTGATCATGGGCGCGGTGCCGCTGCTCACGCGCGCGCTCACCGACCTGCGCCGCCGCCAGCCGAACCTGTCGGTCGAGATCGTCGAAGGCACCAGCGCGAGCCTGCTCGCACTGATCGACGACGGCCGGCTCGATCTCGC
Organism: Burkholderia sp. BCC1999; assembly: GCF_905339975.1. Taxonomy (NCBI): domain Bacteria; kingdom Pseudomonadati; phylum Pseudomonadota; class Betaproteobacteria; order Burkholderiales; family Burkholderiaceae; genus Burkholderia; species Burkholderia sp. BCC1999. Next base: position 161,316 of record NZ_CAJPHP010000001.1, on the reverse strand, counting down.
GATCTGCCGCAACGGCAACAGCCGGCGCCCGGAGGCGTACGACTACGTGCCGCTGAAATCCGAACCGCTCGCGGTCGTGACGGCACGCACGCATGCGCTGGCCGAGCGCGACGCGCTGACGCTGCGTGATCTCGCCGATGCCGAATGGGTCGCGTATCCGGTCAACACGCCGATGCGGCTCGCGCTCGAGCGTGCGCTCGCCGATGCGGGCATCGACGTACCTCGCTATCCGATCGAAACGGCGTCGACGTTCGCGACGCTCACGCTGCTGCAGGCGAATCCCGAACTGGTAGCGGTCATCCCGCACGAAGTCGCCGAATTCGGCGAACGGTTCGGCCTCATCGCGCGCCTGCCGGTTGCGATCCCGGCGCTCGACGAGCCGTACGGCGTCGTCGCGCGCACCTTCGCGCACCTGTCCCCAGGCGCGCGTCTGCTCGTCGAAACGCTACAGGATCACCTGCTTACCTGATCGGCGAAAACGCGGCCGGGCGCAGCAGTTTCGATTCCATCTTCTCGAGCATCGGGAACGCCTTCGGCACGAATTTCTCGAGCCAGTCCGGATCTTCGTACAGCGCGGTGCGGCGCTTGATGCGATCGTCCAGACTTTCGTATGCCCAGATATGCACGACCTGGTTCAGTTCGCCGATCTCCGTGTACCACCAGCCGACGAGCGTCGCATAGCGGGAGATCACCGGCAGCCCTTCCTTCTCGAAGTGCCGCAGGTATTCGTTCATCTTGCCGATCTGGACCGTGTAGGTCCGCATTTCGTAATACATGACTGCTCCTGGTTGAATCGAATCGGGTAATCGGTATTCGCGGGCGCTCAGCGTTCGCCCGCGTACGCGGCACGGATGATCGCTTCGACGTCGCGCGCGGTGGTCAGGCGCGGATTGACAAGCACGTTGCCGCTGCGCATCGAGTCGGCCACCATCTGCGGCAGGTGTGCGAGGTCGACGCCGAGCTCGCGGATGTTCGACGGAATCTCGAGCGCGCGATTGAGTTCGACGATCTGCTCGACCAGCCCGCGCGCGGCCGTTTGCGCATCGACGCCGGCCACGTCGCCGCCGAGCGCTTCCGCGATGTCGCGGAACAGCGCCGGACACGCCGGGCGGTTGAAATCGATCACGTACGGCAGCAGCGCCGCGTTCGCGATGCCGTGCGCGATGTTGAACACGCCGCCCATCGTGTGCGAGATCGCGTGCACGTTGCCGAGCTTCGACTGCGAAAAGGCGACGCCGGCCAGGAACGAGCCGAGCAGCATGTCCTCGCGCGCCGCGAGATCGGAGCCGACGTAGAACGCGCTGCGCAGGCTGCGCCCGATCAGGCGGATCGCACCCAGCGCGAGCGACTGGCTCACCGGGTTCGCCTGCTTCGACACGTACGACTCGATCGCATGCGTGAGCGCATCCATGCCGGTGGCGGCCGTGATCGCGGCCGGCAGCTTCAGCGTGAGTTCCGCATCGAGGATCGCGAGCTTCGGGAACAGCTTGTGGCTGACGATCACCGTCTTGAACAGCGTTTCCTTGTTGGTGAACACCGTCGACGCCGTGCATTCGCTGCCGGTGCCCGACGTCGTCGGGATCGCGAAGATCGGCAGCGGTTCGTCCGGAATCTTGTTGTAGCCCTCGTAATCGAGAATCGTGCCGCCGTTGGTGGCCATCGCGGCCACGCCCTTCGCGGTATCGATGCTGCTGCCGCCGCCGACGCCGATCACGGCAGTGCAGCGGTGCTCCTTCAGGAACGTCAGCGCACTGTCGAGCACGGCCGTGCTCGGGTTCGCCTCGACGCCCGAGAAGATTGCGTATGCGACGTCTGCGTCGCGCAGCGACGTGAAGAACCCTTCGAGCACGCCGCTCTTGATCAGGCCTTCGTCGGTCACGACCAGCAGCTTGCCGCTGAACAGCGGCTTCAGCAGTTCACCGGCCTGGCGCGCAAGGCCGTTGCCGAATTTCAGCGTGGTGGGAAAGAAGTATTGGAATGGGCTCATGGTGCTTTCTCCGTGTGAAGTCTCCGCACCAGACACTACAAGCGGCCGTTCGCCGCCGGTAATGAAAAAACCGGATCGCCCGATAACGCCTGCTTATTCCCCACGCGCGCCGCGCCATTTGGTTATCACGCGATCACGAAGCGTCATTAGGCAAGATCCAACCGTGCCCCTACAGTCGCTGCACGGGACGATGCCATCGCCCCCGCAACCATAACGACGGAGACACCCATGCCCCCCTCGAATTCCCCCGCCGTTCACGCGGCATCGCCGGCCTCGCTCGATGCGGCGGCGCGGCCGACCAACGTCCGCTGGCGCATCTTCCTGATCATGCTGCTGCTGGTCGCGATCAACTACATCGACCGCGCGTCGCTGTCGGTCGCGATGCCGCTGATCGCGCCGGAATTCAACATGTCGCCGGCACTCGAAGGTCTGATGCTGAGCGCGTTCTTCTGGTCGTACGCGCTGATGCAGATTCCGGTCGGCGTGATGCTCGACCGCTATCACACGCGCGGCATCATCGCGACCGCGACGCTCGCATGGGGTGCGTTCCAGGCGCTCGGAGCGGCATCGCACAGCTGGTTCCTGCTGATGCTGACGCGCATGGGCCTCGGCTTCTCGGAATCGCCGGTGTTCCCGGCCGGCGCGAAGCTGATCGGCTCATGGCTGACGCCGCATGAACGCGGCCGTGGCGCGGTGCTCGTCGACGGCGGTGCGCCGCTCGGCAGCGCGCTCGGCGCGATCCTGATCTCCGGGCTGATCGCGTGGTTCGACTCGTGGCGCATCGCGTTCGTGATCGCGGGTGTCGGCACGATGCTGGTGGGCGTGCTCGTGTGGCGCTATATCCGCAACCATCCGTCCGAGCATCCGGGCGTCAATGCGGCCGAACTCGAACACATCACGCGCGAGAATGCGCCGGCGAAGGCCGCGGGCGAACGCGTGCCGCTGCGCGAACTCGTGAAGGACCGCTCGGTGCTCGCGATGTTCGCCGGCTACAGCTGCATTCTCGCCGTGTTCTACGGGCTGCTGACGTGGATGCCGAGCTACCTGCACAAGACCTACGGCTTCAACATCGCGACCACCGGCGGCGCGACCTTCATCATCTTCATGTCGGGCTTCGTCGGCGAACTGATCGGCGGCACCATCGGCGATCGCTGGAAAGCGTCGGGCGCGTCGCCGAACCTCGTGATGCGCACGATGTTCAGCGGCTCGTCGCTGATCGCGGCCGCGTGCATCCTCGCGGCGGCCTATATCGCGAATGCGAATGCGGTCGTGCTGCTGCTGAGCATCGCGATGTTCTTCATCCGCTTCTGCGGCATGTACTGGAGCCTGCCGGCAATCGTCGGCGGCCCCGAGCGCGCCGGCGTGCTCGGCGGCACGATGAACTTCTGCGGCAGCATGGTCGGCGTCGTGGTGCCGATCCTGATCGGCCTGATCGTGCAGTGGTCGGGTTCGTACTTCCTCGCGCTGCTGTTCTTCGTCGTGATGGCCGTGCTGATCGCGGTGTTCTCCAGCATGATCGACTACCGGCCGCGCGCGCACGGCTGACCGCCACGCGATCACGCTTCCCCTGCATCGAAACGACGAGGCCCGCGCAAGCGGGCCTCGTCACATCGTCAGCGGCCTTGTGCTGCTCAACGATCGATCGGCAGCGGCGCATCGGCCGCGACGAGCTGCTGCTCGCGCATCTCGCGCCAGAAGTCGGCGGGGATATCGAACGTCAGTGCCGCTGAATCTTCCGCGATCCGCTCCGGGCGGCTCGCGCCCGGAATCACCGCTGCCGTCGCCGGATGCGCGAGCACGAACTGCAGTGCGGCCGCCTTGACCGGCACGTCGTAACGCGCCGCGATCGCGCGGATGCGCTCGACCTTCGCGACGATCTCGGGCGGCGCCTTCTGGTATTCGAAGTGCGCGCCGCCGACGAGCACACCCGAGCTGTACGGGCCGCCGACGACGATCCCGACGTTACGGGCCGCGGCGGCCGGCATCACGCGCTGCAGCGCGCGCTCGTGATCGAGCAGCGTATAGCGGCCGGCCAGCAGCATGCCGTCCGGTTGCGGTTCGGCCAGGTCGAGCACCAGTTCGATCGGCTCGACGCGGTTCACGCCGAGGCCCCATGCACCGATCACGCCTTCTTCGCGCAGCTTGCCCAGCACGCGGAACGCACCCTTGCGCGCGACCTCGAACTGCGCGAGCCATTCGTCGCCGTAGATGTCCTGCGCGATGTCGTGCACCCACACGATGTCGAGACGATCGGTGCGCAGCCGCTTCAGGCTGTCCTCGATCGAGCGCAGCGTCGCGTCGGCCGAGTAGTCGCTCACCAGCCGGTTTGCGCGGCCGTGTGCGAAGATCCCGCTCTTTTCGCCGTAGTCGCGCGCCTTCGCGTCTTCCATTTCGTCGGACACGATGCGACCGACCTTCGTGCTGATGAAGTACTCGTCGCGGCGATGGCCGGCGAGCGCGTCGCCGAGGCGCGATTCGGCCAGGCCGGCGCCGTACGACGGCGCGGTATCGAAGTAGCGGATGCCGCGCGCCCATGCGGCTTCGACGGTGGCGATCGCCTCTTCGTCGGGAATATCGCGGAACATGTTGCCGAGCGGCGCCGCGCCGAAACCGAGCCGGTTGTCGGCCGGCAGCGTGTCTTTGAGACTCATGGATTGCTCCGGGTTTGACGGGAAAGTGAACCCAGTCTAGGTTGCACGAATAAGTCTGTCCAAGACATAATTCGTCAAACTTGAGTCTCTTATGGTCTTATATGCTCGACATCCGCCAGCTTCAGTATTTCATCGCGGTCGCGGAAGAGGAACACGTCGGCCGCGCGGCCGAACGCCTGCACATCTCGCAATCGCCGCTCAGCCGCCAGATCGCGCAGCTCGAGGAAAAGCTCGGCCTGACGCTGTTCGAACGCAGCCAGCAGCGCATTCGTCTGACGCGTGACGGACGCACGTTCCTCAGCGAAACACATGCGTTCCTGCGCCACGCGCACCGGCTCGAATCGCTCGCGCGCCGGCTCGGCCGCGGCGACGAAGGCGGCCTGTGCGTCGGCTACCTGGAAACGGCTACGCACTCGGGCGTGCTGCCGCGCGCGCTGAAGACGCTGCGCGCCGATCGCCCGTCGGTACACATCGCGCTGTACAACTATCAATCCGCCGCGCAGCTCGAAGGCTTGCGCGAGCGCAGCCTCGACATCGCGCTCGTCACCGAGCCGCCCGCACCGGACGATCCCGAACTCGATTCGATGATGGTGCTGAACGATCCGATGCTGCTCGCGCTGCCCGACGGGCACCCGCTCGCGAAGAAGAAGACGCTCGTCGCCGACGATCTCGCCGCGCAGGCGTGGATCGGCGTGACGCAGCAGGAGAGCGCGCCGCGTCATGGCGCGTTCGTCGCGGCCTGTGCAAAGGCCGGCTTTTCGCCGGACATCTCGGTGGAGGCGACCGAGCCGCTCGCGGCGCTCGGCCTCGTCGCTGCCGGACTCGGCGTGACGATGATCCAGCAGAGCCTGCGCCACCAGGTGCCGGAAGGCGTCGTGCTGCGCGAGCTGCCGTGGTTCTGTTACCACACGCCGCTGTGGGCCGCGTGGCACAAGGTCAATCTGCGGCCGCTGGTCGGCATCTTCCGCGAGATCCTGACCGGCGAGGAGGTCGTCGCGACGGCCGGCAAGTAAGCCGCGGAAATCGCGGGGCGCCATCGCGGCGCGATTTCCCGCTTGCCTGCCGCGCGAACCTTACTGCGCGAGCGTCAGCTTCCCGTCGAGCAGGCGGTTGAGCGCCCACGGGTTGCTCGTACGCAATGCCTCCGGCAGCAGCGCATCCGGCATGTCCTGATAGCTGACCGGGCGCAGGAAACGCCGGATCGCGAGACTGCCGACCGACGTCGAGCGTCCGTCCGCCGTCGACGGATACGGGCCGCCATGCACCATCGCATGGGCAACCTCGACACCCGTGCCGAAACCGTTGACCAGCACACGGCCCGCACGTCGTTCCAGCGCCGGCAGGAACGTGCGCACGTCCGCGTAATCGGCCTCGTCGATCTGGATCGACGTCGTCAGTTGCCCTTCCAGCGACTCGATCAGCGCGCGCATCGTCTTCAGGTCGGGACAGCGGACGATCAGCGACGCCGCGCCGAAAATCTCCTCGTGCAGCGCCTTCGTTTCGCGGAACGCGTCCGCGCTCGTCGAGAACAGCGCGCCCTGCCCCTGGTTCGCACCGGTCGGCGCATTCGCGCGCGCGACCGTCTGCACCTGCGGATGCTGCGCGAACGCGGTGACCGCACGCTCGAACGCCTGGTGAATGCCCGGCGTGAGCATCGTCGCGGCGGGCGCCTGCGCAAGCCGCTCCGCCGCCGCCGCGATGAAGCGGTCGAGCGCCGGCCCTTCCACCGCGAAGACCAGCCCCGGGTTCGTGCAGAACTGGCCGGCGCCGAGCGTCAGCGACTGCACGAACGCGTGCGCGATCGCATCGCCGCGTTGTTCGAGCGCATGCGGGAACAGCAGCACCGGATTGATGCTGCTCATCTCCGCATAGACGGGGATCGGTTCGGGCCGCGCGTTCGCGATCGCGATCAGCTCGGTGCCCGCGTGGCGCGAGCCGGTAAAGCCGACCGCCTTGACGCGGCGGTCACGTACGAGCCCCTGGCCGATTTCACGGCCGCTGCCGAACAGCAGCGAGAACGTGCCTTCCGGCATCCCGCAGTCCTTCACGGCTTGCTGCACGGCCGTCCCGACGAGTTCCGACGTGCCGGGGTGCGCCGAGTGCGCCTTCACGATCACCGGACAGCCGGCCGCCAGCGCAGATGCCGTATCGCCGCCCGCGACCGAGAACGCGAGCGGGAAGTTGCTGGCGCCGAATACGGCGACGGGGCCGAGGCCGACATGACGCAGGCGCAGGTCGGGACGCGGCGCGGGCTGGCGGTCCGGCTGCGCCGGATCGATGCGCACCTCGAGGTAATCGCCCGCGCGCACCACGCCGGCAAACATGCGCAACTGGCCGACCGTGCGGCCGCGCTCGCCTTCGACACGCGCACGCGGCAGGCCCGATTCGGTCACGCAGCGCTCGACGAGCACGTCGCCAAGCGCGAGGATGTTGGCCGCGATCGCTTCGAGAAACCGGGCGCGTGCCTCCGGCGACGTCTCGCGATACGCGTCGAAGGCCGCCCAGGCCAGCGCGCACGCTTCGTCGAGATCGACGACGGTCGCGCCGCCGAAGGCCGGCTCCATGCGATCGCCGCTCCCCGCGTCGATCGCGTATGTGACGCCGTGAGTGCCGCGTCGTGAGTGCTGACCGATCAGCAAGTTGCCTGCGATGTTCATTTCCGTTTCCTGTGTGAGTCGATCGACTGCGCACGCGATGCTCCGGCGTGCGTATGAATGCATTGGCGACGACACGTATGCGACGTCGACGCGAATGACCACGATGGTTTCAAAACCGCCCGGCCCGCGTCAATACTTCGCGCATGACAGCTTTTCATAACGCTATGAGCCGCTCTCAATACCGGATGCGCGGCGCGATCTTCATACTGGCCCTGCGCCGCGCCATACCGGGCGCGCCCGTGAGACTCGAATGCCCTGGCGTCAGACGGCTCGGGGCTCGCTTCGACCATAACGATGGAGACGAACATGTGTGTGCAGAAACCGGCCGACGGCCCGGACGTCAAGCGCCTGCTCGAGGGCCTGCCGACCAACTGGGGCAAGTGGGGGCCCGACGATGAAGTCGGCGCGCTGAACTATCTGCAGGCCGAACAAGTGATGCGCGGCATCGGCGCCGTGCGCCAGGGCCGAACTTTCACACTGCAGGTGGATATCGGCCACGCGAAGGGCGAGCCGCTGTTTCCGGGGCGGCGCCCGTCGATGCGGATGAACGTGCTCGACAAGGGCCACTTCCTCGCGGGCAAGGCGCACTTCGACGGCAACGTCGAATACGCGGACGACGTGATCTTCATGCACGTGCAGGGCTCGACGCAGTGCGATGCGCTCGGCCACGTGTGGTACGACGATACGCTGTGGAACGGTTATGACGCGCTGAGCACGGTCGGCGGCCTCGATCGCGCGAGCATCCTGCCGATCGCCGAGCGCGGGATCGTCGGGCGCGCGGTGCTGATCGATATCGCGCGCCATCGCGACAAGCGCGTACTCGACAAGGGCGAGACGTTCGATCACCACGACCTGCTCGAAGCGGCGCGCGCGCAGAACGTGACGATCGAGCCGCGCGACATCCTGCTGATCCGCACCGGCTGGATCGGATCGTTCTACGAGCGCGACGAGGCCGAGTTCTATCGCGATTACATCGAGCCCGGGCTCACGTTCAGCCGCGAACTCGTCGAATGGTTCCGCGAGATGGAGATCCCGAACCTCGTCACCGACACGATGGGCAACGAGGTCACGGTCGATCCCGCGTCGGGCGTGATGATCCCGCTGCACAACGCGCTGATGCGCAACCTCGGCATCGTGTTCACCGAAGTCGTGCTGCTCGACGCGCTCGCGGAAGATTGCGCGCGCGACGGCCAGTGGCAGTTCCTGTACACGGCCGCGCCGCTGAAGATCGTCGCCAGCACCGGCGCGCCCGTCAATCCACTCGTGATCAAGTAACGCGCATGACGCCACGCCCGGGGCACGTCGCGCGCCCCGGGCATTCGACTGCAGCCGCGCCGGAAATCAGAACGTGCCCGGATACGCGCCGCCGTCGAGCAGCACATTCTGCCCCGTCAGATAGCCCGCATGCGCGCTGCACAGGAATGCGCAGACCGCGCCGAACTCGGCGGCCGTACCGAAACGCCCGGCCGGCACGTTCCGGCGCTTCGCTTCACGCATCGCTTCGTAGTCCGTTCCTTCCGCCTGCGCCGACGCCTCGGTCGCTTTCTTCAGGCGATCCGTGTCGAACAGCCCCGGCAGCAGATTGTTGATCGTCACGTTGCTTGCCGCGATGCGCTTCTGCCGCGCGATGCCCGCGACGAATCCAGTCAAGCCGGTGCGCGCGCCGTTCGACAGGCCGAGCACGTCGATCGGCGCCTTCACCGCGCTCGACGTGATGTTGACGACGCGCCCGAAGCCGCGCGCGGTCATTCCGTCGACGGTTGCCTTGATCAGCTCGATCGCGGTCAGCATGTTCGCGTCGAGCGCGGCGATCCAGTCGTCGCGCGTCCACTCGCGGAAGTCGCCCGGCGGCGGGCCGCCCGCGTTGTTCACGAGGATGTCGATGTGCGGCGCGGCCGCAAGCGCTGCCGCGCGGCCCGCGCTCGTCGTGATGTCGCCCGCCACCGCGACCACCGTGACGGCCGGATTGAGTGCGCGCAGTTCGCGGGCAGTCGCCTCGAGCGCATCGCTGCCGCGCGCGGTGATCACCACGTTCACGCCCTCGGCGACGAGCGCCTGCGCGCAGCCCTTGCCCAGCCCCTTGCTGGCCGCGCAGACCAGCGCCCAGCGGCCTTCGATGTTCAGATCCATTTCTGCTTCGCTCCAGGCATCCGGCGCGTATCGTTCCGGCGTGACCGCAATCGACACGGCAATAAGTTCAAGTTATAGTGCGTGCGACCCGTTTCGCCGCACCTTCGCGGCCCACCGGTTCGCACGTCCGACGAACACGCTTAAAACAAGGCCAAATGCGCCAGCATAAGGAGGCGCACCCGGCGCGGCAATTGACAGGATGTGATACCGGTATAACTTTTTGTCACATCCATGACGCCGCCGCTGCACTCAATCATTTCCCGCCTTCACCTGAAGCAGTTGCGCCTGCTGATCGCGCTCGCCGACCAGGGCTCGCTGCTGAAGGCCGCGCAGCAGGTCGCGCTCACGCAGCCGGGCGCGAGCAAGGCGCTGCAGGAGATCGAGACGACCTTCGGCACGCCGTTGTTCAATCGCACCAATCGCGGGCTCGAGCCGACCGAGGTCGGCGATTGCGTGATCCGCTATGCGCGGTTGATTCATACCGACCTCGCGCACCTGCGCGAGGAAATCGTCGGCATCCTGCGCGGGCACGGCGGGCGCGTGAGCGTCGGCGTGATCATGGGCGCGGTGCCGCGGCTGACCGACGCGATCTCGACGCTCGTCGCACGCCACCCGGAGATGTCCGTCGAAATCGTCGAGGACACCAGCGAAGCGCTGCTGAGCGAGATCGATGCGGGCCGGCTCGACCTCGCGATCTGCCGCACGACGATCAGCCGCACGCCGCAGCTCTACGACAGCGTGAAGCTGCAGGACGAGACGCTCGCGGTGGTCGCGAACGTGCGCCATCCGATGAAGGGCGCAAAGAAGCTCACGCTGCGCGATCTCGCCGAGTACCGGTGGGTCGTGTATCGCGCGAACATGCCGATGCGGCTGCTGCTCGAACGCGAATTCCTCGAGGCCGACATCCGCTTTCCGCCGCATCTGCTCGAAACGACGTCGGCGTTCGCGACGCTCGCGCTGCTGCAGGGTAATCCGTCGTTCGTCGCGCTCGTGTCGATCGATGTCGCCAGGTTCTTCGCGCGGCATGACATGACGCGCATCCTGCCGCTCAGGATCGGTTCGCGCAGCGAGCCTTATGAACTCGTCACGCGCAAGGGCGCGCCTATCTCGCCCGGCGCGCGGCTGCTGATCGACGAACTGCATGTCGACAACGGCGGCGCGCCGGACTCAACGGCGTAGACCAGGCAAACATGCCAACGCCTTCGCTGCGAGCCTGAACCCGCAACGAAGGCGCTGACGGAGCCCGATATCGCCAGGCTCCTGCTCGCACGATGCGATGCGATGCGCTGCCGTCAGGCCGCCGCGAACCGCTTCGCGAGTTCCGCGAGGCCGTCTTCGTAGATTCCGCGGAACAGCTTGACGGTGTCGTCGTCGGTCGCGCCGTGCGGCGTGAACGTGCCCGACCACTCGACGGTCGACGCGTTCGGGCCGTTTTCGCGCACGCGCAGCGTGGAGCGATAGTTCACGACCGGGAACGGTGCTTCGAGGATCGCGTACGTGTAGCTGCGCGCCGCTTCGTCGAATGCGACCAGCCGCTCGACGATCGCGTCGCCGGCCGGGTTCGCGAGACGCCGCACGCGCCCGCCTTCGCCCAGCTCGCTGGCCGGAATGTACGACAGCCAGTCGGGCAGCGACCCGAAGCCGCCGATCAGTTGCCAGACGGTCCCGGCCGAAGCCGGGAGTTCGATGCTTGCATTTGCCTGTGCCATGTCATCACCTTTGTCGATTAACGATCGGTCGGCAGCGGCGCATTGGCCGCAATCAGACCCTGTTCACGCATGTCGCGCCAGAAGTCGGCCGGAATCACCACGTTCAGCGCAGCCTGGTCTTCCGCGATCCGCTCCGGACGGCTCGCGCCCGGAATCACCGCGACGGTGGCCGGATGCGACATCGAGAACTGCAGCGCGGCGGCCTTGATCGGCACGTTGTAGCGCGTGGCGATCGCCTTGATCCGCTCGACCTTCGCGAGGATTTCCGGCGAAGCCTTCTGATATTCGAAGTGCGTGCCGCCTGCGAGCACGCCCGAGCTGTACGGGCCGCCGACGACGATCCCGACGTTCTGCGCGGCAGCCGCCGGCATCACGCGTTGCAGCGCGCGCTCGTGATCGAGTAGCGTGTAGCGGCCGGCCAGCAGCATGCCGTCCGGTTGCGGTTCGGCGAGATCGAGCACCAGCTCGACCGGTTCGACGCGGTTTACGCCGAGGCCCCATGCCTTGATCACGCCTTCTTCGCGCAGTTTGCTCAGCACGCGGAACGCGCCCTTGCGCGCCACTTCGAATTGCGCGAGCCATTCGTCACCATAGAAATCCTGCGCGATGTCGTGCACCCAGACGATGTCGAGGCGGTCGGTACGCAGGCGCTTCAGGCTGTCCTCGATCGAACGCAGCGTCGCGTCGGCCGTGTAGTCGTTGACGATGCGGTTCGGCCGGCCGTGTTCGAACAGGCCGCCCTTTTCACCGAGATCGCGCGCCGACACGTCTTCGACTTCGTCGAGGATCACGCGGCCGACCTTCGTGCTCAGGACATATTCGTCACGCGGGTGGTTCGCCAGCGCGTCGCCGAGGCGGATTTCCGCCAGGCCGGCGCCATAGAACGGGGCCGAATCGAAATAACGGATGCCGTGTTGCCATGCCGCTTCGACGGTCGCCGCAGCTTCCGCGTCGGGGATGTTGCGGAACATGTTGCCGAGCGGGGCAGTACCGAAACCAAGGATCTTGTTACCGGGCAGCTTGTCTTTGAGACTCATGATTTTCTCCAGGGAGTGAGGGAAAGCGAGTTCAGTCTAGGGATGCAGGTTAAGTCTGTCCAAGACGGAATTCAACACACTTGAGTCCCACGAGGTCTGATTGGCCGATTTGAGACCTGTCTCGATGAGCCATGCCGACACCCCGTTCGGGCAGGACGCCCGGCCGGCAAGGCTTTCGACCGAATCCGCGCCCAATTCGTGATTTGAGATCAAAAATCATTTGGGCCGGCAGCCGTTTTTCCCGGGCGCCGCGATACCTATATTGGCTGCACTCGCAACGACATCAACGTGGTTGCGGTTCACTCAACCTGACAGGTACCCATGATGAAAACGCTGATTTCTTCCACGCTTGCCGCACTGATCCTTTCCGCCCCGGCGCTGTCGTTCGCGCAGCAGGCCGACCATCAACTGACCCGCGCCGAAGTGAAGGCCGAAATGGCTCGCCTCGCGGCCGTCGGCTACACGCCGGCGCTGGACCACAACCAGTATCCGGTCGCGATCCTCGCTGCCGAAAAGCGCGTGCGTGAAAACGCCGTTGCACAGGCAGCACCGAATGCCGCACCGGCCGCCGACAAAGCCGGTTACGGCAGCGAAGCCCTCACCACCAGCGAATCCGGCCGCGCGACGATGATCAACGGCCGCGACTCGATCTATCGCGGTCATTGAGTCGCGTAGACGCGCAAGAGGGCACGCCTCTCGATACGCGCCACCGCTCGCCCCTGCCTTCAGCATGGCCGGCCCGGATCGCCTGAACAGGCATTCGGGCCGCGCGTCGTTCGAATGCAATCGGCGCCACGGCGGCATCGATGCGCCAGATCGACAAACGGAACGATCTGAATTTCAACAGGAAAGGAGACGACTGCCGCCGCAGACGAATGCATCGCGCAACCGATGGCGATGCACGGCAGGCAGCCGATGCGCGTCAGTCGATATCGCCGCTGCTCTTCAATTGCATGGCGACATAGTCGAGAAAGCTCGAGATGCGCAACGACAGCCGGGTATTTCGATAGTAAACCGCATGAATCGGCTGACGGAACTCGACGGTTTCGTCGACGAGCAGTTCGACCAGGCTGCCGTCACGACGATGATTGCTCGTCATGTAGTCGGCCAGGCATGCGATGCCGGCGCCATTCAACGCCAGCGTCATCAGCGTCTCGCCGCTCGATGCCTGCAGCGCGGGGTGAATTCGATAGCTGTCGCCGTCGGCGGTGCGCAGCGGCCAGTGGTTCAGCGTTTCCGGCTGCACGAAGCCGAGCAGCGTATGGTTCGCGAGATCGGCGACGCTCGTCGGCACGCCGGCTTTCTCCAGATAAGCGGGGCTCGCCAGGATACGCAACCGGCTGCTGCCGAGCCGGCGCGCATGCAGCGTCGAATCGCGCAACTCGCCGATCCGGATCGCCACGTCGGTGCGCTGTTCGAGCAGGTCGATGATCTCGTCGCTCGTATGGAGTTCGGCCGCGATCGCCGGATACGCTTCGCGGAAGCCCGGCATCATCGGCGCGATCACGTGCTGCATGAACGGCATCGCCGCATTGATCCGCAGGCGCCCCGACGGCGTCTCGCGCTGGCTGACGATCTGCTCCTCGGCAAATTCGACCGACGCGATGATGTCGCGCGCGTACTCGAGGAAGCGCTTGCCCTCCTCGGTCACTTCAAGGCGACGCGTCGTGCGGCGGATCAGCGTCGTGTCGAGCTTCTCCTCGAGGCGCCGCAGGATCCGGCTCATCACCGAGGTTGGCTGGTGCAGCTTGTCGGCCGCGCCAGTCAGCGACCCGGTATCGGCGATGGTCACGAACGCGAGCATCTCGTCGAGGGTCGTCTTCATGGTCGGCAGTCGTCAGCGGTTTCAGGAACCGTCACGATAGTGCCGCCGCACCGCGTTGATAAGCGGGCGCGGACGCGAATCACAGTTGATTTCGATTCAACAATGCGCGGCGAATATTGTCGGAACAATCCTGCGTGAGGCCCGTGGCCGGTCGCGCGGACGCGCCCAGGCGGGCGCGCTTTTCTTCATACGGGTCGATCCACCGGCTTCATGCGGCGACGGGCATCTCGTTGCGAATCCAGTCCAGCATCGCGCCATGCTTCGGCGCCCAGCCGAGTTCCTGTCGCGCGCGCAACGCCTTCACGCGGCTGTTCGACGCGAGCGAGAAATGCGCGCGGGAATGACCGAGCACCTGCGCTGCGTCGGCGACGTCCCATTCGACGACGGACGGCAGGTCGAGACGTTCGGCAAGCGCATGGCCGATTTCCGCGAACGACGCTTCGCCGTTTTCCGCGAAGTAGAACGCGCCCGGCGACGCGGTATGGATCGCGCGCAGATACAGATCGGCAACGTCGTCGACATGCACGTTCGACCAGCGGTTCAGCCCCTTGCCGATCACGCGCACCGCGCCGGCGTCGCGCGCGATGGCCGCGAGCAGCGGCAGTTGCGCGCTGTCGCGGCGGATACCGAGGCCGTCGCCGTAGATCATGCTGTTGCAGATCACGGCCGAGCGGACGCCGAGGGTCGCGGCCGACATCGCGAGCCGGTCGATCGCGTGGCGCTCGGCCTTCGCGGGTTTGACGACGGGCGTCGTTTCGTCGAATACGGCGGCATCGCCATGCGCGCCCTGTGCGTCGTCCGCGATCACGCTGGTGCCGCTCGTATGCAGGAACGTCTTGCCCGAGCCGCCCAGCGCCGCGATGATCGTCTCGACGGCCTCGCGGTGATCGCTGCTGGCCGCGTTGACGACGCAGTCCGCGTCGCGCGCGAACGCATGCAGCAGCGCCGAGTCGTCGAGCGAGCCGACGACCGGCATGATGCCGGCCGCCGCGAGTTTCGCGGCGTTCTCGCCGTCGCGCGTCAAGCCGGTGACGACGTGCCCGGCCGATACGAGCCGCGCGGCCACGGAGCCGCCGATGTAGCCGCTTGCGCCCGTCACGAATATCTTGATGCCTTTCATCCGCTGCTCCGAGAGCGAGACGGCCAGTACCGGTCACGTCTCGCGAAATGTCGTGTGCCGCAGTATCGACGGCCGGCGTTGCCCGGGAAAGGCACGAATCGCCAAAACAGTTTTGAGCGCAACGGGATGATCGGCCGCGTCAGACGAATCCCTCTTCGACCAGCGTACAGCCGTTCGCGGTGATCTCGTGGCGCTGGCCCGAGCCGCCGACCACGCGGCTCCAGCTCGCCGACACGAGCACGGCCGCCTCGCCATCCGTGCGCAACGCATAGCTGAAGCCGCCGTACATGCCCGGCACCGCGAACCACGTGCTTCTGGCCCGCGCGTCGAGTTCCAGCAGCGGTTCGAGTTCGGGCAGGCGCAGTGCATCGACGCGCAGGTGCGCGATGCGGCCCAGGATCATCGCGTGGAAATGGCGCTGGATGGCCAGCAGCGCATCGGCGGGCACGAAGCGCCGCGGCTGCGGCGTCAGCCACTCGACCAGATGCCGGTGCCCGCGCCGCACCGCGATATCGATCGCGCGCTCGCGTTGCGCATCGCGCAGCATGCGCGATGCGCCCAGTCGCAGCAGTTCGGCAACGACCGCCTTCGGCGCGCCGCCGTAAGCGGCCTGGTGCAGCGGCGTGTAGAGCGACGTGCCGCCGAGCCGCGTCGCGTTGACGAGGTCAGGTTGTCGCGCGACGCAGTCGAGCATCGTCGCCCATTCGCCATTGCGTGCCGCGTCGGCCAACGCGTGCCGGCTCGCGACCTCCGCATTGCCGAGTACATCGGCGCCCATGATGCCATCCCATGCCATGCTCATGCGGCTCTCCTCGGGTATCGCGTGTGCTTCACGGCAACATCGTCACGCGTCGCTCCGGCGCGCCGACGACGACGCGTCGAGCGCATCGTGATCGACCAGCAGGTTCAGCAGCTGGCGCCGCGATTCGATGCCGAGCTTCGCGAATGCGCGCCGTGCATAGGTGTCGATCGACGACGGACGAATGCCCAGTTCGTGCGCGATATCCTGCGTCTTGCGGCCGCGAATGAGGCGGACGCACACTTCCGACTCGCGCGACGTCAGCTTCTCGAACACGTCGTGCAGTCGCTGCGTGGCGATGCCCTCGCGCGCACGAGCCGTGCCCGCATCGGCCGGCCGGTCGCCGACGATACGCCGATGCGCGACCGCCAGCGGCAACACGATCAGCGCGACATGCCGCACGATGCTCAGCTCCTTCAGCGAAAACGGCGGCAGCCGGCGCGCGCGGCACACCGACAGCGCATAGGTCAGCTCGTCCACGCGATACGTGACCACGCATTCGTCGTGAATGTCCTCGGTATCGTAAAACGCGCGCCGGATTTCCGGGTTCAGCCGCAGCGTCGACAGTTGCAGCAGCTGCGTATCGCGTTCGCCGCGGATGCAGTCGAACGTGGTATCGATCTGCGCGAAATCGCGGTAATAGCGCGTCATGGTGCGCTCGATCTGGTCCGGATACGTGCCGTAGCTGCCGATCCAGCCGACGCGACGCTCGAGCAGCGACTCGTCTTCGTAATCCAGATGAATGGAATCGCAATCGACGATGCGCGTCAGGTTCTCGAACACGACCGCGACGAAATCCGGCGATCCGATCGCACCGGCCACGGCCGACAGCGCGTCGGACATGAACACGAGCTGATTCAACTGGATATCGATCGTCGCGGCGGCGTCATGGTCGGTCATACGTTGCACGGGCAGTGGGGACGCTTACCGTTACCACGCCAAAAGTGCATTGCCAATTCCCTCGCGCCGGGTTCCCTTACGCACGGCCGCCCGGCTGTACGGATTTCATGGACAGACATCCGGCCGGCCGCCACATACAGTCGTTCCCGATATCCGGCGAGGCCCGTCGGCGCGTTCGCGGTTCGAAGCGACCCGCCGCGCGCCTCGCCGACCGACCCGCGGCGCGTCTGCGCCTCGCAGTGCGCCGCCCTCGTTCCGAAAGGGAGTGACCATGATCGTCCGCGTTTTTCGTCTCGCCTTCCCCGTTGCAATCGCGACCGTTGCCTGCTTCGCGCCGCTGTCGGTATCGCCGGCCCGCGCGGCCGACGCCGAACTGAACGTTTACAACTGGTCGGAGTACATTGCGAAAACGACGATCCCGGACTTCCAGAAACAGACCGGCGTCCATGTGCGCTACGACGTCTACGACAGCGACGACACACTGCAGTCGAAGCTGCTGGCCGGCAGTTCCGGCTACGACATCGTCGTGCCGACGTCGAACTACATGGCCAAGCAGATCCAGGCCGGCGTATACCAGAAGCTCGACAAGACGAAGCTGCCGAACCTCGCGAACCTCGATCCCGCGCTGATGAAGAAGATCGCCGAATCCGACCCGGGCAATCAGTACGGCGTACCGTGGGCCTACGGAACCGACGGCGTGGGCTACAACGTGCAGGCGGTCAGGAAGGCGCTCGGCGACGGCGCGCCGCTCGACAGCTGGGCGCTGGTGTTCGATCCGGCCAACGTGTCGAAGCTGAAAAGTTGCGGCGTGTCGTTCCTCGACGCACCGGACGACGTGTTTGCGGCCGCGCTCCAGTATCTTGGCAAGGACCCGAACAGCAAGAACCCGGCCGACTATCACACGGCGTTCGACATGCTGAAGAAGGTGCGCCCGTACATCACGCAGTTCAACTCGTCGGGCTACAACAACGACCTCGCGAACAACGACGTCTGTGTCGTGCTCGGCTGGTCGGGCGACGTCAGCGTCGCACGCCGCGAAGCGGCGGCGGCGAAGCGCGGCTACGAGATCCGCTACGCGAACCCGAAGGAAGGCGGCATCCTGTGGTTCGACGTGATGGCGATTCCGAAGGATGCGCCGCATCCGGAAGCCGCGCTGCAGTGGATCAACTACATCCAGGACCCGAAGGTCAACGCGGACATCACCAACGAGATCTACTACCCGAGCGCGAACAAGGCGGCCCATCAGTACGTGACGCCGGCCGTCGCGCACGATCCGAACGTGTACCTGTCCGCCGACGTGCTCGACAGGATGACGCTGTCGAAGCCGCGTTCGGCCGACATCGCGCGACTCGAGAACCGCCTGTGGCAGCAACTGAAAACCGGCAACTGACCGCGCCGCCCTCAACCGTGCAATCATGCGAACGCGCCGTCGGCGCGTTCATTTCAATTCGACGCAACCTGACCATCATGATCGACGTTTCCTCCATCACCGACGCGTTTGCCCCCAGCGGCGAGCCGACGCAGTACCGCGTATCGCCCGAGAAGCTGATTTCCGGCGATCCGCTGCACACGCTCACGCCCGGCTTCGCGAGTCCGTGCGGCCGCTTCTCGACCGGCATCTGGGAAAGCACGCCCGGATGCTGGCACGTCGCGTACACCGAAGCGGAATACTGCGAGATCCTCGAAGGCACGTCGGTGATCACCGACCTCGAAGGCAACCGGAAAACCCTGCGTGCCGGCCACCGCTTCGTGATTCCGCCAGGCTTTCGCGGCACGTGGGAAGTGGTCGAACGCACGCGCAAGATCTTCGTCGCGTACGACGAGCAACCGGCCGGGTAAGCGACAGCAGTGCGGGGCACGCGCAACATCGCGCCCCAATTTGCCACGCATTTCCACGCCGATGACATGGAAATGACACACGCGACCGGTAATTTCCGGTCGTCCCGTCCCGTGTGTCGCCATGCTTGCCCTGCTTCTTGCCGCCTTCTACGAAACCGCCCGCCAGGGAAGCGTGACCGCGGCCGCGAAGCGCCTCGACGTGAGCCAGCCGACGATCACGTCGCGCATCCAGCAGCTCGAACGCCACTACGGCGTCGAGCTGTTTCATCGTCGCGGCAACCGTCTCGACCTCAGCGATGCCGGTGCGTCGCTGATGCCGATGATCGGCCAGATGCTGCAGATGGAATACGACATCGATTTCGCGCTGCGCAACGAGCGCGAACTGCACACGGGCAACCTGCGCGTCGGCACGACCGGCCCGTTCTACATCCTGCCCGCGATCGCCGCATTCCGCCGCCAGTATCCGGCCGTGAAGATCAGCATCGAGATCGGCAACTCGCAGCAGGTGCTCGACGCGCTCGTCGATTTTCGCGTCGATGTCGCCGTGTCGTCGCAGCGCGACGACGATCCACGCTTCGTCCGGCATACGATCGCGAACGATCCGCTGGTGCTGGTCGTACACCGGTCGCATCCGCTCGCCGCGCGTGAGTCGGTGACGCTCGCGATGCTGGCCCGCGTGACGCTGCTGCTGCGCGAGGCCGGCTCGCGCACGCGTGCGCTGATGGAGCACGTGCTGAAGCACGCGGGCATCGACGTGCCCGCGAACGCGATCGAGCTCGGCAGCCGCGAAGCGATTCGCGAAGCCGTGCGGCACGACATGGGCTGCACGCTGATGCCGCGCGGCGAGGTCGGCGCGCATCCCGAGCTGCGCGCGATCGCGATCGCCGACGATCTGCCGCCGATGCACGAATACCTGTACTACCTCGATGCGCGCGCCGATACGCGGCTGATCACGGCGTTCATGGCGAACGTCGAACGCCGCGACGAACGTACGTTTGCACGCGCATAGCGACGCACACGCTCACACCGTTTCGAACAAGTCGACGATCTGCCAGCCTCGCTGCATCGCCACCGCGCGCAATCGTTCATCCGGATTCGTCGCGATCGCATCGGTCACCTTCTCGAGCAACGGCACGTCGTTGTGCGAATCGCTGTAGAACCAGCTGCGCTCGAAATCCGTCCACGTAAGACCGAGCGACGCAAGCCACGCATCGGTGCGCACGATCTTCCCCTCCCGATAGCTCGGCACGCCGGCCGGGCGCCCCGTATAGCGCGACTCGGGCCGGCCGTCGACGGTCTCGAGCTCGCAGGCGATCAGCGCCTCGATGCCGAATGCGCGCGCGATCGGCCGCGTGATGAACGCATTCGTCGCGGTGACGATGCAGCACAGGTCGCCTCGCTCGCGATGATGGCGCACGAGGTCGAGTGCAGCCGGCGAGATCGCGGGCCACACGACATCGGCCATGAAGCACGCGTGCCAGTGTGCGAGCCGTTCGCGCGAATAGCGTGCGAGCGGCGCAAGCATGTTGCACAGATGCGCGTGGATGTCGAGCGTGCCGGCTGCATAGCCGGCCGCGAATGCGGCGTCGATACGGTCGAATTCGGCCGCGTCGACGAGGCCGTGCTCGACCATGAAACGGCCCCAGGCCTGGTCGCTGTCGAACGGAATGAGGGTGAGGTCGAGATCGAAAAGCGCGAGTTGCGTCATCGAATGAAGCGTCGTGTGAACAGGAAGGAATGAAAAACGCGCGGCCTCGCCCACGCGAAGCCGCGCACAAAAGCCGGTGGCGCGAATCGGCGCGCCGCCGGCACCCGGTGATGCGACGCCGGCCGCACGGCCGGCGCCCGTCAGCTGGACACGCCCATCGCCGGATCGCTGATGCTGTCCTTGCCGGTCTCGACGCGGCCCGCGAAGCGGCGCACGAGGCCGTTCTCGGCCGTCAGCGTGAAGTCGTACCAGCCGCTCGACGCGGCGAGCGTCCAGTACGGCTCGACCTGCATCCCGGCCGGCACCGCATAGCTCCACGGGCCGTCGGTGCGGTACGCGTTCGACGTGACCGTGACCTGGCTCGCCGCGTTGCCGACGTTCATGATCGTCAGGTACACGGCGTCGTTCGCCGGGTCGTAGCACACGCGGATTTCCGGCACGGGGCCACTCGCGGCCTGCGCGACATTGCCCTGGAATTCGCGCAGGAAGCCGTTCGGCCCGAGCACCCACAGGTCGTAGTTGCCCGCGTCGTCGGCCACCGCGCGCCACGAATCCGACAACTGCTTGCCCGCTTCAACCGTATAGCGGCGCGGCGCGCGATCGAGATGCAGCTTGTCGTACACATGGAACACCGCGCCGACCGTGCCCGTATTGCTGAACGTGAGCCACAGCAGCCCGCCCGATACGTCGGCGCTCGCGCTCGTGTGCAGCTCGTACGGCAATGCGCGCGACGGCCGCGTGCCCTGCGGCTGCACCGGCATCTGCTGCGACGCGACCGACGGCACGGGCACCGCGCCCATCAGGGCCTGCTGCACGTGCTGCGCATCGGCCGCGGCCTTGGTCGGCGCCGGCAGCGACGTCGTCGGGTTGCCGTTCGGGTTCCTGAAGTTGAATGCCGACGTCATGTCGCCGCACACCGCGCGGCGCCACGGGCTGATGTTCGGCTCCTGCACGCCGAAGCGCTGCTCGAGAAAGCGCAGCACCGACGTATGGTCGAACACTTCCGAGTTGACCCAGCCGCCCGTGCTCCACGGCGATACGACGAACATCGGCACGCGCGGGCCCGGCCCGTACGGGCGGCCGTCCGGTGCGAGCGGCGACGAATCGCCGGGCGGGTTCGGCAGCGTGAAGTACTCGTACTGCGTGGTCACGGTCGACTTGCCCGCATACGTGCCGTCCGTGTTGCGCGACGGCGGGTTCGGCGGCGGCATGTGATCGAAGAAGCCGTCGTTCTCGTCGTAGTTCACGAACAGCACGGTCTTGCTCCACACGTCCGGATTCGCGGTCAGCGTGTCGAGCAGGCGCTGCAGGTAGTACGCGCCCTGCCCCGGCGTCGACGCGCCGGGGTGCTCGCAGTAGGCGGTCGGCGACACGATCCAGCTCACCTGCGGCATCCGGTTCGCCGCGATGTCGTCGGCGAGCGACTGCAGGAAGCCGCCGTCCGGCATCGTGTTGCCGATCCCCTTGTACAGCGGCGACAGTGCCTCCATCGCGGGTGTGTACGGCGCATTCGGCGAACCCGGCACGGTCTCGTTGACCTTGCGGAACGTCGCGAAACCCGCGAGCGGGTTGTCGGTGTAGTTGTCCGGCATGTTCTGGTAGACCTTCCAGCTCACGCCCGACGCCTGCAGGCGCTCCGGGTAGGTCGTCCACGTGAGGCCCGTCTTCGACGAACCCAGGCCGTCCCAGCCGTCGTTGTTCACGACGGCCGTGTTCGAGCCGGTCGGGCCGTTCGTGCCGGTCCACAGGAAGATCCGGTTCGAGTTCGTGCCGCCGTGCAGCGAGCAGTGGTACGCGTCGCACACGGTGAACGCATTCGCGAGCGCGAAGTGAAACGGCAGGTCGGACTGGCGCAGGTAGCCCATCGACGCATCGCCCTTCGACGCGGGCCATGCGGTCATCCGGCCGTTGTCCCATGCCGAATGCGAATCGGTCCACGAGTGCGCGCCGCCGACCAACAATGCGTTGCCCTTCGTGCTGTCGAGATAGAACGGCAGCACCGGGCGCTTGCCGTCGTTCTGCTGCCAGACCGGCGTGCCGCCCGGCTGCGGGATCGTCAGGCGATCGCCGAAACCGCGCACGCCGGGCATCGTGCCGAAGTAATGATCGAACGAGCGGTTTTCCTGCATGAAGATCACGACGTGCTGGACGTCGTTGATCGTGCCCGTCTGGTTGTTGGCGGGAATCGCGAGCGCCCGCCGGATCGCCGGCGGGAACATCGAGAAGGCCGTGCCGGCAGCGGCGGCACGGAGAAACGAGCGGCGGTCGATGGAAGTCATGATCGGGAAGGAAGGTCGTTCCGGAAAGGCGCGCGCGTCACGGCGCGCAGCGCAGCTGCGAGTTCAGCAACGGCGACGGCAGCGCGGCCGTGCCCGAGGCGGCGCACGGGCCGGCGCCCGGCAGCGCGACGATCGGCACCGGCGCGCTCGCGCCGCCGGCACCGGCCGGCGCGGCATTCGCCTTCGCGGCGCTGGCGGGCGTGCCGCCCGAATCGTCGCCGCCGCACCCGGCGACCAGCGCGCTCAGCACGCAGGCGGCGAGCACGACGCGCACGCGGCGCAGGTCTGTGATGGTCATGTCGGCACTCCGTCAGTGAAGGATCGTCGACAGCGGCTTGCCCGAGCCCGCGACCGACTGCAGTTCGGTTTCGGTCACCACGCGGTTCCACATCGCGACGTCGGAGAAGCTCTCGACGTTCGGCTTGACCGTCGTGCACGCGTTGACCGTGTAGCCGCCGCTGTAGTGGCTCGCCGGGTAGCCGCACGCAAGCATGTGGTACTGGCCCGTGCCGTCCTCGTTCACGCCGAAGGTCTTCGTGCCGAGGCCCGGCAGCGCGGCCACCGACACCGTCAGCGGCGTGCTCTGCTTCTGCTCGCCGAGCACCGGATCGAACGTGTAGGCCGTCATCGTCTTGCCGACCGTGTCGATCACGAACGCCGCATACACCCACTGGTTCGCGCTCACGCTCATCGTCTTCAGGTCATTGCGGGTGGAACCATCGCCCGCGTTGTACTGGATGTTGCAGGTGCCCGACGGCGCGCCCGATGCCTGCGGGAACAGCCCGATCGCGATGCCCGCGTTCTTGCCGCTCTGCCAGTTCTTGTTTGCGAACACCGGTGTTCCGAAGCCGACCACGTCGGTACACGGCGTCTTCAGCCACATGCCGATCGTGAATTGCGATTGCGTCGTGATGTCGGCGTTCTGCACGAGCTTGTAGCCGTCATAGCCGTTCGTATCGACGGTCTGCGTCGTCACCTGCAGCGCCTGCCCGCCGAACGGATCGGCGCTCAGCGAGCCGCCGTTCGCGGCGGCCGAGAACGGGCCCATCGTGCTCGCGTTCAATGCATCGACGGCCGGCAGAGCGCCGAACGGGTAGTACGACGCGAGGCCGTTCTTCAGCGTCGTCGCGAGCGGCGGCGGCGGGGGCGGCGGCGGCACGTACGCGATCCGCGCGATGCTGCCGAGCGGTGCACCGCCAGCCGTCACCACGTAGTCGAAGCTGTAGGTGCCGGCCGCGGTCAGGCCGAGATCGCTGTCGGTATAGGTCGTCGTGCCGGCCGGCAGCGTCGCGATCTGCTGGCCCGCACGGTACACCGCGATCGCGCCGCTCGCGGGCGCGGCCCACGTCAGCACGACGCTGTGGCCGTCGGTACTCGCCGCACCGGCGAGCTGCGACACCGGCTGCGCGCCGATCAGTTCGCCGCCGTCCATTTCGTACGCGGACGCCGCGGGCAGCGCACCGAACTGCGCGAGCACGGTCGGCGCGATGTCCGCGATGCTCGCACGCGTGTGCAGGTCGGCCAGCGACGCCGGCTGCGCGGCGCTGCCCAGTCGCCCGTTGTCGGCCTGGTTCATCGCGATGAAAGTCGTCGATTCGGACAGCAGCGGCAGGCCGTCGCTGCCGCCGGCCGCGTTCAGGCCATGGCCGCCAGTGACGACGACCAGCCAGTTCTCCTTGTTGCGCTTCGCGGTTTCGGCGACGAGCGCGCCGACGGCCGCGTCGAGCTGTTTCAGCGTGTTCGCATACGCCGCTGCGCCGAGGCCGTAGTTCAGCGCCGCATCCTGCGCCGAATGGTATTGCGCGACGACGAGCGAGTAACCCTGCTGGATCATCGTCGTGCCTTGCTGCGTGACGCAGCTGTCGACCGCCGCGCAATTCGCGAGCGTGTCGAGGCTGCCCGCGTTGCGTCCGGCCGTCAGCAGCGTCGCGAGCGCCGGCGATCCGACTGCCGCGCCGAGCAGGCCCGCGTTCGCGGTTTTCAGCGTGTCGAATGCGGTCGGCGCCTGCAGCGCCTGGTTCGGTGCATCGGACAGCACCTGGTGACGGTTGCCCCACGCGCCGGTGAGCAGCGTGGCCCAGCTCGGCGTATCGAGGTTCGGTTGCTGCGACAGCTGGCCGTTGACGCCGCCGCTATACGCGGGCGCGACCTGCAGCTTCGCGAGATTCGGCAACGTGCCGCCCGCGATGCCGGCCGCGAGCGCCGCATAAGTGACGCCGTCGAGCTCGATCACGAGCGCACGGTTCGTGACCTGCTGGCCCGGCGGCGTGCCGTTGTTGCCCTTGCCGTTGTCGGTACCGCCGGCCGCGTTCGTCGACGCGCTGCCGGTGCCGCCCGAGCCATCCATGTTGCCGCCGCACGCGCCGAGCGCGCCGACCAAGGTCAGCCCGCACAGCAGCCGCGCGAGAGTGGTCTTCCTCATGTTTCCCCCTGACTGGACTATCCGGATAGGCCCGGAGATCTGCCCGGATTCTGCTCAGGGGATGCGATGCGCGTATTTCGTTTTGCAGAAGCGCGCCGATACAGGTATCGGCTTTTTTGGGGGCGGGGCGGGCCGGACCGGGCAACATCGCCGGCCCGCCCGTGGAAACGTTACCGCCCGTCGCCAAGCGAGCCGAGAATCCCGTACGCAGCCTTCACACGGTCCTCGATCGGCACACTGCCGTTCGCGAGCATCACGATCGCGATCCGCTTCGACGGCACGAATGCGACATACGTGCTGAAACCGCCGGTCGAGCCGGTCTTGTTGATCCACGTCGCCGGGTTCGGCGCCAGCGGCGGCTTGATCGCGCTGGCCGGTACCGCGTCGTACAGCATCTTCGGCGCGTTGCCTTCAAGCAGCGTCGGCAGCGCGACCGGGTACGGATACTGTTCCCAGATCAGGTCCTGCGTCAGCGGGCCCGCGCGGAAATAACCGGTGTGCGTGCGATCGATCGCGCGCTGCAGGCGCGGCGCCGCCTGGATCAGCCCCATGTTCGCCTGCACGAAGCGCAACAGGTCCGCTGCCGTGGTCCGCACGCCGTAGGCCGGCTGCCACAGCATGCCTTGCGTCATCCGGACCGGCTTGCCGTCCTTCGTATAGCCCTGCGCGTAGTCGGCCATGCGTGCGTCGGGCACGTTGATGTACGTGTGCGTCATCCCGAGCGCGGGAAAGAGCCGCTGCTCCATCAGCGTCGCGAAGTCCTTGTGCATCGCCTTCGCCGTGAGCCAGCCGAGCATGCCGATCGCGACGTTCGAATACTTGCGGTGCGTGCCCGGCGCATACTCGGGCCGCCACGCGTCGAGATAGCGGATCAGGCCGGCGTCGTCGCGGATGCTGTCCGGTACCTGCAGCGGTGTCCCGCCGGGCGTGTGCGTGCCGAGCTGGAGCAGCGTGACGACGCCGAACGGCTTGCCCTGCAGTTCGGGCAGATATTTGGCGACCGGGTCTGCCAGCGACAACTCGCCGCCTTCCTGCGCATCCGACGCGAGCGTCGCGGTCAGCGTCTTGCTGACCGAACCGATCTCGAACAGCGTATCGCCGTTGACGGGCCTGCCGGTCTGCTTCGACATCACGCCGTAGTCGAACACGTACGGCTTGCCGTCCGCGACGATGCCGATCGCCATGCCGGGAATCGCGTACTGCTTCATCAGTGGCGCGATGTGGCGGGTCACGGTGTCGTGGAGGTCGTCCTGCGCGGCAGTGGCAGCGGCCGCGCGGCCGGCCGTTGTGATTGCGCACGCGGCGACGAGCAGCGTCGCGGCGAAGCGTGTCACGTTGAATCGCATGGTTGCGGTTCCTTTGGTATCGAATGGTTGCGTGAGCAACAGGCCGGTACGCGTCACACGGCGATCGTGCCGGCCTGTCGAAGCAGGACTATCCGCTGCCGGCCGGCCGCCAACAATCGACGATATGTTGCGCGAGCCTAAAGAAAATCTTATGAGATATGCGACACGACACATCGCCATGGGTGTCGCCGCGCCTGCCGCGCTCGCGGCTCGGCCGCCATGCGGGTCAAGGCTGGTGTACGGCAGGAAAACCGTGATGCTCGAGAAACTCGGACACGCCGGGTTGCCAGAGGTCGATGCCACGCGAGAACAGCAGGTAGCCGTTGTCGGAAAACGGCGGCGGCAGCCGACTGCCGCGTACGATCACCCCGCCAACCGGTCGAGAAACGTCAGCATCGCCGCGTTGAATCGCGCGGGTCGCTGCAGCGGCGCGAAATGGCTCACGCCGGGCAGGATCGTCAGCGTCGCGCCCGGAATCGTGCGCGCCAGGTACGCGGCATGCTCCGGCCGGATGAATTCGTCGTGCTCGCCTTGCACGATCGCCACCGGCACCGCGATCGCCGCGAGATCCCGCTCGCTGTAATTCGGTTGCGTGCGCATCATTTCGCTGACGGCTGCGACGAATGCGTCGAACTGATCGGGTGTCGCGGACAACCGCGCGTAGTCCTTGCGGTGCCGCGCGAAACAGCGCTCGATCACCGGGCCCGGCACCATCTCCTTCGTGCCGCCCGGGTCCATGTTGCACGCGAAGAAGAACACGCCCACCGCGCGCTCCGGTGCGCGGGCCGCCAGCACGAGCGCGATGCACGCGCCGTCGCTCCAGCCCACGAAGCGCGCACGGTCGACGTGCAGCGCGTCGAGCACCGCGAGCACGTCCGACGCCATGCGTTCGTAGGAATAGGGTTGCGCGTCGCGTGTGCTGCGACCGTGGCCGCGACTGTCGATCAGGATCGCGCGATAGCCGGCCGCGAGCAGCGCCGGCACCTGGTTGCCCCAGTTGCCGCCGTGGCCGAGGCCGCCATGCAGCAGCACGACCGGCGGGCCATGGCCGAACGACGCGTGCCAGATGCGCGCGCCGTCGTGTTCCAGCCAGCCTTCGGCATCGGCCGCCGGCAGCGGCGTGCCGCCATGGGCGTCGAAGCGGACGAGTTCGTCGTCGTCGAGTTCCGCATTCATCGTTCTGCCGTCCTTTCGAGGGAGACGAGCTTGCGATTGTAATGCGTGTGGCCGACGCAGCCGTGACGGCCGCGCAGCCCGAAGCCGTCAGGCTTGCGTCGACACCAGCCCGCCCGACGACGAGTTGCCCGACTTCTGGAGCGCCGCCGCGAGCTGCGAGATCGCCGTTGACAACGCCGCCGAGATCGAGCTGGCTTCCGCGCCCAGCGTCTGCTGCTCGATGACCGCGGACGGGTCGTCCTTCGCGCGCTGGGCCGCGTCCGCCATCTGCCGCTCCAGTGTCGCGAGCTGCTTTTGCAGCCGCTCGATCAGCGCCTTCAACTGGGTGACGGCAGGATCCTCCGCCGACGATGCGCCTGCCGCGCCGAGCGTTTCGCCGGTGTCGCCGGCCGCCGCCTTCGTGCCGGTGGTGCTGCTCCTGCCCGTCGTGCCGGTGCTGCCCTTGGCAACCGTCGTGCCGTCGGCGGACGAAGCCGCGGCCGGGACGGCCGACGTGTTTGCGGTAACGCTGCTGTCCGCCAGTGAGGCGCGCGAGGTCGTGGAGAGATCGATCTGCATCGTGTCGGTCCGTGTGTGTCGGTAAGCGAATCGTGACGGGGCGGGAAATGCCTTCCAACTCGTTTACGGCATTCGTCACACGAAACTTGAGTGTAGGGGTCGGACGAATGCCGCGCAGATCGCCGCATTCCATGCGCGAAAGGGCCAGATTAGCGCCACGGCGGCGCTGGTAAAATTGCGGCTTCGCCGGCCGGCATCGCGCGTCGACCGCCTTCGGGCGCCCGCGCGCAACGTCGTCGGTTTCGACTCCCGCCCTGTCAGGCGCGGCATGCCACACATGCCGACGCCGCAATCGCGGCGCAGCGGGTCGCCTTTTCCGTCGCCTTCGTGACCCGCTCGCCGGTTCGAGCGGCGAACGCCGTGCGGCGCGCTCCATTCATCACGCATTCGAGGAACACACGATGGCCCGCATCGGCGCCTTCTGCATCACGACGTGGCTTGCCGCCGCGATTCTCTATTTCGGCCAGCACTCCGTCGCGATGATCGCGTTGAGCGGTGTCGTCGTGTTCGGCGGGTTCGATCTGCTGCGTCCGTAACGCACGTCAGCAGGCCGCGAACGTCGCCACTGCCGGATCGACCGCCAGCGCACGCTCGTTGAAGACGACCGGCACACCGCCGAGCCCCAGCTTGCAGTTCGGACGATCGAGCCGCCACCCGTCGATGCGCAGCGCGACGCGCGACACCGGTGCGCCACTCGCATGTGGCAGGTCGATCGTGATCCGCCGCTTCGCACCCGGCACCAGGTTCAGGTAGTTGTCGCTGTAGAACGCGGGCAGCACGCGCGCACCGGTCGACGGGTCGAATACCTGCAGGTGCGTCATCAACGCGATGCCCGCCCCGACGTTCGCGACGTCGACCGTGATGCGCGTCGTCACGTCGTCGGCCTCGGATGCCGTCGCACTGACGGCCACTGCCGCCGCCGGCATCGCATCGAGCGACGTGTAAGTCGTGTCGCCACCGTCGCGCTGCCGCCAGTACACGTTCTCCGCGATCGCATTGCCACCCGCATCGGTCAGCGCGAGCGCGACGATGCACACGTCGGATTTCGCGGCAGCGATCGCCGCCTTCAGGTTCGCCACCACACGATACGACGCCTTCGCCACGCCGCCGACATCCGCGGCGGTCCGGCTGCTCAGCGTGCCGTCCAGGTTGTACACGCGCATCTCGACGCGGCCCGTGACGGCCGCCGCCGTGTGGTTCGCAATCGTCACGTCCGACGTATTCGCATCGAGGATCGCATTGACGCGGCGGCAGCCGTGCCGAACCGCGAAGAACGATGCGTGCTCCTCGAGATCGTGGCTGTACATCTGCCAAACGAAGCTCGGTTGCGCGGGGTTCGTCATCCACATGATCACGCCGGTGGCCGGCGAAGTGATCTTCCCGGCCACGGGGCCGATCATCACGGCTGCATTCGCCTCGTAGATCGAGCGGATGCACTCGTAGTTCATCATCTGCGCCTTGCGCACGAAGTCGGCCAGATTCCGGATCGCACCGTAGCGCAGCGCCGTCATCGCGATATATCCGGCGCCGCCCTGCTCGCCGACCTGGGCGTAGTACGCACCGTTGCCGTTCATGTCGCGGTCGGCCCAGAAGTCGTCCGGGCATTCGTACGAACCGGGCGGCAGCATCGATTCGACGAATTCGAGTGTCGGAATCGAGTGCGAACCGACTTCGTTGTGGAACGCGATCGACGTCGTGCCATAGCCACGGCTGAACGCGGCCTGCGGCGACGCCCAGTTGTACGGGCCGCCCGACGAATAGCCGTTGACCGCGCCGGCGCCGGTATCGCCCGCCGAACTCGTGAGGCACAGGCGTTGCGGGTCGAGCTCGGCGACGAGCGCGTCGAGCCCCTTCACGAGCGCCGGCGGCGGTGAGCCCTCGTTGCCGCCGCACCAGAGCAGGATCGACGGACGATGACGGTTGCGCGCGATCACGTCGCGGATGTTGGCGAGATCGCGCGGCACGTTGGCGGCGCCCGAACCGTCGCCCTCGGTCGAAAAGAAGAAGTCCTGCCACACCAGGATCCCGTAGCGATCGCACGCGTCGAAGAAATCGTCGCTCGTGCTCTGCCCGTTCCAGTTGCGGATCAGGTTGAGGTTGGCGTCGCGATGCAGTCGCACCTGGTTGAACAGCCGTTCGCGCGGGATGCGCTTCAACGCTTCGTCGAGCCCCCAGTTGCCGCCCATCACGAGGATCGGCAGGCCGTTGACGGTGATGCTCAGTTGCGTGCCCATGCCGATATCGCGCGAATACTCGATGCGGCGCAGGCCGACGTTCAACTTGCGCTCGTCGGACAGCACGCGCCCGACCTTGAGCCCCACCGTCACCGCGTAGAGATTCGGGTCGCCATACCCGTTCGGCCACCACAGGCGCGGCTGCCTGATCGACAGTGCCGCGATGTCCGACGACGTGAGCGACACCTTCGTCGTCGTAGTCGATGCGGGAATCGCGATGTCATGGCTGAACGTCGCGCCGTTGCCGATGCTGCCGACCAGCGTCGCGACGAGATCGGCGCCCGAGCCGTTGTCCAGTTCGAGATCGAGCCGCAACTCGGCGCGCGAGAGATCGGCCGACAGCGTATGAGCGACATTCAGTGCGGCGATGCGCACCGCGCCGGTCGTGAACCACCGGACCGGCTGCCAGATGCCGAGATCGCGGTCGGGAATCGTCGGCAGCCAGTCCCAGCCGGCCGAGCAGAAGAAGGTCGGCCCGTTTTTCAGCGTGACGCCGGTCGGGCCGCCGTTGCGGCCGCCACGCGTCACGCCGCTCTTGTAATTCGGCAGCAGCGGCCCTTCGGAGAAATCCAGCTTGACGACGCGCACCGCCAGATTCGCTGCGCCGCCCGCCTGCGGCACGAGCCGCGTGATGTCGAATGCGCCTTGCTTGAAGGCCCCTTCGAGCCGGCCGACGAGCGCGCCGTTCAGCCAGATCTCGGCGCAGTAGTTGACGCCGCCGAAGTGCAGCCACAACCGCTGCCCCGGCCGCCGCGCCGGCGCCGCGAAGGTCGTGCGGTACCAGTAGTCGGTGTCCTTCAGCGTATCGGGAACGGTGTCCGTGACGATGCGACCGTAGAACGGATCGGGATACTTGCCGTTGACGATCATGCTGTTGAGCACCGTGCCGGGCACCGTCGCGGGCGCCATGCCCGTCATGCCGCCCGCGCCCGACAGTTGCGCACCGCCCGCACCCGGCAGGCTGCTTGCGGGCGCGAAGGTCCAGTTCTGCGCGAGGTCCTGCGCAGCCAGCAGGCTATGCTCCGGGTCGGCCGGCACGCCCGGTACGGTGGGTGTGACCGTTGCCGGGCCGTCGGCGCCGGGCATGCCCGACGAGGCGGCCGGCGAATCGATGTCGCCATTGCAGCCCGCGAGCCAGCTCGTGCCGACCAGCGTGGCACCGTAGGACAGGAATTTGCGGCGTTCTTTCGATGTCACGTTGCGTTCCTCCCTGATGGTGTCGTCGTCAGTGCGCGCCAGCCTGGCCCAGTCGCATGGCAGAAGATGACGTGCCTGCCGTCATGCGTGTGTAGTCCGCGTTCGGCCCGGACGGCGGCGTCAGGTTGTCGGCGGCCGCCCACTGCGTCGGCGTCGCGGACAGCGCGTAGGTCATCGTCCCGCCGTTGGCGATCGTGCCCAGCGGCAGCCACGAACCCGCATAGTCCGCGCCGTTGACCTTCAGCGACCGGATATACGCGAACGACGGATGACCCGACGCGTCCATCGCGACCTGCTTGTCGCTTTCGAGCCGCAGCGTCTTGCCGTTGCCGAGCCAGACGGTGATCCCGCCGAACTGCGGCGTGGACAACGCGAGCCCGGCTTCCGACGGAATGACCGGGAACATGCCGAGCGCGGCCCACACGTACCAGCTCGACGTCGCGCCCATGTCGTCGTTGCCCGGCAGGCCGTCGCGCGCGGTCGTGAACGACTTCGACATGATGATCGGCAGGATGTACTGCGCGCCGCTCGGCTGGCCGGCCCAGTTGTATCCCCACGGCGACTGGAGCGACGGTTCGTTGCCGATGTACAGGTTGGTGGACGATTCGCCGCCGTTCAGGTCGGCGGAGCCCGGCACGGTCGAGAATGGCGTCGTGATCGCGAACAGGTTGTTCAGCCGCGTGACGGCCGCCTGCTTGCCGCCGATCGCGTCGATCAGCGCGGTCCAGTCCTGCGCGAAGGTCCAGAAGTAGTTCGGTTCCGTCGATTCGTGGAACGAACCCTGCACGAGCGTACCCAGCGTGCCGGGCGCGGAACCGGACGGCGGTGCGTTGCGCGCGGCGATCACCTTGTTCGTGTAGTCGAAGATGTTGCGCCACCATCCCGCCCGCGTGTACAGCGTGCCGATGTTGTCCGGCGTCACGCCGACCGACGGCGCGTTCAGCACGCTGGCCGGCAGCGCCTGCAGGAACGCCGCGGCCGAGCGGTCGCTCAGCACGCGCTCGATCGTCGCGGACGACGAATGGCCGTCGTCGCTTTGCGACAGGTAGTGGGCCGTCAGGAAATTGGCGAGCCCCGCCGCACTCGTGCGGTCGTTGCAGGCGCTCGATGGATCGAACACCGACTGCTTCGTCAGCCGCGCGGCCGACACCAGATCAAAGTCGGTCGCGCCGAACTTGTACGCGCCGGCAATCACGTTCAATGCGTTGTCGCCGGCCATCGGCGTCGAGTCGTCGCTGCCGTCGACCCAATGCGGGAAAGCGCCGCACTGCAATGCGTCGACAACAAGCGACTGCATCATGTCGCTCGACTCCTTCGGCGCGAGCATCGCCAGCAGTTGCGCCTGCGACCGGTACGTGTCCCACAGCGAGAAGCCCGTGTAGTGAGCGCCTGCACCGCCCTGCGAACCGTCGGCGCGCCGGAACGCGTAGTCGCCGACCTTCGCCGTCGCGCGCGGCGGGATCGTGCCGGTCTGGTCGACCGACTTCGGATAGCTGCCGTCCGCGTTCCTCGGCTGACGCATGCTGCGGAATTCGCCGTTCGCGTCGCTGTAGAGCGTCGGCGTGCCGAACACGCGATAGAGCGCGGTATAGAACTTCGTGAGGTTCGCCTTCTGCGTCGCATCGAGCGAAGACGGATTCGCGGCCTGGTCGATCTGGATCGTGTTGAGCCGGTCGTTCCACAAGCCGGATGCGTTCGTCCGTGCGTCGTCGAACGCGAGCTTTTCACCCTCGCCCTTCAGGTTGGCCTGCGCATTCCCGATGCTGACGGACGAGATCCCGACTTTCACGGTCACCGTCCTGTCCGCATCGGTCAGGTCGAACTGCAGCGTCGCCGCGCCGTTACTGGCCGTGTTCACCGACGACGCGCCGGCCTGCTTGCGCAGCGGCTTGTCGAAGGTCGCGTAGAAATACACTGGCGCATTCCATACCGTGCCGTACGGCGTGCAGAATGCCGGCGCCACGGCCTGCCCGCTCAGCGACTTGCCGTCGCTCGCGAGCGCCAGCGAGACGTTGTTCGCGGTGACTTTCGTGCTGCCCGAATCGCTGTTGCCGTTCAGCTTCGCATCGATCGAGAAGAAGCCCTTGTCCTTGTTCGTGTACGTGAAGCGCGCGATGCCGGAGCGCGCCGTCGCGCTCAGCTCCGTCACGATACCGTTCGCGAGGCGCACCTTGTAATACCCCGGCTGGGCCGTTTCATCCGCGTAGCTGTACCCGATGCCGATCGGCCGGCCACCCGACGCCACCGCGGTCGCCGCATCGGTCGGCAGCATGGCGACCGTACCCTGCCCTGGGCAGCCAACGCCGCTCAGGTGCGTGACGCTGAAGAAGTCGATCGTGCCGCCCGAGCCGCCCGACGACAGGTAGCCGCCCGAGCCGTTGAAGTTGTAGCGCGGCGTGTTCGGCCCGAAGTTCACCATGCCGAACGGCACCATCGCACCCGGGCTCACGTTGCCCGCGTAGCCGGAATCCGCGTTGACCTGCGTGCCGATAAGCGGGTTGACGAACTGGGTCAGCTGCATGTTGACGCGCTTGGGCGGCGCCGGTTGGCCGGGCTGCGACGGCTGGGATGGCCCAGCGGTCGGCGGCAGCGTCGACGGCGTATCGCCGGCGCCGTTGCTGGCCGTCGGAACACTGTTCACGTCGTCTCCGCCACACGCGGCAAGCGCTGCACAGGTCAGTGCAGCGACGAGCAAGAATCGTGGATTTTTCATTTTTTGATTAGTACCGTTAATTAAAACGATTAATCCGGCGTCGATGATAGTTCGAAGCGCCGCCATGCTTGTGGCCTGGCGCGGCATATCGGCGTCGCGTGGCGCGACGCGACGCCGGATGCCCTCGAGGCGACGTCGCGCCGATTGCCACATGCATGTACGCAGCGACGATCGTTGCTGCCACAACCGTCGCCCCCTCCTCCTGTTTCCGGGAATGTCACATCCTTCCCAGTGGCTTACAGTGCCGCAACAACTGTTTATTCACTACAGGAAGTTTCCCGAGTTTTCAGCTTGTTTAACTAAACAATCGGTCGTTAAGTGGCTTTGGGTACAAATTGCCACCATTTGTTGCGTTGCAGCGCCCGCGCAGAAGGGCGTGCAACGACGGGCGCCCGGCGAATCCGGGCGCCGCATGAACTCGCAGAGAGGAATGAACGGGATGCCGTGCGCGTCAGCGCGGCAGCGTCCTCAACGACGACGGCCCGCCCGTCAGCGCGATCCGCTTGCCCGTATCGCGCAGCTTGCCGCCTTCTACCGCATACAGTGCAAGCTGCCGTTCGACGTTGAACTGCACGATCACATGGCGGCTGTCGGCGGTAAACACGATGCCTTGCGCGGCCTCGCCGCCGGGCAACTCGCTCACCTTCGCGGCCTGCCCGTCGCGGATCGCGAACAGCAGCACCTTGCCGAGCTTGTGGCGGCCCGGGTTGTCCGGCGTCAGGTTCGAGCCGTCCATCGCCTGCACCGCGATCCATTTCCCGTCCGGCGAGATCGCGACGCCTTCCGGCAGCGACGGCACCGTCAGGTACTGGACCGTGCGGAACGGCACGCGCGATACGTCGATCAGCGCGATCGAATCGGCATCGCCCGCGAGCGTGCCCGTATAGCCCGGCAGCCCCGCCAGCCCGACGTTGCTGACGACGGCCCAGCGGTTGTCGCTCGACACGTCGATCGTGTAGGGCGCGACGCCCGTACTCAGGCGCGTGCCGCTGTCGGTCACCTTGCCGTCGTCGACGTTCAGCACCGCGACGCCCTGCTCGTCGCGCAGCGACACGAGCGCGTGTTTGCCGTCGTGGGTGAAGCTGATCCCGGCCAGCCGCTTCTTGCCGATCTTCAGGTTGCCGTCGAGTGTCACCTGCGTGCCGTCGATGCGCAGGATCGACACGCTGCCGTCGACATTGGCGACGAGCGCGAGCCGGCCCGAGCGGTCGATCGCGATCCCTTGCGGATGCGAGCCGAGCTCGATGCGCGTGATCGCGGGCGGCGCGGCGTCGAGCTTCACGACCTGCAGGAACGTGTCGAACACGAGCTGCTTCGCGGCCGTGTCGTAGCGCGTCGGCGCGCCGACGAGCGCGAGCTTCGCGTCGGGCGTGATCGCGACGGCCTGTGGCGGCCCCTGGATGCCGTTCTCGACGTCGACCTGCAGTGCGACCTTCGGCGGGAACGTGCTCGCGTCGAGCAGCGTCAGCGTGTCGGCGGGCGGAGAAGGCAGATAGGTGTCGCGGCCCTCGACGCGTTGGTACTTGCCGTCGTTGCCGGACACGATCCAGTCGGCGGCGTGTACGGCAACGGCCGTCGTGGCGAGGGTCAGCGCGGCGAGCAGGCGCGCGCTGCGCAGGCGGAAGGGATTCGAATGCATGGCGGTCGGTTCTCCGGATCGGTTGCGGACGCAATGGATGGCACGACCCTGCTGCTCGACGGGTCGATGCCATCGCATGATGCCGGAAAGCGCGCAAATCCGGCGTCTCGCGTCGCGGTCCGTCACGCTGCCGATCGCGCGCCCGGCTCCCACTGTGCGACATCGTCGAGCGGATAAACCGGCCGCGCGAGCCGCTCGTAGCGGAACAGCCCATAGTCCGAGCCCGTCACGCCGCGGCTGTCGCACTCGACCAGCGCGGCCGCGATCGGCACGAACACCGGCCGGCAATACATCCGCGACTTCAGCAGCAGGAAGCGCGCGCGGCGCGGATCGACGCCGACGCTCTCGAACACGCCGAGATCCCAGGGTTCCTGCGTGCGCTCGGTGATGACGAGCGTGGCCGCGCCGATGTCGAGCACGGCCGCGCGGCCCATGTACGCACGCTGCCCCGTGTACGTCGGCCCCGTGATCACGTATTCGCCGTCGGTGATCGCGCGCACGACGCCCGTCGCACGGAACGGTTCGCGCCGCATGCCGCCATGCGACGGCAGCCGGTTGCCGACCGGCACCGTGACCGTCGCACCGACGCCCGCGTCGATCAGCGCCGCGACGGCTTCGGGGTCGCACAACGGCCCGCTGACGATGCCGTCGAGCCCGTGCGCGAGCGCAGCCTCGAGCAAGTCCATCGTGTCGCATGGGCCGCCCGACATGCAGTTGTCGCCGTGATCGAGCATCAGTACGGGGCGGTCCGCGCCACGTGCGAGCGCCGCCGCCTGCGTGACCGATTCGTCGAGCGGCGCGCTGCGGTACACGAATTCTTCGCGTGCATCCCAGATCTGCCGCGCGATACGCTCGGCCACCGCATCGGCCGCGGCCCGGTCGCCGTCGGCGACCACGACGACGCTGATGCACGGCGCGGGAATGTCCGCGAGCGAGAACCCGGGAAGCACCGATACCGCCAGCATCCCGTCAGCTTCGGCCGCGCGCGCGGCCTCCACCGCGCGCCGCATCGCGCCTTCGGCGCTCGCGCTGAGCAGCGTCGACGTCATCAGCGGCGGTCGCCGCCATGCGAGCACCGGCCGGGCACGGCCGTGGATCCGCTCGAGCAGCACGCGCGCCGCATGCTCGCCGGTCTCGTACATGTCGACGTGCGGATAAGTCTTGAAGCTGACGATCACGTCCGCATGGTCGATCATCTTCTGCGTGACGTTCGCGTGCAGGTCGAGCGCGACCGCGATCGGCGCGTCGGGCAGCGCCGCGCGCACGCGCGCGAGCAGGTCGCCCTCGCCGTCCGCGCTCTGCTCGGCGACCATCGCGCCGTGCAGGTCGAGCATCACGGCGTCGCAACCGGGCGCGGCCGCGACGATCGCGTCGCAGATCGCCGCATACGCGTCGGCCGCGACCGGCCCGCTCGGGTTCGCGGCCGCCGACACGGGCGTCACGACGTCGGCGCCTTCGCGCGCCGCCGCGTCGATGAACGCGGCCATCGCCGTGCGCATCCCGTGGTTCGCGCGATACGCCTCCTCGCCCCAGTCGGGGCCGTTGCGGCCGAACGCGGCAAGCGGCGTCGGCACCGGCGAGAACGTGTTGGTCTCGTGGTTCATCCGGGCGATCAGGATCTTCATGGCGCGCAGCCCTCCCCGCGCATGCCGTCGTTCATCTGCGAAACCTGCATCGTCGACCTCCTCGCAATCGATCAAAAGGTACGGCGTCCCGCAGGACGCCGTCACCCGGTCAGCGCGCTTGCGCGCCGCTCAAGCGTACCCCGTCGTGCCCTTCGTCTCCAGATATTCGACGAGACCGAACTCCGCATACTCGCGCCCGTTGCCCGAACGCTTGTAACCGCCGAACGGCGCGGCCGGGTTCCACGCCGGGTAATTGATGTGGACGTTGCCGACCCGCAGCCTTGCCGCGACGCGGCGCGCCCGCTCGAGATCCTTCGACTGCACGTAAGCCGCGAGCCCGTAGACCGAATCGTTCGCGAGCGCGACGGCTTCTTCTTCGGTCCGGTAGGTCATGATCGCCAGCACCGGCCCGAAGATCTCCTCGGTCGCGATCGTCATGTCCGGCGCGACGTTCGAGAACACCGTCGGCCGAACGTAGAACCCGTCGCCAAGCCCTTCCGGACGGCCGGGGCCACCTGCGACGAGCGTTGCGCCTTCCTCGATCCCGAGCCGGATGAAGTGCTGGATGCGGTCGAACTGCGTAAGGCTGACGACCGGCCCAATGCCGGTTTCCGTCGAACGCGGATCGCCAACGACGGTACGTTCCGCTTCGCGCCGCGCCGCCTGCTCGGCGAGCGCCAGATGATCGACATGCACAAGCATGCGCGTCGGCGCATTGCACGACTGGCCGCTGTTGCTGAAGCAACTGCGCGCGCCGCGCGTGACGGCATCCTCGATATCGGCGTCGGGCAGGATCAGGTTCGGGCTCTTGCTTCCAAGCTCCTGGTGCACGCGCTTCACGGTATCGGCGGCCGCCTTCGCGACCTCGACACCGGCGCGCGTCGAGCCCGTGAACGACACCATGTCGACATCCGGGTGCCGCGACAGCGCATCGCCCACTTCATGCCCGTAGCCATGCACGAGGTTGAACACGCCGGGCGGCACACCGGCTTCGTGCAGGATCTCCGCGAACAGGATCGCGCTGAACGGCGCGATCTCGCTCGGCTTGAGCACCATCGTGCAACCGGCGGCGAGCGCCGGCGCGACCTTGCAGACGATCTGGTTGATCGGCCAGTTCCACGGCGTGATCAGCGCGCACACGCCGATCGGTTCGTGCGACACCAGTAGCGCATCGGTCTGCGTGCTGAAACGGAACGACTGCAGCGCACGGATCGTCTGTTCGAGGTGCGCGGTACCGACGGCAGCCTGTGCCGCACGCGCAAACGCGATCGGCGCGCCCATTTCCTGGCTGATCGTCTGCGCGACCTCTTCGTAGCGGCGCTGGTAGATCTCGAGCACGCGCTTCAACAGCGCGACGCGCTCGTCCACGGACCAGCGCGAGTACGTGTCGAAGGCCTGTTTCGCCGCGCCGACCGCGCGATCGACGTCGGCCGCGCCGCCGATCCTGAGCTGCGCATACGGCCGCGCGGTGGCCGGGTCGATCACGTCGATCGATCGTGCATCGGCCGGATCGAGCCACTGGCCGTCGATATAGGACTGTTGCGAGGTTCGCATCGAATGCTCCTGAAATGAAGAACGCAGCGCTCAGCGTGTCGCCCGTGCGTAGGTGTCGACGAGGATGTCGCGGATCTTCGCGACGAACCATACGATCTCGTCGCGCGACATCACGAGCGGAGGCGAGAACTGCACGATCGGCGTGCCTTCGTGATCGACACCGGCCCGGCACAGCAGCCCCGCATCGAAGATCGCGGGCGCGAGCAGCGTCGACACGAACGCCTGCGCACTGATGCCGGCCGACCAGCGACGCGCGGCCTTGTCGGTCACGAGTTCGAGCGAATAGTGGTAGCCGTCGCCGCGCACGTCGCCGACGCACGGCAACTCGAGCAGGCCGTCGAGCGTCTGGCGGAATACGGCTTCGTTGTCGCGGACGTTCTCGAGTACGCGCTCGCGCGCCATGATCTCGAGGTTCGCGAGCGCTGCCGTGCATGCGACCGGATGGCCGCCGTACGTCGCGCCGTGCAGGAACATCTGCTGCGGCCCGTCGAGCACCGTGTCGACGACCGCGTCGCTCGCGATCACGCCGCCGAGCGGCACGTAGCCCGACGCAATGCCTTTCGCGAACGTGATGATGTCCGGCTTCAACCCGTAGCGCGCCGACCCGAAATATTCGCCGAGCCGGCCGAACCCGCAGATCACCTCGTCCGCGACGAGCAACACGCCGTGCCGGTCGCAGATGTCGCGCAGCCCTGCCGCGTAGCCGGCCGGCGGCGTCAGGCTGCCGCCCGCGTTCTGCAACGGCTCGACGACGATCGCGGCCACCGTATCCGGCCCCTCCTGCACGATCAGCGATTCGATCTCGTCGAGCAGGTGGCGCGTGAACTGCGCTTCCGTCTCGCCCGCCGGGCGGCCGTAGCGCTTCGTATTGCCCACGTGCCGCACGCCCGACATCAGCGGTTCGAAATGCTTGCGGAAGTTCGTCATCCCGTTCAGTGCGAGCGCGCCGAACGACGTACCGTGATACGCGACGCGACGCGCGATGAACTTGCGCCGCTGCGGCTCGCCGCGCGACTGGTGATACTGGCGCACCAGCTTGATCGCCGATTCGTTGGACTCCGAACCGCTCGACGTGAAGAACACGCGGTTCAGACCTTCGGGTGCGAGCGCCGCGAGCTTGTGCGCGAGCCGGATCGCCGGCTCGTGGCCGACACCCCAGTTGGTCGCGAACGGCAGCCGCACCATCTGCTCGCGGATCGCGTCGCCGATCTCCGCGCCGTGGCTGTAGCCGACCTGCACGCAATACAGCCCGGCCAGCCCGTCGAAATAGCGCTTGCCGTTGCGATCGACGAGCCAGCAGCCTTCGCCGCGGTCGAACACGGTCAGCGCGTTCTCGCGGTACGCATCGGCATGCGTGAAATGCATCAGCAGATGGCGCTTGCCGAGCGCCTGCAGATCCGCATCGAGATTGACGTCAACTGCATTCATGGTCACTCCTCCTTCAAGGTTTCAGAACCGGCGCCGCGCGGCCGGTCATTCAATTCATCGACAGCGTCGGTGCCGGGCGCGTGAAGCCGCGCGTCAGCCACACGAGCTGGCAGAGTCCAAGCACGAGCCAGCCGATGCCGACGTAGAACGTCTGGCGCGACAGTCCCGACCAGAGCCACACGTTCATCACGAAGCCGATCGCCGGCATCACGCCGAACGTGATCCAGCCCACGAAGCGGCGATGCTCGGGCCGGCCCAGATAGCTGCGCATCACGCACAGGTTCACGATCGCGAACGCAACGAGCGCACCGAAACTGATCATCGTCGACGCGAGATCGAGCGTGATGAACAGCGCGGATAGCGACACGACGCCGACCGCGAGCGTCGCGCGCACCGGCGTGCGCAGCCGCGCATGCAAGCGGCCGAATACGCATTCGGGCAGCACGCGGTCGCGGCCCATCGCAAACAGCACGCGCGTCACG
Organism: Burkholderia sp. BCC1999; assembly: GCF_905339975.1. Classification (NCBI taxonomy): domain Bacteria; kingdom Pseudomonadati; phylum Pseudomonadota; class Betaproteobacteria; order Burkholderiales; family Burkholderiaceae; genus Burkholderia; species Burkholderia sp. BCC1999. The sequence goes on along the minus strand of NZ_CAJPHP010000001.1, from coordinate 120,301 downwards.
CTCGCCTGCCCGGCCATCGCGCTCGCGAAGCAGCCGGCCACGTACACGGCGACGAAGAACGCCGACAGCGTGCCGCCGCCGATGCGCCGCATCAGGTCGAGGCTGGCCGAATCGAGATCCTTGAATGTGTGCCAGTCGGGAAACACCACTTGCCCGACATACGCGATCAGCATGAACAGCAGGCCGCTCGCCAGCGTGCACAGCAGAATCGCGCGCGGCACCGTGCGCCGCGGCTCGCGCGTCTCCTCCGACAGCGTGGTGACCGCATCGAAGCCGAGGAACGACAGGCACAGGATCGCGGAGCCCGCGAAGATCGCGCGCGCATCGCCCGACGACGGCAATGCGACGGCCATCGACAGCCCTTCGCCTGCCGCAACGCGCGCCGATGCGATGACGAAGATCGCGATGAACACGAGCTGGCTCGCGATCAGGATCAGGTTCACGCGGTTGACGAGCCGGATGCCGACGATGTTCAGCCCGGTGATCAGCGCGATGCTGCCGACGATCCACACGCTGGCCGGCACGCCGGGGACAATCTGCTTCATGTAGATGCCGATCGCGAGGTAGCTGATCATCGGGATGAACAGGTAGTCCATCAGCAACGCCCAGCCGACGATGAAGCCGGCCGACGTGCCGAAATTGCGGCTCGCGAACGTGTAGGCGGAACCGGCGCTCGGCATCAGCCGCGCCATGTGGCCGTAGCTGCGCGCGGTGAACAGCATCGCGACCAGCGTGACCGCATACGCGGCCGTCAGATGCCCGTTCGTCTCGCTCGTGACGAGGCCGTAGGTCGTGAACACCGTCATCGGCAGCATGTATGCGAGGCCGAAGATCACGAGCGTCGAGAGGCCGAGCAGGTGCGGCTTGCGGCGTTCGTCCGGGTCACCCCGATGCGCGGGCGCGCCGACATCATGCGTCGCGGCGGCGAATGCGGTTCGACCTGGCCTGTCGTTGTCCATGCTGTCCTCACTTCGGTGGCGTTCATGACCTCAACACGCGTGCGTCCGGCGCTGCCGGCGGGGCACGACTGGAAGAAAGTGTGGTGCGCCAAAAAATCGAGGACGAATGAGAAATGCGGACGTAATCGAGGGATATTTTCGGACACGGTGTCGTGCATCGCACCGTCCGTCCCTGCATGCTACTGTGCCGCACTGGCATTTTTCGGACATTCCGGCTATGTTCTACGCGACCCCGTCACCGTATCGGCATCATGGGCAGCCGCTCCCAACGAAACCAGAGCCGGGCCGAGCGCAGCCTGCGCACGTCGCTCGGCCTCGCGCGCCCGGCCGGGCGCCAGGAAGATATTCCGGCCACCGTCCACGCGATCGCGGTTGCGCTGGACGAGTGCCGCGTGCGGCACGTCGACGGCGCCGCGCTGCTCGAAGGCACGGGGCTTGGCGCGGACGAAGTCGCGTCGCCGAACCTGCACGTGAATCGCGGCCAGGAGCAGCGTTGCTTCCGCAACCTGCTGCGCTGCAGCGGCGTACCGTCGATCGGGCTGTCGATCGGCGCGCGGCTGCACGTGTCGACGCTCGGCCTCGCCGGCTACGCGATGCTGATCAGCGGCTCCGTGATGCAGGCGTTCCGCTGCATGGGGCAATTTCCGCTATTCATGGGGCTGTATTTCGACGTACGTATCGATACGCACGCGGATGGCATGAGCGTGACCATCGGCCGCTACAACGGCGACCCCGATCTCGAGGGATTCCAGGTCGACATGTGCCTGTCGAGCCTGAGGCTGATCGTGTCCGACCTCGTCGGCAAGCCGGTGTGGCCGGAACAGGTGCAGCTCGCGCGACGCACGCCGCGCAACGCGGCCGACTACACGCGCCACTTCGCCTGTCCGGTCGCATTCAATGCGGCCGACAACCGCCTCGTGTTCACGTCGGTGAACGGCACGGAAGCGCCGCGTCTCGCGAACGAAGTCAGCTTCAATGCGCTGCATGGCCAGTGCGAAGTGCTCGAACGACAGTGGGCCGCGTCGGTCGGCACGCGCTTCGCCGATCGCGCGAAGGAGCTGATGGCACGCGACCTCGCGCGCTTCAAGTCGATGACGTCGCTCGCGAGCGCGCTGCACCTGACGGAGCGCACGCTGCGCAGGCGGCTCGACAAGGATGGCATCACGTTCCAGTCGCTGCTCGACGAAGTGCGTCATGACGAGGCGGCGCGGATGCTCGACGACCATACGCTGACGGTCGCGGCGATCGCCGAGCGGCTCGGCTACAGCGAACCGCGCAGCTTCCGTCACGCGTACCGGCGCTGGACGGGAAAGACGCCGCGCGCGGACGCCGACATCGACACGTAACGCCGCTCGCATATTCCGTTTCGGAACGACGGCGCCGCCAAATAGTTTGGATTTCGAATCATTTTAACGAAGACCGATGACGTCATCGATCCCGATGACGTCGCACGATCGCGTGCCTCGCCCAAGGTAGACGCGATCTTTTGATTGCTCTATACTCGCCCCAACTTCATCACAAAACGCATGATCTCGTGCGCAACGTGATGCCATTTCGCACTTTGTTGCGCATGCATCCGTTTCGCCACGTCAAAGGGGCCACCGGTCCCAGCGGTCGGCGTCAAGCCGCCCGCATCCATGCCGTCTTCACTCGACGGCGCCCTGCTCGAACGCGCCTCGCCGTTACGGCGCCGCCGGGCTGAACCTGACAATCAGACGAACGCAGCATCGCGTTCACCCGACCGCCAGCCGCACATCCGTGCAGCCGGCAGCACTGTTTCCGTCAGTTCAATCGCGGCCATGCCGGGATCACGAACTTCCATCGCGACGCCATCCGGCGTCATCGCGGCGTGCGCCTGCGCGCGTGCCGCACCGGGATTGAGGAGGCGTATCTTCATGACTCGACGCACTGTCCAGCTGGTGGGCAGCCTGGTAGCCATCATCGCAGTCGGTTGGGCATTGGCGCGCGGTATCGGCGCCGACACGTTCCACCAGCGCGCGGACGATCTCGCCTACTACGCGGGCCAGCACATGCTGCTGGTCGTCTACTCGATGACGCTCGCGATCGTCGTGGGCGTGCCGGCCGGCGTGCTGCTGAGCCGGCCGCGATTTCAGCACCAGGCCGAGCGCTTCATGCAGGTCTTCAACATCGGCAACACGATCCCGTCACTGGCCGTGCTGGCCATCGCGCTCGGCATCTTCGGCATCGGCGACGTGCCCGCGATCGTCGCGCTGTTCCTCGCGTCGCTGCTACCCATCACGCGCAATGCGTACGAAGGCATGAAGAACGTGCCGGCCGCGCTGCGCGAAGCGGCCAAGGGCATCGGCATGACAGGCTGGCAATCGCTGGTTCGCGTCGAATTGCCCGATGCGCTGCCGATCATCGTCGGCGGTGTGCGCACCGCGCTCGCGATCAACGTCGGGACGGCGCCGCTCGCCTACCTGATCGGCGCGGACAGCCTCGGCTCGCTGATCTTCCCCGGCATCTACCTCGACAACCAGCCGCTGCTGCTGCTCGGCGCGTCGCTCACCGCGATCCTCGCGCTCGTGCTGGATGGCATCGTCGCAGCCGGCAGCCGCCACTGGCTCGCGCGCCACGGAGGTGCGGCATGACGCTCCATCGCACGTTTCGATCGCTCGCCCGCCTGTGCGCGGCCGGTGCGTTGTGCTTCGCGGCCGGCACGCCGGCATTCGCCGCGAAGCTCGTGCTGGGCGCGAAGAACTTCACCGAGCAATACGTGCTCGCGGAAGTCACCTCGCAGTACCTGCGCTCGCGCGGCTACGACGTGGAAGTCCGCTCGGGCCTCGGCAGCACGCTCGTACGCAGCGCGCTGGAGAACGGCCAGTTCGACCTGATGTGGGATTACACGGGCACCGCCGCGCTCGTCTACAACAAGATCCAGGACAAGCTCTCGCCGGACGAGATGTACCGGCGCGTCAAGGCGCTCGACGTGCCGCGCGGGCTCGTGTGGCTCGACGCGTCGCCGCTCAACGACACTTACGCGATCGGCCTGCCGAGCCAGCTCGCGCAGGCCACCGGCATCCGGACCGTGTCGCAGCTCGCCGAACACCTACGGACCGATCCGGCCGCAAAGCACTACGTGTTCGGCATGGATGCGGAATTCGCGAACCGCCCCGACGGCCTGAAGCCGCTGCTCGCCGCATACGGCATGCAGTTCGGCCGCGCGCAGCTGAAGCAGATGGATCCGGGGCTCGTCTACACGGCGCTGCACAACAACCAGTTGAAGATCGGCCTCGTCTACACGACCGACGGACGCGTGAAGGGCTTCGGCATCGTGCCGCTCGAAGACGACAAGCATTTCTTCCCGCCGTACAACGCGACGCCCGTGGTGCGCAAGGACACGCTCGAGCGCAACCCGAAACTCGCCGCGCAGCTCAACGCGCTGTCGGCCGCACTCGACAACGACGTGATGCAGGCCATGGCCAAGGCCGTCGACCTCGACGGCCAGTCGCCGCGCGACGTCGCCGACGCGTTCCTGCGCACGCATCCGCTACCTTGAAGGAGACCCGATGAGCGTATTCGACTATCTCGCTTCGAGCTGGCCCGAGCTGCTGCAGCTCACGCTGCAACACATGTGGCTCGTCGCGATCGCCGTGGGCTGTGCGATCGTCGCGGGCGTGCCGCTCGGCATCCTCATCAATCGCCACGACTGGCTCGCCGGGCCGCTGCTCGGCATCGCCACGGTCGTGCTCACGCTGCCGTCCATCGCGCTGTTCGGCCTGATGATCCCGTTCTTCTCGCGCTTCGGCCTGGGCATCGGCGCCGCGCCCGCGATCACGGCCGTGTTCCTCTATTCGCTGCTGCCGATCATGCGCAACACGTACCTCGCGCTGCACAACGTGGATGCGGGGATCAAGGAAGCCGGCACCGGCATCGGCATGACCTCGTGGCAGCGCCTGCGCCTCGTCGATCTGCCGCTGGCGGTGCCCGTGATTCTCGCGGGCGTGCGCACCGCGGTCGTGATGAACATCGGCGTGATGACGATTGCCGCCGTGGTCGGTGCGGGCGGGCTCGGCACGCTGATCCTGCGCGCGATCGGGCAAAGCAGCATGATGAAACTACTGGTGGGCGCGGTGCTCGTGAGCCTGCTCGCGATCGTCGCCGACCGGCTGCTGCAGATGCTGCAGCGCGCATTGACACCGAAGGGAGTGCAGAAGACATGATCGAACTCGACCAACTGACCAAGACCTTCACGCGCAAGGACGGCCAGGCCGTACGCGCGGTCGACTCCGTGAGCCTGTCGGTGCCCGAAGGGGAAATCTGCGTGTTCCTCGGCCCATCGGGCTGCGGCAAGACCACCACGCTCAAGATGATCAACCGGTTGATCGCCGCCACGTCGGGCCGCGTGCTCATCAACGGCGAGGATACGGCGCAACTCGACGAAGTCGACCTGCGGCGCCACATCGGCTACGTGATCCAGCAGATCGGGCTGTTCCCGAACATGACGATCGAGGAGAACATCACCGTCGTGCCGCGCCTGCTGGGCTGGGACAAGAAGCGCTGCGCCGAGCGCGCACGCGATCTGATGTCGATGGTCGCGCTCGATCCGAAGCTGTACCTGAAACGCTATCCGCGCGAGCTGTCGGGCGGGCAGCAGCAGCGTGTCGGCGTGATTCGCGCGCTGGCCGCCGATCCGCCCGTGCTGCTGATGGACGAGCCGTTCGGCGCGGTCGATCCGATCAATCGCGAATCGATCCAGAACGAGTTCTTCCAGATGCAGCGGCAACTGAACAAGACGGTGATCATGGTGAGCCACGATATCGACGAAGCGATCAAGCTGGGCGACCGTATCGCGGTGTTCCGGCGCGGCCAGCTCGTTCAGTACGATCACCCCGACACGCTGCTCGCGCGCCCGCGCGACGAGTTCGTCGCGCAGTTCGTGGGTCAGGACAGCACGCTCAAGCGCCTGCTGCTCGTGAAGGCCGGCGACGCCGCCACGCAGCCCGAAACGGCGCGCGTCGATACGCCACTCGCGCACGCACTCACGGTGATGGACGAGACCGACTGCCGTTACCTGACCGTGCTCGACGACGCGGGCCGCGCGCTCGGCTACGTGACGCGCCGCGCGGCACGCGCCGGCGGCGGCGTATGCGGCGAACGCGTGACGCCGTTCCCGGCCGGTGTCTCGGCAGACGACAACCTGCGCATCGTGCTGTCGAAGATGTACCAGTACAGCGCGTCGTGGATGCCCGTGCTCGACCCCGACGGCGTGTGGATCGGCGAGGTCACGCAGGATTCGATCGCCGCGTACCTGAGCTCAGGCCGGTCGCGCCGGCAAACGGGACAGCCGCCGGGCAGCCCTGCCGATGCGGTCGCGGCCGCCGCGACGCACTGATTCGTCGCCCTGAGTCGGGCCGGTGCGCCATCGCACCGGCCCCTGGAAACGAATCGATACCGTGCGCCATCGCGAAAACGTACGATTCCCTTTGACAGCCAAACGGCGCTCGAACGGCCTGAAACGCGAGCTGCATTGCCGTCGTCAGGATTGCTTGCACACATAATTCATGACCAGCGTCTGAATGGAATCGCGCTCGACATAGCGGTAATCGTCCGGGTCTTCGCGCGAAACATGGGTCTGGCCCGGCTGTGTTCCGGTCATGATCGTCTTGCCCATCGCCCACGTCTTGTTCGCACAGTCGAACGACCAGTCGGACACGATGCTTCGCACTGGAAACGGCGCCGAGTACCGGCGCGGTTCGGCATAGGCGATCCTGACCGTCACCCACGAATTGAGCGGGCCACGCTGGACGGACGCGGGATCGACATCAAGCCCGACAGCCGGACCGGGACCCAGCGTGACCCAGTTCCCGGCCCATGCGCCGTGGGTGGCGAGTGCAATCAATCCCCCCGCGATCCAGCTTCTTTTCATTGTCTTTCCTTGAATCCCGTCCGGTGAATTCCGGTGGCGTGATTCTACGTGCCGCGCTTGCGCGACGGACGCGCGTCGAAAAAAGCCGCACGCGGAATGCATCGCGAATCGAATGGAATCGACTCGCGTAGAATGCCCGCAACCATCCACCCGAGCGGGCCGTCCTTCCATTCCACTCGCATCGGCATAACACCAACGAGAGCCGTGGCATCCGCCGGCGTCGCCGCCCCGATCGGGCGCGCGCGACCGCGACGATCGTCGACCGACGAAGCATTCATGAGCAAACCGATCCTGTACCTCCTCGCCGGCAACGGCAGCGCGGCCGACTGGTGGGACGATGCACTGCCCCACTTCCGGCACTACCGGCCGGTGCCGCTGGAACTGCCGGGCTTCGGCGATCACCCCGCGCCGCCGTGCGAGGATCTCGCCGCGTATGCGCAAGCGCTGCTGGACGCCACCGAACCGGGCCACGCGATCATGGCGGTCGGCGTGAACGCGCTGCTGGTCCTGCACGCGTTGCAGCGGCGCCCCGGCCACTTCGAGCGCAGCGTGCTGCTCGCGCCCGTCGGCGCGTTCCTGTGGGAACGGCGCCTGCCGAAACTGATGGCGCCGAAGCCGCTGCGCAAGACGATCCACTGGCTGCTTGCGCACTATCCGGCGCTGTTCGCCCGCAAGTTCTCGAACCAGACCTGGACGCCCGCGCAGTACCGCCGTATGGGCGCCGGCTATGCGCGCTGCCGCGCATTCCTGCCGCACTGGGATCTCGTGCGCGCCGATACCGCGCTGCCGCTGCTCGAGTGGGTCACCGACCGCATCGAGCTCGTATGGGGCGACCAGGACGCCGTGCTCGGCGTGCGGCAGGCCGCCGCGTGGTCGGCGATCCTCGCGCGCGCCAACCTCACCGTCACGCTGCAACCCGGCTGGGGACACTATCCGTGGATCGACGCGCCGGCCGCGTTCGCGCATTGGCTCGAAGCCGGCGCCCCGGGCTTCGTCGCGCACACGAAGGGGGGACGCCTGGCATTGGCCACGCTGGCCGGCCTCCCCGTGCCGCCCGCCTTGTCGCTGACCCGCGCCGACGATCCGCGCCTGCCCGGTTTTCTCGCGAGCCAGCCCGACGCCGAATGGGCGATCCGCTCGTCGAGCCACGGCGAAGACCAGGCCGACGCGGCGAATGCCGGCCTGCACACGACGTTCCTGCGCGTGCCGGCATCGCACGCGGCCGGCCGCGTGGCCGAGCTGCTCGACGGCGGCCTGGAGGAAGCGGTCGTGCAGCGCGTCGTCACGCCCGTGCTGTCCGGTATCGCGTTCGTGCGCCATCTCGCCGCCGAAGTCGAATGGGTGGAAGGCCACCTCGAATCGCTCGCCGACGGGCAGGCAAGCCCGCAGCGCGCGATCCTGTCGCGGCTTGGCGAACCGTGGCAACACGGCACGTTCGCAACCGCTCACGGGCTGACCGCGCAGCAGCTGTGGGCGTTCCTGCAACGCGTGCTGCGCGCGTTCCATTACGTGCCCGGCGATGTCGAATGGGCGTGGGACGGCACGCAGCTGTGGCTCTTGCAGTACCGCCCGATCAGCAGCTACGGCTGGCACCGGCACCTGACCTCGGCCAACATCGCCGAGATCCTGCCGCCGCAGCCGAGCCGGCTGGTCGAGTACGCGCAACGGCGCGCTGCCGGCAGCATCCCGGCCATCATGGCGCGTTGGGACGCACGCGTGCTGTGCGACAACGAGCCGTTCACCGCGCTGTATGGCGGCGCGTCGTACATCAACAACGACCTGTTCCTCGCCCGTCTCGCGGACTGGGGTGTATCGGCCGCGAACTACAGCGGCGAGATCGGCGGCGCGACGCCGCCGCTGCGCTGGCGTCCGCTGCGCCTGCTGCGCTCGCTGCCGGTGTTCTGGCGCATGCTGCGGGTCGCGCGCGGGCACCTGCCGACGCTCGCGCGCGGCCTGCAGCGCTTCGACCGGGAACTCGCGACGCTCGTCGAACAGCGCGCCGACGGCCAGCAACTGGCCGACTGGTTCACGCGCTTCTACGTGTTCGTCGTACAGGGCAACCTGTGCATCGCGTCATCGCTCGCCAGCAGCGGCGGCGCACTGTGGGGGCGGCCGCCGACCGCCTATGGCCAGCTCGACGACAGCCCGCACCGCCTGCCGTGGGAAACCGATCCGGGCACCGCGCGGCCCGCGGCCATCGACCTGCCGCTGCAGCCCTTTCCCGACTGGCCGCTGCCGGTCCGCGTGCTGCACACGCTCGGCGCGCCCGGCATGCGCGGCTGGTATCTGCAGGTACGCGAGTGGTATCGCGACAACCTGATGCGCGTGTTCTTCCGCCTGCATCACGCGATGCCGGCCGCCGACCGCGACACCTGGTTCGCGCCCCACCCCGAGCGCCGCGAACGCAACGGCAGCTTCTGGCAGGACGGCAGCGAAGGCACCGACGAGGCCACCGGTTTCATGATCTATCCGGGCCACACGCAAGGCGTGCTCGGCCACGACATCCTGCTCGAAGATTCGCTCGACCCGGGCCGGCACGCGCAGTACCAGACCGCGCGCGCCGTCATCGCCCGCATGGGCGGCCGGCTGTCGCACGGCGCGACGCTGCTGCGCGAACTGCGCAAGCCGTCGGCCGTGCTGCCGCGCGTCGATCCGGCATGGATCGGACGCGAAGTGCGGCTCAGCGACGGCCGGCTGACACTGGTCGAATAAGTGCCCGGCGGCGTGTTGAAGGGGCTGGCGCGGATCGCTACACTGGTCCGGCGAATCCCGGAGACCCCACATGAAAGACACGCTTGCCGGACTGTCGGCGGACCTCGAGCGGCTGCTCAAGCTGCGCAGCATCCCGTTCGGGATGAAGCTGTTCGAACGGCGCGAGGACATGGAAGCCGTCCCGCGCATTCGCCGCCCGAAGGCGATCCATTCGCTGGACCAGATCGTCGGGCAAACGGCGCGGCTCGGCTTCACGGTCGGCATCACGGCCGACGACCTCGTCGGCGCGCAATGCCGGTCGGTCGTCGGGCTCGGTCAAGCGAAGGATGCCGAGTGGGCGTCCGGCCAGCAGATGGCGGGCGTCTGGTATGCGACGCAGGAAGATTCGCGCGCCCACCAGGCCGCGATGCACTGCGTGGCCGACGGCAAGTACGACGCGCTCGTCGTGTCGCCGCTCGCGGCCGGCCGCATCGAGCCCGACATTGCGCTGTTCTACGCGACGCCCGGCGCGATGATGTATTTCATCAACGGGCTGCAATGGTCGGGATACAAGCGCTTCGACTGGAGCGTGGTCGGCGAATCGGCCTGCGCGGATTCGTGGGGCCGCGCGCTGTCGACCGGGCAGCCGAGCCTGTCGATTCCGTGCTACGCGGAGCGCCGCTACGGCGGCGTGCTCGACGACGAAATGCTGATGGCGCTGGCGCCCGACGCGCTCGAACTGGCCATTACCGGAATGGAGGCGCTGTCGCGCAACGGGCTGCGCTATCCGTTCGCGCAGTACGGCATCCAGCAGGACGTGCGCGCGGGCATGGAAGTCAGCTACCCGAAGACGACGTGACGTCACGCGCCGCGACTGCCGCGTGGCCGACGCGGCGGGCCATCAGCGCAGCGGCGTGCGGACTTTTCCGTCGACCTTCAACGTGCGCCTGTCGCGCGCGGCCTCGTATTCGACCGTCTGCGCGGGCGTGACGGGGCCGTACGACCGCCCGTTCACATAGACGATGCCGTTGCGCAGTTCGATCCGGTCGCCGTTGACCGTCGCGGTGGCGCGGTCACCCTGCAGCACCGCGCCGGAACACCCGGCGGTCGAAAAGCTGCGGACCGACGTACCCGACATTGCCGCATTCCCGCCCTGGTCCGCCGCATGCGCGGCGCTGCAGGGCGGCGCATCCATGTCGCCGGCCGCGTGGAGCGATCCGGCACTGATGCCGCATCCGGCAAGCAACGCAATCGACATCGGCAACAGCTTGTTCATGGTGGCCTCCGTGGTCCGCGGACCTGGATCGATGATCGGGCAACGCCGCCGCTCGCCGGTCGCCGGTCGCCGGTTGCCGGTTGCCGGTTGCCGGTTGCCGGTTGCCGGTTGCCGGTTGCCGGTCGCCGGTCGCCGGTCGCCGGTTGCCAGTTGCCGGTCGCCCGATATGCGCAGTATGCGTCCACCCGGCGGCACGCCGCCATCCGCGCCAATACCACTCCCGCTCGCCGGCAAAATCGCCTTGACAAGTTGCGTATCGCAACTATTATCGATTGCGATACGCAACCATTTGGGGCACCCCATGGACCTCATCGACCCGCCTGCCAAGCCTCGCGACGCGACCATCCTCGAATTGCGCGACTTCTCCCGCAAACTGGTGCGCGAGCTCGGCTTCATGCGCGCGACGCTCGCCGACAGCGACTGGGCGCCATCGGCCGTTCACGCGATCATCGAGATCGGGATGGCGCCCGGCATCAACGCGAAGGATCTCGGCAACATCCTGCGGCTCGACAAATCGAATACGAGCCGGCAACTCGCACGGCTCGAGGCAGCCGGTGTCGTGGAGCGTCGCGTGTCGAACGAAGATGCACGCGCGATCGAGCTGTACCTGACCACCGAAGGAAAAAAGCTCCAGAAACGAATCGACACGTTCGCGACCGATCAGGTGTCGAACGCGCTGCGTCGCATGATCCCCGCCGACCAGCAGGCGCTGCTGCGTTCGCTCGCGCTGTACGCCGATGCACTCGCGCAGGACAACGCCGCCAAGGCGCCCGCGGCGACAGCCGACACGCCGCCGATTCTCGAAGGCTACCAACCGGGCTGTATCGGCGATATCGCGAGCCTGCATGCACGCTTCTATTCGGAGCACTGGGGGTTCGGCGCGTTTTTCGAAAAGCGGGTGGCGACCGAGCTGGCCGAGTTCGCGGGTGCGTTGCCGGCCGACGGCAAGGCACTGTGGCTCTGCCGGGAAGACGGGCGGACGCTCGCGTCGCTCGCGATCGACGGCGACCCGGCCGCCGGCGTCGCGCACCTGCGCTGGTTCATCGTGAACGACGCGTTGCGCGGGTCCGGCGTCGGGCGCCAGATGATGACGCTGGCGATGCGCTTCGTCGATGAGCACCGGTTTCGCGAGACCTACCTGTGGACGTTCAAGGGACTGGATTCGGCGCGCCACCTGTACGAGTCGTTCGGCTTTACGCTGACCGACGAATCCGCAGGCACGCACTGGGGAACCGAGGTGGTCGAGCAGCGTTTCAGCCGGCCGGGGCCCGCCGGCAGCTGATATTCAACGGTCCCGCTTCGATCCAAAGCGCGCACCAACGCGCACCACAAAAAAGGACGCCGTCCATGCTCGAACGTCTCGCGGCCCTCGCGCTTTGCGCGGTCGTCACCGCGCCTGCCGCCGTTGCCGCGCAACCCGATGCCGCAACCGGCCTCGACCCGATCGACCAGACGATGACGCAGTGCCTGAACGATCCCGCACATGCGTCGACAGGCGGCCAGGACGAATGCATCGTCGACGCGAACCACGCATGGGACGCACGGCTCAACGCCAGCTATCGCGCGCTGCAGGCATCGCTGCCGGCGGCGGACCGGCCCGCGCTGCTGCGCGCCCAGCGCGCGTGGCTCGCGCGCCGTGACGCCGACCTGAAGCTGATCGGCGCCGTCTATGCGACGACACGCGGCACGGTCTACGCACCGATGAACGCGAACGACGTGATGGAACTGACGCGACAACGCGCGCTGTCGCTGCAGCGGTTCGACGCCGATCGCACGGCACGCGGCTTCAGCCTGGCCACGCGCCTGCCGCCCGCGACGGACGACAAGCCCGAGCGCGTCGCTGCCGTTCCGCGACGCGGTGCGCGCTTCGAACGTGCGCACTGCACGGCGCTCGCCGATCTCGACGCAAAGGGCCGCTGCGCGGCGCAAGCCACGCCGTTTTACCTGCGGGATATCGACGACGTGACGGCGGCGATCGAACGCCGCCTGCCGCCTGCATCGCGCGAAGCGATGCGTGCGTCGTCACAGAAATGGCGCGCGTTCGTCGCGGCCCAGCCGCCGCTGATCGGCGCGCTTTACGCGCCAGCGGGTGCGTCCGGCGTGCCGCCGCAGGTCTCGATCGAGATGCGCGATGAAGCCGCCGCGCGCCTGCAGCAGCTCGTGTACGCCGAAGACAAGATCGGCGCCGACTGAGGCGGCGGCGCGCAGCCGCCGCTCATTTGACGCGCTGCATCCGCACGATCCCCCAGATGAACACGCCGGTCACGACGAGCGTCACCAGGATCGACAGCCAGATCGAACGGGTCTTGATCCACGTGCCGAGAAACGCCAACGCGAATACACCGACCGCCACCCATTCGAGCGCCTTGTCGAGCCGGCCCTCGCGATAGCGCGGCTTGTCCGTCACATCGCGAACCGCGGATGCCGCGTCTCGCGCGCGCGGCGCGCACGCCGGAAACGCATCGACCAGCACACGGCTCGGCCACGGATCGACATCCGCATGCGCGTCGCCCACGCCCGTCGTGCGCCACACGGCGTCGGCATCCTGCGCGCGACGCAGTTCCAGAATCTCGCGCGCGAGGCCCGCGTCGGGCTCCCGTTGCTGCTCCAGCGACGCAACCTGCGCAAGTTCGGTCGCGAACGCGTCCGTTTGGTCGCTCACGTCCGGCAAACCGCTCGTTCGCACCAGCACGAATTCTCCGTACGCGGTGGCAACGTAGTCGACGAACGCATCGTAGATCGCGCGATAGCGCTCGCCGAGCAGCGCAACGAGCGGCTCGCGGCGGGCCGCCGCGCGCGCGAGCGCACTCGCTTTCGTCGTGACCAGATACGGATAACGCGCATCGCGCTCTTCCGGTGTCGCGGACTCCAGATACTCTTCGAGCTCGGCGGCTTCGTCATCCGGATCGAAATCGTCGATGCAATACGCGAAGCGGACATCGTCGGACCCGAACAGCACACGCCAGAACAGCGGGATGAACGCGTTCGATTCGAGCGACGGGCCACCGGCCGCGAAGTAGGTCTTCAATTCCCCTTTGCGGCCCTCGGGCATGCGCGGCCACGGCGGGCTCTCCAGAAACACGGGATGGGACATATCGTGGGCTCCCAGTCGGGATGATCGGATGGTTGTTGTTCGGTGCGACGCTCACCAACACACGACAGGCCGGGGCATTCTGTCCGACTTTACGAAATCTGTCATCCGGATCTTTCGGGGGCCTTTCCACGGATCGTTCGGGATGCGAAGTCAGGCCGGGTGGCCCGTGACGCACCACCCGCGCGCGTTCGCCCGATCACGCGCCAGCCGCCGACGCCTCGCCCGCATGCTGCCGCACGGCCGCAATGTGGTTGGCCGCCACGTAGCCGAACGTCATCGCCGGCCCGATCGTCGAGCCGGGCCCCGGATAGGTCTTGCCCATCACCGCCGCCGACGTGTTGCCAAGCGCGTACAGCCCGTCGATCACCGAGCCGTCGGGTCGCAGCACGCGCGCATCCGCATCGGTGCGCAGCCCGCCCTTCGTGCCGATCTCGCCCGGATCGAGCCGCAGCGCGTAGAACGGCGCGCGCTCGATCGGCCCGAGGCACGGGTTCGGCTTCGACGACGGATCGCCGTAGTAGCGGTCGAACACGTTGCCGCCCTTGCCGAATTCCGTATCGACGCCCGTGGCCGCATAGCCGTTCATCCGCGCGACGGTCTGCGCCAGGCCGTCGGCGTTCACGCCGATCTTCGCGGCCAGTTCGGCCAGCGTGTCCGCGCGATAGATGACCGAGTCCAGCCAGCCGGCCGGGATCCGGCTGTCCGGCTGCACGCTGCCGGGCAGCAGCACGCCGCACGGGTAGCGCTTGCGGTATTCGGCATCGAAGATCAGCCACGCGGGCACGCAGGCCTGCGTTTGCGCATGATCCGCGACCATCGCGTGAATCACGTCCGGATACGGCGCGGATTCGTTGACGAAGCGCCGTCCGAGCCCGTTGACCATCACGCAGCGCGGCGCCGAGCGCTCGACGAACAGCCCGCGCTGCTTCTCCTCGCCTGGCACGCGCACCGTCGGCACGCCCCAGACGAAGTCCATCAGCGCGACACCGGCGCCCAGCGCGAGCCCCGCGCGAATGCCGTCGCCAGTATTGATCGGCGGCGCCGCGCTCCACTCGGCGCGCGTCGGCGCCGGCAGGTACTGCTCGCGCATCGCCTGGTTCGCCTCGAACCCGCCGCATGCGAGCACCACGCCGTGCGTCGCGCGGATGCCGACCGTGCGCCCGTTCCGCTCGACGACCACGCCGTTCACGCGCGCGCCGTCGGACTGCAGCGAGCGCATCGGCGTGTCGAGCCACAGTGCGATGCCGCGTTGCGCCAGCGCCGCGCGCAGGCTGGCGACCAGCGCATTGCCGAGCGTGAGGCGCCGGTCGCGCGCGGTGCGGCGGCGCCAGCGGAAATCGGTGGCATAGCGCAGCATCAGGCGCGCAGTGAGCCGCAACCAGCCGCGCTCCTTCGTGACGATCGTGTGCGCTTCGATCTGCGTCATCGCGATGCGGCCGGCGATCAGCGTGGCAGGCGACGGCGCGCGCAACGTGTCGAAATGCGTGCCGAGGCGGGCGGCATCGAACGCCGCCGGTTCCATCGTCCGGAAGCCGGGCTTGCCGCCGACGCGGTCGGGGTAGTAGTCGGGATAACGCGGCACCGCGTGAAAACGCGTTTGTGCGTGCTGCGCGAGATACGCGACCATCTTCGGACCGTTCTCGAGATACGCATCGATGCGCGGCCGGTCGAAGTCCTCGCGAACGACTTCGCGCAGGTACGCAATCGCTTCGTCATACGAATCGTTTCCGCCGAGCGCCGCGATCTGGTCGTTGCATGGAATCCAGATACCGCCCCCCGAGACAGCCGTCGTCCCGCCATACACGGGGCTTTTCTCGACGACCAGGACCGACAGGCCCTGATCGTGCGCGCGCAGCGCCGCCGTCATCGCGCCCGCGCCTGAGCCGACCACCACCACGTCGTACGTGGCGTCGCCGGCGGAATCGTATCGATCGTCGTGCATGATGGCCGCCCCCGTGTCAGATCGTGGACAGGCGGCTCGCCGCGTCGGCCGGTACATCGGCCAGCTGGCGCCAGCACGCGTTCTCGCCGCGGTACTCGTGCACCTCGACGCGCGCATGCAGCGCCGGCAGCGCGGCGACGTCGGTGTAGAACTGCCGGTACCACTCGCGCAACCGGTAGATGGGCCCGTCGCCTTCGCACAGCAGCGGATTGTCGACGCGCGTCTTGTGATCCCAGATCGCGACATCCTCGCGGAACGCCGACTGCGCGGCCAGCACGTAGCCGTCGACCATCGCGCGGCTCTGCTCGTCCGACAGTGCGGGATCCTTCTGGACCATCACGCCGAAGCGCAGCTCGAAGCTGTTCGTGTCGATCGGCACGTGGCTGTTGAGCAGGATCGAGTTGACCGCCTGCCCTTGCGCCTCGCCCGTCATCAACGTCACGTGGTACGCGGGGCCGAAGTACGCGGAATCGGCGGTCAGCCGCCCGCTTCCCGCCAGCCGCGAGCTTGCGCCGCGCAACTTCTGGTAGGCGACCGGGCCCGCGAACGTATTGCAGAAATAGTCGAGCGGCGCGCCGTGCACGGGGCCGAAGTGCACCATGTCCGACTGGTTGTCGATCAGTTCGCGGCAGTTCGTGTTGATCACCCACTTGACGATGGCCCAGTCGCTCCATGCATCGGAGAAGCACGCGTCGATCCGCGGAATCGCGACCGACGGATCGGGTGCGTTGCCCTCCGGATCGTTCCACACGAACAGCAGATGGTTCTGCTCCATCACCGGCCACGACTTGATGCGCGCCTTCGGCGGAATGCGCGACGAATACGGGATCGCCGCGCAAGACCCGTCGCCCGCCCACGACCAGCCGTGAAACGGGCACACGAGCGTGTCGCCTTCGACATGCCCGCGCCCGAGGTCGGCGCCCATGTGCGGGCAGTAGCCGTCGAGGATGCGCAATTGCCCGTCCTCGCCCTGGAACACCGCCACGCGGGTGCCGAAGATCGACAGGCCATGCGCGCGGCCGTCGCGGTAATCGTCCGCCAGCCCCAGGCAATGCCAACCGCGTGCGTAGCGCGCGTCGATGGGTGCGGCGTGAATCCGGTGAATGGGGCGCTGGGTCGCCAGCACGGTGGAATCGGTCATGGATCGTCTCCTCCAGTCAAAGGTGGGCGCCGACCGACACCTGCGTGGCCGGACCTTGCCCGCGAATGCGCCGACCGGATAACCCGGCCGGAACGCTATGTCACAAAACATCTCATTTGTGCCGCATAATGGCACAAATTCGATTTCTGTGACAATGTGTGCGAAAATTCCGCACCGCCGGAACCGGTCGGCGGATCGACACACGCCGCGCGGCATGCGGCATCGAGGAAAGGTATGGATCGGCAACTGCGCTGGGGCGACGCCAGCAGGATGGACAGCGTCAATGACGGGCGAAACGCGATCCTGCGCGCGGCGCTCGACGCGATGATCGAGCACGGGATCGACAGCCTGTCGATCGACGATGTCGCGCGGCGCGCCAACATTTCGCGGCGCACGCTGTACCGGTATTTCGGCACGAAGAAGGAACTGATCCAGGGTGTGATCAGCGTCCAGAACGCCGAATTCTTCGACGAGATGCAACGCGCGCTCGTCGGCTTCGAACACGATTTCGAGGCCTACTGCGAGGAGAGCGTGTGCTTCGCGGTACGCTACCGCGATCGCCATCACGGCGGCTTTCACCACAACTACCTGGCCACGAGCCTGTCGACCGACGTGTTCGGCTTCATCGTCGAGAACATCGCGCCGATGTGGCGGCGCGTGCTGGACGAGCCCTACCGCGCGTACGTCGCCGTGCGCGGCGCGTCGGCGCCCGCGCTCGACGACATCATCGCGCTGGTCAGCCGCATCGGTCTCGCATACTGCCTGGTTCCTGCAGACGACCTGGCGATGCGCGCGCAGATGCGGATTCTGTGGCCGACGCGCGCCGAACCGGCCGGCAAGCCGGTTGCGCTCAAAAGGAAGGCAGCGCAGTAGGCGATGCCGGTCGCACGATGCGACCGAAATCCAGACAATGTTTGCCCCGCCCATTCACATGACTATGGATCGCCTCATGACCCCTGGTGTCTCCGTGACCGGCCGCACGCTGGATCGCGCCGAATTGATGCAACTCGTCGAAGGCTCGACGGCGCCCCTTCATCTGGAGGACTGCGACCTCGAAGGCGCGAACCTGTCGCGCCTGGATTTGCGCGGCGCGCGCTTCGAACGATGCGCGCTCGCGGAAGCGTCGTTCGTCGGCGCCACGCTCGCGCACACATCGTGGATCCGCTGCCGCGCCCGCCAGGCCGACTTTGCGTCGTGCGACCTCGAGGACGCCGTGTTCCAGTCATGCGATCTCAACAATACGAGCTGGCGGCGCAGCAAGCTCGGTTCGGTCCGGTACGACGAATGCCGACTGACCGGGGCGGATTTTGAGGAATGCAAATCGCTTGGCCTCGAATTCGCGAACACGCTGCTGGTCGGCGCGAGCCTCCGTCGCTTCTCGTTCCGGAAGACGCGGCTCGTCGCACTCGATTTCTCGGACGCCGACCTCGCCGGCGCGGACTTCCGCGATGCCGTGTTCGAAGGCGGCAGCCTGCGCAACGCACACCTGAACGACGCCCGTTTCGAGGGCGCCGACCTGCGCGACGTCGATCTGGGCGCGATGCCCAAACTGCTCGCATCCGGCGTGCTGCGCGGCGCGACCGTCTCCTACGATCAGGCGGCCATGATGATCGAGAACTTCGGGATCCGGGTCGCCTGAGGGCACGGCTATTCTCGCGACAGCCGTTTCTCCATCTTCACGATTTCAAGTTGAATCGGGCTGTTTCCGTGGGAAAAATGGCCGGTGCCGATCACGGCGAAGCCGTGGCGTTCGTAAAACGGCACCGCATTCGTTGTCGCCTCGAGATAGACGCGAGCGCATCCGTCGCGTGCGATGCCGGACATGGCCGTCTCCAGCAGCGCCTGGCCCGCGCCACTGCGCGCGCGGTCGCCGCGAACGAACAGCTTGGTCAGTTCTTCGCCGGCCGTTTCCGCAAACCCGAGTACGTCGCCGTCGTCGGCAACCCACAGTGCGTGGCGCCCGATCGCATCGAGATACATGGCCGGCGTGCGCCCGTCCAGCCAGCTTGCGATCTGCTCGTGCGAGTAATCCGCCGCGCACAGTCGCGTGACGGAATCCAGATGGACTTCGAAGATCCGCTGTGTGTCGGATTCGTTCGCGGATCGGATTTCAAAGGCTGACACATTCCCTCCCGGTGCATTGGCGCGTCGCGGCGCAAGCGGCAGACCGTCGAATATTCTCATCACCTTCGATGCGTTCTGATCAGCGAAAACCCTTATTCTCATGCCATGCGCGGCGGGCCGTTTCCCATACCGAACCCTCTCATCGGCGTGCAAATCACTAGGGAAAATCCGGAGACATCCTTACAGCGATTTACCTGATGATTCACGGGAGCGTCATGTTTCGACGATTTCGCCGAATGTCATGCTTTCAGTCCGAGTGAGGCAGTCGATGCCGCCAGGCGGCAAAGGCGATGATCGCGCCCCGGAACGGAAGCCGTTGGCGAATCGTCAGGTGTTCAATACTTTCAACAACCCGGTCGAGAGTAATCGTGAGAATCCGTGGCCCGCTGGTGCGGTGGAGACGAGGCGATACGCGTAATTTGCGCGCCGCGATCGCGTCCCCCGACGACAGTGACGGCTGGCGAAGCCCTCGCCTGCCTCTGTCGATCTACACCATCCTGTCGCGCCGTTCCGTTCGCCGTCACAACGCCGTCGCCGCCCGCGCGCCCGTCGCGATCCGTACCGACGACGTGGCGTCGCTGCTGCCTTAGCGCTCCACTCTCTTTCCCCGTGTCCGTTCGTCCTGCGCGTCGTATCGCCTGACCGGTGAAGGGATCGGCTCGCGCTGCAACCGCCTGCCATCCACGCGCAGCTTCAAACGGACTCCTTATTTTCTGCATCGCCTGTGCGTGCTGTCGGCACCGGTCATGCACGCCTGTTCCATCCGATGAACCGTCGCGTGACGATCCGCTCATCGCGGCTCGACACGTGCACCGCCAGGGAAAACTACGTCATGCGAATCCGCACGCTTCGCCGCGCCATTTCAACCGCCGCCATCCTGTCGCTGGCCGCCGTCACCGTCACGACCGCCCGTGCAGCCGGCGAACTGAACATCTACAACTGGTCCGACTACATCGCGCCGGACACGATCCCGAACTTCCAGAAGCAGACGGGCCTGCACGTCCGCTACGACAACTACGACAGCGACGACACGCTGCAGGCCAAGCTGCTGTCGGGGAATTCCGGCTACGACATCGTCGTGCCGACGTCGAACTACATGGCCAAGCAGATCCAGGCGAACGTCTACCAGACGCTCGACAAGTCGAAGCTGCCGAACCTGTCGAACCTCGATCCGCTGCTGATGAAGATGGTCGCCGACGCCGATCCGGGCAACCAGTACGGTGTACCGTGGGCCTACGGCACCGACGGCATCGGCTACAACGTGCAGGCCGTGAAGAAGGCGCTCGGCGACAAGGCGCCGGTCGACAGCTGGGCGCTCGTGTTCGATCCGGCCAACATGGCGAAGTTGAAGAGTTGCGGCGTGTCGTTCCTCGACCAGGCCGTCGACGTGTTCGCCGCGACGCTGCAATACATGGGCAAGGATCCGAACAGCACGAACCCGGCCGACTACCGCGCCGCGTACGAGGTGCTGAAGAAGGTGCGCCCGTACATCACGCAATTCAATTCGTCGGGCTATATCAACGATCTCGCGAACAACGACCTGTGCGTGTCGTTCGGCTATTCGGGCGACGTCGGCATCGCGCACCGCCGCGCAGCCGAGGCGAAACGGCCGTACGAGATCCGCTTCGCGAATCCGAAGGAAGGCGGCCTGCTGTGGTTCGACATGATGGTGATCCCGAAGGACGCGCCGAACCGCGATGCCGCACTGAAGTGGATCAACTACCTGCAGGACCCGAAGGTCAACGCGGGCATCACCAACGCGGTGTTCTACCCGACCGCGAACAAGGCCGCGCGCCAATACGTGAAACCTGCCATCGCACGCGACCCGTCCGTGTATCCGGCCGACGAGGTGTTGAGCAAAATGACGCTGCTCAAGCCGATGCCGCCCGAGATCCGCCGGCTGCAGAACCGGCTGTGGGCGCAGCTGAAAACGGGGCGTTGAACGGCGTGTGACCGAACCGTGCCTGCGGCGGCTCGCGCCGCAGGCACGCGCGCATCAGAACCGGTGAATGATCCCCGCGCCGAACGCGAACTGGTTGCCGGTCGACGACGGCGCCGTATTGAACCCGTCGCCCAGCGTCGCGGTCGCGTCGACGATGCTGCCGGCACCGCTCGTGCCGAGCGTCTTGCCCTTCGCATGCTGGTACGCTTCGAGCAGGTACAGCCCCGTGCGCTTCGACAGCGAGTAGTACTGCGACAGGTTGAACTGGTGATACTGCGCGCTGTCGGTGATACCGTTCGACTCCGTCGCACGCGTGTACGCATAGCCCGCGCCGAAATCCCAGACCGCCGACGGCTTCCAGTGCAGTACCGCGCCGGCCGTGTTGAAGATCGCCGTATTGAAGAACTTCGACGCCGCACCGGGGATGTACTCGGTGTTGGTGTACGTGGCCGTCGCGTCCCACGCATCGCTGAACCGGTAAGCGAGCCCGACCGCGAACCGTTGCTGCGCCTTCGCGGTCTGGTAGCCGTTCGTGACCGCCGAGACGCCGATCTGCGCACCGCCGTTCGATGTCGTCGAATTCGCGCCCCACGTGCCGCCAGCCGTGTTCGCGTTGTTCACGCGCTCGAACGCGACACCGACGCCGAGCGGGCCGGCCGCATACTGGATGCCGGTCGCCCACGTCGAACCGGCGTTCGTGCTGCCGGCCACGCCGCCGAGCGAGTAGGACCCGCTCAGCGTCACGCCATACCATTTCGGCGACGTGTACTCGATCGTGTTGTTCGCGCGGTAGATCGTGTCGAGCCCGTCGACGTCGCCCGGGTGTGCGCCGTAGTAACCGGTGATCCACGTGGTCGGGCTGAACGTCGACATCGTCTGGTAGTACGACGCATATTGCCGGCCCGCGGTCAGCGTGCCGTACGTCGCGTTCGTCAACCCGACCCACGCCTGGCGCCCGAACATCGCGTCGGTGTACTGCGCGGCGCCCGTGGCCGAATTGAAGCCCGATTCGAGCGTGAAGATCGCTTTCGTGCCCCCGCCGAGATCCTCGCTACCCTTCAGCCCGAAACGACTGCCGGCCCACACGCCCTGGTTCATCCTGACGACCGACTTCCCGCCGCTCGTCGACCCGACCGTCGTCGCGTTGCTCTGGTAACCGATGCCGTTGTCAACGATCCCGTACAACGTGACGCTGCTTTGCGCGAACGCCGGCGCGACGACCGTCATCGCGACGCCGGACGCCAGTGCCGCCCGCATTGCCTGCTTCTTCATCGAACTGTCTCCTTCCTTGCCTGTTTGAGTAAGTGAATTGTTGTGATCGTCGCCTGCCGCTCGCTCAGGGGCGATACGCGCGCCAGCCGTTGCCGCCCGTGCAGACGAGTTGCGAGCCCTTGGCCTGGCACTGCGCCTCGTAGCCCGGCGAATACAGCCATTCCCCGGCCCAGTGCAGGTCGACATACGGATCGGCCCTCGGCGTATCGGCCACGAAATTCGCGGCATCGTCGGTACTGCCGCTGCCCGTATAGCGCGCGGTGGCCGGGTACGGAAACACCGGGCGCGTACGCGTCGTGTTGCCGTTCGCGTCGACGATCGACGCGACGATCCTGCCCGGCGCCGCACCCGTCTCGGTCCAGGCCATCAGCGGCGTGAGCACGTCGAACACGTCCGGCCCTTGCCCGCCGCCGCAGTGCGCGACGCCCGGGAACAGGTAGAAGCGCGCGAAGCGGTCGACCTGCGAATCGCCCATGGTCTTCTTCATTGCTTCGTAGTACGCGATGCTGGAACGCGGTGAGATATGCTGATCCTCCAGGCCGTGCCACAACAGCAGCTTGCCGCCACGGCCCGCGAAGCGGCCGAGGTCCGGGTCGGTCGCGGCCAGGTAGTTCGACACCGGCACCGTCTTCATGAACGCGTCGAGCGTAAACTTCAGGTCGCCGATCGTTGCGGACGGATACGACGCGTTGTAGTAGTCGAGATAGCGCAGGAACGGCAGCACGAAGCTGATCGTGCCGCTCGGCGCCGTCGCGGTGGCCGGGACGAACAGGCTCCAGTTCAGCTCCGAACCCCACTCGCGCGACACGAGCGGTTCGAGCCGCACGCCGTTCGCGGCGGTCGCGCCGTCGTGAATCCTGCGCACGACGTCGGCTTCCTGCGGCGTCAGACACGTCGCGGTCGACTGGCCGGCCGCGCACACCAGCGTCGCGGGATCGAACCGGCAAGCGCGCGGGTTGTCGATCACGCCGTCCACCACGCCGTCGAGCCCGTCGCACGCCTTCAGCACCGCCGCATGCAGCATCGGCAGCTTGCCCGCGAGCAGGATCGCGTTGCCCGTCTTCGGGTCCGTATTGACCGCGGCCGGCCATGCGTGATGGAACGTGTTCTGCACGATCAGGTCGTTCGCGGGCGCACCGGCCGCAATGCCGTCGAAATCGTCGGGGAAACGCTGCGCCTCCATCAGCGCTTCACGACCGCCGTCCGAGCAGCCGTCGAAGTAGGCGTAGCGCGCGGGCCTTGCATAGAACTTGCCGATGATCGCCTTCGCCACCTGCGCGGTCGCGTGCTCGGCGCGATACGCGAAGTCGAGTTTCGCCTTCGGGTCGAGCGCCCATGCGCCGTCGTTGCCGCCTTCGTGGCCCATGTCGGTCGCGGCCATCGCGATCGTCCCATTGGTCACCGGTACGCAGGTCGACGCCATCGGTGCATTGACCGACAGGTTGCCGCACAATCCGCCGCACCCGGTCTGCAGATAGCGTTGCGTCCAGCCCTGCGTCGGCAGTTGCAGTTCGAACAGCGACGCGCCCGGGCCGATCGTGCCTTTCACGTCGCACACGGGCGCCGGCAGCGTGTTGTTGCCGACGACCGTGCCGGCGGGCAGCAGCACGGCCGACGTGATCGTGACCGTGCCGTCGGTTACGCCGCTCAGGTCGAGCGCCGCGACGGACGGGCACGACATCACGGGCATCACGGCCGGCAGACTCGCGAGACCGCCCGCTGCAGTCGCGGCACGCGCGGCGCCCGGCCAGCCGGCCATTGCCGCGCACACCCATATCATGCCGATCGCCAGCATCCGGACCAGCGCATCGCGCCGCACGCCCGCCGCGCGATGCCACGCGCGCCACATCCATCCTGCCCTGCAGTTCGTCTGCATTTCTGTCTCCTGTCGTTCTGATGGGGATGCCGACCGCCGTGAACGGACGATGTGGCACCGTTGCGAGAGTCTTGCGATACATCGGGCGAAACGGCTCGAATCGCCTTTTAACTATTACTCAGCATAACTAATCTCATTACCTGCACGCTTTGCAAAGACAGCCGAATCCCATCTGATTCGTTTATCGATTCCGGTACGCGTGGCGGTTATGTCGCCCGCCGGCACTACGCCGGCTCCATCCCGCATTCACGCTTGATGCGATCGGCCCGCGGCGAAGCCAGATATGCGAGGAACGCCTCGGTAGCCGCGCGATCGTGCGCCGTACGGCACACCGCCGCGGCGAATACGGTAACGGCCTGGACCGCCTCCGGCAGCACGCCGACGACATCGATACCCTGTACATGCAGCAGCTCGCTCAACTGCTGGAAACCGAGGTCGACCTCGCCGGAGGCGATCAACGCGCCGACCGGCACGCCCGGCGGCGCCTGGACGATACGCGGCGCAATCGCCGCCGCGATGCCCCAGCGCGCGAACAGACGATTCAGGTGCGTGCCGCTCGGTCCCGTCGAATAACCGATCCACCCGGCCCGCAGGATCGTGTCGCGAATATCCGCCTCCGTGCCGATCTCCGGTCGCACCGCACCCGCCTTCACCGCGACGGCGATGCGTGAACGGGCGACCTCCACACGGCTGCGCGCATCGACATGGCCGTCGGCCGCGAGCATCGCGAGCGCATCCGACGCGAGCACGACGAAGTCGAACGGCTCGCCGGCCTGCACGCGCCGGGCCGCGTCGACGCCGCCGACGGAGGCGACCGACACGCGGCACCCGGTTTCTGCCTCGTACGCGGCAGCCAGTCTCGCCAGCACCTCACGCGAGGCCATCGACGACAGGCCCGAAACGGCGACCTCGGCCCATGCGGTCTGTTCCATCTTCGTCACCCGCATCAGTCGATGTAGCGCAGGCCGGCCTGGCGCAGCGGCTCGCGCATGTCGTACATGTCGAGGCCCAGCACGCCCGATGCGAGTTTCGCGCGCTTCGCGGCTTCGTTCGTCTCGCGTGCAATCGCCTTGTCGAGCACGTCGGCCGCGCGCGCGGCCGGCACCGCGACCACGCCGTCGTCGTCCGCGACGATCACATCGCCGGGCTCGACCAGCGCACCCGCGCAGACGACCGGCACGTTCACCGAGCCGAGCGTCGCCTTGATCGTGCCTTTCGCGGAAATCGCCTTGCTCCAGACCGGGAACCGCATCGCGTCGAGCACCGCGACGTCGCGCACGCCCGCATCGATGATCAGCGCCTGGGCGCCGCGCGCCTTGAAGCTCGTCGCGAGCAGGTCGCCGAAATAGCCGTCCGTGCAGTCCGCGGTGATCGCGGCCACCACCACGTCGCCCGGCCGGATCTGCTCGGCCGCCACGTGCATCATCCAGTTGTCGCCCGGATGCAGCAGCACCGTGACGGCCGTGCCGGACGCCAGCGCGCGCGGATAGATCGGCCGCATGTACGGCTTCATCAGCCCCGTGCGGCCCATCGCCTCGTGAACGGTCGCCGAGCCGAGCGCGCCGAGCCGCGCCGCGACGTCCTGATCCGCGCGGCGGATCGTGCGGTACACCACGCCAAGTTCATTCATCATCACAGCCCCTTCGCTTTCAGTTGCGCATCCAGGCGCGGATATACGCGTCGCGCATTGCCTTCGTAGATCTTGTGCCGCGCGCTCGCATCGAGCGCGGACGCTTCGATATAGCGCTTCGTGTCGTCGTAGTAGTGGCCGGTCTCCGGATCGATCCCGCGCACCGCGCCGATCATCTCGCTCGCGAACAGGATGTTGTCGACCGGAATCACACCGGTCAGCAGGTCGATGCCGGGCTGGTGATACACACAGGTGTCGAAAAACACGTTGTTCAGCAGATGGTCTTTCAGCAGCGGCTTTTTC
This sequence comes from Burkholderia sp. BCC1999, assembly GCF_905339975.1. Taxonomy (NCBI): domain Bacteria; kingdom Pseudomonadati; phylum Pseudomonadota; class Betaproteobacteria; order Burkholderiales; family Burkholderiaceae; genus Burkholderia; species Burkholderia sp. BCC1999. The sequence goes on along the minus strand of NZ_CAJPHP010000001.1, from coordinate 94,161 downwards.
AGCTCCTGCGCGAGCCCGCGAAAACGCCCCCAGTGATACGGCACCGCGCCGCCGCCGTGCGGAATCACGAAGCGCAGCGTCGGGAAATCGCGGAACAGATCGGAGGTCAGGCACTGCATGAACGCCGTCGTATCGGCATTCAGGTAGTGGGCGCCCGTCGTATGGAAGCACGCGTTGCAGCTCGTACTCACATGGATCATCGCGGGAAGGTCGTACTCGACCATCTTCTCGTAGACCGGATACCAGTAGCGGTCCGACAGCGGCGGGCTCGTCCAGTGGCCGCCGGACGGATCGGGATTCAGGTTGATCGCGACGTTGCCGTATTCCTCGACACACCGCACGAGCTCCGGAATGCAGGTCGCGACGTCGACGCCCGGGCTCTGCGGCAGCATCGCGGCCGGCACGAAACGATCGGGAAACAGCCGGTGCACGCGATGGCACAGTTCGTTGCAGACGGCCGCCCACGTGCTCGATACCGCGAAATCGCCGATGTGATGCGCCATGAAGCTCGCGCGCGGGCTGAAGATCGTCAGGTCGAGGCCGCGCTCGCGCATCAGCCGGAGCTGGTTCGACTCGATCGATTCGCGCAGCTCGTCGTCGCCGATGCGCAGCTCGGACACTTTCGGCCGCTCCGACGGGCTGTTGATCGCCGCGACCTGGCGATTGCGCCACGCTTCCAGCGCCTTCGGCGCGGTGGTGTAGTGGCCGTGAATATCGATGATCATGCATGCTCCTGCGTGTAATGACGTATCCGGCGCGTGCCGAGCTCCGCGCCGGTTCGGCGCGGCGCGGTCAGTGCGCCGGGTTTTCCAGTTCCTGCGGTTCGGGCGCGGGTGCGCGCTGCGACGTCATGATCGCGATCGCGGCCAGCGTGGCCGGCACCGCGAGCATCGACAGAATCGCGTCGAACTTCCAGCCGAGCCCGAGCAGCGCACCGCCGATCGCCGAGCCGAAGATGCTGCCGAAGCGCCCCATCCCGAGCATCCAGCTCACGCCGGTCGCCCGCGCGACGGTCGGATAGCGTCCCGGCGCATACGCGTTCAGTCCCGTCTGCGCGCCGCTCATGCAGAAGCCGGCCGCGAACACCAGCAGCGCGAGCGACGACGACAGCGCGCCGGCCCAGGCGAGCACGGCCACGCACAGCCCGCCGCCCAGGTACGCGGCACCGATCACCGGTGCCGGCCGCACCTTGTCCATCAGCCAGCCGACACCGATCGCACCGATCGTGCCGCCGATCTGGAACATCGCGGTCACGTTCGCGGCCGTGCTGACGGACAGGCCCGCGTCCTTGATCAGCGTCGGCAGCCAGCCCGTCAACAGGTAGATCACGAGCAGCCCCATGAAATACGTGATCCACAGCGACACGGTGACGAACCCGTAGCCTTGCGAGAACAGCACGCCGATCGGCTTGCGCGTCGGCAGCGGCGGCTCGTTCGACACGAACGTCTCGTCGCCGCTGAACTGCCCGCCGCACACGCGGTTCAGCAAGGCGGCGATCCGCTGCGACGGCGCCCCGCGCACGGCCAGCAAACGGGCCGATTCGGGCAGCAGCCACAGTTGCAGCGGAATCAGCAGCAGCGGCAGCGTGCCGCCGAACAGCAGCACCGTGCGCCAGCCGTGCAACGGAATCAGCCAGCCGGCGACGAAGCCGATCAGCGCGGAGCCGAGATTGAAGCCCGTGAACATCACGGTGATCATCCGCGCGCGCATCCGTTTCGGCGCGTATTCCGACAGCAGCGTCGTCGTGTTCGGCATCGCCGCGCCGAGCCCGATTCCCGTCAGCAACCGCAGCACCGCCATCTCGAACGGCGAGTGCGCGTGCGCGGTCACGATCGTGAACACGCCGAACAGGAACACCGACGCGATCAGCACGCGCTTGCGCCCGAACCGGTCCGCGCTCGGGCCGGCCACCAGCGCTCCGATCACGAGCCCGATCGGCGCCGCGCTCATCACGAGCCCGAACTCGGGGCGCGAGATCGCCCAGTCGTGGATGATCGACGGCGCGACGAACCCCATGATCGCGACGTCCATCCCGTCGGCGATCACGACGAGGCAGCACAGCACGACCAGCAGCCACTGGTAGCGTGTCACCGGCCGGTCGTCGATGAACGACTTGATGTCGATTGTCTTTCCGCTTCCCATCATGTGTCTCCTTGGTGACGATCATTCATTTTGATTCGTCATCCTATTTATATGGATTGGTACTCCGCCCGAATCGGCAGGGATGAAGGCGCGCGACGTCACGCGCGCCTTCGTTGTCCGTCAGGTGCTTTCCGGCTTCTCCGCACTATCCCAGCCGAGCGGCCCCGCACTCTTGCCCGCGACGGAATACAGCGCGCCCGGTGCGTTTCGCGTGCGCTGGAATTCTTCCAGCGATTCGCCGCGCATCGCCGCGTAGATGTGCAGGTTCGATACGCCCGTCACCGCACCGAGCTTCTCCAGCAGGAAGAAAATCACGCCGTAGCGCAGCAACCCCAGCCAGTCGCGCCGGCGGATCAGGTCGCGCTCCTGCGCGCTGAGGCCGGCCGCGTCGAAGCTCGCTTCGGGATCGCCGATGAACTGTGCGCGATGCGCGGGTTCGATCATCCGGTGCAGATAGTCGTTGATCCGGTACGCGTCGACGGCCCTCGCAATCGTGAACGGGTAGGTGCCCGGCAACTGCTCGACGCCAGCCAGTTCGGCCGCGATCCTATGCCGGTGCCGTTCGGCCGCCGCCGCATCGACGTCGGTATCGGCCGGCTCGTAGACAGCCGTCGCGATCCCCGTCATCGACGGCAGGTAGTAGCTGCGATGACGACACACGACGCCTGCCGGCAACGCGCCGCGCATCGTGAGCCACATCACGACCTCGGCGCCTTCGTAACCGCCGAGCGTCGCGTATTCGGCGAGCGGCATGCCGGCCAGACGTTCGGGATCGCGTTCGAGCAGGTCGAGAAAGCGTTCGTCCCATTCGGGGTGGTTGAAACCCGAGCGCTCGCCGTGCACCTGGTGCGACAGCCCGCCGGTCGCGACAATCGCGACGCGCAGATCCTCCGGGTAGCTTTCGATCGCGCGCCGCAGCGCCTGCCCGAGCCGGTAGAAGCGGCGCGCGGACGGCACCGGCAGCTGCAGCACGCCCATCTGCAGCGGCACGAGCCGCACCGGCCAGTCGGGCCGGTGCGGGCACAGCACCGACAGCGGCGAGAAGCAGCCATGGTCGAGCGGCTTGTTCTGGAAGAACGACATGTCGAACTCGTCGGCCATCAGCGACTGGCCGACATGCGCGGCAAACGCCGGATGGCCGGCGATCGGCGGCAGGTCGCGCGCGCCGCCGCCTTCGTCGGCCGGATGCCACTGCGGCCCGACACCGAGGGCGAATGCCGAGTAGTGGTCGAAGAAAAACGACGTGACGTGGTCGTTGTAGATGAACAGCAGCACGTCCGGACGCTTGTCGGCGAGCCACGCAGCCAGCGGCGCGAAGTTCTCGAAGATCGGTGCCCACACGGGATCGTCGCGCTTGTTCTTGTCGAACGCGAACCCGATCGTGGGCGTGTGGGAGGCCGCGATGCCCCCGATAATCCGTGCCATGCCAGTGCTCCTTCGTGATGCTCGAATGCGGTCCGGCCCGGCCGTCCGCGACAGAATGAATGCGTGCCCTGCCCGCCGCCTACACGCGGGCCGATTGCTGCGGCGCGAGGCTGCGCTTGACGACCAGCGCGAGCGGAACCGCAAAGACGAAATGCGACATGAACCCGCCGATGATCACGTTCGGGTCCAGGTAGTTCGGGTGATTGCTAGATGCGATCATGATCAGCACGTGCATCACGATCCACGCGACGATCGCGAAGAACAGCGCGACGAACGTCGCCTCGTAGCCGCGCCGGCGGAACCACGGCCAGATCGCCGCGAACACGATGCCCCACGACAGCGCGAACGCGAAATGAATCGCGGTACCGATGAAGTACGACCCGAAGCCGAGCGCATCCTGCACGGCCTTGCCGAACACGAGCCCCGTCGCGTTGCGCGGGATGCCGGCAAGCGGCATCAGATGCTGCGCGCCGACCCACACGAGCGCCTCGTAGACCCAGATCAGTACCGCGCCGGTCAGCCCGCCGCGCATGCCTGCCCGCACCGTGTCGACCCACGCGACACGTCCCGGCGCTGCGTCGGCCTGCCTGCCGCCCGCCGGTTTGCCGGCGCCCAACGTGTGCTGCTGTCCCATTGCCCTGCCTCGCTCGTCAGATGGGTGTCGCGCACGGCGGGACCCCCGGGGTGATCGGACAAACAATGAATCAGATGGCGGCCCGACACGCCTGCAACTGCACCGATGCGGTTGCCGGAGTCGAAATTACGCATTCGGTGGCAGGGGCAAATAGTCGGGGTAAACCCTTGCACATGATCGAAACGGCATGAACGTCATGCATTCTCGAACGAAGCCATTCCGCTGACGGATAGCCGGAAAGCCCGCCGGATATGGCGTCCACGGCTGGCCACGTTGCGCTCCGTCGGTGCGAACGCCGATCCTGTCGATTCAATCCCGATAAACAAAACAGATAGGTCGATAAGCACGACGCAAGCTGCCGCGCCACCGTTCCGGTAAAGTCGGTCGACACCTGCCGCCCCAGCGCGCCGCGCGCCGGCCGGCCTCCACTGCGGCTCGTCCGCGCGTGACCGACCCATGGACCAGACCGATCTCCCGAACCTCGCCTGCCTGTATGCAGTGCAGCGCGTCGCCGAAGCCGGCAGCGTGAGCCGCGCGGCCGCAACGCTGTTTCGCGCGCAGTCCGCCGTCACGCGTGCCGTGCAGGAAATCGAAACGGCGCTCGGCGAGCCACTGTTCGAACGGAAGCCGTCCGGCATGCTCGCGACGCCGGTCGGGCGCGCGGTACTGAAGCGCGGCGAGCGCGTGTTCGCCGAACTCGGCGAGCTGGCGAACTGGTGCGCGCTGCGCCAGTCGCGCCGGCGTGCATCGGCCGACGGCGGGCTGCCCGCGTACCTGCTCAACACGCGGCGGCTGCAGCTGTTCTCGACGCTCGCACGGCACCGCCACATGCCGAGCGCGGCCCGCACGCTCGGCGTCACGCAGCCGGCCGTCAGCAGCGCGATCCGGATTCTCGAGAGCGGCGCCGGGTTCGCGCTGTTCCATCGCCATCCGCGCGGCCTGCTGCTGACGAACGACGGCGAGACGTTCCTGCTGCACGTGCGGCGTGCGCTGAACGAATTGCGACATGTCGCCGACGACGTCGCCGCGCTGCACGGCAGCATCCAGGGCGTCGTGACCGTCGGCGCGCTGCCGCTCGGCCGCACGCTGATGCTGCCCGAGGCCGTCGCCCGCGTCGTCACGCGCTTCCCCAAGGTGCGCGTGATCACCGACGAAAGTGCGTACGAAGCGCTCGTCGCCGGCGTGCGCGCGGGCGACATCGACTTCATCCTCGGCGCGCTGCGCGCCGGCGACCCGATGAGCGACCTCGAAAACGAGCGCCTGATGTCGGAGAACCTCGTCGTGCTCGCGCGGCGCGATCACCCGCTCGCCGGCGTACGCAACCTCGGCATCAGGAGCCTCGCCGGCGCGCAATGGATCCTGCCGCGCAGCCATGCGCCCGCGCGCGGCCTGTTCGACACGCTGTTCCGCCGCATGAAGCTCAAGCCGCCGATGCCGACGGTCGAATCGGCCGACCTCGCCGTGATCCGCGGCCTGCTGCTCCACACCGACATGCTCGCGGTGCTGTCCGCGCAGCAACTGCATTACGAGTGCGAATCGGGCTTGCTGGCCGTTCTCGACGTCCCGCCGATGCGCGAGACGACCCGCGACATCGGCCTGATGACGCGCACCGGCAGTCCGCCGTCGCCGGCGGCGCGCGCGCTGATCGACGCGCTCCGCATCGTGGCGACCGAAGTCGCGCGCTCGCCGCACGCCACCGTCGCGCGATAAGGAAAATGCATGGCGATCGCGCCCGGTTCGCATTGCCCGCGCGGTGCACACCCCCGCACAATGTCCGGGACAGGCAGGGCCACACGGCACCGCGTCGACCTGCGCTCATAAGCGACTGCGATACCGTCGTTCCGCGCACGACCCACTCGTACGCCCAGGGAGTCAAAGCATGCACGAAGCAACGATCGCCTTCATCGGCTTCGGCGAAGCCGGCGGCCTGCTCGGCGGTGCACTGGCCGCGCGCCGCGTACGCGTGACGATGTACGACCGGCAGCTCGACGATGCGCGCACCGCGCGTGCGATGCGCGACAACGCCGCGCGCCTGAACGTAGCGGCCGCGCCGACCGTCGCCGACGCGATCCGCGATGCGCGGTGGATCGTCTCCGCCGTCACGGCATCGTCCGACGCCGAAGTCGTCGAAGCGGTCGCGGCATGCATCCGGCCGGGCCAGACCTTCGTCGACATCAATTCGGTATCGCCCGCGATGAAGCAGCAGGGCCAGCAACGGATCGAAGCCGCCGGCGGCCGCTATGTCGAAGCGGCCGTGATGGCGCCCGTGCCGCCGGAAGGGCTCGCCGTGCCGATGCTGCTCGGTGGCCCGCAGGCCGAAGCGGTCGCGCACGAACTGACGGCGCTCGGCTTCAACGCACGGGCCGTGGCGGCCCGGGTCGGCGTCGCGTCGGCGGCCAAGATGTGCCGCAGCGTGATGATCAAGGGCATCGAGGCGCTGACCGTCGAATGCCTGGCCGCCGCACGCGCGTACGGAGCCGATGCGCTCGTGCTCGCATCGTTGCGGCAGACGTTCGACCGGTTCGCGACGTCGCCCGACCTGCCCGGCTACCTGATCGGTCGCGTCGCCGAGCACGGCCGCCGACGCGCGGCGGAAATGCGCGAAGCCGCCGACACGCTGCGCGAAGGCGACATCGCACCGGACATGAGCGAAGCCTGCGCACGCGTGCAGGACCGCTTCGTCGACACGATGGCCGCGCGCGGGCTCGACTATCAAGCACTGCTGCCGTTCGACTGGGCGCAGGTGCTCGACATGCTGGACGGCCGGCAACCGCTGGAGAACATCACGATGCCGTCGAAGCCGGTCGCGTGAGTTATCTCGGCGCCTGCGCGTACTCCCCCGCGAACGCCGTCTCCACGAACCGGATCACGTCGTCGAGCGACGACGTGCACACGGCATCCGCCGCCAGCGCCTGAAACGCGCCGTCCGGCCCGAAGCAGACGAGCGGCTTGCGCCAGCGTTGCGCCAGCGCGATTTCCTGGGCCGTGCCGTGCCCGCCCGGCAACGCGACGATCAGGTCGCTGCTCAGCACGTTCACGTGGTTGCGGTTGATCGTGTGCGGATCGGCATCCGGTTCGCGGCGCGGCAGCGGCGTGAGGATCGGGATGTCGACGAACGGATGCGGATAGCCGTCGAGCGGCACGAAGCCCGCGACCGGATCGGCCTGTGTCGGCAGGATGCCGATCGATCGGCCGGCCCGCCCCGGCACGCCGGCGAACGCGCGCGCGACGGCCAGCATCACGCCCTGCCCGCCGCCCGTCAGCAGGTTGAAGCCGGCCTGGGCGAGCCATGCGCCGAGCGGGTCCGAAAATGCGAGCCACGGCTCCTTGCCCGAGCCCATCACGCCGATCGTCCTGTTCTTCTGTTGCATCGTGGTTTCCGGTGAAATCGTTGCGGTGCGCGCGGGCACCACGCTCATTCGAGTTCGACGCCCTTCAGCTCGGGGATCAGGAACAGCGTCGCGACCATGTCGAGCACGTAGAGGCCCGCGAGCAGCGCGATGGCCGTCTGGAACGAGTAGTGCGCGGCCAGCGCGCCGACCGCGACCGGGCCGAAGCCGCCGACCGCGCGACCGATATTCCACAGCACGTTCTGCGCGGTGGCGCGCGCGGCCGTCGGATAGCCTTCCGACATCAGCGTCCCGTAGCCGCCGACCATCCCGTTGACGAACATGCCCATCAGCGCGCCGGCCCACAGCATCGCAGTGGGGTCCGTCAGCCGCGCATACGCGATGACCGTGACGACCGAACCGAGCTGGTACAGCAGGAACGTCGGCTTGCGCCCGATGCGGTCGGCCAGTTGCCCGAACACCCACACGCCGATCATCATCCCGACGACGGTCGCCGCCGTCCACAGCCCCGACTTCGTCAGCGAAAAGCCCATCTGCTTCGACAGGAAGGTCGGCAGCCAGATCATGATCCCGTAGTAGCCGAAGTTCTGGACCGAACAGAGGATCACGATGCCGAGGCTCGTGCGCGCGGTGCGGCCGTCGGCGACCAGCATGCGGAACGCGTTGGATTTCGGCTGCGTCGCGCGCTGCACGAACGCCTCCGGCTCGTGCAGCTTGTTGCGCATCGCCCAGGCGAGCAGCGCGGGCAGCACGCCGACCAGGAACATGCCGCGCCAGCCGATGTGGAGCAGCAAGAGCGGCGTCAGCAGCGCGGCCAGCAGCACGCCGGCCTGCCAGCCGAGCGCGACGTAGCACGACACGCGGGCGCGCTTGCTCGCCGGCCACGCTTCCGCCGCGAGCGCCATGCCGATCCCGAACTCGCCGCCCAGCCCGATGCCTGCGATGGTGCGGTAGGCCAGCAGATCCCAGAAGCCGCGCGCGAACGCGCACAGGCCGGTGAAGATCGCGAACAGCAGGATCGTCCAGGTCAGCACGCGCACGCGCCCGTAGCGGTCGCTCAGCGCACCGAACAGGATGCCGCCCGCGACGGCGCCGATCAGCGTCCACGTGACGAGCGCGCCGCCCTGCCCGGGTGTCAAATGCAGCGCCGCCGTGATCGCCGGCAGCATGAAGCCGAGGATCAGCAGGTCGAAGCCGTCCATCGCATAGCCGATCGCCGACCCGGCCAGCGCCTTCCACGCATACGACCCGACCTGCTCCACGCGCGGGGCCGACGAGCCGCCGAGCGCCGAAGATTTCATGTTTGCTGCCATGGTGTCCTGCCACGAATGTCCGGCGACATTTTAAGGCCTGTGCCCGCCAACGACGGACGCGGGCGCGCATCGGCGCCGCTGCCGGAACGGCAAGCGCGACATGGCGGGCAATGAACGGGGAAAACGTCGATCCGGTGTCGGCGGCGAGGCCGGCGATGTCGCGGCCATGCCGGACACCGGATGAAAGACTGCGGACGGACGGAGTGTTACCGGCGGGCCCGACGGCGCGAACCGGACGGCGCCGTGTGGCCCTGCGGCGCGGCCTGCTTCAGCCCTGATCGTCGCCGGGCCACCAGGCCTTGGCCTCGCGGTCGACGGCGAGCGAATCGAGATCCTTGCCTTCGAGCCATTTCGGCCGAGGGCCGCGACCCGACCACGAACGGCCGGTCGTCGGATCGTAGTATTTGGCGGGCGCCTTGCGTTTTCGCTGGACGATGTAGCCGAGCGCGCTCAGCACTTCCTGCTGCGAAATGCCCAAAAGCTCGACCTGTTCCTTGAATGCCGCGAGCGCGGCCTGCTTCTCCTTCTGCTTCGCATCCGACAGCTTGATGTTCAGGTCCCGAAGTTGTGCTTCGAGTTCCTGTAGGGCCTGAGTCATGTATTCATCCTCTTTGGGCATGTTTTTGCAAAAAACTCCGATGCGCGAACCTACCACGAAGTTCCGCCAATCGGTGCTGTCAAATATGTGAATCGTTTGCCCCAGCCGGCATGATTTGCGCGATGCGCACTAAACGACGTCGTGCGTCATTGACGCGCAGGACCGGACCGGCGACGCGCGGCACGTCGCGTACGAACAGGCATGGCGAACGGCTGCGGCAAGTCGGGCGCCGCCCCTGGCACGGGTGCGGCATGGCGCGAATGATAGCAGTGCGCGACATCGTGTTGCATAAGTCGTGCGACGGAATCGATGCGCAGCGGACGGCTTACCGGCCTGCGTAGTCGGTATCCCATACGATCCGGTCGAGCAGCGCGCGCAGCTTGGCGCCGCGTGCCGCATTCAGCGCGGCGGCATGTGCGACGCGTCCGGCGAGATGCGCGCGGAAATCCGGATGCGCAGCTCGATTCTGCGACGCCGGGCCGCGCCGGATGCAGTTGGTCAGGATGGCCTTCAGGAGATCGAACTCATCGCGCGCCAGGTTCGGGGGACGATTGACGACCACGCCGGCCAGTTGTTGCCGCGACCCGCGCCGCATCACGCGCGTCTTGCGCAGTTGCAGCGCGAAGCCCTCATCGAGCGCGATCGCGGCCACCCTGATTTGCAGACGCTCGACGTTGCGCGCAAGCGCGCCGCCGCCCGAGAATGCGAGATCGTCCGCATAGCGCGTATAGGTCGCATCGAGCGAACGGGCGAGCGCGGCGAGCCGCATGTCGAACCGGAACGCGCACAGGTTCGCGAGCGCCGGCGACGTCGGCGCGCCCTGCGGCAGATGCCGCTCGCGATAGCGCTGGCGGCCGATCCAGTCGAACCGGTCGCGCAGGTCCGGCGCGAGCAGCCGCGCCGACGGCACGCGGTTCGTGCACAACCCGGTGAGCGTGCGGGCGACTTCGACCGGATACCCGAGCGTCGCGAACAGCGCATGGACGCGTGCGGCGCGCACCGACACGAAGAAATCCGCGAGATCGAAGCGGACGACGACATCGCGATCGGCATGCGGCGCCGCGAACGACACGATCCCGTGCCCCTTGCGAAAACCGTGTACGGCACCGTGCGGCGCAATGCGGTCGAGCAGCCCGTGCAGGATGCGGCGCTGCGCTTCGCGCAGCCTTCCCTTCGGGATCTCGACCAGCCGGGATCCGCCGCTGCGCTTGTCGAGCGCGACGTACGTGTAGTGATGCAGTGGTGTGGCGCTGCTGCGCGCGTCGACGCGCCAGTGATCGGACAGCCAGTCGAGTTCCGCCGCGCTCACGCCGAGCCAGCCGGCGAGATCGCCGGGCGTCGCCCATTGCGGCGCGTCGCAACCGGCGAGCGGCGCCGGCAACGGCCGCTGGACCGGCGGCCGCCGCACCACGCGGATCACGACCGGCCGAAGGTCGCCGTACCACGCGCGCACGAATCCGGGCGCCTCGGCCACGACCTCCGCAAGCGCATCGATGTCGGCGTCGGCCCAGTGCGCGCCGAAGCGCGCGAGCGATGCATCCGCGACTTCATGCGCCCACATCGGCGCGTCGCCGAGCACGGCCGCCATCCGCGCGATGACGCCGCCACGCTCGGGCGAGCCCGCGAGCATCGCCTCGGCAATCGTGCGGGTGGTATCGCGCAGGGATGCGTGCATGGCCAGGAATGGGCGGGACGATGAGTCAACGTGGCTGGTGCTGCGAGGGGATACGTTGCGCAACGCGCAACCGGGCCCCTTGCGACGCATCGGTGTGTCGATCTGATCCACGGGGTAGCCCCGTGGTCCTAGAACATCGACTGCCTGTTCCGGGTGTGCGCTTGACCCACCGGCCCGCGTCCCGACTGTAATGGGCGCGTACGCCAGGTGTCAATTCAGGCGGAACCGCGTTCGATGCGCGGCGGGCCGTGCGGGTCGCCGGCCCGTGCCCGGCATCCCGCTGCCGCGCTTAAACGCCCCGCGCGAACAGCGTGCTGTACGCGATCGGCGCCACGCCGATGCCGGCCATGCCGCTCAGCATCGTCGCCCAGGTTGCGTCGGCCACGCTGACCGGAAACGACCGCACGCGATTGGCGAGCAGCCAGAAAGTCCGCGTCATGCCGTCGCTCATCGCGACTTCGTAGCCGCTTCCCGCCGGCCAGTAGCCGACCGGCGGCAGCGCCACCGGTGCCTCGCGGCCGCCCCTGAACGCGGTGGCGGCGATCGCGAACTTGCTGTCGAGCGGCATGGCCCGGCGCGGTACGCAGTCCTGCGAATCCTGTTTCGGGAATGCCGGGCTCGTTTCGAGCCAGCGGCGATAGAACGCCTCGGCGTCGAGATGGACGACGAAACGCTCCACCCCGCCCGGCTCGGCCGCCAGATAGCAGTCGACCTGGCCGGGTACGGGCACCCTCCAGATCGCGCGCTTCGCGCTCAGGTCGACCAGTTCGCATGCCGTCGGCCGGAGCGAGAGGGTTGAAGCAGGTCCGGACTCGCGCAGGTCGCGGGCGCGGTCGAGTCCGTTACGAAGACGTGTCAGCATGGGCCCTCTCTTTCTCTCTCGATTTGTTCGAATGAGTCAGGGTGCGTGACGCGATCCGCGCCATCGCCGCCGGTTCGCCCGGCTCCCCCGACGCTCCCGACCGGATCGGGAACCCGCGCAGTGTATCGCCTTTCGATGACGGAACGACAGGGCATGCTGCCCACTCCCGGTGGGCAAGGATCGTCCGCCATGCCAAACGGAAACCCGCTTCGACCGGGCTTTTCAGCGTCGCGGGCACCGCCCGCCGCAGCGCATCAAAACCCTGCGGATCGTGAAGGCACCCCGCGCTGCGACCTCTACGATCGGCCCGCCCCGACTACGAGGCACGGGCCCGACGGGCGACGTTCGTTCAGAAGGACCTGCCCGCGTGAAGCGGTGTCGGTTGCCCGGCGATTGCGCCGGGCGTGACTTCGAATGCTTGCGGCCGGCTCAATCAGCGGTCAAGCAAACGCCCCAGCCGCATCATCGTGACGTTCACGCCGAGATGGCGCATCGACGGCTGCACGATCACGCAGTTGTCGTACGGCGTGACGATCACGTCATCGCCGTCGCGCGCGATCTCGGTACCGGCTTTCTCGATCACCTCGAGCCCCGTGAACGGCTGCGAGAACCGGAAATCCATCGAGCGCGCGACGACCGGCTCCGTGATCTCGATGAACTTCTGCCGCACCGGCGCGGCTTGCGTGAGGAACGCCGCGACGTCGTCGCGTGCAACGACGCCTGCATGCAGCAGGAAGCGCGCGGCGCTGTCGAGCGCGACGTCGCGCGCGCTCGCGGCGAAGTGCTGGCCCGTCTCGATCAGCAGCGCATTCTTCGTGCTCGCCGGATCGCCGAAGCCGCCGTAGTCGCGCAGCCGCGTGCCGTTCGCATGGCCGCGATCGACGATCACGTGCTCGGGCGTGCCGATCGCCGCTGCCAGCGCGATCGCCTTGTCGAGCGGCCCCGTCATCATCAGCGGCGCCGATGCTTCGTGCATCGAGTGAATGTCGAGCAGCAGGTCGACCGTATCGAGCAGCGGCCGCATCGCGCGCGCACGGGCCAGCTCGCGGCTGGCGCGTGTGCCGTCGAGCGTGGCCGGCGTCCATACGCGATTCATGTCCTCGTCGAGATAGCGCGTCGCGTCGGCATTCTCCGCGCTGAAATGCTCGTATGCGCCGACGTTGCCGAAACCGAGCGACAGCCGGCCCGCGACCGGCCGCAGGCCGGCGGCCAGCAGCGCATCCACCGCGATCGCGCCGCTGACTTCGTTGCCGTGCGTGAGCGCGAGGATCATCACGTGCTTGCCGGGCTTGCCGCTGTCGAACGTATGCAGGTAGTCGACACCCGCGTTGCCGGCACGCCAGCGCGAGATGTCGGGGAACGCCACTTCGATCGGATAGGCCGGCAACGCGGCGCGGATGGCTTCAAGCGTAGTCATGTCGGAAGGATTCGTCAGGGTTCGGGAAAGGCGCGGCCGGCGCGTGCCGGCTACGCCCGAATCGGGTTCGTGTCGGGTCCGTCACGCCTCGGTCGCGCGCGTCGACGGTGCGGAACCGGCCGCTGCACCGCGCATCCGGCGGCCGAGCGAGATCACCGACGTGATGCCGAGCACGGCCGTCGCCATCACGTAGAAGCTCGGCGCCAGCTTGTTGTGCGTCGCATCGATCAGCCAGGTGACGATCAGCGGCGCGAAGCCGCCGAACAGCGTCACCGAGAAGTTGTACGACAGCGCGAGGCCCGTGCCGCGCGTGCTGGTCGGGAAGATGTCGGCGAGCAGCGCCGGCAACGGTGCGAGGCTCACCGCAATCAGCAGCCCGACGAGCGCCTGTACCGCGAGCAGCATTTCGACGGTCGGATAACGGTTCAGCGCGACGAACAGCGGCCACGTCGTCACGCCGACCAGGATAAGCGCGACCAGCATCACGCGGATGCGGCCGAAGCGATCCGACAGGTGCCCGACGACCGGCGCCGCGACCATCAGCATCGCGCCCGTGACGACCGCGCCGAGATACGACGACGTGGCCGGGATATGCAGCTGCTTGACCGCATATGTCGGCATGTACAGCTTGTGCACATAGTTGAAGGCCGTGGCCGTCGCGACGACGCCCGCGCCGAGCAGCATGTTCGCGCGATCGCGGACGAACACGTCGCGCAGCGGCGACTTCGCGCGACCTTGCTCGCCGAGCCGGCGGAAATCGGCCGGTTCGTCGATGTTGCGGCGGATGTACAGGCCGACCGGGCCGATCAGCAGCCCGACCGAAAACGCGACGCGCCAGCCCCACGCGTGCAGCTGATCGGCCGTCAGCAGCAGGCTCAGCAGCGCGGACACACCGGCCGCGAGCACGGTCGCGAGCCCCTGTGTCGACATCTGCCAGCTCGCGAAGAAGCCGCGCCGCTTCGCGTCGGCCTGCTCGACCATGAACGCGGTCGCCGCGCCGAATTCGCCGCCGGTCGAAAAGCCCTGCAGCATCCGCGCGACGATGATCACGAGCGGCGAGGCGATGCCGATCTGCGCATACGTCGGCGCGAACGCGATCATCGCGGTGCCGACCATCATCAGCCCGATCGACACCGTGAGCGATGCCTTGCGGCCCGCGCGGTCCGCGTAGCTGCCGAGCACGATCGAGCCGAGCGGACGCGTGATGAACGAGATGCCGAACGTGCCGACCGACAGCAGCAGCGAAGTCGCCGCGTCGTGGGTCGGGAAAAACAGCTGGCCGATGACGATCGCGAAATAACCGTAGATCAGCAGATCGTAGAACTCCAGCGCGTTGCCGATGCTCGCGGCGCAGATCTCGCGCCACGGATTGTGCGGCGCCGGCGCCGCGGCTTGCGTATTGCGGGTCATGCCTGTGCTCCTCCGGGAATGCTGGCCGTCAGGATTTTGAAAGACGGCGCGCGGCGGTTGCCGGCGGCCGTTCGGGCCAGTCAAGCGCGGAGTGTAGGCAACACGGTGCGCGCGTTCGTGCCGTTTCGGCACGCAAGCGTGCTGATCGGCGCAACACATGCGCCGGCCGGTTCGGGCAACCGGCTCAGGCGGCCGGGGCGCCGTCGTCGTCCCGTGATGGCCCGGTGCGCCAGATCGCGTCGAGCACCGGGTGCGGTTCGTTCCGGCGGCGGTACAGAGCGATGTCGAAGCCGATCTGCCAGTCGGCGCCGCCGACGATCGCGAGCTCACCGCGCCGGACGTCGTCCGCGACGAGCCGCTGTGGCAGCCATGCGAGGCCGAGCCCGCGCCGCGCCATCGCGAGGATCGCTTCGTACGAGTCGGCCTGGTACACGGGCCGCAGTGTCGGCCGGTTCGGCATTTCGGCGAGATGCCGCGCAAGCACCGCGCGCAGCGTCAGCGTGCGCGCGAACGCGAGCCACGGCACCGGCGCCTGCCCGGCCGGCAGCCGGTAGCGCGCGCTGCCGCGCGCATCGAGTGCACTGACGGGCACCAGCACCTCGCGCGCCACGGACAGCCAGTCGAAGCGGTCGCGATCGATCAGCAGCCGCGTGTGCGGGCTCGAATAGACGATCAGCATGTCGGCTTCGCCGGCCGTGAGCTGCAGGATCGCTTCCTCCGCGCTGCCGGTCGACACGGTCGCCGTGAAAAAGCCCGCACGCGCAACCGTCTCGTCGTACCAGTCGGAGAAGAAGGTGGCCGACAACGTGCGGCCGGTCGCGATCCGCAGGTTGTTCTCCAGCACCGGCGACGCTTCCTGCAGTTGCGTACGCACGCCGTGCAGGATGTCGAGCGCATTCGATGCCGCATCGAGGAAGACGGTGCCCGCCGCCGTCAGTTCGAGCGGTTTCGTGCGTGCGATCAGCCGCGTGCCGACCCATTCCTCGAGCGAACGGATGCGGCGGCCGAACGCCGGATGCGTGACGAAGCGGTTTTCCGCTGCGCGCGTGAAGCTGCGCGTGCGGGCCAGTTCGACGAAGTCTTCGAGCCATTTCAGTTGCATGGCGTGGCTCCGGGGCAGGTATGCGGCGGGATGCCGGGCAGCGCCGCGCGAGCGCGACGCTCCGGCCGGCTCTCCCGGTCCGATCGACGGCGACAAGTCATGTGCACGGGGTCGGCATCACCCCGCCGTCACGACACGCACGCGCGGCGAATCGAGCCGCACGCTCAACCAGCGTTCGATTCGCTGGCGGTCCGCGCGCGGCAGCGGCTTCGCGGTCGACACGACGAAGGTCACGAACGGTTCCGCGTCCGGCGTGCTCGCGCCGGCGTCCCATCCGTCGGTCGCACCGTACAGGATCTCGCGGATCTGCGGATACTGCGTGCGCAGCTCGCGCGCGACGCGCGACAGCTCGGCCTGCTGCGTCGCACGGCCGTCGATTTCGTGCTGCAGGCGTGCGATCGTCCGGTCTTTCGCGTCCATTTCAGTGCGCGTCGCGTCGTTCGCGGCGATCAGGTCCTGCGCGATGCTCGCCTTCAGCGACGACGCGAGCGAGCCCGTGTCGATCCGTTCGTCGCCAGCCTGCTGCACGACAAGCCGGCTGTTCTGCAGGCCGTAGGCCGGCAGCTTGTCCGCCAGCCGGTCGAGTTTCGCCTGGTCGACCCGCTGGCCGACCAGCGTCGCCTCGATCACGCGGCCGCGCGGATCGACGCGCTTGCTCGCGACCACCGACAGCGGCAGCGACAGCTCGGTCTTGATGAACTGCTCGGCGCGCGCGTTGAACACTTCCTGCGTGACGAGCCGGTACGCGAGGATCACGCTCGGCACGGCCGTCAGCACGACCGCCGCGAGCACGACGCGCCGCACGCGGCGCTGCAGCGTTTCGTCGACCGGCGCGACCGGCTTCGCGCGGATCACCCACGTCACCACCAGCGTCGCGAACGCGATGAACACCGAGTTGATCGAGAACAGGTAGAACGCGCCAGCGAAATACGCGAGGCTGCCGTGCGCGAGCCCGTAGCCGGCCGTACACAGCGGCGGCATCAGCGCGGTCGCGATCGCGACGCCGGGGATCACGTTGGTCTTTTCGCTGCGCGTCGCGCCGATCATCCCGACGAGGCCGCCGAACAGCGCGATCAGCACGTCCCAGATACTCGGCGACGTGCGCGCGAGCAGTTCGGAGTGTTCGCCCGTCAGCGGGCTCAACGAGAAATACAACGCCGACGTCGCGAGGCTGATCAGCGTCGCGATGGCCAGTGTCTTCAGCGACCGGCGGATCAGCGCGAAATCGTAGATGCCGATCCCGTAGCCGAGCCCCATGATCGGCCCCATCAGCGGGGAAATCAGCATCGCGCCGATGATGACCGCGGTGGAGTTCACATCGAGGCCGATCGACGCGACGAAGATCGCGGAGATCAGGATCCACAGGTTCGTGCCGCGCAGCCCAACGCCGCTGCGGATGTCCTGGTCGATCGTTTCGCGGTCGGCCTGGCCCTCGCGCAGGCTGAAGTACTGGCGAAACGTGGCGCGCAGGCGGGTCAGCGTGCGGGCCGGCGGGCGGGAAGCTGAGGTGGTCATGGTTGTTGTCGGGTTCGTGCGCCGGGGGAACGGGATCGCGTCGGCCATGCGTCACGCGAAGCGCATCGCAGATGCCCCGCGCACCGCGGAGCAAGCATCGCATACGGGCCGCGTTCGCACAATTCTTCGGGGCGGCCCGTTCGTCGTCGTGGCGGCGTTACGGTAGCGGTGGCGCGCCGCGCAGGACCGTGCGCAATGCCACGTCGAACGGCGTCGCATGGTCGATGCCGAGCGCGCGCAGGCGCGACGCGTCGAGATGGTAATCGTACGGGCGCGGCGTTGCGTCGGTCGGCTGGTCGATCGGCGTGAGCGATGCGTCGACGCCGAGCGCGGCAGCGATGCGCTGCGCGATGTCGTGCTTCGTCATCGGCTCCTCGCCCGACCAGTGACGGATGCCCGTGACGGATTCACCCGCGAGATGGCGCAGCGTCAGGTCGCGGATCACCTTCGCAACGTCCGGCGTGTAGGTCGGGTAGCGGATCGCCCAGGCGTCCATGCCGACCGCTTGCGCGCCCGGACGGGCGGATGCCACGGTCGCCGGGGCGAGGCTCGTGACCGCCGATTCGCTCCAGTCGGCGATCGGGCCGAAGAGCAACGGCAGGCGCAGCACGCAGGAAAGCGAAGATGCCGCGAGGAGTGCCGCGTCGCCTTCCAGCTTGGTGCGGCCGTAGATGTTCAACGGATTCGGCGTGGCGTCTTCCGTGTACGGAGCGGCCTTGCCGTCGAAGACGTAGTCCGTGGAAATGCCGAGCGTCCATGCACCGTATCGGGCGGCCAGCGCGCCGACACGGGCCGGTGCGTCGACGTTGATCGCGCGGGCAGCGGCCGGATCACGCTCGCAGACGTCCGGGCGGCGTTCGGCGGCGCAGAGGATGACGGCGGCCGGTTGGCGGGTTTCGAAGAGGTGTTCGAGAGCCGGTTGGTCGAGGACGTCCAGTTGCGCGAGGTTTTCCGGCGGCAATGCCAGAAGTTTTGCGCCTGCGCTTTGCGGGTTCCGGATCGTCGCAAGCAGCGTCAGCGACGACTCGCTGGCCAGCGATGCGGCAACCGCGCGGCCGAGCAGGCCGGCGGCGCCGATGAGGAGGATGGTGGGGAGGTCGGTCGGTGACGGTGTACGTGACATGGCGTGGCGGATCGGAAAATGAGGCAAGCGGTGCGACAAACGACCGGGGCTGACCGAAAGAGTTTACGTCATCGTTCCAACGCACCGCGCGCACAATCGAACGCGACGCGATATCGGGTCGATCTATACAGACTGATACGACGGATGCCTCCAGCGCGATCCGACTCCCTTCAGCTGAGCGGAAGCCTCACTTTTTTCCAGGGAAGATTCCGGGTTTTCCGGACGAGATCACCGACTTTATCTGCACTCGATTTTTTACTCTTCGGCAATTTTATTGCAGTCAGCAAGAGCAATTTCACGCTATCCTCGTCGCCGCCCTCGCTCTCCTGATAATCATGATCAAAACTGTAATCAGAAAACAGAAGGGCGTCAATTTCTTCAGGCCAGACGATCTTCGATCCCTCGATACCCTCCGGCGTTAAAATATCTCCCTCCGCGAATACCGTACCCGCACCCATCCGCGCGCAGATCCATTCAAAAATTGCGCCAGGAAATTGATAACGGGGCTCGCACTCCGCACATTCCGGGGCCAGGGGCCAATCCGACTCGACACAAAACATCAATTCCAGACGGGGAGAAAATTCAAAAAGTCCGATCGTAAAAAGCAGCTTGCTTGATTTATCTTCCTTTATCAACGCGGCACGACTTTCAACCGGCGCCTGTCCCACCGCAACGGTTTTCCTGTCGATCAGGATCGGGCCGACCTTGTGATAAATGTGCTCCAGAATTCCACTCCCACGCTCCTCTGCAAGATCAATCGCCTCAATCGATCGCCTCGCACCGACGCGTTGCAAAGCTTGCACCACTGCTTCCTGTTTGTAGACCAACGCGGCATCAAGCGCGGTCTGGTTGAACTTCCTTTGCAATCTGTCGAGATTGGCATCGTGCTCGACCAGGAAGACAACGACATCCCGATGCCCGTTCATGGACGCTTCGATCAACGGCGTAGTGACACCACATCCGTGACCATTCACGCTCGCGCCGTGCTTGAGGAGGAACTGCACGGTCGACAAATGGCCAGCCGAAGCCGCCCCAACCAGCGGCGTCAGAAAATTGTCGTCGCAAACGTCGACGCTGACGCCCATATCGAGCAAATATCGACATGCATTCAGCCGACCTTGCGCGGCGGCACGGTGCATAAGGTTCAGGCCACCACCAGCGCCCCCGTACACCGGAACATTTAAAAAATCCGGATGTTCGTCGAATATTTTCGCAAGCCCGCCGACATCATCCTGGGATACAAATTCATAAATATCACCAAAAACACCTGCATTCTGCTCAAAAATCGCGCGAGCATCCGTCATTTGAATATTCCCTTCGATGCATTGGCGCATCAACCTCGAGGAAATCCCATTTTTCTTCTTTTGGCCTGAAAAATTGGATCTTCGCCACACGGAAATCGATGAATTTCCTGCCCCATGCCAGCACCAGAGTCTCGATATCAATGGAATTCATCGCGAATTTTCAAACCACATCACCGCATTGCGCATGAATTGAGAACCCTCCTAGAGCGCGCATCGCGACTGGCATCCAATAACTCTGTGCCTTCTCACCTTGCGCGACACCACACATAGCCAGCGCACCCTATAGTTTCAAGCGTCACCCTTCCTTTCAGGGTGTGTCGCTGCATACTTGAATGCCTCAACGATCGAGGCACCGAGTTTTTCGGAATCGACAATCCCTCTCAACTCAACAATCCGATCCATTACAGCCGACTCACTGTGTCCAGCCACACAGTTATCAACAGGAATGATCCTTACTTGATTTCCAGATGAATTCCTTGACAACTAGATCCACCTTCTCAATCGGACCGTCTCTATCTGGCCATCGCTGAGAACTTTCCTCAACAATCCAGTACCTATCGTTATATTCGTAGATTGTTGTCGTCTCAGTCGCCACCAATATTCTCTCCCCTTCAGCTTCCCGGCCATTCGATTAACGAACAGGAAGAGTTGAAGCACTTTCGTCAAGCAAAATACCCTTTGAATCAAATAAACCCAACACTCTCTCCGACTCTTCGGACAGGAACTCTTTGAGAGAACTCCATTTTCCTACCGGCTTCATTGAGTCATTACCGCACATATAGATTGCCGATTCATTTTTTCGCGTGTAAACCAAGCTGCCGTCCCAGTCGTACCATGCAAAAAAAATAGCGTCTTCGTCCGCGTCACGAATTCGTTCGTCAACGTTTGGAGTTCTCATATCATACGGCTGATAGAAGGCATCAGCTCCTCGCCCAGCTATACTCCTCAAGCCATACACAATCAGCGTATCGACAAAATAATGAAATCCATTGCATTCACCATAAAAATCAACAAGCTGTTGCGGCAACTTTCTTTCTATCTGCTCCTCCAGAATTTTTATTTCCGCATCAGTTAGTGCTGGATAGAGCGTGTGAAGATAGGCATCTTTTCCAATATGAGGGCATTTTCCATACAAAACTGTTCCATTCTTTGCGACATCTTCGCCCAATGATGAGAAACCCACCATTCGATCACGGATCGGAGAAATCAACTCAACCTTCGGCATATCACCTCCAAATTTCACTATTTCGTACGGGCGACGTCTATCGCCTGCTGTAACTGTGCCCGCCGATCGAGCATAGGTCCAGTTGTTACGTTCTGGAAATTCCCATTATGTTCCAACAGGTGTTCATCTCGACCCTTTACAAATTTTATGTTGTCCGGCTCCGCTGCCAATTGCGGATGAGCCTCTGCACTATTGATGTGGTGCCCCTCATATCCAGTGACTTTGCCCCGGGACAAAAGCTCCGCTTTCTCCGCTCGAGTCCAGGTCCGCGTCCCCTGCCCAGTCAACTTCACCAATCGCCGCTCCTGTCGCCACGCCTTGGCCACACCGCTGCGTCTAGCCTTATCAAGCGCCGAGCAACTTAGGCCCCACGGATCGATCCACATCAGCGGATTCGGCGCGTACTGATACTGATTCAGCCCACCCGCCAACCCGATCGGATCCGGCGTGATGAATCGTCCGACATCCGGGTCATAGTACCGGAACGTGTTGTAGCAAAGCCCCGTCTCCAGGTCCTCATATTGCCCCTGGAACCGCAATGTCTGAGGCAGCGGTTGCATCACGTCGCCAACCGGGTTCGCCTGGAACTCCGGCGCATATTCCTGCAGCACCGTATTGCCCCACGCCCGGTACCGCGTCCGCCACACCACCTTGCCGTCGCGGTCTGTCAGTTCCTCCGGCGCACCGCTCGCGTTCGAGTGGAAGTAATAGATCTTCGCGCTCGGCTTCGCATCCGCCGGCGGCCGGTTCCGTTCCCCTTCGTGATACAGCCGCCACAGCCAGTGACTGTCTTCGTGAATCGCATCGATCCGCGCCAGCGGCACATAACCGCCATCCTCATACAGATAAGTCACCGCCTGATGGCCGCGCTGCTCCTGTGCGAGACGCATCCCGTCCCACACGAAGCGCGTCGCACCGAATGCGTCGAGCTTCACCGTCCGGCGCCCGAGCGCGTCATAACTGAATCGCACCGTCTGCTCGACCCCGCGCCGGTTCGTGCTCACCTCGACCAGCTGATGCTCCACGTTGTACTTCAGACGCTGGATCGTGTGACCGCCCGTCAGCTTCTCGACCATTCTGCCGAGCGAGTCGTAGCGGTAGCGTCGATCGCCGCTCATCAGCAGCCGATTGCCCTCTATGCGCCCGGGTTGCCCGAGCGGACGCAGATTCGATGCCGCGTCGTACGCGAACTGCTCCGTCAGCACGCCCACCGCATCCGCACGCCCGCTCAGGCCCGCCGCCGCGCTGCCCAGCAATCGACCCGCCGGATCGTAGCTGTATTTCAGTTCCCCGCCGAACGGATCGATTCGAGCGGTCAGCTCGCCCGCACTGTCATATGCGAATGCCTTGCGCAGCACGTCCTGCCCTTGCCGCGTACCAAACGCCGTCCACGCGCCCGGTGCATGCTGCGCGTCACCGATCCATTGCGCCACTTTCCGTGACAGGCTGTCGTAGCCGGTCGCCAGCGTCAGCGCGCCCTGCGTGCGGCTCACCTCGCGATGCAGCCGGTCCCGCTCGAAATCGCACACGACTTCGTCGTTCGATGCGATCTGATGCAAATGACCGCTGCCGTAATACAGCCAGTTCAAGGTCCGATTGCCCGGCAGCATCGTTTGCGTTCGATTGCCGAGCGCGTCGTACTCGTGCGCGAGCCTGGTTACCCGCATCCGGCCATCGTCGCCAGCCGCTTCGGCAACCTCCTCGACCAGCCGGTCCAGCGCGTCGTACGAAAACGCCACGGCATCGATCGTGCGATTGTCGCGGTCGGTCCGCGCCACGCGTTCGAGTCGCCCCGTCTCGTCATAGCTGTACGTCGTCACCGTCTCGGGCGTGCGCTTGCGAACCAGACGCCCGAGCGCGTCGCGCCCCAATTCAACCGTGATCTGCTGCGGCGTACCGGCCCCTTGCCTGACCAAGATCGGCGCGCCCCGCGCGTCGCGTTCGTATTCGACGCGCAAGCCATCCGGACCAACCTGCCCGGTCAATCGGTCCGCATCGTCGTAAGCAAACCGGTAGCTGTCGCGTACTTCGTTGTAGAGCGTGCACAGGTTGCCTGCGGCGTCGTATTCGAGGTCAACCTGGTGCCCGTTCGGATCGGTTCTCGACGCCACGCGCCCCGCGGTGTCGTAGGTGAACGAAGTTGTATGGCCATTGCCGTCGACGGCCGCCACGAGCTCGTCGTTCGACGACCAGCGATAACGTTGATCGCTACCGTCCGGCAACTGCACCTCGACGGTACGATCGCGGTCATCATGACGGTAACGCGTCGCCTGCCCGAGCGCGTCGATAAGCGCCGTTAAGCGGCCGCGCACGTCGTACTCGAACCGCGTCGTGATGCCCGAACAATCGGTTCGGGCAATCAGCCGGTGGTGCCGGTCCCAACCGAACTCCGTGATCCCGCCGCGCTTATCGACGATCGCCGCCGGCCGCCCCTGGCGATTGAGCCGGAACTCGGTGCGCTGTCCGAGCGGATCGAGCTCGGCGACGCGATTGCCGCGCATGTCGAATTCGTACGCCCACTGCCGGCCGTCCGCGAGCGTCTGCCGTTCGAGTGTCATCCACATCGAGTGCCATTCGAATCGCGTAGTCTGCCCCAGTGCATTCGTCAGTTCGGTGGGCAAGCCACGCTCGTCGTCGTAACGAAGCTGCGTCGTCGCGTCGTCCGGCTCCACGATACGGAGCAGTTCGCGAGCCGGCCCCCAGTCGAAACGCCAGGTCTGCCCGAGCGCGTCGGTATGCGCAGTCACCAGGTAGTCGGCATTCCATTCGCACAGCTGCATGCGACCGAGATGGTCGGTCACGCGGGTGGCCTGCCGCGCGAAGTCATAGGTCAGCCGATAGCGCTCGCCATCATCGGTCCAGTGCTCGACGACCCGCGCCTCCCGACCGTCGAGGCCGCTCTCCTCCGCCAGCGCGTCGCGCTCGAACTCCTCCCACGCATAGAACGCGGATTGGCCGCCAGGCAGGCGATGCATCGTCATGCGTCCGGCCGGGTCGTAGGCAAACCGGCGCCGCTCGACACCCTCGCCATCGGAGACGCGTTCGAGCAGCCCATCGCCGGTATACGCGTAATTCACCATGCAGGTCGTGCCGGCATCCGTATGCAGCAGCACACGCGACATCCGCTGCGCCAGCGTGGCGTCGTACTCGATCGTCAAGCGATGGCCGGCCATCGTCACAAGCTCAACGAGCCGCCCTTGCGGGTCGTAGTGGAAATTGAGCCAGTTGGCATTGCGATCCTCGATCACGCGCGGGCGCAGCGTCTGGGGCGCCAGGCCGTGGACCGGCAAGCCGAAGTCGAAGCAGGTGCCGTCGTCCTGCTCGATCATCCAGTGGCCGCCCGGCGTACAGGCGAAAGTCAGCGCCTCGCTGCGATTGAAGTATTTCTGTCCCGGCTGGAGGTCGGGAACGGGTGTACGCCGTCCCTGCGAATCGATCCAGAGGTGCGGATTCTCGCCGCCCACGCCGAGCCTAAGCTCGACCGCATACGGAAGGTTCCAGCCGCGGCCGATCGGCCGATCCGTGCGTGGGTCGAGGCTGCTGTAGAAGCGCTGCCAAACGATCGGCACCGGCGCGTCCAGTACGAAATCCAGGTCCTCGTCGCCGTCCAGAATCTTCGCGCCGGTCGGTAGATGAACAGGATGGCCCAGGCGGCCGGACATAGCCGTGCTGACAAGCTTGTCCGCGGCGACGTTGATCGCGAAGTTCATCGCAAAACAGGCGAGCTTGCTGGCAAGCGAGCCACGCCCACGCAACGCCTGGCAAATCGCAATGGCGAGCCCTGCGTATTTCGCGATCGTCGCAAGCCACGGCGGCATCTCGCTCGTGACTTCCCGCACCCGCATCCGCTCGCCACCGATGCTGACGTTGGTCGACCCCGTATTGATCTTGCCGTCGCAGGTCGTCGCATCCTTGATGCGCGACGCCGGCCGGCCGTTGATGAACACGCTCGACGAGCCTTCGGCCAGATGCTCGCCTTTCGGCGTCGGGTGATTCGAGCACGCGACGAAATCCTGGTCGACCGGCGTAAACAGATCGGCCACCGACTGCGGCTCGACGCCCGGCGGCAACGGCGGCTTCGGCATGCCGGCCGCGCGTGCCGAGCTCCGGCTGTTCACGAACACGTCGGCGGAACCGGTCACGATCGCGCCTTTCACTTCGCCGGGGATGAAGCTATCTATCAGTTCTCCTGCCTTTTCGGATAAATATCCCTCCAATGAATCGCTTCCGAGGAATTTCGACGTCGCGGCGTTGACGACCTGCGACAGCACGGCGCCCACGATCGCGCCGACGACGACCGCACCGAGCCCGCCCGTCCCGACGATGAACACCGCCGCCGCCCCGATTGCGGCCCCGACCAGCAACCCTGCCCCGATCGTCGATGCGACCTTGAGCATCTGTGCCAGTAACGAAGTATGGGTAAAGGTATCGCCGAGTCGGGCGGCTGCGAGCAGGGACATGGCGGGATCGATCCTGATTGGTTACAGAATGGCCGCGTCGGGAACGCGAGCGCGGGCGCCCGGCGTTCGACGAAGCGCGCGAGGCTTATCCATGCTGTTGGTAGCTGTCGAGCAGCTGCTTCCACGCCGTACGGTGCGCATCCGACAGCGGCGTCTGGCTCGACAGCGTGATGACGAGCAGGCGCGGTGCATCGACGACAGTCATCGCCTGAATCTGATGGAACGTGGAACCCGACTGCTTGAACGTGCTCTCGAGCTCCAGCGCCGGCACGCGCTGCGCGCCGATCTCGACCTGCTGCCGCGCGATCTCCTTGAAGCCCGTCACGTGCCGTGTCATCAGGCCGATCTGTCTGCGCATGCAACGCTCGAGATCCTCACCGCCGATCAACTGGTCGCGGCTGACGACAATCTGGTAAGTCCCGCTCGTTTGCGGATGCGCGAGCGTCAGCACGTTGACGGTACGATCGTCGTTCAGCGACGGGATGTCGAAACTGCATTCCTGAATGAGGTATTTCATGTTCGCCGAGGTCTTTTGATGATTCGCCGGTCAGGGATTCAGGTCGATCTTCTTGCCTTGCATCAGGAAGTAGTCCGACGCGTTCTCCAGGATCTGCACGCCTTCGAGCCGGATCGTGCCGTCCTTGCTCAGCGTGATACGCGCCTTGCCGCACTGGATCACGATCTGTTCGGTGACGTTGAGCGTGTAGGTACCGGCATCGGGCGGCGGCGCATTGTCGGCCGGCAGCGCGCCGACCGTCATCGCAAAGCCGCTGCCGACACCGACCGTCTGGTTGTTGCCCGTATTCGACGCGTGATCGACCTTGACGTTGAGCGTATGATTTCGGCCGACGGCCCAGCGATGATCGTTGCCGACGACACGCAACTCGTCGTGCTCGACCTCGGTGCGCATATCGCGCTCGGCCTGCAGCCAGAGTTCTTCCTCGCCCTGCTTGTCCTCGAAGCGGATTGCGTTCGCAGTACCGGAGTGGCCTTTGGTGGAGCGCGACAGGATGCCGCTTTGGGTCGCATTTTCCGGCAGCTTCCACGGCGGCATGTTCTGCGCGTTGTACACGCGAGAAATGATGATCGGCCGGTCGGGATCGCCGTCGAGGAACGACACGACCACCTCGTCGCCGATGCGCGGAATCTGCATGCCGCCGAAACCGCCGCCGGCCCACGGCTGGCCGACGCGCACCCAGCACGAACTGCTCTGATCGCGCTTGCCCAGACGATCCCAGTGGAATTGCACTTTGACGCGCCCGAGCGAATCCGTGTGGATCTCCTCGCCCTTCGGCCCGACCACGATTGCCGTCTGCGGACCGGCGATGACCGGCTTGACGACCGACAGCGACGGCCGCCACGGAATCTTCTTGCGGATGCACTGGAAGCTCGCCGAATACCGGCCCGCACCTTCGTTCGACTGGTAGTTGTTCATGCCGTGGTGCCGCACGGCCGTCACCAGGAATTGCCGGTCGGTCTCGTTGCCGCTGCCGGGATCGTAATGATCCGTCATTTCGAAATAGCGATCGGGCGACAGCGTGCGGCAGTTGGTGGCGCCGGAGAATGCCTTGCCGTTCGCGGCAAGCGCCTCCAGCCGGAAACGCGCGAGTTCTTCGCCGTGATCGGTCGAATCGAAGCCGTACCCGCCGACATAGTCGTAGATCTCGTAATGGCCGACATCGCCCTGTTTGATCGGCGCGTCGCCAGACACATAGCGGCGCGCATTCGGCACCTTGTAGTCGAACGTCTTCATGCTGACGCTATCGGAAGACAGGTGACGCTGCGCGACCCACTGCGTGACCACGCTTTCGTCGTCGAAGGTTTCGCCGCTGGTCGCATAGCGCAATGCAACCGTGCCGTCGATCGGCTTTGCATTGGTCGACGCATCCGTGACGATCAGCTTGTGCCCGTCCTTCGCATGTTCGAAATAGAAAAACAGCCCGTCCTGCTCCAGCAGGCGCAGCACGAAATTCAGATCGGTTTCCCGATATTGGGTGCAATAACTGTACGGCTTCAGCGTCCGTGCGACGCGAAACTCGTAGGAGGCCAGCTTCGCGTACTTCGAAAAGACGTCGCCGAGAATGTCCTGGACATTCTTGTCCTGGAAAATGCGCGAGTCGACTCGACGCGACAGCATCCACAGCCACGGCCGCACGGTGGCCGTGTAACTCGCCAACCCGCCGTCGGCCCCGGTATGGGCGAACTGCGTGACGTAACCGTGGAAATACCGTTCGTCGCTGCTCGCCAGGGCATTGCTCAATTGCAGCGATACCGTCACGGGCTGCCCGATCATCTGCTTCAACTCGATATTCGGGTTTCTCGACGCCAGCCCGAGTTGCATGTCGTACAGCACCGACAGCCCCTCGCTGCACTGGAAGTCACCCAGCACGAGTTCCGACGCGCCCGACAAGGGTGTTTTGATCGTCAACAGACGGCTGTTCTGCAGGTTCAGAAAACCTGCGAGATCGGACAATTGCATAATGGCCCCCTCAGTTTGCTTTTGCCCTTTTTGCGGGTCTCAAGCCGCAAAATCATAATCCACGACTGACGAAAAAGGGGACCCCGGAACCGTTATTTGACAGTTCAACGAACGAACCCTAATAATCGAATAGAAATAAATACCGACACGAAAACGACTTGAAATCATATTCGGAAATTATTACCTTTCCGCTTGCCTTCTCTTTATATACAAAGGCTTCCTTTCGCGCGACCGACTGGTTTTAGTCATGCAGCCGGATTATATTCTCGGCTGATCGCCGGAAGCGCTGGCACATCCACTGGCCGCATCGATAATCAACACTGCATTATTAATAAGACGCCATGCCGAAATCACCCGCATTATGGGAGCCCTATTGCCACCGGGCCGATGCCGAATTTCACCTGTCGAAATTCGCTGGGCGGGTACTCGGTCCCAAGGCGGGCGTGATCTTCTTCGACGGGCAGGCCGCGGCGCGGCTCAAGCCAGCCATTCCCGATGCGGACGGCCACGCGCTGGATCTCGTTGTTTCGGTGACGCGCATGCCGGTCGCGGTGCCCGATCCGTTGAGCAATGCCAGTCCGCAGACGATCCAGCAGCTCGCACAGACGTGGTCGCACCGGGTCGCGGCAGCGTCGGGGCCCACCGCGCTCGACAGGGGGATCGCGACAGCACGGAATTACATGGATCAGCACAAGGTCGCATTCGGGGCGGCAGCCGTTGCCGGCGACATGTTCGGCTTGCTCGCCGGCGCCGTAGCGATGGCGGCGATAGTCGCCGGCGGAATCACGCTGCTCCCGGCGCTCGGTCTGCTGGCCGGGTTCGGCTCTTTAATGCTGTTGTCCGAGGACGGCAGAATGCTGGCGTATCAGATCCAGGGCGACGAAGTCCGCGCCAGTCAGCTCGAACACTCATTGCATTACCGGATCATCGAAGCCGTCGGTCCGCTCATGGTCATGCCTGACCTCCTCGTCAGCGGCGGCCGCACGCTCGCGTCCCTGCCCCGAGTGGCCCGTGAAGCCGGTGAAGCGGCAGAGGAAGCCGTCCAGGCAACCAAACGCCTCGTGGATCAACGCAAGGCACTGGATTCGTTGACACACGGCAAGCTCGACAGCCCCAATCAGGCACTCATGCGCGAACAAGCCGGCCAGATGCAGCAGCAGACGAGCAGTCTCGCAGCCAAGGTCCGTGAAGCGCAGCAGAAGCTGGACAAGGCACGCACGGAGCTGATGCTGCTCAGGACAATCGAGGCTCCCGCATACGTGACGTCGTTTTACGGTACGGGCGTTTATGGCATCAGTCCGCCCGATCTGACGAAAGAGGTAACCGGGTGGATCACCCGTCATCAGGATAACGATGCATCACATCCCGCGCAATTGCTTGTGCCGGAAACGACGGCTGCTAGGATGGCCGGTAATCCGTCCACCGTCTTGCAATTTCAGGTAGGCGTCAGCCACTTCCCGGAGCACGCTCGATGACGACTCAGGATCCGAACGAGTCGACGACTTACGACAAAGCGTACCTTGGCACGGAACGCCCCGGCGATCGTCCTCGCGGTGGCCCCAGACCGGTCATCGTCGCTGCGGTCGGCTTTTTCCTGGGCGTGGGTTTCTCGATAACTGAACTCATCTTGGGCATGGCGTCGGCATTCGGCATCGATCACGGCGACGTCCTCTTGCCGGGATGGGTCCTGATCAGCGTCATCATGATGCCGGTCGGCGTCGGCATGGGCGCCGGCAAGCTCTGGGCTGTCCGGCTGTTCCGCTGGCTGTCCTTCGGCGCCATGGCACTTTATCTGCCGCTGCTTGGCCTGGCGTTCTACCTGCATGCTGGTCCCGCACCAATCGATCCCGGACAGGCCATCGTGATGTTCGTGAGCGCGGTCGTCAAGCTGCCGCCCCTGTTCATCCTTTACCGCGCAATCCGGACAGTCCGCTGGCTCGACCCCGACTCGCTGCCCCATGAATGGGAGCCGCCCTACATCCGGCGCTGATCCAACCGACGATGGATGAGCTCCTGCCCCACTACGAGCGCGAGCTGGCGCTGCTGCGCCGCTCGACGCACGAGTTCGCCGCGCGCTTTCCGAAGATCGCCGCACGCCTCGGAATGACCGACGGCGAAAACGACGATCCGCATCTTGGCAGGCTGTTGCAATCGTTCGCACTGCTAAGTGCCCGGATCAGCAGGAAACTCGACGACGACTACCCGGTGTTCGCGCAGGCGGTCATCGACACGCTTTACCCCGAGCAGCTACGCCCGATTCCG
The DNA here is from genome assembly GCF_905339975.1 of Burkholderia sp. BCC1999. NCBI lineage: Bacteria > Pseudomonadati > Pseudomonadota > Betaproteobacteria > Burkholderiales > Burkholderiaceae > Burkholderia > Burkholderia sp. BCC1999. Next base: position 63,865 of record NZ_CAJPHP010000001.1, on the reverse strand, counting down.
TCGTGCGCGATCGCGCAAATCGACGCAGGCGCCGCGCTCGGCCAGTTGACCGAACCCATGACGGTGCTACGCGGCACCGAACTCGAAGACCGGGCCGGCACCTGCCGGTTCCGGACCTGTTACGACGTCTCGATTGCTCCGATCGCGATCGAGCGGGTCGGCGTGGCGCCAGCTGCCGCGTCATCGCCACGCAGCAAGCTGCCGCCGAACACGTCGATCGTTCTGTCGATTACGTTCGCATCGCTGACGGATGAAGCGGCGTTTCGCGCCGCAACGCCAGAGCAGATCCGCGTCCACTTCCATGGCACGCCAGCGTTCACCGCCACGCTGGCCGACGCGCTGCTGCTGCAAGCGCCGATCGCATTCGTGGAAAGCGATCCCGGCGGTCACTGGAAACGTCTGCCGCAATTTCCGCTGAAGCCGGCCGGGTACGATGAACGCGATGCGCTCGTGCCGACCGCGACAACGGAACATGCACCGTGGCGGCTGCTGCGCGAATATTTCGCGTTTCCCGACAAGTTCGCGTTCATCGACATCGATTTCGGAATGCTTGCGCGTGCGGCCGGCCCGTGCCGCGAGCTAACGCTGCACGTGCCGATCGTCGACGTTCCGGAATCGTCTGCCGCACGCATGCAACTCGACACCATCACGACCGAACACCTGCGGCTGTACTGTACGCCGATCGTGAACCTGTTCAGCCGCGACGCGATGCCGATCACGCTCGGACCTGGCGCCGCGACCTACACGGTCACGCCGCACGTACTGAGCATGCGCGGCCTCACCGTCCGCTCGATCGATACGGTTCGACTGGCCGCCGAAGGCGCTCCGGACGCATCGGGCGGCACACCCGTTCCGTGCTACCGCGGCTTCGTGCATGAACGATCGTCGCGCGATGCGCCGACCTACTGGCTTGCATCCAGCCGGGAATACGACGGCGACAGCAAGGCGTCGCGATACCCGGAGATCACGCTCGTCGACCTGACCGGGCATGCCATTGCACGATCGGACGGTCAGCTGATGCTCGGCCTGACCTGCACGAACGGCAACCATCCTTCGACGCTGCCATTCGGTGCCCCGGACGGCGATCTGTTCAACGAGAACGACAACCTCGCGGGCCGCGTGACGCTGTTGCGCGCGGCATCGCGCTGCCGCGCCGTGCCACCTCGACAGCGTGCCCTCTGGCAGCTCGTCGCCGGTCTGGCGCCGCATGTGCTGACCCTGAACCCGGCCGGCGTCGACACGCTGCGGGCATTGCTGCGCTTGCTGGCGGCCGACGCGCCGGGACCGACACCGATCATCGACGCGATCGTCCGTGTCTCGCACCGGCCCGTCATGCAATGGATGGCCGTCAAGCCCATGTCGACGTTTCTGCGCGGCATCGAAATTGCGGTGAACGTCGAGCCGTCCGCGTTCAATACGACGAGCCTGTACGCATTCAGTCGCATGCTCGACCCGTTCTTTGCCCATTTCGCGCCAGCCAATGGCTTCGTGCAATGCGTGATCCGCGATGCGGATTCCGGCCAGGAACGGGCACGTTGCCCGCCGCGCTTCGGCACCACGCCGGTTGTTTAAGCAACGCGCACCCGGTGCGCCTTCGCCCGCAAAAAGCAAAACCCGGCGCACTTTCGTGCGCCGGGCCCCTGACACCGGGCAGAAACTTCGCCCTGCGTTACTTCCGATCCACCGAATACCGCCCCGGCCCGGTCAGCGCGAGCAACAGCAACCCGCCGATGATGCTCACGTTCTTGTAGAAGTTGATCATCGCCATGTACTGCTCCATCCCCTGCAGCGCCCAGTAACGATGGCCGATCAACGCGGTCGCGAGTGTATAGACGGCAAACACCAGGGCAAGCGGGCGCGTATAGAAACCGATCGCGATCAGCGCGCCGCCGGCCAGCTCGACCGCCACCGCGATCGTGGCCGCCAGTTCGGGCGCCGGGTTCCCCGTCGACGCCATGTAAGCGACCGTGCCCGAGAAGCCGTTCAGCTTCTGCCAGCCGAACAGCACGAACAGGATCATCATCAGCACGCGAGCCGCCAGCAGCAGCTCGTCCTTCTTCGACTCCAGCGAAACGTAACGCATAGCAATCACCCTTGAATTGACGGTTTGATGCGGCCGTTGCCGATGCACGCCGGAGCGGCGTGCGTGGCCGGCGACGGGCCACTCCTCGCTCGATCGGATCGCTGGCCGATACCACGACCAGTTGCCGAAGAATCCGTCCGGTCGCGCCGCTCGCGGCGCGCTTCGAATCGGTTCTGGCGAAGCACGAGTGCAGTCTACTGTCTCACCGGAAATCATCAATCCGTCTAAATATGATTCGCTGTCTCTATTTAGTGGACAATTGAGCGAAACAAGGGCTTTGTAACGCCTCACAGCGCGCATAACGGCACGACAGGCTGTGAGGCCGGGCTACGCACGCGGCCCGGACGCCGCGCACGCTACATGTTCTCCACGACGATGCCGGCGCGCCGTCAACACCGCCCGGCGCGCCACACCGCCCATTACGCCGCGATTCGCCGGCGAAAATGCTCAGTCCCCGCGACGATCTTGTCGAGCACAGCGTCGAGCGCCCAGAATCGCTCACGCACGTCGTAGTCGATCGCACGGCACCTGATCGACCCGAACGTTCCGATCCGCTGATGGTAGATCTTCGCGAGTGCCGGATAGCCGAGCGCCTCCGACACCGCCGATACGACCAGGAACGTCGACAGTTCATCGGCCAGCGCCGGATTCGTGTCGCCTTGCGTACGCAACCACCGGTAGAGATCCGGGTGGAAGTTGGTGAACACGCCGTTGAAGCCGGCGGATCCGGCCTTCATCGCATCCCACGCAATCGCGGCGTTCGCGTTCAGGATCTTCAGCGGCGATCCCGCGGCGAGCGCAACACGCCGTTTCACCGTGTCGAGATCGCAGCTCACGTCCTTGAGCATCACGAACCGGCCCGTGTCGATGCATGCACGCAGTTCGTCATCCGAAAGAAGCCGCCGGTAAGGGGCCGGACATTCATACAGGCCGAGCGGAAGATCCGTCGGCAGTCGCGCGAGCAGCCGGTGCAGATGGTCGAGCAATGCGGCGCTGCCCTTGCGCTGCGGATCGAGGCGGTTGGTCACGAGCACGACGCCCTGCGCGCCCGATTCGGCTGCCGCGCACAGCTCGGCGACCTGCGCATCGAGATCGTCGCTGATGTGCCCGGACGCGACGACGGGCACGCGTCCGGCCACCCGATCGACCACGAAGCGCGCGAGTGCCGCGCGTTCGGCGAGGCTCAGGAACTGCATCTCGCTCGATTGCGCGACCGCGAACAACGCGTCCGAGCCGTGCGCCAGATACCATTCGATGAGCCGCTCGAGCCCGGCGTAGTCGATCGCGCCGGCGTCGTCGAACGGCGTCAGCATCACCGGCACGATCCCCTCGATGGCCACGTTCGATTGCTGCGGGTGTTGCATCTGTTTCTCCTTGCTTCAGTGAATGCGGGGAGCAGACCGCGGCTCACGCCGGCAACGGTCCGGGCGCGGCGTTCGCGGCCTGCTCGGGAATCGGCTTGCGCACCAGCAGCAGATAGGCCATTGCACCGGCGAACGCGATCGCCGCGGCCGTCAGCAGCGCCGGCACGAACGACCACTTCTGCGCAATGATGCCCGTCAGGATCGGCGCAAGCGCGCCGCCGATGAAGCCGCCGAAATTCTGGATCGCGCCGAGGGACGCGACACGGCTCGGCGGCGCGGCTGCCGTCGCGAGCGCCCACGAACAGGCCGACGCCGCGTTCGCGAGAAAGATCACGACCGAAATGCACGCGAGCGCAACCGTGTTGCTCTGCACGAGCGCGGCCGGGATCGTGAAGGCGACCATCCCGAGCATCGCGACCACCACCGCGTTGCGCCGGCTCACGACAGGCGAACGGCTGCGGCGTGTGACCAGGTCCGACAGCCAGCCGGCGACCAGCGAACCGACGAACCCGCACAGGAACGGCACCGACGCGGCGAATCCGGTGCGGATCAGGCTCATGTGCCGCTCCATCGTCAGGTAGCCCGGTAGCCAGGTCAGGTAGACCCAGTTCAGGTACACGGAGCCGAAGAAGCCGATCAGCATCCCCCAGGTCGTGCCGTGCGAGAACAGGCTGCGCCATTCGGCGAACGTCAGTTTCGGCGCCGCAGCCACGCTTTGCGCGTCGGCATCGAGATAGCTGCGCTCGGCGGCGGACAGTTGCGCACGCACCGGATCGCGGTACAGCGCGAACCAGACGACCGCGACGACGAGGCCGAGTGCCCCCGTCGCGATAAACGCCCAGCGCCAGTCGAACGACGCCACGAGAATCGACAGCAGCAGCGGCGCCAGCGCGGTGCCAAGCGGTGATGCTGCGTTGAAAATGCCGGTCGGCGTGCCGCGCGCACGCAGCGGAAACCAGTTGCTGACCACGCGCGCGGCCGACGGGAACTGTGGCGCCTCGCCGATGCCGAGCACGATGCGCGCGACGATGAACCAGCCGAAGGTCGACACGATGCCGCCCGCCGCCTGCGCGAACGACCAGACGATCAGCCCGATGCCGAGCAGCCGGCGCGGGCCGATGCGGTCGACCAGCCCGCCAACCGGGAACTGGCACAGCGCATAGCTCCACGAGAACGCGGACAGCAGCAACCCCATCTGCGCGAGCGACAGGCCGAGATCGCCGCGGATCGCGGAGCTCGCGACGGCCAGCGTGCCGCGATCGAGGTAGTTGACGATCCCGCTCGCCATCAACAGCGCGAGCGCGACGCGTTGGCCGCGCCGGATGCGTGGCGGCGCGGGCGGAACAGGTTGGTTTTCGTTCATGTCGGTTGTCTCCATGTCACTGGTATCGGCCGGTTCCGGCCGTTCCGTCGTGTGCGGAATTCAGGTATCCATACGTATGACTTCGTCACGCGTCGGGATCGAGGTCTGTGCGCCGTAGCGCGTGACGCTGATGGCGGCCGCACGCTGGCCGAAGCCGATTGCGTCGTCCATCGACGCGCCGCCTGCGCGGGCCGCCGCGAACCCGCCGACGAACGTGTCGCCGGCCGCGGTCGTATCGACGGCCACCACCTTCATCGCCCGACGACGGCCGTTCCCTGCGCTGCCGCGCCAGCAGACGCCGCGCGCGCCGAGTGTGACCAGCACGTTGGCGACGCCCTTCGCGCACAGCGCGTCGGCGGCGCGCACGGCCGACGCGTCGTCGCCAACGGCGATACCGGTCAGCGACTCGGCTTCCGTCTCGTTGACGACGAGGTAGTCGACCCGTGCCAGCAATGCGTCGAACAGCGGCTGCGCGGGCGCCGGATTGAGCAGCACCGGTGTGTGGCGCGCACCGGCACAGGCAATCGCGCGCACGACGGTGGCAACCGGCACTTCGAGCTGGCACACGAGCAGCGCCGCCCCCGCGATCGCTTCTCTCGCCGCGTCGATCCGGTCGGCATCGAGGCACGTATTCGCACCAGGCACGACGACGATGCTGTTCGCGCCGCCGTCGTCGACCGTGATCGTCGCCACGCCGGTTGCCGTGCCGCCGATCCGGTGCAGATGCGTCACGTCGATGCGCTCCGCCGCCAGCGCGCCGTGCAGGCGCACCCCGAATGCGTCGTCGCCCACGCAGCCGATCATCGCGACCGATGCGCCCAGGCGTGCGGCCGCAACCGCCTGGTTCGCCCCCTTGCCGCCATGAACGGTCTGGAATGCCGTGCCGAGCAGCGTTTCGCCCGGCACCGGCAGGCGCGGCGCGCGCGTGACGAGGTCGATGTTGACGCTGCCGACGACGGCGATACGCGGTGAAGTGGTCTTGCTCATGCTCGAATGTAATCGCTTACATTTGAGGCCGACAAAATGGCCGGAACGGCCGTCGTCTCTGAAAATTTCGCAATGCGGGTGAGATCCATGTCTGACATAATACGAAGCAGCAGGAAGATAGCGCTTACATTCTCACAGGATCGAATGAGGATGCAAGCGGGACCATCATGAATCGAGGGTAAACAATGACGCGACTGGCAACGCACGGCGCAGGCAGGCCCACCGCGTCGGGAGACAGCCAATGAGCACGCCCCCGTCCCGCGGTGGCGCATCGCGGGCGCGCCGCGGCAGCGGCCGTTCGGTGCTTGGCGATGTCGCGAAACTGGCCGGCGTGTCGACCGCGACCGTCTCGCGCGTGTACAACGATCCCGGCAAGGTGTCGGCCGACGTACAGCAGCGCGTGCGCGAAGCGGCGCGCGCATTGAACTGGATTCCGAATGCGGCCGGTCGCGCACTCGCGTCGACGCGCACGCACATCACCGGCGCGATCATTCCGACGCTCGACGACCAGGTGTTCGCGTCGCAGGTCGCGGGCATGCAGACGGTCATGGCCGAACACGGCATTACGCTGTTCCTTGGCTGCTCGAACTACGATCCCGCGCAGGCGCTGGCGCAGGTGCGCGCGATGCTGTCGCGCGGCGTGGAAGCCGTGTCGCTGGTCGGCGAAGCGTATCCGCCGGAATTGTTCGAACTCCTGGCGATGCATCGCGTGCCGTATGTCGTCACCTATGCGTATCGCGACGACAGCCCGCACTGCTGCATCGGCTTCGACAACCGCGCGGCGTTCGCGCGGCTCACCACGCACCTGCTCGACCTTGGCCATCGCGATTTCGCGATCATCATGCAGCCGTCGGCGGACAACGACCGCGTCCAAGCCCGCCTGCGCGGCATTCACGACACGCTGGCCACGCATGGCCTCGCGGTGCGCCCCATGCACCAGCACGAAGGCGCGGCAACGATCGCGTTCGGGCGAGCAAGCCTGCGCGCGATCGCCGGCAGCGACGCGGCGACGCGGCCGACAGCCGTGATCTGCGGCAACGACGCGCTCGCGCTCGGTGCATTGCTCGAAGCGCAGGCGCTCGGCATCGACGTGCCCGCCCAACTGTCGATCACGGGGTTCGACGATATCGCGCTCGCACGCGAGATCCAGCCGCCGCTGACGACGATGTGGGTCGACACCGACGCGATCGGGCGCCAGGCCGCGCATGCGTTGCTCGACGCGCTCGAGAACGGCGCCACGGGGCCAGGCAATGCCGTGCTGCCCGAGTTGCGCGCGCGGGAATCCGCCGCGCCGCCGGCGCAGGTGCGTGCCGCGCGCAAGACATGAAGCAACGCCGGGCGGCGGCGCCCGCTTACTGCATCACGTCGACCGGCAGCGTCTTGTCGAGATTGTCGCGCCACGCGTTGATCGTCTTCGGCACGGTTTTCTTCCACGCCGGCACGTTCGAGTAATAGCGCATCCGCACGTTGTTCCTTGCATCGAACACGAGCAGCCCGATCCACAGGTCGGTGCCGCGACGCATCACGATCGCCGCGTTCGTCGTCGCGATGCCGCGCACCCAGTACGACGTCACGTGTGCATTGAGACCGTCGAGATCCTTTTCGTCGGCGCTGTAGTTGACCATGTCGACGAGCGTCTGATAATCGGCGCCGAGCAGCTTGTGCGCGGTCGCGTTCTGCGTCGCGTCGGTCACGACCTTGAGACTCAGCAGGTCGGCCGGTGGTTTGGCCTGAAACTGCGACGCAGTCACATAGTCGCCCGCATAAACGACACCCGAGCCCGCGCCGCAATCGAAATCGGCGCCCTGTTGCGTGATGCGAATGCGTCCGCCCTTCCGGTCGAAATCGAGCCGGCATTTGTCCTTGCGGTAAGTGCCGCTGTCGCCGTGCAGCACGATGTCGCCGTCGAGCCCGCCGGTATTCGCGCCGTTGTTGGCGCCCAGCTCGAAATGCAGGCGCGGCGGCGTGCCGGTCAACGTCAGCACGCCGCCGAACGACGGGTTGTCGCTCGTCATGTACCACGTCTGCTGCCAGCGGTCGGCGGCGAGCGGCGTGCCGTTCAGGCTCGCGAGCCGTTCGCGATAGCGGTCGCCGAGGCACGGCGCGTCGCTGCCGCACTGGTCGCGCTGCTTGAGCCATTTCAGTTGCGCGGCCTTCAGCGCGGCCGTATCGCCGCCCTTTGCAAGCGCCTTCTTCCACGCGGCCGACAGGTCGCCGTCGAGCTTCGACAGTGCGGTATCCGCGCAGATCGCCTTCTCGGTCGGCGAAGCGGCCTTCGCGCAGTCGAAGCCGGCCGCATGCGCGGCAACCGGCAGCAGCGTCAGCAGGGCGGCCGCCGCGACAGATGGCAGGTGCGTGCGCCGCTTGGCAGATGCGGAAAGCGCGGCGTGTCCGCGCGCATTCGATCGGTTCAGGATGGTCATCGGCTTGATCGTCGCTGGGTCGCGCGCCTGTAGAAGCTACCTGCACGCGGCATTCGAGGTAAAAACGCCCGGCCCGGCATGCCACGCATGCCGCCGCCCGCCGAAGCGTAACCCGAATGCGCGACGCCGATCAATCGACGTTCGATGTCATTGCAACCGCTTCGGCAGCCACGCTGCATTGCATGATTCCGTCACGCAATACGGCTTCCGTCGCATGATCGAAAATCCCGATGAACACCATCACGCCGTCCCCCTCGTACGGTGCCCGCCCGTCGCCTTCCATCGACGAGAACCGGAGGCGCCGCGCGGCAACCTGGCAAACGCGCGTGGCGACCGCACCGTCCGCGTCGGCCACGCGCACGATCCCTTTCGCACGCAGGATCGTGCGCGGCAACGCCTTCAGCCACGTGCGCAACCGCGCCTTGTCGAGCACGTCCGGCACGGCGACAGTGACGCTCGTGAACGCCGGCATCGCGTCATGCCCGATCGGCCGGTGCAACCGCGCGATGTCAGCCAGCATCGCGCGGCGATCGGGCACGGCCGTGTCGAACAGCAACGCGAGCGGAATCTCGCCCTCCCGTGCCGCGACGACGATATCGGTCGGCGCACACGCGCGCACATCGTCGAGCACTGCATCGCGCCGCTCCGGCGCGACGAGATCGAGCTTGGTCACGACGATCGCGCCCGCACCGTCGAGCTGGCGCTGCGCCATCGCGCCGACGAGCGGATCGGCCAGTGTGTCGCGCCACGCGAGCGCGTCGGCAACGACGAGCACCGACGTCAACCGGAACGCTCCGTTCAGTAGTCCGATCTGCGCGATCTTCGCGGGATCGGCCACGCCGCTTGCCTCGACGAGCAGCAGTTCGGGCCGCACGTCGCGCGTCGCGACGCGCGTCAGCGCATCGACGAGCGCGCCGCCGATCGTGCAGCAGATGCAGCCGTTGTCGAGTTCGATCACGTCGTCGCCGCGCGTGCGGACGAGCCGCGCGTCGATGTTCACCGCGCCGAAGTCGTTGACGAGCACCGCGATGCGCCGGCCGTGCGGCGCCTTCAGGAGCGCGTTGACGAGTGTCGTCTTGCCCGCGCCGAGATAGCCGCCGATCACCGCGAGGTCGATCGGTGCAAGCGCGGTCGAGTCAACCGCAGCGGGCGCGCTCATCGCGGCGACCGGAATACGCGCCCACCGAGCACGGTGCCCCATACAGCGAGTTCTTTCAAACGCGCGGGTGCGCAGACCGACGGATCGTCGTCGAGCACCGCGAAATCCGCGTACTTGCCGATCTCGATGCTGCCGACGAGATGATCCATCCGCAACGTATATGCCGCGCCGAGCGTGATCGCGTGCAGCGCATCGTCCACCGGCAACCGCTCGCCAACGCCCAGCACACGCCCGGACGCCGTCTCGCGCTGCACCGCGCACCATGCGGTAAACAACGGATTCAGCGGCGTGATCGGCGCATCCGAATGCAGCGCGAACGGAATGCCGAGCCGCCGCGCGGAGCCGGCCGCGTCCATCCGGTTCGCGCGATCGGGGCCGATCGTCTGGCTGTAGTGCGCATCGCCCCAGTAGTACAGATGATTCGCGAAGAAGTTCACGCACATCCCGAGCGCACGAACGCGCGCGAGCTGCGCGGCGTCCGCCATCTGGCAATGCTGCAGCGTATGGCGATGATCGGGGCGCGGATGGCGCGCGAGCAGCGTCGTCATTGCATCGAGCACGACGTCGGTCGCTTCGTCGCCGTTGGTATGCACGTGCAGTTGCAGCCCCGCGCGATGGAACGGCTCGAACACGTCGACGATCTGCGCGGGCGGAATCAGCCACAGCCCGTTCGGCTGGCCGCCCGCGTAACCGGGCCAGCGCACGCGCGCGGTGAAGCCCTGGATCGAGCCGTCGACGATGAACTTCACGGGGCCGAAATGCAGCTTGTCGGTGTTGCGTTCGATCTCCGCGAGCACGCTGTCGGCCGAGCGCGCCGGATTACGCTGCGGCGCGAACGCCGGTACGATCCGCACCGGGTAGTCCGGATCGGCGGTCACCTCGTGCAGCGTGCGGTTGCCGTCGGCCGACAGGTCGTTGACGAGATCGGTGGCCGTCGTCACGCCCGCGAGCTGCGCGACGCGCCCGAAATTCCAGACCGCGTGCGGCTTCTCGCTCGCGGAAATCGCCAGCTTGCCGCCGATCGTCTGATACACGGGCAGCATCGCCGCAAACTCCTGCAGCTCGCCGGTCGGGCGGCCGTCGGTGTCGCGCGACACGCCGTCGATATCGGTGTCCTCGTCGATGCCCGCACGCGCGAGCATCGCGCCGTTCACGTTCATCAGGTGCACGCTCGCATGCAGGATCGCGATCGGCCGCCGCGCCGACACGCGATCGAGCTCGCGTACGGTCAGCCGCGCGGTGCCGAAGAAGATCGGATCGAAGCCCCACGCGAGCAACGGCCCGTCGTCGGTCATCGCGCGCTCGGCGGCGGCGAGCCGATCGAGCACCGCGTCGAGCGAGCGCAGGCCCGGCCACAGCGTGCCGTCGGGGCCGCGGCGGTCGTAGTAGCCGACATACACGGCGTCCCACATCGCGCCTTCCATCAGATGACAATGCCCTTCGACGAGCCCCGGCATCAACACCTTGTCGCGCAGCGTGTCGTCGGCCGTACACGCGCCGAACCGCGCTTGCCACGCAGCCGCGTCGGTGGCGTCGCCGACCGCGAGGATGCGGCCGTCGCGCACGGCAACGTGCGTGGCCGACGGCTGCGCCGGGTTCATCGTCAGGATGCGTCGCGCGGTGAAGACCGTCACGGGTGCGGCCGGAGTGGCGGATGCTTGCATGAGGGGCGGTTCTCCTTTGCGTCAGGATACGGCGTATTGCTTGACGGGACGGCCGTGCAGCATCGCATGCACGGCCGCGACGACGAGTACGTTGACGACAAGGCACACGAGGCCGAGATTGATGCCGCCGAAATCGACGTGGAACACGTAGAAGATCATCGCGAGCACCTGGCCGCAGATCATCCCGGCGCCCACCGCGACGGGCCGCACCTGGCGCCGCGCGAGCAGGATCAGCACGCCCGGCAGGAACTGCGTGACGCCGTAGTAGGTGGTGTTGATCAGCGTGAGCATCAGGTTCGGCGTAAGCAGCGTGGTCGCGATCGACAACAGCAGGTAGCCGACGATCACGTATTTGGCCGCACGCTTCTGGCGCGACTCCGGCAGGTTCGGCATCAGGTTGCGCGTGACGATCGGCCCGATCGCGAGGCAGATGCCGGCCAGCACGAGCAGCCCCGACAGCGCGGCGCCGGCCGCGACGAGCCCGATCAGCCAGTCGGGCAGCAGGTGCGTGACCGCGGCGAAGAACGCGTCGTTCGGCGACGCGAGCTTCAGGTTCGCGGTGATTGCGTAATACGACGCGATCACGAGGAACGGATACATCAGCATGTACAGCGGCATCACGACCTGCGTGCGCCGGATCGCGTTCGGTCCGCGCGCGGTGAAGAAATTCTGCGCGGCGAACGGCATCAGGTAGAAGCCGAGCGACTGGAACAGCATCGTGCTCATCGAGAAGCGCAATTGCGATCCGCTCATCGTGTTGCTGACCTGCCGGCTCGCGGCGTCGAACACCGGATGCACGCCGCCGACCTGCCAGGCGACGGCGATGCCCGTCACGACGATCGCGAGCAGCATCAGGATGTCCTTCAGGATCGCGATGTACGCCGAAGCACGCACGCCGGAGATCGCGATGTAGGTGAACGCGAGCGCCGCACACACGAGGATCAGGTACAGCGGCTCGACATGCCAGCCGAGCCCCTTGAGCGCCGCGACGAGCCCCGTGAACTGCAGCTGCCCCCACGGGATCAGGAACAGGATCGATGCGCACGCAACGACGAGTTCGAGCCCGCGGCTGCGGTAGTGGCCCTTGAACAGGTCGGGCAGCGTGATCGCGTTGTGGCGCTTGCCGGCCTCCCAGATCTTCGGGCCGACGAAATAGCCGATCGGGTAAGCCAGCAGGATATAGCCGAGGAACCACACGCCGTAGGTCGGCCCTTTCGCGTAGATGCCGCCGGGGAAGCCGACCATCGTGCCGATGCTGTAGATCTCGCCGGCGGTCAGGAAGAACACGAGCGCCGTGCCGAACTGGCGCGACGCGACGAAGAAGTCATGCACGCTCTGCTTGCCGCGGCCGCGGCCGGATCGAACGGCAAGATAGAGCGACAGCGCGATCAGCGCGGCGAAGACGACCGTTGACATGCGCACCTCTGCGAAGGGACGGAAAGCGTGGGATTCGCCGGAAAGCGCTTGCGGCCGGCGCGCCGCAACGAAGCGACGGCGCGCTACGCGGTGCCGCCCGCGCGGCGATCGAACAGCATCCAGCACGCGAACAGGCAGCCGGACGTCAGCACGAACCACGCGAAGATCCACATGAAGACGAACGGCACGCCCAGCACGTAGCGGTCCTGCGCGGCCACCCAGGGCAGCACGCCCAGCACGCCGAGATACGGAATACCGATGCCGATCAGGTACCTGAGCATGCGTGTCTCCTCGAAAGCGGGTTCGTACGGAATGAGCGCGCACGGATGCGGCAGGCGGCGCCTGCGCGACATCCGGCAGCGAATCCAGTATTCGAAGACAAAAAGGCACGGGATAGTGCCAGACGCAGGCAATCGCTTGGGCCAGCGACGGGCCGCACGCGCCGGCGATCGCGCGAACGGATATCAGCCGTCGAACGGCGCCAGCTCGTAACTCGTGCTCCGGCCGCCGGATGACGAACGGCGCAGCACGCCGTGTTCGACAAGCTCCGTGATGTCGCGCAGCGCGGTGTCCGGCGAACACTTCGCGAGGGCCGCCCACTTGGTCGTCGTCAGCTTCCCTTCGAAGCCGTCGAGCAGCCGGTTCATCACCTTCACCTGGCGAGCGTTCATCGCGAAGCCGGCACATCGCTGCCAGAAGCGCGCCTTGATCAACACCGCGTCGAGCGTCGTGTGCGCGTGATCGATGGCCCTGCCCAGCGTATCCAGAAACCACGCGAGCCATTCCGTGACGTCGAGCGAACCGCGCTGCGTGCGCTCCAGCACGTCGTAGTACGCGTTGCGCTCGCGCTGGATCTGCGCCGACAGGCTGTAGAAGCGCTGCGGACTCCGGTCGGCGCGCGCCAGCACCAGATCGCCGAGCGCACGCGCGATACGGCCGTTGCCGTCGTCGAACGGGTGGAGCGTGACGAACCACAGATGGGCCAGGCCGGCCCGGATCAGCAACGGCTCGGCCGGCTCGGCATTGAGCCACGCGAGAAAGCGCGCGATCTCGTGCGTCAGGCGTGCGGCCGGCGGCGCCTCGAAATGCACGCGCTGCCGGCCGATCGGCCCGGACACCACCTGCATCGGCCCGCTCGCATCCGTACGCCATCCGCCGACCGTGATTCGCGACAATCCCGAATAGCCGGTGGGGAACAGCGCCGCATGCCAACCGAACAGGCGGGCTTCGGTGACCGGCGCCGCCGCATGGGTCGTGGCGTCCAGCACCATGTCGACGACGCCCTCGACGTGGCGGTCGACCGGCGCCAGCGCACCGATGTCGACCCCGAGCCGGCGCGCGATCGACGAGCGGACCGATGCGACGTTCAGGGTTTCGCCTTCGATGGCGCTGGTCTTGACGACGTCCTCCGTCAATGCGGCGAGGCTGGCCTCGTCGCGCAGCGCCAGGCCGAGATCCGCCAGCCGCCCGGCCAGCATGCCTTGCGCACGGCTGACGTCGGCCAGTGGTGTGGCGAGTGCCGGGAGGTCGAAGCGCCACGTCGGCCAGTCGGCCGACTCCCAGATGAAAGTGTAATCTCCGCTCATGATGCGGAGATTATCTCACCGATTCACCGCATGGCTCAATATTCTCCGCAAATTCTGCGGAGAATAATCACCCTATTCGCCGCACGCCGGCCCGCTACCGCGTCCGGCCCGCGTCGCGTTTACCGGCTGGCGGCGCGTCGCCGAGCCGCTCGGCAAGAAATCCGATGAACGTGCGCAGCGTGACGAACCCTTCCCGATGCTGCGGAAACACCGCATTGAGCGTGATCGGCGGCGGCACGAACGCGTCGAGCACCGGCACGAGCGCGCCGCTGTCGAGCGCCGCGCCGACGATAAAGTGCGGCAGCAGCGCGATGCCGAGCCCCGCGATCGCCGCGTCGCGCACCACTTCGCCGTTGTTCGCGACGAGCGGCCCCTGCACGTCGAACGTACGCGACGCGCCGTCGACGCGGAATTCCCAGCCGACGCGCCGCTCGCGCCCGTACAGCAAGCACGTGTGGCCGGCGAGGTCGGCCGGCGTCTGCGGCGTGCCCTGCCGCTTCAGGTACGCGGGGCTCGCACACGCGATCATCCGCCACGCGCCGAGCGGGCGCGCGATCAGCGTCGAATCCTCGAGCGAGCCGATCCGCAGCACGAGGTCGAAGCCTTCGCCGATCAGGTCGACGCGCCGGTCGGTCAGATCGAGGTTCAGCCGCACGGCCGGGTGCGCGGACAGGAATTCGGCGATCAGCGGCGACACGTGCGTGATCCCGAACGACAGCGGCGCGCTGATCTTCAGCGAGCCGTGCAGCTCGGTGCTACGCACCGACATTGCCTGCTCGGCGTCGGCGATCTCCGCGAGGATGCGCTGCGCGCGCGCATAAAACTCCTGCCCCGATTCGGTCACCGCGAGATTGCGCGTATTGCGGTGCAGAAGCCGCACGCCGAGCGACGCCTCCAGCGCCATCGTGCGCCGGCTGACGAACTGCTTGGACAGCATCAGCTGATCGGCCGCCGCCGTGAAGCTGCCCGCATCGACGGTCGCGACGAAGATTCTCAGGTCGTTGAGTTCCATATTGTCCACTCCATAGCGACAGTCATTATCTCTACAGCCATTTATTTGTCAAATCGATTGACCTAAGATTCATCTCAACGAACGGCCGGTCCCACTTCCGAGGTCCGGCGACTTCAAGGAAAAAATCATGATCGAAATCCGTGCAGCAAACCAACGTGGCCGTGCGGAGCATGGCTGGCTCAGCTCCCGTCATACGTTTTCGTTCGCGAATTACTACGATCCGAAGCAAGTCGGCTTCTCCGACCTGCTGGTGATCAACGACGACCGCGTCGCCCCGGCCCGCGGCTTCGGTACGCACCCGCACCGCGACATGGAAATCCTGTCGTACGTGCTCGAGGGCGCGCTGGAACACAAGGACTCGATGGGCACCGGTTCGGTGATCGTGCCGGGCGACGTGCAGCTGATGAGCGCGGGCACGGGCGTGCGCCACAGCGAGTTCAACCACTCGCCGGAAACGCCGGTGCACTTCCTGCAGATCTGGGTCGGGCCGGCTGAAAAGGGTGCCGAGCCGCGTTATCAGCAGACGAATGTCGCGGACGGCGACAAGCGCGGCAAGCTCGCACTCGTCGTGTCGCCGAACGGCGATGCCGGTTCGCTGAAGATCCGGCAGGACACCCGGATTTACGCGGGCCTGTTCGACGGCGATGAAAGCACTACGCTGGAACTTGACCCGAGCCGCTTCGCTTACGTGCATGTGGCACGCGGCAGCGTAACGGTCAACGGTGTGACGCTCGGCGAAGGCGACGGCGCGCGCATCCGCGGCGAACAGGCGCTGAAGATCGCCGACGGCAAGGACGCCGAAGTGCTAGTGTTCGACCTGCGTCCGGTCGAAGTAACGGCTGAATGGGCATAACGCCCGTTCGGGAAACCGGGCCCCGCTGAACGCGGGGCTCTTTTAATCGGAGATTCGCAACATGGCCAAGGTACTCGTTCTTTACTACTCGTCCTACGGGCACGTCGAAACGATGGCGCAGCACATCGCGGAAGGCGCGAAATCGGTGCCTGGCGTCGAGGTCGCGCTCAAGCGCGTGCCGGAAACGATTCCCGTCGATCAGGCCCGTGCGATCGGCGTGAAGGTCGACCAGGCAGCGCCGGTCGCCACGGTGGACGAACTCGCCGACTACGATGCGATCATCTTCGGCACGCCGACCCGCTTCGGCAACATGGCCGGCCAGATGCGCACGTTCCTCGACCAGACCGGCGGCCTGTGGATGAAGGGCGCGCTCGTCGGCAAGATCGGCAGCGTGTTCGCGTCGACCGGCACGCAGCACGGCGGCCAGGAAACGACGATCACCTCGTTCCACACGACGCTGCTGCACCACGGGATGGTGATCGTGGGCGTACCGTACGCGTGCAGCGGGCTCGTCAACATGAGCGAAATCACCGGTGGCACGCCGTACGGCGCGACGACGCTCGCGGGCGCGGACGGCAGCCGTCAGCCGAGCGCGAACGAGCTCGACATCGCGCGCTACCAGGGCAAGCACGTCGCGGAAATCGCGAGCAAGCTCGCGTCGTAACGCGGCAGCTTCGCTGCTCCCGCAGTCGCGCACACGAACGAACGGCGCCGGTTCAACCGGCGCCGTTCGTCCTGTGCAAGGCTTGCGGGCGTTACTGGCCCGAAGCCGGCGCGGCCGGCGCCGCCTTCGTCGCGGGCGCCTTCTGCGCGGCGTTCTGCGGATAGTTGCTCTGGTCGTTGGTCAACCGGTAGCCGCTGCCGGTGCCGATCGCCTTCAGGTCCGACGCGTGGCGCGCGCGGGCCGCCTTGCGCGCCGCCTTCTTCTGCGCCTTGTCGAGCTGCTTCTGTGTCGGCGCGGACGCCTGATCCTGTGCGTATGCCGCCGGCACGGCGGTCAACAACAGACCGAACGACGCCGTTACTGCTACTGCCACCGAAACCACGCGAGACTGCTTCATGGCCGAATCTCCTTGTCGATTGTTGATTGTGGGTCGGACACCTGCGCGCACGCAACGGCTTGCGACAACGGGGCCGATGCAACGTTAGCCGATCACTGCACAAATGTCCGTGTGCGTTCCTGAATTCTCCCGATAACGGCCACGATACATGCGCGCCGTGTGCACCGTCTTTTCGGCAAATCTTCCGCGCCATCAGGGAAACCGATACCCCGCGTCGGCCGGCGCCCGCTCAGATCCAGCGCGACAGCATCGGCAGCAGGATCGGCACGACGAATGCCGTCAGCACGCCGTTCAGCCCCATCCCGAGCCCCGCGAACGCACCGGCCTCCTCGCTGACCTGGAAGGCGCGCGCGGTGCCGATCCCGTGCGACGCGACGCCGAGCGCGAAACCGCGCACGGCCGGCTCGTCGACCCGCAGCAGATTGAGGATCCCGCGTGCGCACACCGCGCCGAAGATCCCGGTCGAGATCACGAGCACGGCCGTGAGCGACGGAATGCCGCCGATCTCCGCCGCGACGGCCATCGCGATCGGCGTCGTCGCCGATTTCGGCGCGAGCGACGCGATCGTCTGGTGCGACGCACCAAACAGCGCGGCGATGCCGACCGCCGACACGATCGCGGTCAGCGAGCCCGCCAGCAGGCCGACGAGCAGCGGCAGCGCGGTGCGCCGCAGCTTCGACCACTGGCGATACAGCGGCAGCGCGAGCGCGACGGTCGCGGGGCCGAGCAGGAAGTGGACAAACTGCGCGCCTTCGAAATACGTCGGATACGGCGTGTGCGTGATCGTCAGCAGCACGACGATCAGCGCGACCGCGATCAGCACCGGATTCGCGAGCGGGTTGAAGCGCGCCCGCGCATAGACGGCCTGCGCGAACAGATATGCGACCAGCGTGATGGTCAGGCCGAGCAACGGGCTCGCGGCGAGATAGACCCAGATCGCGCCGAGTTTCGGGAAGGCCGTCATTGCACGCCCTCCGCGTTGTTGCCCGCGCGGCGCTGGCGCCGCAGCAGCGCGCGCGTGACGAGCGCCGTCACCGCGATCGCCAGCGTGGTGCTGACGGCCAGCGCGACGACGACCGCGACCGCATCGCCGCGCACGCGGTCGGCCGACACCATGATGCCGACGCCGGCCGGCACGAACAGCAGCGACAGGTGACGCAGCAGCTCGAGCGCAGTCGGCTCGATCGCATCGGCCACTTGCGGGCGCAGCATCACGAAACCGAACAGCAGCAGCATGCCGATCACGGGGCCCGGCACCGGCAGGCCGAACAGATAGGACACGCCTTCCCCGAGACACTGGAAGGTCAGCAAGACCGCGAACGCCTGCAACATGAACCGCTTCTCCCGAACGTGGCCGAGCCTGCGTGCAGCCGCGCGGCCGATGAGCCGCCGGCTTGCGGCGCCGGCGTGGACATACGCGCGATCGTACCAACAATGTCCGTGGCGCGGAGCCGCGCGGTCGCCGTTGCCCGCCCGCAGCCACTATCATCATGCAGTCGGTCATCTCGGCATCTGGGAGTGCCAGCCGGGCGGCTGGCCGGTCGTCGACCGGCCCGACACCGAATTCACGTACATCCTCTCGGGCCGCGCGAACCTGACCGACGATGCGAGCGGCGAAGTCGTCGAAATCGGCGCAGGAGATCTCGTGATCCTGCCGCCAGGCTGGACCGGCCGATGGGACATCATCGAGCCGGTGCGGAAGGTTTACGCGATCTATTGACGCGCGCCGTCACTGCCCGGGCGCGTGAACGCCCTCGCGTTCGCCCGCCGGCGCATCGCCCTTGCCGCGATACCACACTACGTAGACGACCGACAGCACGATCATGAACGGCACGCCGCAAAACAGCGTCATCCGGAATTCACGCGTGAAGTACGTCGTGACCAGCGCCGCGAGCATCAGTGTCGCGCCGAGGAGCGACGTGACCGGAAAGCCCCACATCCGGAACGCGAGCGCCTGGCCGCGATGGTGGCGGCGGAAGAACAGGTGCGTGACGAAGATCATCAACCACGTGAACATCGCGCCGAACATCGACACCGACATCATCATCACGAACGACGTGTCCGGATACCACACGTTCAGCACGGTCGCGAGCGCAATCCCGATCGCCGACAACCCGAGCGCGGCAGCCGGCACGCCGTGCCCCGTCAGCCGGCCGAGCGCCTTCGGCGCGTAGCCCGCGCGCGACAGGCTGAACATCATCCGCGTCGTGATGTAGAGCTGACTGTTCATCGCGGACAGCGCAGCCACCAGGATCACGAAATTGATCACGCCAGCCGCGCCCGGCACGTGCGTCGCCGCCATCACCTTGACGAACGGGCTTTCGTCGGAACCGGCTGCCGTCCATGGCACGATCGCGAGCATCAGCGCGAGCGTCATCAGGTAGAAGAACACCAGCCGCAGCATCGTCGCGCGGAATGCGCGCGTGATCGCCTTGTGCGGATCGCGTGCCTCGCCGGCCGCCACGGCGATCATCTCGATGCTCAGGTAGCTGAAGATTGACACGATCACCGCGACCCACATCCCCCACACGCCTTTCGGGAAGAACCCGCCGTGCGCCGTATAGTTCGCGAAGCCGATGCCGGAACCGGCCGGCGCACCGAACACGACCACCGCACCGAGCGCGATGAACGCGACGATCGCGGCGATCTTCAGCATCGAGAACACATACTCGACCGCACCAAACACTTTCACGCTGACCAGGTTGATCCCGATCAGTGCGGCCGAGAAGCCGATGATCCAGTACCAGCCCGGCACGGCCGGAAACCAGTACTTCATGTACACGGCGATAGCCGTCACTTCGGTGCCGACGGCGAACACGATCGACGCCCAGTACGCGTAGCGCACCAGGAAGCCGGCCCACGGGCTCACGTAATGCTCGGCATACGCGCCGAACGAGCCCGACGTCGGGTGAGCGACCGTCATCTCGGCGAGACAGCCCATCAGCAGCAGCGCGATCAGCGCACCGATCGCATAACTGACGAGCACGCTCGGCCCCGCGAAGCCGATCGCGAAACCGCTGCCGAGGAACAGCCCCGTCCCGATCGCGCCGCCGATCGCGATCATCGACAACTGAGCGGTCGACAGACCGCGATGCAACCCCTTCTCACGTTCGACGATCGCGTCGAATCCCTGCCGCTGGTTCATGCCCTGTCTCCTTCGTCGAACGCGCCCCGCGTCGTGCGGGACGTCGTCCGATCTCGATCTGTTGTGTCGTGTTGCGCACCGCGCCGGCCGTCAGGTCACCGACTTGCGCGCGAGGAATGCATCGGTGTTCCACGCACCGGTCGTCACGACGTCCTTCAATGCGGCGATCGTGTCCCACACGTCGACGTAGCGTACGTACAGCGGCGCGAAGCCGAAGCGCAGGATGTGGGGCGCGCGGAAGTCGCCGATCATGTTGCGTGCGATCAGCGCCTGCACGATCGCGTAGCCCTGCTCGTGCGCGAGCGACACCTGGCTGCCGCGCTGCGCGGCGTCGCGCGGCGACGCGAGCGTGAAGCCGAGGCCCGCAAGCTCCTGGTCGACGAGCGCAATGAAGAGGTCGCCGAGCGCGACGCTCTTGTCCCGCAGCACATGCAGATCGACGCCGTCGAACGCGTCGAGCGCCGCTTCGAGCGCAATCACGCCGAGTTGCGGCGCGGTGCCCGTCAGCATCCGGTCGATCGCCGGATGCGGCGCGTAGTCGTGCGCGAAGTCGAACGGCTTCGCATGGCCGTGCCAACCCGTCAGCGGCTGCCGCACGTCGGCGTGATGCCGCGACGCGACGAACACATAGGCCGGTGCGCCGGGCCCGCCGTTCAGGTACTTGTAGCCGCAGCCCACCGCAAAGTCCGCCTCGCATGCGTTCAGCTCGATCGGCATCGCGCCGGCCGAGTGGCACAGGTCCCACACGCTCAGCGCGCCAGCCTCGTGCGCGTGGCGCGTGACGGCCGCCATGTCGTAGCGCTTGCCGCTCTTGTAGTTCACGTGCGTGAGCGACACGACCGCGACGCTGTCGTCGATCGCCGCGACGATGTCGTCCGGATCGACGCAGCGCAGCTCGCAACCCGTCATCTCGGCGACGCTCGCCGCGATATAGACGTCGGTCGGGAAGTTGGTGCGCTCCGCGACGATCACGCGGCGCCCCGGTCGCATCCGCGTGGCTGCTACCAACACCTTGAAGAGGTTCACCGACGTCGAATCGGCGACGATCACCTCACCGTCGCCCGCACCGATCAGCTTCGCGATCTTGTCGCCGGTGCGCTGCGGCGCCGGATACCAGTCGGCGTCGTTCCACGAGCGGATCAGGCCGTGCGCCCACTCCTGTTCGAGCGCGCGCTGCATGCGCGCCGGCACGTTCGCCGGCATCGCGCCGAGCGAGTTTCCGTCGAGATAGATCGTGTCCGCCGGCAGGTCGAAGCGCGCGCGGCAGTGGGCGAGCGGGTCGATCGCATCGAGCGCGGCGCAGTGTTCGCGTGTGGTCATGAAATCAGTGTTCCTTATGGAATGACGTATGTCGTTGAAGGTGTCAGGCTGCACGTGACGCCGCCGCTGGCGGCAGGTCGAAGAAGCGCAACGCGTTGCCGCCGAGGATCTTCGCTTTCGCGGTGTCGGACAGATCGGGATGCTGCTCGACGAGCGAGCCGATCCGCTGCTCGCCGAGCGGGAACGGATAGTCGGAGCCGAGCATCACGCGGTCCTCGCCCATCGTGTCGACCAGCAGACGCAGTGCGCCGCGATCGAATACCGCGCTGTCCACGTGGAAGCGGTCGAGATAGCTGACGGGCGGATGCGGGCAGTCCTCGCGCACGATGTCACGCTGTTCCCACGCGTTCTGCACGCGGCCGAGCAGGAATGCGAAGCTGCCGCCGCCGTGCGCGAAACATAGCTTCAGCGTGCGTGGAATCCGCTCGAACGCGCCGGAAAGGATCAGCGACACCATGCCGAGCTGCGTCTCGGCCGGCATCGCGACGAGCCATGGCAGCATCCATTTCTTCATCCGGCCGTCGGTCATCATGTCCCACGGATGCACGAGCACCGGAATGCCGTCGTTCGCGCAATGCACGAGGAACGTGACGAGGTGTGCGTCGTCGAGGTCGAGCGGCCCGAGATGGTTGCCGATCTGCACGCCGCGATGGCCGGCGCGATGCGCGCGCGTCGCTTCGCGACACGCGAGCTCGACGTCCTGCAGCGGCACCTGCGCGAGTGCGAACATCCGGTCGGGCGCACTCGCGCACAGTTCGAGCGCGCGGTCGTTCATCCGCATCGCCCAGTCGTGCGCATCGTGCGGCGCGCTGTCGTAGCCGAACATCACGGGCGTCGCGCACATCAGCTGGATGTCGATGCCGCGCGCGTCCATCTCGGCGACGCGCGCGGCCGGATCCCACAGCGCGCGGTACACCGGGCGAAACGCGCGTTCGCCCGTCATGATCATCCCGTTCTGGCCGTCCGCGTCGATGCGCAGCCACGGCGCGCGCTGCGCGTCGAGGCGCGCGGCCTCTTCCCGCGAGATCGGCGGAAAGAAGTGCGAATGCATGTCGATTCGAAGTGTCATCGTCGTTCTGTCGGTGAAGGGGCGCGGCGGCTCAGGCCGCCTTGCCGGGATGCACGTGGCCGCAATGCGCGCAGCGGCGCAGCGTGTCCGATGCGTAGAACGCGTCGAACAGCGGCGGCAGATCGTCGACGATGCTCTTGAGCTGCACCTCGACGCGATGGACGAGATGCCCGCACGCGTCGCAATACCACTCGAACCCGTCGACGACACCCGCCGGACGCTGGCGCTCGATCACGAGGCACGCGCTGCCGGCTTCGGGGCGCTGCGGCGAATGGCGCACGTGCGGCGGCAGCAGGAACACGTCGCCCTCCTTCAGATCCACGCGTCCGCGCTTGCCGTCGATCCACAGGTGCAGGTACGCGTTGCCGCGCAATTGATAAAAGAATTCCTCGAGCGGATCGTCGTGATAGTCGGTGCGATGGTTCGGGCCACCGACGACGGTCACGATGAAATCGCTGTCCTGCCACACCTGCTGGTTGCCGACCGGCGGTTTCAGCAGGTGCGCATGCTCGTCGATCCAGCGCGAGAAATTGAACGGGGTTCCGTACTTCAGCATGGTCGTCTCCTCCGGGCGGGCGGCATCGGATGCCACCTCGCCGCTCATGTCATTTCTTCGGCGCGTACGCGATCGCCTTCATCTCGATCAGCAGATGCGGATGCGGCAGCTGGTGCACCGCGACCGTCGTGCGCGTCGGGCCGGTTTCGTCGAAATACTCGCCGTACACCGCGTTGTAGCCGCCGAAGTCGTTCATGTTCACGAGGAACGACGAGATCTCGACGAGCGACGACAGGTCGGCACCTTCGCTGCGTAGGATGTCGCGGATGTTCTCGATCACCGTGCGCGTCTGCTCGCGGATGTCGAGCTGCACGGTGCCGAGCGCGTCGGCCGACGCGCCCGCGATCGTGTTGTCGGGCCGCCGCGAACTGGTGCCCGACACGAACAGGAAATCGCCCGCTCGCGTGATGTGCGGGAAGCGGCCGCGTGGCGTGGCCTTGCCGGGCACGACACGGCCCTGAATCGAATGGTCTTGGCTCATGATGGTCGAGTGGTGGTGAATTCGGTGCTGCCGAGCCCGTGCACCGTGCAATGCACGTGCGCGCCGGCAGGTAACGCATCGGCGGCCGTCGCGGCGCCGGCCATGATCAGCGAGCCAGCCGGCAGCACGAGCCCGCTCGCCGCGATCAGCCGGGACGCCTGCACGACCGAGCGCAGCGGATCGCCGAGGATCGCGGCGGTCGAGCCGGTCTGGACCACGCGGCCGTTGATCCGCATCACGACGCCCGCGTTGCGCAGCCCGTCGAACCGCGTGCTCCACGGGCCGATCGTGAGGCCGGCCGACGAGCAGTTGTCGGCCACCACGTCTTCCAGCGTGAAACGGAAGTCGCGGTAGCGCGAATCGATGATCTCCATCGCCGGCGCGACGGCCGCCAGGTAGCCGGATGCTTCGAGCAGCGTCAGCGGCCGATCGATATCGCGGCGCGTGAGGAAGCACACTTCCGGCTCGACGCGCGGATGGATGAAGCGGTCGAGCGCGACGTGCCCGCCGTCCTCTTCCAGCATCGTGTCGGTGAGCCAGCCCCAGATCAGGCTGTCGACGCCCATCTGGACCATCTTCGCGCGGCTCGTGAAGCCGAGCTTCACGCCGACCGTCGTCTCGCCGCGATCGATGCGGCGCTCGATCGACGCGCGCTGGATCACGTACGCTTCGTCGAGCGAGAATGCGGCGCCGGTCGTCAGTTGCGCGATCGCCTCCGCGTGACGCGCGGCGTCGTCGACGCGAGCGGCGAGCCTGTCGAGATCGGTCATGCGGCCTCCCGCGCCTTCAGCATGTCGAGTGCGACATCGACGATCATGTCCTCCTGCCCGCCGACCATGCGCCGCCGGCCGAGCTCGACCATGATGTCGAACGCCGACAGCCCGTATTTCGCGGCCGCCGCTTCGGTGTGGCGCAGGAAGCTCGAATACACGCCCGCATAGCCGAGTGCGAGCGTTTCACGGTCCACGCGCACCGGGCGCTCCTGCAACGGGCGCACGATGTCTTCCGCCGCGTCGATCAGCTGCTTGACGTCGCAGCCGTGATGCAGCCCGAGGCGGTCGACCGCCGCGACGAACACTTCAAGCGGCGCATTGCCTGCGCCCGCGCCCATGCCCGTCAGCGATGCATCGATGCGGTCGCATCCGTGCTCCAGCGCGACGATCGAGTTCGCGACGCCGAGCGACAGGTTGTGGTGCGCGTGCATGCCCGTCTGCGTGGCCGGGTCGAGCACGGCCTTCAGCGCATCGAAGCGCGCGGCCACGTCGCGCATGCCGAGCGCGCCGCCCGAATCGACCACGTACACGCACTGCGCGCCATAGCTTTCCATCAGCTTCGCCTGTTGCGCGAGCGCTTCCGGCGACGTCATGTGCGACATCATCAGGAAGCCGACGGTATCCATCCCGAGTGCGCGCGCATACGCGATGTGCTGCTTCGAGATGTCGGCCTCCGTGCAGTGCGTCGCGATCCGCACGATGCGCGCGCCGGCGTCGTACGCGGCACGCAGGTCGTGCACGGTGCCGATGCCCGGCAACAGCAGCGTCGCGACGCGCGCGCGCTTCACCGTGCCGGCCACCGCCTCGATCCACTGCAGGTCGGTGTGGGCGCCGAAGCCGTAGTTGAAGCTCGACCCCGACAGCCCGTCGCCGTGCGCGACCTCGATGCTGTCGACGCCCGCGTCGTCGAGCGCGCGTGCGATCGCGACGGCGGCGTCGAGAGAATACTGGTGACGGATCGCGTGCATGCCGTCGCGCAGCGTCACGTCCGACAGATAGATTTTCTTCGTGTGGTCGGTCATCGCCGATCTCCCGTCAGGCTGCCACGCGGCTGGCCGCGATCTGTTCGGCGGCCGCGAGCGCGGCCGACGTCATGATGTCCAGGTTCCCCGCATACGACGGCAGGTAATGCGCGGCGCCTTCGACTTCGAGGAACACGCCGACCTTCAGCCCCGTGCGGCGCTCGCCCGCATCGAATGCGAGCGGTTGCGCGGCCGTATAGCGGTCGAACTGGACGGCCTGCTTGAGCCGGTAGCCGGGTACGTAGCTCGCGACCGCATCGACCATCATGCGGATCGAATGCTCGATCGCGGCGGTGTCGGCATCTTCGTCGGTCAGGCAGTACACGGTGTCGCGCATCATCAGCGGCGGCTCGGCCGGGTTCAGCACGATGATCGCCTTGCCGCGCGCGGCGCCGCCGACCGTCTCGATCGCCTTCGACGTCGTTTCGGTGAATTCGTCGATGTTCGCGCGCGTGCCGGGGCCGGCCGAGCGGCTCGAGATCGACGCGACGATCTCCGCGTAATGCACGGGCGCGACGCGCGACACCGCATGCACGATCGGGATCGTCGCCTGGCCGCCGCAGGTCACCATGTTCAGGTTCGGCGCGTCGAGATGGGCGAACAGGTTGACCACCGGCACGACGAACGGGCCGATCGCGGCCGGCGTCAGGTCGATCACCTGCACGCCGTGACGGCCGAGCACCTCCGCGTGGCGCGCATGCGCGCCGGCCGACGTCGCGTCGAACGCGATCCGCACGTTCGCGAATTCGGGCATCGCGACGAGACCGTCGATCCCGCCCGCGGTGGTCGGCACGCCGAGCCGCGCGGCGCGCGCGAGCCCGTCGGAGGCCGGATCGATGCCGACCATCGCGGCCACTTCCAGATGCTTCGCCTGGCGCAGCACCTTGATCATCAGGTCGGTGCCGATGTTGCCGGAGCCGATGACGGCCACGGCGAGCTTGTCGAGGTCTTTCATCATTCACGCTCCGGTTGGGTGGAGAAATACGCGCTCACGCTGCCAAGCCCTTCGATCCGTGCCGTGAACACGTCGCCCGGCTGCACGCCGACCATCGGCCCGAGCGCGCCCGTCAGCACGATGTCGCCCGCGCGCAGCGGCGCGCCGACGCGCGCCATCGTGTTCGCGAGCCACAGCGCCGCGTGCAGCGGATTGCCGAGGCACGCGGCGCCCGCACCGACGCTCACCGGTTCGCCGCGCCGCTCCATCGCCATCCCGCACTGGATCGCGTCGAACGCGCCGAGCGTGACCGGCCGACTGCCGAGCACGAACAGGCCGCTCGACGCGTTGTCCGCAACCGTGTCGGTCAGCCGGATGTCCCAGTTCGCGATCCGGCTGCCGACGATCTCGATCGCGGGCAGCGCATACGCAGTCGCGCCGATCAGGTCGGCCATCGTGTGCCGTTCGTGCGGCAGGTCGCGTTCGAGCACCAGCGCGATCTCGGCCTCGACTTTCGGCTGCCGCGTACGCGCCAGCGCGATTTCCTCGCCGTCTGCCACCGCCATGTCGTCGAACAGCATCCCGAAGTCGGGCTGGTCGACGCCGAGCTGCTTCTGCACGGCCGCCGACGTCAGGCCGATCTTGCGGCCGACGAGGCGCCGCCCCGCCGCGCGCTTGCGTGCCGTGTTCGCACGCTGCACCGCGTACGCGGCGTCGAGCGCATCGCCGCCGAGCGCCGCGATCGCGTCGCGCACCGGCGCGCACGGCATGCCGTCGCGCTCGGCCGCCCACAGCGTGTCGGCGATCGCCTGCACCGCATTCCGGTCGAATTCGCTCATGCGACCCTCACGCAGACGTTGGTGGTCTCGGAATAGAAATCGAGCGAGTGACGCCCGCCCTCGCGGCCGATGCCCGACAGCTTGGTGCCGCCGAACGGCGTGCGCAGGTCGCGCACGAACCATGCGTTCAGCCACACGATGCCCGTCTCGATCCGCTTCGCGACGCGATGGCCGCGCGCGAGGTGCGTCGTCCACACGCTCGCCGCCAGGCCGTACGCGCTGTCGTTCACGCGACGGATCACTTCGTCCTCGCTGTCGAACGGCGCGACGTGACACACGGGCCCGAAGATCTCCTCGGTCACGCAGCGCGCGGTGTCGGGCAACCCGGTCCAGATGGTCGGCTGCACGAACGCGCCGTCTTCGCGCGCATCGCCGAACGCCGGCACGCCGCCGCCCGTCACGACCGTCGCGCCTTCGTCGACGGCCAGCCGGAAATACGACAGCACCTTGTCGCGATGGCCGCGCGAGATCAGCGGCCCCATCGTCGTTGCGGGATCGTCGGGCGCGCCGACGCGCAGCGCTTCGGTGCGCGCTTTCAGCGCGGCGACGAAGCGCTCGAAGATCGGCCGCTCGACGTACACGCGCTCGCTGCACAGGCATACCTGCCCGGCGTTGGTGAAGCTCGACTTGACGATGCCGTCCACCGCCGCGTCGAAATCGGCGTCGGCAAACACGACGGCTGCGTTCTTGCCGCCGAGTTCGAACGAGATGTCCTTCACGCCGTCGGCGACGGCCTTCATGATCGCGCTGCCGGTGCGCGATTCGCCGGTGAACGTGATCGCGTCGATGCCAGTGTGGCGCGTGAGGAATTCGCCAGCGGCGGCCGGCCCGTGGCCATGCACGAGGTTGAACACGCCGCGCGGCAGGCCGACTGCGTCGATCACTTCGGCCAGCAGCGTCGCGGAACCGGGCGTCTCTTCCGACGGCTTCGCCACGACGCAGTTGCCCAACGCAAGCGCCGGCGCAACCTTCCACGTGAACAGCAACAGCGGCAGGTTCCACGGCGAGATGATCCCGACCACGCCGAGCGGCTTGCGCGTCACGTAGTTGAGATACTGCGCGCCGTCGGCCGTCTGCGATTCGAAGCAGTCGTCGCCGGCCGTGCGGACGAGGTCGGCGAACGTACGGAAGTTCGCGATGCCGCGCGCGATGTCCAGCGAACGGGCCTGCGCGAACGGGCGGCCGGTGTCGGCCACTTCGGCCTCGACGAAATCGTCGAAGCGCGCCTGGATGCCGTCGGCAATCCGGTGCAGCCAGTCGGCCCGCTGCGCGGGCGTCGTCTCGCGCCAACCGGCCGCCTGCGCGGCACGCGCCGCGTGCACGGCAGCGTCGACGGTCGCCGCGTCGGCCTCGCATACGCGGGCGATTTCGCGGCCGTCGACGGGGCTCGTATCCGCAAAGGTCTGCGCGGTCTCGACGAACGCACCGTCGATGTAGTGTCGTAACAGCCGCGGCGGGCGCGCGGCTTCAGTCATTTCCCGGTTCACAGCGTCTCCTGCTCGTATGGACTGTCAGCAGGAGTCTAGGGAAGCCGCGCGAGAAGCGACAATCAAACATTCGGCGCTGGCTATGCTAAACGGGAATACCCGTGCGATCCTTGCGCCGCAATGGTTTCAGACCGACGCTCAGGTTCCCTCCGGGCACTCCTGCACCGCTTCCTTCAGGCATTCGATGAATGCGCGGCACGCGGCGCTCTGCTCCTTGTTCGAGCGTACCGAGAATCCGACCGTGCCGAACGCGCCGGTTTCGGGCAGGTCGAGCACGCGCAGCAGCCCGGCCTGCGCAAACTGCCGCGCGGCGACGCGCGGCATCAGCGCGATGCGCGGCGTGTCGAGCAGCAGCCCGATGTTGGTGAGCAGCGACAGCGATTCGACGATGTCGGTCGGCAGCGGCAGCCCCGCCGCGCGAAACAGCTGCTCGGCCGCGAGCCGTGACGGCGAATCGGGCGTCGGCAGGATCCACGGCGCATCGACCAGCTCGCGCAGCGACGGCGCCGGATCGGGCACGGGGCCGTAGCCGTTGCCGACCACCGCGCACATCGATTCGTCGAACAGCGCTTCGTGCGTGAGCGGGAACGCACTCGCGATCGGCAGCTCGCGCTCCGGCAGCCGGCCGACGACGATGTCGAGATCGCCGGTGGCGAGTGCCGGGAACAGGTGCGCGGTCGTGCCTTCGCGCACGGTTACCAGCACGTGCGGCGTGCGAGACTTCAGCATCGCAATCGCGCGCGGCAACAGCCGCGCGGACGCCGAGATCAGCGTGCCGACGATCACGTGGCCGCTCGTGCCGAGCCGGAAATCGTTCAGCTCGTCGGTCATGTAGCGCAGCTCGGCCATCAACGACTTCACGCGCCGCCCGAGCAGCAGGCCGAGCTCGGTCGGCACCACGCCGCGGTTCGAGCGCGAGAACAGTGCGCCGTCGAAGCACGATTCGAGTTCGTGGATCACCTTCGTCACGGCCGGCTGCGTGAGCCGCATCTCGTTGGCCGCGCGCACGACCGAGCGCGTTTCCAGTACGCGCTCGAAAATCATCAACTGGTTCAGCTTGAGCCGGCGGATCAGGGAGATCTCGCTGAGCGGATTCGCGTCCATGTCTGTTTCGTCGTCGAAAGGGGGAATGACGGACCCTATCAACTTTACGCCCGGCGTGCATCGGGAGATGCACGGCCCGTGCCTCTCCCCTGTATCAGTAGACGCCCATCATCGCGGACAGCTCCGCCACATACTCGCCATAACGCGGATCGCGCTTGATCTCGTCCGGCTGGCGCGGCCGCGGCAGGTCGATCTTCACGTCGTGCAGCACGCGGCCCGGGCGCGCGGACATCACCAGCACGCGATCCGACAGGAACACGGCCTCGTGAATGCTGTGCGTGACGAGCAGCACCGTCAGCGTGCTCTGCTGCCAGATGCGCAGCAGCTCGACGTTGAGCCGGTCGCGCGTCAGTGCGTCGAGCGCGCCGAACGGCTCGTCCATCAGCATCACGCGCGGCTCCAGCAGCAGGATCTGGCCGATCGCCGCGCGCTGCCGCATCCCGCCCGACAGCTCATGTGGATAGCGGTCGACGAACTGCGCGAGGCCGAGCGTGTCGAGCAGCGCGGGCAGCCGTGCGTCGACGTGCGCCCGCGGCAGGTTGCGCAGCTTCGCGCCGAGCCGGATGTTCGCGCCGACGGTCAGCCACGGCAGCATGTTGCTGGTCTGGAACACGACACCGATGTCGGGATGCGGGCCGGCCACCGGCGTGCCGCCGACGCGGATCGACCCGGCATCGCACGGCACGAGCCCCGCGACCATCCGCAGCAGCGTGCTCTTGCCACAGCCGCTCGGCCCGAGGATCGACACGAACTCGCGTGGTTGCACGCGCATCGAGACCTGTTCCAGCGCGCAGAACGCATCGGCGCCGCCGCGCGCCGCGAAGCGCTTGCCGGCCTGGTCGACTGCGATCAGCGCATCCGCGCGGGCGCCGTCCTGGACGGGCGCCGCTGACGCGCCGTCGGAAACGGAAGCGCTCCGCACCGGGCGCGCGAGATTGACGATCGTCATCAGGCCGTGACTCCTCTCCACCAGACTGCACGCGAAACCAGATCGACCACACCATAGAACAGCATCGCAAGCGCGGTCACCATCAGGATCGCCGCGAAACACAGCGGCGTTTGCGCATTCGACGTCGCGAACACGATCAGATGCCCGAGTCCCGCTTCCGCGCCGATGAATTCGCCGACGATCGCGCCGATCACCGCGAGCGGCATCGCGATCTTCAGGCCGTCCATCAGCGCCGGCAGCGCCGCGGGCAGGCGCAGATGCCAGAACGATCGCGCGGCCGACGCACCGAGCGCGCGGAAATGCTCGTCGAGATGACGCGGCACGCCCGCGAGGCCGCCCATCGTCGCGACGACGATCGGGAAGAACGCGAACAGCACGGCCGCCGCGAGCTTCGACGCGAAGCCGTAGCCGAACCAGACGATCAGCAACGGTGCGAGCGCGATCTTCGGCATGCTCTGCAGCGCGGTCACGAACGGCAGCACCGTGCGCCGCACGAGGTTCGACGTGCTCGCGAGCAGCCCGATCGCGAGGCCGCCGGCCACCGCCAGCGCGAAGCCCGCGAACACTTCCCATGCGGTCGTCAGCGTATCGGCCAGCAACTGCGCACGCATCTCCCAGCCGGCCGCGAGCACCGACGACAGCGACGGCAGGACGTATTCGCGCGTACCGGTCCAGCGCACGCCGAATTCCCATGCGAGGCCGACGACCGCCCAGAACGCGACCGCTTCGATCAGCCGCTTCATGCCGGGTCTCCTTCCGGCGCGCGGCGCGATGCTTGCGCATCGTCGCCGGCCGCCACGGCCGGTGCGGCCGGCGTATTGCCACGCGACTTCTCCGCGACGAGATGCGGCGGCGGCGGCACGACGAAGCGCGCGAAGCGGTACTGGTCGAACGATTCGATCGTGCGCTCCCACACCTGCGGCTCGCGTGGATCGCGTTCGCCGATCTGCTCCATCTCGCAGTAGACCTCGACGTTGTTGCCGTCCGGGTCCTTGAACACCAGGAACAGGTTGTTGCCGGGCCCGTGCCGCCCGATCCCTCGCACGATCTCGACACCGTGCGACTGCAGCACGTTCACCGAGCGTTCCATCTCCTCGACACTGTCGACCAGGTACGAGAAGTGCTCGAGACCCGGGCGCGAATAGCGCGGCAGATCGTCGAAATCGGGCGAATCCTTCGGCAGCTGCGCGAGCGCGAGATCGTGGTGATCGGTACCCGCGCGCAGGAACACCATCTGGTCGCCGATCCAGTCGGACACCTTCAAGCCCATCACTTCCGTATAGAACTTCGCGGACCGATGGATATCCCGCACCATCAGCACCATGTGTCCGAGCCGCCTGGGACGCAAGCTGTTCATTACCGTTCTCCTGTGTGCCCGCGCGCCGCGCGGGCCTGGTTGGATCGCCGGCGGCGGCTCGCTGCCGCCGCCGCGATCCCGATCGGGTTACTCGACGAAGCGATTGGTGTACAGACTGCCGGCCTTGACCGTCGCGCCGAGCGCAAACGCGTGCGACACGAAGCCGAGCGTCGCGTCGATGCGTTCGGGCCGCAGCCAGCCCAGCCGGTGGCCGGACGCGTCGTCGGCAATCAACGCATTGGTCTCGTCGATCTGCTCGCGCAGGATCGTGCGGTCGAGCAGCGGATTGCGCGACACGATTGCATCGACCGCGTCCTGCGGCCGGTCGCGCATCAGCGCATAACCGCGATACGTCGCGTCGACGAAGCGCTTCACGACGTCCGGATGCCGTGCAGCGTACGCATCGGTGGTCACGATCCCGCTGCCGAGCATGTCGAGCCCGAGATCGCGGTACGTGACCTTGCCGAGGGTCTGCCCCGCGCGCCGCGCAAACGCGGCCTGCACCGGCAGGCTCGCGCCCTCCCAGCATTCCGACAGGTCGATGCGTTTCTGCAGCAGCGCGGTATTGATCACGGCCGGATCGAGCCGCACGAGGCGGATCGCGCCGGGCGCCATCCCGTTCTGCTTCAGCCACGCCGGCACGATGTTCTGCACCGCCGATGCGTTGCCGCCGCCGAGCGACAGCCCCGCGAGATCCTTCAGCGACTTCGGCTTGAAGCCGGGCCGCTCGAGATAGCACATCGCGCCCGGCCAGCGCGTGTTGATCGCGCCGACCAGCACCGTGTGGCCGCCGTGCGCGCGATTCAGGATCACGCTGACCGGGTCGCCGTAGCCGAACTCAAACAGCCCTTCGTCGACTTCGTTGACGGTCCGCTGGCCGCCGTAGCCGCGCTGCACCGTCACGTCGAGGCCGGCATCCTTGTAGAAGCCCTTCGCCTGCGCGACCAGGATCCCACCGGTGCTGCCCTGCGGCAGCCACGCTAGATTGACGCGTATCGCGTCGGCCGCGTGGGCAGCCGGGGTCGCGGCCCACAGGCCCGCGGCCAGCACCGCGCCGCGCGCCAGCGCTTGGATGCGCTCAAACATGTCCTCCTCCTGTCTTGTCGGGTTCGGGTTCGGGCCGCCGCGGCACGCGCGGCCTACCCGCGCACCAGCGGGTTCTCGATCGAGCCGATGCCGTCGATCGATGCGACCATCACGTCGCCCGGCTGCAGATAGATGCCACGCCCCATGCCGACGCCCGTCGGCGTGCCGGTCGCGATCAGGTCGCCGGGCTGCAGCGTCAGGATCGACGACAGGTAATGAATCTGCTCCGCAATACTGAAGATCATCTCGCCGGTATTGCCGTCCTGCATCGTTTCGCCGTTTACGGCCAGCCGCATCCGCAGGTTCTGCGGTTCGGCGATGCACGCGCGCGGCACGAGCCAGGGCCCGAGCGGACCGAAGGTATCGAAACTCTT
The DNA here is from genome assembly GCF_905339975.1 of Burkholderia sp. BCC1999. Lineage (NCBI taxonomy): Bacteria > Pseudomonadati > Pseudomonadota > Betaproteobacteria > Burkholderiales > Burkholderiaceae > Burkholderia > Burkholderia sp. BCC1999. Next base: position 30,398 of record NZ_CAJPHP010000001.1, on the reverse strand, counting down.
GCCGCGAAACCAGTCGTGCTTGAACGGATAGTCGGTGCGGCGATTCAGGTCGCGGGCGCTCACGTCGTTCAGGATCGTGTAGCCCGCGACGTAGTCGAACGCGTCTTCCACCGCGATGTGGCGTCCCGGCCGGCCGATCACGACGGCCAGCTCGACCTCCCAGTCGACGCGCTCGGCCTGCGGCGGCATCACGACATCGGCGAGCGTCGGCACCACGCTCGTCTCGGCCTTCATGAACATGTACGGCGAGCTTTCCTCGCGCGGCGCGAGCTCGGTGCCCATCTCGCGCGCATGCTCGTAGTAGTTCGACGCGGCCGCGAAAATCCGCCGCGGCGCATACGGCACGTGCAGCCGGTAACCTGCCAGCGGCTGCACGTCGAGCCGGCCGGCGGCGATCTCGCGCGCGGCCGCCTCGAGGCGCGCGACGGTCCGCGCGCCTCGCAACGGCCAGTCCGCAACCAGCGTGTCGACATCGAGCGACGCGTCGTCGTCGCCGCCCACCCGTTGCAGCACGGCCTGCGCGTCGTACAGCGCGCCTTCCGTCGCGAGCCCCGCCGCGACGCGGCCATTCAGTTCATACGTTGCGATACCGAACCAGATCACGGTTGTCCTCTTTTGTCGTCGTCAGGAGGGGACGAGTGACGCGTATACAATAGATCACTCGTGTATTCATTTGATATTTCTCGTATACTCCTATCGGGTCGGAAACGAATTCCGCGTACACTGCGCGGCGGGTCCGGTCCGGCGTCGCGCGTCGCAAATTGAGCGGCTCCGGCGGCGGGCGCATAATGGGCCGGCCCGTCGGCCGGGACGTCCCGCGCGGTTTCCGGCCGGCAGGGGTTGCCGCCGGCGATGTCCACACCACACACGACACGATGACCACGCTCTCTTCCAAGATCTATCGCCTGCTGTTCGACGAGATCATCGACGGCACGCTCGAACCGGGCCAGAAGCTCGAGGAAATCGCGCTTGCCGAGCGGTTCAACGCGTCGCGCACGCCGATCCGCGAAGCGCTGCGCGAACTCGCCGCGCGCGGCATGGTCGAGCTGACGCCGCGCAAGGGCGTGGTCGTCGCGCAGTTCAGCCTCGACGAACTCGCCGACATGCTCGAAGCGATGTGCGAACTCGAGGCGCTGTGCTGCCGGCTCAGCGCGCAGCGGATGAGCGTCGTCGAGAAGAAGCAGCTCGAGGAGTTGCAGATCGAGATGAACGAAGCGATCGCACGCGGCGACGAGGCCGACTACTTCCAGCTCAACCGCGAATTCCACGAACTGATCTGCAAGGGTGCGCAAAGCAAGTCGCTCGCTTCGATCATCGCGGTGCAGCGGCAGCGCCTCGCGGGCTTTCGCGCGGCGCAGCCCGCGTCGCCGAAGCGCTTCGAGGCAGCCACCGACGAGCACCGCGAGATCGTCGATGCGATCCTTGCCGCCGAGCCCGAACGCGCGTACAACGCGATGCGCGACCACACCGCGCGCCTGTCGATCGTCGTGCTCGGCCGGCTCAAGCGCCAGCGCAACGAGCGCGAATCGATCTGACGGCAAACCGGCGCGGTCGCGCGGTGCGTTGAGCCGCGTCATGCGCGCGCCTCGTCGATCGACGGCATCGTGAAGCCGAGCGCGTCGAGTTGCGCGAGCAGCGCACGCGTGTCGGCCGCTGCGTACGATGCAAGCGGCGCGCGCACGCGCGCCCAGTCGCCGTGCCGCGTGAAATGCGCGACCACGGCTTTCAACGCGGGGATCATCGACGGCGATTGCAGCGCGGTGCGCACGGTCGACACGCGCCCTTCCCATGTCGCGCGTTCGACGACCGTCGGCGCCGCGAGCAACTGCACGATCGCGTGCGGCTGCAGGTTCGCGGTCGCCGAAATACAGCCGGCCGCACCGAGCGGCAGCGCACGACCGAGCAGCGCCTCCGACGCCGGGAACACCGCGAAGCCCGGAAAGCGTTCGAGCAGCATCGCCGTGTTCGCCCAGTCGCCCGAACTGTCCTTGATGCCGACCACCGTGCGCGGATACGCGGCCACCAGCCGCTCGATCAGCGTGTGCGTGATCGGCACGCCCGTCAGTTGCGGGATGTGATACAGCAGCACGCGCAGCCGCTCCGAGCCAAGCGCGTCGATCACGCCCGCGTAGTACGCGAACAATCCTTCATCGCTCACGCCCTGGTAGAAGAACGGCGGCAGCATCAGCACGCCTGCGCACCCGGTCGCCACCGCATGGCGCGTCAGCGCAATCGCATCCGGCAGCGCGCACGCGCCGGTGCCCGGCAGCACCTGCGCGGGATCGATGTCGGCAGCCGCGATCTCGTCGAGCAGCATGCAGCGCTCCGCGACACTCAGCGAGTTCGCCTCGCTGTTGGTGCCGAACGGCGCGAGCCCGGCACCCTGCCCGACGAGCCAGCGGCAGAACGCGACGAAGCGCGGCGCATCGATCGACAGGTCGGCGCGGAACGGCGTGAGGACGGGCGCGAACACGCGCGGCGCGGCAAAGACGGACATGCGGGAGTCTCCGGTTGGATGAGTCGATCGGCGGGCAGTCATGCGCATGCGCTGAAGAAATCCAGCATCGCGTCGCCCAGCAGCGTTTCGCCCGAATCGAAATGGGCGACCACCGACGTATGGTTGTGGCGCGGCATCTGCATGAAGCGCGGTGCGCGCCCCGGGCGGCGTTCGCGTTGCCGCGCGCGCGCGACGCGCTCGAAGAATGCCGCGCCGTACGCGTCGAGATACGGGTTCTCGTATTCGGCGACGACGATCATCAGCGGCGCGTCGATGCGCTCCGCGTAGGCGAGCGGCGAGCGCGCGGCATAGCGCGACGGGTCGCTGCCGAAGTACGCAAGCACGCCAGCCGCGTTCGGATTGTCGGGCAGCGTATCGGCCGCGAGCCGCGCGCTGATCAGCACGGCGCCCGCGACGCGTTCGCCGCGCCGTGCATCGAGCAGCGGATCGCCGAGATACGTCGCGACATGCGCGCCGCCCGCCGAATGCCCGACGATGAAGATCCGCCCCGGATGGCCGCCATACGACGCAATGTGCGCGCGCGTCCAGTCGAGTGCGGCCGCAATGTCCTGCGCGCCGGCCGGATACGGCGCGTCGGGCGCCAGCCGATATTCGACGTTGATCGCGACGTAGCCGTGACGCGCGAACCAGCGCGGCACGTTGTCGTAGATCAGCCCGTTGACGCTTTTGCGGCCGCGCACGAACGCGCCGCCATGCACGAACAGCACGACGTCGGCCGGTGCGCCCTGGCGGGTCGCATGCTGCACGAACACGTCGAGACGCTGACGCGCATCGGGCCCGTACGGAACGTCGCGCTCGATCGCGCAACCGAGATCCGTCGCCGCACGCGCGGCGACGAGCGGCGTGTACGTGTCGATCACCCAGTCGCGGTGCGCGTCGATGTCCTGCCCCCAGACGGCGCCGATCTCCGCGAAGCGCGCCCTCAGCGCTTCCGGCAGATTTCCCAGCGGTTCCTGCCAAGCGTGCATCCCTGCCTCCCTGCATGACGGCTAGCGGCCGGCACGTGCCGGTGTTCCGCCGTTCGAACGGCGACGGGAACCATTCTGGTATATAAATTCCATTTTGTGTATACACAATCACTACGTAGTATACCCAATGAGCATTCAGGCATTTTTGCGCGACAGTCACGCCCATGCACTCATCCGTCGCACGCCGACATTCCTCAAGGACACCCATGGACAAGCTTCGCCACATCGCGCTTTCGGTCGACGATCCGGAAGCGGCCGCGCAATTCTTCGAGCGCGCGTTCGGCATGCGCCGCGCGGGCAACGCGATGCGCGGGATCTACATGACGGACGGCACGATCAACGTCGCGCTGCTGAACTTCAACGACGAGACGGTGCCCGGCTATGCGGGCCTGAAGGACGTGCGCGGCCTGATTCATTTCGGGATGTGGGTGGACGACGTCGACGCGACGGCGGAGCGCGTCGTCGCGGCCGGCGGCACCTATCTGACCGGCCGGCACGAGCAGGATCCGAACGTGTTCTATGAAGTGAAATACCGGATGCCCGACGGCACCGTGTTCGACATCACGTCGAACGGCTGGAAAGGCGCGGTCAAGGAGGTCGTGCCGGCCGGCGCAGCGGGCACGCAATCGTGACCGCGGTGACCGCGAGGCTGGCGGTGCTCGCGCTGGTGCCGTTGCCGGACACGACGCTCGACGCGCTGCGGCGCGACTACGTGCTGCACTATCACCCGAACGGGATGCCGGTCGAACTGGCCGAAGCCGGCACGATCCGGGCGGTCGTGACCAACGGCACCTGCGGGCTCGACGACGCGCGCATGGCGCGCCTGCCCGCACTTGAAATCGTCTGCGCATTCGGCGCGGGCTACGAGAACGTCGACCTCGCGGCCGCCGCGCGGCGCGGCATCGTCGTCACGCATGCGCCGGGTACCAATGCGGCAACCGTCGCCGACCACGCGATCGGCATGCTGCTCGCGCTCGCGCGCGGCTACGCGCCCCTCACCGGCGCGGTACGGGCCGGCCGCTGGCACGCGTCGCGTGCGGCGCGACCGACGCTGACCGGCGCCGCACTCGGCGTGATCGGCATGGGCCGCATCGGCCGGCTGATCGCCGCGCGCGCGCAGGCCTTCGACATGACACTCGGTTATCACGCACGCGCCGCCCACGACGACGCGCCCGGCCGCTACTACGCCGATCTCGTGCAGCTTGCGGCCGACAGCGACTTTCTCGTGATCGCGTGCCACGGCGGCCCGGCCACACGGCATCTGGTCGACCGCGCGGCATTGCGCGCGCTCGGACCGCACGGCTACGTCGTCAACGTCGCGCGCGGCTCGGTGCTCGACACGGCCGCGCTGCTCAATGCACTCGACGCGGGCGAGCTCGCGGGGGCCGGGCTCGATGTCATCGAGCACGAACCCGACGTGCCGGCCGCACTGTTCGACCATCCCGACGTGCTCGTCACGCCGCATGTCGCCGGCCGCTCGCCCGCCGCCTGGCTCGCCCAGCGCGACGCGCTGCTCGCCAGCCTCGCGCAGCACTTCTCCCGTCTGCCCGTCGAATTCGCGGTACGCGCCGCGTAGGCGCGAGCGGCGCATCCCCGCGCCGCTTCGTTCGCCGCGCGGCTGCGCGCCGCCCCGGAGATCGCCATCATGAAGGTCCGATCGTTGTGCATCGCCGCGCTGTCCTGCGCGGCCGCCGGCCTGCTGGCCGGCCGCTCCTCCCACGCACAATCGTCCGCGACGCTGTACGGCCTGATCGGGCTCGACGTCGCCAGCTCGAAGCGCAGCGGCGGCCCGCCGGCCGCGATCGCGATGCAGAGCCCCGGGCTCACCGCGCCGTACTGGGGGCTGCGGGTAGCCGAGGATCTCGGTGACGGCTACCGCGCGCTCGCCGTGCTCGAAAGCTTCTTCCAGCCCGTCAACGGCGGTATTGGCCGCACGTCGGCCGACCCATACTGGGGGCGCAACGCGTACGCGGGCATCGAAGGCCCGTTCGGCACCGTGACGCTGGGCCGGCAGACCAACCTGCTCTATCTCGCCGAACAGGCCGTCAATCCGTTTCGCGCCTCGATCCTGTTCTCGCCGCTGGTGATGCAGACCTTCGTCGCGTCGTATGGCGGCACGACCGCCGGCGACACGGTCTGGAACAACGCGATCCAGTACACGAGCCCGACCGTCGGCGGGCTGACCGCGAGCGCCGTCTACGCGCCGGGCGGTCTGGCGGGTGCCAGCGGCGCGGCCAACGCGGGCCTGTCGCTGCGCTACGCGAGCGGTCCGCTCACGGCGGTCGCTACCGCACAACGAACCCGGATCGTCGCAGGTACGGCCGCGCCGACGCAGAGCGCGTACCTCGCCGGCTTCGCGTACGCATTTTCACGCGTCACGCTGTACGGCGCGATACAGGGCACGCGGACTTCCGCGACCGACACGGGTTCGCACACGTTCGAGGCCGGCATGTCGGTACCCGTCACATCGCGGCTGGCCGCACTCGCCGAATGGGCGTACACGCGCCGCACCGCATTACGGACGGCCGTGTCGCGCAACACCGGCGCGGCCGGGCTCGACTACACGCTGTCGCGGCGCACCGACGTCTATGCGCTCGCCGTGTACGACCGGCTCGGCGGCAGTGGCGTCGCGGCGACCTGGGCGCTCGGCATCCGGCACCTGTTCTGACGGGCGCCGCGCCGCGTATCCGGGTCTACCCGCTATAACCAAACCGCTGTTTTGTATAAAAAAGAAGTGCTTCGGATTCAACAACGTCCGTGCGTATAATTTTTATCAGTTCATGTATACACGTACGCGATTCATGAACCGGCACGGTCCGCGTCCCGCTCGCGTCATGCGAACCGGCCGTCGCCCGCGGGATCGCCTCGCACGATGCCTGTCCGGCGCAAGCCGCCGCGCCCCGGAAAACAACGACGACTATTTGGAGACCGAATGAAAAAGAAGCTGATCGCGTCCAGTGTCATGCTGCTCGCCTGCGCCGGTGCGCATGCGCAGTCACGCATCTGGCTGTCGGGTTACATGGACCTGAACATCGAGCACCTGATTTCGTCGGGCCCGGGCGGCAACATCACGCGGATGTCGAGCGGCGGTCTGAACAATTCGCGCTTCAACCTGAGCGGCGTCGAGGAACTCGGCGGCGGCAACAAGGCCGTCTTCACGATCGAGCCGATGTTTGCCGCGAACACGGGCGTCCAGTCGACGCAGTTCCGGCAGTCGTTCGTCGGCCTCAAGGGCAACTGGGGCGAGTTGACGATGGGCCGCCAGTTCACGCCGTCGTACTGGCTGGCCGGCTACGCGGACCCGACGTGGGCGGCCGACTTCAGCATGGTCAACGACATGCAGTTCTTCTACGCGACCTATCGCGTCGACAACGCGCTGCAGTACAAGACACCGAGCTTCCACGGCTTCACCGGGCGCGTGATGATCACGACCGGGCTCGGCGACGGCACGCGCGCCGGGCGCTTCTTCAGCACCGGCATCGAGTACCGCAACGGGCCGCTGTTCCTCGGTGCCGTCAGCGAGCTGCAGTACACGCGCGACATCTTCCGTTCGTCGCAGATCCACTCGTCGCGCGACAACTACTTCTCGGCCGTGTACCGCTTCGGCGGCTTCGAGCCGACCGTGATCTATCACACGTACAACGGCTATTACGCGTATCCGCCGTACGTCGCGTTCAACTCGCAGGGCTGGGACGCGCAGATCGGCGCGCGCTGGAACATCGACGGCATCAACCGCGTGTACCTGAGCGTCGTCCATCGCCACGACGACAACAACACGAGCATCTCGAGCGCGACCGGCGGCGTGATCGGCTACATCTACGGGCTGTCGAAGCGCACCGACCTGTATGTGACCGCCGCGCACGTGAAGAGCCAGCATCGCGTGCCCGTCGCGTATCCGGTCACGTTCCAGGTATATCCGGACGGCGGCCAGAACCCGTCCGGGTTCCAGATCGGGATCCGCCACGCGTTCTGATTTTCCGAATTCGCGCGCCGCCACCTGCCAGCCTGCCGGTCGCGACGCCACGACACAGTCATGACAAGGAGACATTCATGCTTCGATCACGCAACAGACGCACTCCGCAGGCCCGGATCGTCGGCCCGGCTGCCGCATCGATCCTGATCGCGGCGTCGGCACTGGCCAGCGCCGCGCAACCGGCGACGGAAGCCCCCGCCGCCGCGAGCGCAAGCGTTGCCGCATCCGGTACGCCCGGTACGCCAAACGTCGCCGACCCGTATCTCGCCGGCTGGCTGCGCCTCACGCCCGAGCGCCGGCCCGTGCCGCTGAAGCCCGGCGTCGACTACGGGATGGACCCGGCCACCGGTCAATTCGTATGGCCGAAAGCGGCACCCGAAGTCCACCAGGGGCAGCGCTTCCCCGGTGAGCTTTCGACGTGGGACAACAAAAGTTACGCGAAGAACGTGAAGGTGCTCGCGTTCTACCCGGGCGTCGATTCGCCCTTCCACGCATGGAACAACATCGTCGACTTCGACGGCAAGCGCTACCTGTACATCCACGATCGCGACTACCTGCGCATCATGGACGTGACCGATCCCGCGCACGGCAAGGTCGTGTTCTCGAAGGGCGGCGTATGGGGGCCGAAGGGCTCGAGCGAGCATTTCGATCCGAACAACGTGCACGACTACCTCGGCGGCGCGACGGTCGCGTGGAGCCGCAAGCTCGGCAAGCCGGTGCTCGTCGCATCGTTCGAGATCGGCCGCTACGGGCTGATGACCGAGAAGATCGACCAGCCCGACAAGGTCGCCGCGCAACGTCACTACAACTCGCTGAAAGGCTTCCGCGTGTACGAGATGGACGGCCCGCTGCCGAGCCAGTGGAAGCTGATCGCGACGCGCACGACCGACTACCGTCACCCCGACGCGCCGATCGGCCAGCAGCAGGGCTCCGGCTCGCTCGACGCGCCCGAGTACTACGGCGGCAAGTACATGATCGTGGCGGCCGCGCCGGACGACAGTTATGCGCTGACCGAGTATCCGAACTACCTGTACTCGCCGGGTTACCAGGTATGGGACATGTCGGATCCGGCGAACCCCGTGTTCGTGTCGCAGATCGCGGTGCCGGGCCAGATCCTCGGCGACGAGAAACACGAGCAGGCGTACCTGATGAATCCGCGCGCCGGCAACCGGACGTCGTGGATGGGGTCGCGCAACCCGATCTTTCTGCCGAAGCCGCTCGAGAACGGCGGCAAGATCGGCTTCGGCGCAATGGGCGGCCTCGGCTTCTATTCGTTCGACCTGAGCGACCCGGAGAAGCCGAAGATCCTCGGCAACGTAAACACACCGCCGAGCTTCGCGGGCACCGAATTCGACAACGCGGACGTGAGCCAGTACGCACGTACCGGCTACGTGCTCACGAACGGCTATCCGATGAACCGCGACTGCTACGAGCCGTACAAGGACATCTTCGTCGTCGACGCGCGCGACCCGTCGCACCTGAAGGTCGCGGCCAAGCTGCCGGTGCCGGAAGTACCGGCCGGCGCGCCGTTCACGAGCTTCTGCCAGCGCGGCGGCAACTTCGGGCCGAAGCGTGCGAACGCAATCGGCCAGCCCGGCACATGGCGTCAGGGCATCGTCCCGTATTCGTTCTACAACGCGGGCGTGCAGATCTACGACGTGAAGAACCCGGCGAAGCCGACGATTGCCGGCTACTTCGTGCCGGCGCTCGCGGACGAGAAGGAACTGCCGTCCTATACGCTTGGCAAGGGCGTGTTCGCGATCTACACCGAGTACGACCGCAACATCATCTGGGCCTTCACGGAGAACGGTGCGTATGCGCTGTCGACGCCGCTGCTCGGCGAACCTGTGCTCGGCAAGCCGGCGAAGCCATGGCCGCCGCGTTGAGTCGCGCCATGCAATTGCCGGGCTGATGACCGTCCGGCGCGCGTTGCATCGCATCGTATCGATCCCCGCCGGGCGACCGGCGGGTTCACGTTCAAGGACGCTTCCCCGATGATCTTCAAACCCATCGCCGCACCGCTGCTGTGCGCGCTCGCACTCGCAACGGCGGCAACGCCCGGCCGCGCCGCGACGTCGGCCAGCGAGCAGACCTGCCGCGCATGCCACACGCTCGATACGACGAAAGTCGGCCCGCCGTTCCGCGCGATCGCCGCACACTACCGCGACGATTCCGATGCGCTCGCGAAGCTCCGGAAAAGCATGCTCGAAGGCAGTACCGGCAAATGGGGCAGCGCAACGATGCCGCCCAACGCAATCTCGGCCGACGATGCGGCGCGGTTCGCGAAATGGATCATGTCGCTGAACCGGGACGGGAAGTAGCGGACGATCCGAAGCCGCCGGCGTACGGGCCGAAATGATCGATCCCGCCCGCCGGCTGCATGCGAAAAAGGCGGGCATGCGCCCGCCTCGTCATCGTTCGCACGCGCCCCGCTCCGCTTTCGGCGCGCGTGCGAGCCCGCCGCGTTACTTCAACCGCGTCGCGATTTCATTCGCCATCGCCTTCGTCGCGGCCTTCGTCGGCGCGTCGTCGGCCAGCACGTTCAGCAGGCCGAAATCGTGAATCGTGCCGTCGTAGCGCGTGGTCGTCGCGTCGACACCGGCCGCGTCGAGCTTGCGGCCGTATGCTTCGCCCTCGTCACGCAGCACGTCGAACTGCGCGACCTGGATCAGTGCGGGCGGCAGGCCCTTCAACTGCGCGATGCTCGCGCGCAGCGGCGACGCGTAGATCTCGTTGCGTTGCGCGTCGTCCTTCGTATAGGCGTCCCAGAACCACTTCATCATCGGCCGCGTCAGGAAGTGGCCCTGTTGGTACGCGTTGTACGAACCCGTGTTGAAGTTGTGGTCCGTGACCGGCCACATCAGGCCCTGGAAGCGAATCGCGGGGCCGCCCTTGTCCTTCGCCATCAGCGCCACGACGGCCGTCATGTTCCCGCCGACGCTGTTGCCGACCACCGCGAGGCGGCTGCCGTCGACACCGATCTCGGCGCCATGCGCGGCCACCCACTTCGTCGCCGCATAGGCCTGGTTGATTGCGACCGGGTAATGCGCTTCCGGCGACGGCGTGTAGTTCACGAACACCGCGACGGCGCCCGACTGCACGACGAGATCGCGCACGAGGCGCTCATGCGTCGGGAAGTCGCCTAGCACCCAGCCGCCACCGTGGATGAACACGAAGACCGGAAGCGTGCCCGTCGCGCCTTGCGGACGCACGATCGTGACCGGCACGGACAGGCCGTCCTGCTCGATCGTGCGGTTCGACACGTCGATGCCGGACAGATCGACCTTCGCGCCGTTCTGCGCGTCGACCAGCACCTGACGCGCCTTCGCGGGGCTCAGCGTTTCGAGGCCCGGGCCCTTCTGGCCGTTCAGCGCGGCAAGAAACGCGCTCGTCTTCGCATCGGGACGGACGGTGTCGGCGCCGGCCGCAAAGGCGGCGGGTGCGGTGGACAGCGCGGCTGCAACGGCGGCGGCGATCAGCAGCGGCTTGACGATCTTCATGATGGTGTTCCTTGGTGTGCGCAAGTGAATGGCGATGGATGATTCGTAGTGCGATGAATCAGGCAAGCGTGAGCGTGACGTCGATGTTGCCGCGCGTCGCATTCGAGTACGGGCACACGAGGTGCGCGCGGTCGATCAGCGTTTGCGCGACGTCGCGATCGAGGCCCGGCAGCGAGATCTTCAGCTCGACTTCGATGCCGAAGCCGTTCGGGATCGCACCGATGCCGACGCTGCCTTCGATGGAAGCGTCCGCGGGCATCGCGATCTTGTCGCGTGCCGCGACGAACTTCATCGCGCCGATGAAGCACGCGCTGTAGCCGGCGGCGAACAGTTGCTCAGGGTTCGCGCCTGCACCGCCTGCGCCGCCGAGTTCGCGCGGCGTGGTCAGCTTCAGGTCGAGACCGCTTTCGGGCACCGTCGCACGGCCGTCACGGCCGCCGGTGGCTTTTGCATGGGCGCGGTACAGCACTTTTTCGATCGACATGACAGACTCCTTTTCAGCAAATGAAAGAAACAACCTTCGAACCGGGGACCGCGTGCCGACAGCCTTGCTGACTGCATCACGTTCGTTTATCTACTCATAGATAGATAAACGCTCCCAAAAAATGCAGAGGGTCACCCCATCTGCGCCAATAATCTATCTATCAACAGATAGACAATAAACCACAATTAAAGGCGGCGAACCGCCTCTCTCTGCTTGCGCCGTCCGTCAGGACCGCGCTTTCCAGACGGCCTCGACATCCTCGAGACGTGCCCGTGTGTGAAACAGCCGGCTGGCCAGCACACTGCCCTGGAACGCCGCGTACAACGTACGCGCCGCCGTGTCGGGCTCGCCGCTGAACTGCAGCGTGCCTTCCTGCGCGCCCTGCGTCAGCAATTCCGCCAGCCAGCTCTCGTTGGCCTTGAAGAACGCCTGGACGGCCTGCCGCACGGTCTCCGGCAGCGTTTCGATATCGGAGGCCAGCATCCCGCACAGGCAGATCAGGTTGCCGTCGCCCAACGTGCGACCGAACATCTTCGTGTACAGGCTCAGTTTCACGTCGGCCGGCAACGCCGGATCGATCGCCCGCATGGCCGAAAGAACCTCGTCGCTATAAACCGCCACCGCTTCCAGCACGAGATCGTCCTTCGACGGGAAGTAGTAGTGGATGCTCGACGTCTTCACGCCCACCAGGTCGGACAGGTCTCGATAGCTGAAGCCGTTGTAACCGCGCAGCATCATCAGCGTGATCGCGTGGTCGAGAATCTGTTCGCGGACGGTCGGTTTCGTTTCCATGGATCGAACTTTATCTACTCATAGATAGACAGTCAAGAAGTTTTTTTGGGGGCATGATGAAGAGTCCCGGCGCCCGGCGAACGCACCGGCCGGCTCGTCGCTGCCGGACCTCAGCCCGGCACGAGATCGGCCAGCGTCTCGCGGGTCAAGCTTTCCGCCGCGTCGCCCGCCCCGGCCACGGGCAGGCTCAGCACCACCGTCGTGCCCTGCCAGGCGGCGCTGTCCACGCGAATCTCGCCGCGATGCCGATCGACGACCACCTTGGCAAACGCCATTCCGAGCCCGACGCCCTTCGTGTCGGGCTGCCCTGGCAGGCGAAAGCGCCGATAACGCTCGAACAGATGCGCCTGCTCGCTGGCGGCGATCCCGTAGCCGTAGTCGCGGATCACGCAGCGCACCGACGCGCGATCCGTGGTCAGCCCGACCGTACATTCGATGCGGGTATCGGGTGCACTGTATTCGACGGCGTTGCCGAGCAGGTTGGCCAGCGCGCGCGACAGCAGTGCCGGGTCGCCGCGCACGAGCGCTTCGTCGCAACGCGGCACGTCCTCGACGGTAATCCGCTTTTCCTGCGCGCGCGGCCAGATTTCGTCCCGTGCCTGATTCATCAGGTCAGCGACGTTGACGAGCTCCGACATGCACTCGCCCGCCTCCGCCCTCGAGACCTGCGCGAAACCGTCGGCCATCGCCAGCGTATGGCGCGCCAGCCTGCCGATTTCATGCAGGCGCTCGCGCAGCGTGCAGCCGGGCGAGCATTCGGCGGGCGCATTCACGAGCACGACGACCGACGTGAGCGGCGCGCGCATGTCATGCGAGAACAGCGTCAGCATGTCGCTGCGCTGCCGCTCGAGCACCGCACGGCGAACGTGGGCGCCGCGCAGCATGTCCAGTGCGTCGTTCACCCGCCCGATCTCCGGGCTCGCGCCCGGCACCCGGACGATCGGCGACACATCGCCCTGGCTAAGCGCCACGATGCGCCGGCTCAGCTCGGCGAGCGGCTTCGACAGCGTCCGCTGCGTGCCGCGCACGAGCAGGAACAGGATCAACGTGCACATCGCCGCTTGCGCGACGGACAGGGCCATCTTGACGCGGGCGGCATCGCGCAACTCGACGGTGCGCGTGCTCGTCATTTCGATCACGCGGTCGCGCAGTTGCTCCGACGATCCGAGATCGCGCATGATCCGCCGCGCGAAGTCCTCGGCGCTCATCGTATACGCGCCCGTCCGGCTCGCGCGGATCGTCGCCGCGACGAGCGGCATGAAGCTGCCGTCCAGCGTGTCGTTCAGCCGTGCGAAGTCGTTTGCGAGCGTCACGTCGGCGAGCAGCGGCGCGATCGCGCCGGCGATCAACGCGCGCAGTTGCACGATGCGTCCGCGCATCTGGATGATGCTCGCGAGCCGTTCTTCGCCGATCGGCTCGCGCTTGATCAGCGACGCGACGAACAGCGAGCCGAGCCGGCCGGTGTATTCGCGCAGGTCGCCAAGCAGATGCGCGAGCATCAACGAACCCGACGTCTCCGGATTGCGCATTGCCGTGCCGGCCATGACGCCGCTGGCCAGTGACGCGAGATCGTCGGCGACCGCGAACATCCGGTCTTGCGCAGACTGTACCTGCCACACCGCGCGCGCCGCCAGCGGCCGCGCCGCGAGCGCGTCGACTTCGCCGCGGGCGCCGTCCAGTTCGGCGCGGATCGACTCGAGCGCACGCAACGTGGTCCGCCGCTCGGGTGCCTCGAGGGGCACCGCCTGCGCGATGTCCGTTCGAAGCGCGTCGAGTGCCAGGTTCGAACGCATCCGCGCATCGCTGACGGCCTGCACCTCTGCCGCCGGGTCGCGTCGCTGCAACGCAAGCAGATTGTTGGCCGGCCAGCGTTCGGCCGAAATCAGGTTCGCCGCGACCATCACGCGCTCGACTCGCCCGAAATCGCGCAAATCGAGGCTGCCCTGGCGGTATTGCCGGTAGCTTTCCAGGACGATCGTTCCACACGCCACGATCGTCAGCATCACGACGAGTACAAAGCCGATGCCCATCCGCTGCTGGATCGAGAGGCCGTCGAAGCTCATGGCGCCCGTCCGCTTCGGCCACGGGACACAACCGGTGCGGCAACGCGCGCGGGACATGGAGACATCATGTTCGATTCCTGAATTACGTCATTGCCGTTGACAACACTCATCGTCCACATCGATTGACGCGCAATCGAAATCAATGGTCTCGCCATCGAATTACACACGGAAAATAAAAATATGCCGTTTCACCATTTTTATTTCATGTGAAATATTCGATTCGACTGCTCCTGTGCACCGACTCTCCACGGCCTTCCGCCACACGCTTTCTTCGCACTGCGATACATGCGGGTTTCAGTCGGCATTCAACGGCAGTCGTACGCCGACGATTCCTGTGCCGCACCTCCCGAATCACCTGCCATTACCCACTACCGCGATGGAGTCTCGGCCTTTTTCAATCGAATGTAAACGCGACGTTCGACGCAAGGAAAACACCGGATAAACAGGACCTTAGTATTACGACTTACGTCTTGTACAATCCAGTTCTTTCATATATCGGATAGGCGTCGGCTTTCCCACCGCCGATCGCGCTCATGAAAATACTGATCGTCGACGATCACGCGATCCTGCGTGACGGCGTCGAGATGCTGCTGCGTCAGGAAGACGCCGACACCGTCGTCGTTCAGGCGAGCAGCGCCGATGACGCGCTGCACCTGCTCGACCTGCACGTCGACCTCGACGCCGTCGTGCTCGACCTGAAGCTGCGGGGCATGGACGGGATCGACGCGCTCGTCGCATTCGCGAAGATGCGCCCGGCGCTTCCCGTCATCGTGCTGTCGGCGTCGGAAGATCCGGGCGCCGTGCGCACCGCGTTCACGCAAGGCGCGATGGGCTACGTGCCGAAATCGGCCAGCCCGCATACGCTGCTGTCTGCCATCCGGATCGCGCTCAGCGGCGAGCGTTACGTGCCACCGCTCGTACTCGACGAACACGGGACACCGCAGCCGGACAGTGCCGGGGCGACGACGATTTCGCGCGACGCGTTGCTGACGCCCCGCCAGATCGAGGTGCTGCGCTATCTTGCGGAGGGCGTGCCGAACAAGGTCATCGCCGACAAGCTCGGCCTGTCGGAAAAGACCGTCAAGGCGCACATCACCGCGATCTTCAAGGCGTTGAACGTGATCAACCGCACGCAGGCGGCAGTCGCCGGCAGGAAGGCCGGACTCATCTGACCTGACGCGCGAATTGCGTTGCCCGCGTGGATCGCCTAAATTTTTCTGCATCCTCGATGCAAACGGGGGGTGTTGATGACAACCCTGCCCCGATACGCGAACCGTGGCGCGTTCCTCAACTCGCCGACTCCCCGGTGCACCCGCGTGCGAGGCGCGCGATTGCCACTCGCTTCGCACGCAATGAACGACACCAGGCAGATATTCATGCGTATTCAAATGGCAACCGGCGGGCGCGGCACCGGCGCCGGCCGCCGGGCCGGGTCGCGATACCGCATGCGGGCCCCGGGTCCGGCGCGTGATGCCCGGGGAGCCCGTGCATGACGCGCACCGACGAACCACCCGAAGCCCTGCCACCGGTTGTGCCGGCAGCCCCCGACGTCCCGTTCGACCTGGCCGCCGACGTGATCGCGCGCTGGCAGCGTCTCGTCGATCTGATCGCGGAAATCGTCGGCGTGCCGGCCGCGCTGATCATGCGCAACGTCGGAAAAGACATCCGCGTGCTGGTGGCGAGCCGATCCGAAGGCAATCCGTTCTATCCGGGCGAATCGGCCGAGCTGCACGGATCGGGGCTCTATTGCGAAGCGGTGATCGAGAGCGGCCGCTCGCTGGTCGTGCCGAACGCGCGACGATCGGAACGCTGGCGAAACAATCCGGACCTGCGCGTGAACATGGTCTCGTATCTCGGCCTGCCGATCCGCTGGCCGGACACGACGACGCTCGGCACGATCTGCTTGCTCGACTGCAAGGAGAACGCCTATTCGGAGCGGTACATCCGGCTGGTCGAGGAGCTGCGCGACCAGATCGAGATGCAGTTGCAGCTCATCCATGCACAACGGACCGCCGAACACGCGCGCCAGCAGGCCGCTCAACTGGCCGAAAACTTCCGACAGCAGAAGGATCTCGCCGCGGAAGCCGTGCGTGTCAAATCGAGCTTTCTCGCGGCGGCGAGCCATGACCTGCGCCAGCCCGTCCACGCATTGAGCCTGTTCGTCGGCGCGTTGCGGCACGTGCCAATGCCCGACGATGGCGCGCTGCTCGTCGAACGCATCGACCAGTCCGTCAATGCGATGGACGGGCTGTTCACCGCGATCCTGGACATCTCGCGGCTCGATGCAGGGGTCGTGCCCGTGCATCGCAGGCCGTTCGCGATCGATTCAGTGCTGGAGCGGGTGTGCCGGGACGTGGCCGTCGACGCGCGCGCGAAGGGGCTGCACCTGTCGTACGTGCCCAGCACCGTGGTCGTCGACTCCGATCCGGTGCTGATCGAGCGGATCGCGCGCAACCTGCTGTCGAACGCGGTGCGCTACACCGACGCGGGACGGATCGTGGTGGGCTGCCGGCGCACGCATACGCATGTCCGCCTGCAAGTGATCGATACCGGGCGCGGCATTCCCGCCGATCAGCAAAGCCGTGTGTTCGACGACTACTACCAGTTGCCCCACCGCAACCGCGGCCACGAACAGGGCGTGGGCCTCGGCCTGGCGATCGTGCGGCGCCTCGCGGAGCTGCTCGAGTGCCCGCTGGCGCTGCGCTCGGCGCCCGGGCAGGGCTCGTGCTTCGAACTGCGCCTGGCGCGACTGGACGCGGTCGTGAAACCGCCCGCGGCCGCCGTCGACGAGTTCGCGTTCGACGAGGCCGCGGCGGCGGCGCACCTCGTCGTGGTGATCGACGACGAAGCGGCCATCCGCGCGGGCATGTCGATCCTGCTCACCCGCTGGGGATACCGCGTCGTCGTGGCGTCGTCGGTCGACGACGCGATCGCGCTTTTGGCGACGTGTGACGTACGCCCGACGTTGTTGATCTGCGATTTGCACCTGCGCGGCGACGAGAACGGGATCGGCGCGATCGCACGGATTCGCGAAGAATTCAACGCGGCCATTCCCGCGATGCTGATCACCGGCGACACCACCGCGCGCCGGCCCGGCCGGTCGCAGCACGGCGGCTTCATGCTGCTGCACAAGCCGGTGCCGAGCGACAAGCTGCGCTCGGCAATCGTGCGCTGCCTGGGTACGCCGAAGGGCAAATGAGACGAAGACCGAAACGCGCGACGACGAGGGTGTCGCGCGGTACCGGGGCAGCGATCGTCACTGCGGCCGCAACATCCGCTGAATGATCGTCCGCAGCATCGCGCGATGCGCGCGCGGCTTGAACCCCGGCTCGAACACGACGCGACAGACCGCCCCTTCCGCCAGCGCGAGCACCCACGTCGCGACGAGATCCGGTTTCAGGCTCCCGTCGATCTTCCCCTGAGCAACCCCGCGCTTGATCAGCGCAACCATCCGCCCTTTCACCTGCGCCTCGTTCGCCGCGAACAGCGCGGCGACATCGGAATTGCGCGTCGCCTCGGTCGCGGTCTCGATGCTGATGCGCGCATAGACGGGATCGCTCGACAGTTCCATCAACGCCAATGCGATTTCCTCGATCGCGGCCAGCGCATCGTCGGCGTCCGCGTGCCGCGCGAACAATTCGGCCATCTCGCGCTGGTCGTCCTGCGCGATCGCCTCGATGATCGCCGCCTTCGTCGGGAAATAATGAAACAGGTTGCCGGGGCTCATCCCGGCCGCCTTGCAGATCGCGGCCGTGGACGTCGCATGGAAGCCGTCGCGTGCAAAACAGTCGATCGCGGCATCCAGGATCTGGCGCCGCTTCGCTTCCACTCTTTCAGGATCGATCTTTCTCAACAGGAACTCCGGGCTCGACGATGGCTCGAATATTTATTAGACTGATTAGTCGATCTATTATCGTTGCGATGCACCACGGGCGTCAAGGCACCGGGCCTGTCACGCGCCGCCTGCGGCATTCGCTTCACACGACCACCACGAGGAATCCTTGAAACGCATCGTCATTGCCGGCATCGCGCTCGTCCTGTTCGTGCTCGTCGCGGCCGGTGCGCTCGTGCTGCGTGGCCTGTCCGACTTCGAGCTGAAGGGCGCGAACGTGTCCACGCTCGCATTCCACGCGGGCGGCGCCGACCTCGTCGGCACACTCGCGCTGCCGGCGCATGCGGCCGACGCGCCGATCGTGCTGCTCGTGCACGGCGACGGCCCGCGCACGCGCTTCTCCGACGATGCCATGCTGCCGCTCGTCAACAGCCTGCTCGACGCCGGCATCGGCGTATTCGCGTGGGACAAGCAGGGCACCGGCCGCAGCGGCGGCGACTGGCTCGCACAATCGATGCAGGATCGCGCCAACGAAACGATCGCCGCGATGGCGCGCGTGCGCGCCGTCGCCGGCCCCGCGCACAAGGTCGGCCTGCTGGGCTTTTCCCAGGGCGGCTGGGTCATCCCGCGCGTGGCCAATGCGGTCCGGCCCGCGTTCTCGGTGATCGTCGGCGGTGCGGTCAGCTGGCGCCGGCAAGGCACCTATCTGACGCGACAGCAGCTCCAGGCAACCGGCCTGCAGCCGGATCGAATCGATGCGACACTGGCCGCCGAGCGACGCAGCAACGATGCCATCTTCGGTCAGGCAGGCGCGCCGGCCGATCCGCGCCTGCGCCCCGACATCGAGCCGCGCCGTTTCGGCTTCATCGCGCGCAACTACCTGGAAGATTCGTCGCAGGCGCTCGCGACGATGCAGGGGCCCGTGCTGGCCGTGTGGGGCGCGCTGGATCGCAACGTCGATCCGGTCGACGAAGCGGGCACCTATGCGCGTGCGTTCGCAAACCGGCCCGACCGTCGCATCGTGGTCGTGCCCGGCGCCACGCATGCGTTACTGCGTGCCGGCTGGTTCGACTATCAGCTCGAGTCCGACTGGCCGGCATGGAAGACCTGGCTGTACATGGCGCTCGGGCGCCGCGCGTATGCGCCGGGCACGCTCGTCCCGATCGAGGCATGGATCCGGTCGCAGTGAACACGTGTGCGACACGACGCCGCCACGGAGGGCGCCGTGGATGAAACAGGCATCAGGCAATACCGGTCGCGCCGCCCGCGTGGCCGCACCAA
This sequence comes from Burkholderia sp. BCC1999, assembly GCF_905339975.1. Classification (NCBI taxonomy): domain Bacteria; kingdom Pseudomonadati; phylum Pseudomonadota; class Betaproteobacteria; order Burkholderiales; family Burkholderiaceae; genus Burkholderia; species Burkholderia sp. BCC1999. Next base: position 10,987 of record NZ_CAJPHP010000001.1, on the reverse strand, counting down.
GGAGAAGTCTCAATGTATTCGTGGTTCGAACGTCGCCTGCCGACTTTCCCGCTCGAAGATCCCGTCACGCCGCCGAAGGGATTCTTCTCGTTCGTCTGGGCGTGCACGAAAGGCGCGCGCAGCTGGATCCTGCTGATCGCGCTGACGTCGGCCGCGCTGGCCGCCTATGAAGCGGCGCTGTTCGCGATGATGGGGCACGTGGTCGACTGGCTGTCGACGTCGACGCCGACGGATTTCGGCGGCCGCCACTTCGGCACGCTCGTCGGTTTCGCGGCGATCCTCGCCGGCAGCGCGCTCCTGATCGCGCTGCACACGATGGTCAAGCACCAGGTGCTCGCGATCAACTTCCCGATGCGGCTGCGCTGGCTGTTTCACCGGCTGATGCTCGACCAGAGCCTGTCGTTCTACGCGAACGAGTTCGCGGGCCGCGTGACGACCAAGATCATGCAGACCGCGCTCGCGGTGCGCGACGCGCTGTTCATGTCGGTCGACGTCGTGATCGGCGTCACCGCGTACCTGATCGGCATCCTCGTGCTGGCGGCCAGCTTCGACTGGCGGCTGATGATTCCGCTCTTGCTGTGGGCGCTCGGCTACGGCGCCGCGTGCGCGTATTTCGTGCCGCGCCTGGGCGCCGTCGGCAGCCGGCAGGCCGACGCACGCGCGCTGATGACGGGCCGCATCACCGACGCGTACTCGAACATCACGACCGTGAAGCTGTTCTCGCACACGCGGCGGGAAGCCGACCATGCCCGGCGCGCGATGGAAGCGTTCAAGGCGACCGGCGACGCGCAGATGCGGCTCGTCAGCGCGTTCGAGATCGTCAACCACCTGCTGTCGACGCTGCTGCTGGTCGGCTCGGCCGGCCTCGCGCTCTATCTGTGGATGCGCGGCGAGGCGAGCGCGGGCGTCGTCGCGGCCGTGATCGCGATGGCGTTGCGCCTGTCGAGCTATTCGCACTGGATCATGTGGGAAATGACCGAGCTGTTCGAGAACGTCGGCACGATCCAGGACGGCATCAACACGCTGACGAAGGTGCGCAGCGTGGTCGACGCGCCCGATGCGAAGCCGCTCGCGGTGCAGCGCGGCGGGATCGTGTTCGACAACGTGCAGTTCGCGCACGAGGACAACGACCGCACGGTGTTCGACGGGCTGAACCTGACGATCCGGCCGGGCGAGCGGATCGGCCTGATCGGCCGCTCGGGCGCCGGCAAGTCGACGCTCGTGAACCTGCTGCTGCGCTTCTACGACGTCGGCGGCGGCGCGATCCGGATCGACGGGCAAGACATCGCGCACGTGACGCAGGACAGCCTGCGCAGCGCGATCGGGATGGTCACGCAGGATACGTCGCTGCTGCACCGCACGATGCGCGAGAACCTGCTGTACGGGCGGCCCGATGCGACCGAGCGCGAGATGCAGGAGGCGGCCGTGCGGGCCGAAGCGACCGAGTTCATCGACCGGCTGCGCGACCGCCACGGGCGCAGCGGCTACGACGTCGAGGTCGGCGAGCGTGGCGTGAAGCTGTCCGGTGGCCAGCGGCAGCGCGTCGCGATCGCGCGCGTGATGCTCAAGGACGCGCCGATCCTCGTGCTCGACGAGGCGACCAGCGCGCTCGATTCCGAGGTCGAAGTCGCGATCCAGCGCAGCCTCGACACGCTGATGAGCGGCAAGACGGTGATCGCGATCGCGCACCGGCTATCGACGATCGCGGCAATGGACCGGCTGATCGTGCTCGACGAAGGGCGTATCGTCGAGGAAGGCACGCACCAGCAGCTGCTGAACGCGGGCGGCATCTATGCGGCGCTGTGGGCGCACCAGAGCGGCGGATTCCTCGGCGAAACGGAGGAAGCGGTTCAGTAAGCACGGCGGCCATGGCAACATGGCGGCACATCGGTTGTCGGCGGATTTGACCGACGCCCACCCAAGGAGCCCGCATGACCACGCGACCGGATATCGCCACTGCGCTGAACGCGCCCGATTCGGCGCTCGAGGAAGACGAGCAACGCTTCGTGCATCAGATTCGCCAGCACGGATGGTTCCGCACGGAAGTGTTTGCGGAAGGCGGCGAACCGGGCTTCTCGTTCACGACCGGGTTGTGGGTCAACTACGGCTTCCCGGAAATCATCGTGTTCTCGTTGCCGGCGCGCATCGTCCACGACGTACTGTGGGACGTGTATCGCATGGTCGCGGCCGGCACGCCACCACTGATCGGCGAGGTCACGGATTCCGTCTACAGCAATGCGAACGCGCTGCTGATGCCGGTCGCGAAAGCACACTACGAAGCCCATCTCGGCTGGAACCGCTGGTTCTACGGCAACGACGACTTCCCGTGCGTCCAGCTGCTGTGGCCCGATCGCGACGGGGTTTTCCCGTGGCAGCCGGAAGCCGACGATGCGCTGAACGCCGCGCAACCGCGCCTGTTCGTGCCGGGCGACGATCGCCACTGACCCGTGCGCCGTTTCGCGCGGCACGTTCTTGCAGGCGTGCCGCGCGACCCGACGTTACAGCCGCACGATCGTCGCTTTCAGCTCGGTGTATTTGTCGAGCGCATGCAGCGACTTGTCGCGGCCATTGCCCGACTGCCGGTAGCCGCCAAACGGAAAGTTCATGTCGTCGCTGCCGTCGCCGTAGCAATTGACCCATACGGTGCCCGCGCGCAAGCGCCGCGCGACGGCATGCGCGGTCGACAGATCGGCCGACCAGACGGCCGCCGCGAGCCCGTACTCGGTATCGTTGGCAATGCGCACGGCTTCGTCGACATCGTCGAACGCGATTACCGACAGCACGGGCCCGAAGATCTCCTCCCGCGCGATCGTCGCATCGGGCTTCACCTCGAACACCGTCGGCTCGACATAGAACCCGCCCGTCTCCTCGCGCACGCGCGAACCACCCGTCACGAGGCGGCCTTCGTCACGCCCGAGATCGATGTAGCCCATCACGCGATCGAGCTGCATGCGATCGACGATCGCGCCCATCGTCACCGCGGGATCGAGCGGATGCCCGGGCGCGAAGCGCCGCGACGCATCGACCAGCTTCGCGACGAATGCGTCCTTGATGTCGCGGTGCACGAGCAGGCGCGAGCCGGCCGTGCACACTTCGCCCATGTTGAAGAAGATCGCATCGGCGGCCGCCTGCGCGGCCCGGTCGAGATCGGGGCAATCGGGCAGCACGATATTCGGCGACTTGCCGCCGAGTTCGAGCCACACGCGTTTCAGGTTCGATTGCGCGGCGCACGCCATGATCTGCTGCCCGGTGCGTGTCGACCCCGTGAACGCGATGCAGTCGACGTCGCGATGCAGCGCCAGCGCCCTGCCCGGCTCCGCGCCGCCCGGCACGACGTTGAACACGCCAGCCGGAATGCCGGCGTCGCACGCGAGCTGCGCGACGCGGATCGCGGTCAGCGGCGATTTCTCCGACGGCTTGAGCACCACGCTGTTGCCGGCGGCGAGTGCCGGCGCGAACTTCCACGCGGCCATCAGCAGTGGAAAATTCCACGGTACGACGGCCGCGACGACGCCGATCGGCTCGCGTGTCACCAGGCCGACGAGATGATGGTCGGCCGGCGCGACCTCGCCGCCGATCTTGTCGACCGCTTCCGCGTACCAGTCGACGCAATGCGCGGCGGCCGGGATGTCGATCGCCGTGGTGTCGGCGATCGGCTTGCCGGTGTCGAGCGTCTCGAGCAACGCGAGCTCGTCCGCGTGCTCGCGCATCAATGCGGCCCAACGCTGCAGCACGGCCTTGCGGGCACGCGGATTCATACCGGCCCACGCCTGCGCATCGAACGCCCGGCGCGCGGCGGCGACTGCGCGGTCGACGTCATCGGTGCCGCAATCGGCCACGTGCGCGAGCACGCACCCGTCGATCGGGCTCACACAGGCAAAGGTCGCGCCGGCATGCGCGTGGCGCGCCTCGCCATCGATGAAGGCGCGCCCTTCGACCTGCAGCATGGCCGCGCGGGCCTGCCAGTCTTCGAATGTCGTTTGGTTCATGGGTTTCCTCGTGACATGTCGCGCATCACGATCCGCGCACCGGATCGATCGGCGTGAAAAGGCCCGCGCGCGCCTCGATCGCTTCGCCCGCGGCGAGACACAGCGCTTCCTGGAAGCGTCCGGCGACGAGTTGCACGCCGGTCGGCACGCCGTCGCGGATGCCGGTCGGCACCGACAAACCCGGCAGCCCGAGCAGCGCGGTTGCAAGCAGCGGCCCCTGCCGGTCGACGATCTCGCGCATCGCCGCGTCGCCCTGCAAATCCGCGTCGATCGCGAACGGCCGCGCGCACGACACGGGCATCAGCACCAGCGGATAGCGTGCGAAGAACTGCTGCCAGTCTCGCAGCAGCGCCGTGCGCCGCGCGAGGCCGTTCATGTAGCCGGCCAGATCCAGCGGCGCCGCGAGCGTACGCTGGCTCGCGAACGCGGTGCGAATTGCCGCGTCGCCGTGCTGCATGATCACGTCGCCGAGCCCGCTGCGCGCCTCGTTGGTCACGAGGTCGAGCCAAAGTTCGCACGCTTCGGCGAACCGCGGCGGTGTCGCTTCCTCGGCAATGCAGCCGGCGTCTTCGAGCCAGCGCGCAGCCTGCCGGATCGCGTCGGCGACCACCGGATCGGTCGGCACGCCGGGCAGCTCGGCACACACCGCCACGCGCGCGGGGAATGCGGCCTCGCGCGCAGCCGGCTCAACCGGCATCCACCACGCGTCGCGTGCATCGCCGGCCGACATCGCGCCGAGTGCAAGACGCAAGTCGCCCACCGTCCGCGCGAGCGGGCCCTGCACCGACGCGAGCTGCACCGCGAGCGTGCGGTCCTTCGATTGCGTGGGGTTGTACGCCGGCACGCGCCCGGTGCTCGGCCGCAGCCCCGCGACCCCGCAGGCATAGGCCGGGTAGCGGATCGAGCCGCCGAGGTCGTTGCCGTGCGCGATCGCGCCGATGCCGGCGGCCACCGCCGCCGCCGCGCCGCCGCTGGAACCGCCCGGCGTCAGCGATGCATCCCACGGATTCAACGTGCGGCCGTGCAGTTCGTTGTCGGTGAACCAGCGGTACGAAAACGCCGGCGCGTTGCTGCGCCCGATCACGATCGCGCCGGCCTTGCGCAGGTTCGCGGTCACCGGGCTGTCTTCCTGCGCGATCAGCTCGGCGAACGCGCGCACACCGTTGGTCGTCGCGTGTCCGGCCGTGTCGACGTTGATCTTCACGGTCACCGGCACACCGTGTAGCGGGCCGACCGGCGCGCCGCGCGCGATCGCGGCATCGGCGTCCGACGCCGCCTGCAGCGCGCTGTCGGCCATCACGTCGACGATCGCGTTGATGACGGGGTTCACCTGCTCGAGCCGCTGCAGGCAGCTGCGCGTGAGTTCCGTTGCCGACACGTCTCGCCGTGCGACATGCGCGGCCATCTCCGCCGCGCTGAGACGCCACAATTCCTGGGTCATGGGTTGCTCCTCGTTGATCTCGATGGTTGGATTGACTCGGCGGCGTCAGACGCCCGCTCGCGCCGCTTGCGGTGCATGCGACGCGTAGATCTTGCGGCACGTTTCGACGACTTCCCACGTGCCGCGAAAGCCCAGCGGAATCACGAAACGGTCGCCGGCGCGCAGCACGCGTTCGCGACCGTCCGCGTCGCGCACGATCGCGACGCCGCTCAGCATCTCGCAATACTCCGACTCGTCGTACTCGATCGTCCAGCGGCCGGGCGTGCATTCCCAGATCCCGCAACTGAACTGCCCGCACGGGCTGATGTAGTGATGCGACAGCGTCTGCATCGGGTTGCCGTCGAGCAGCAGCCCGCTCGGCACGCGGCTCTGCGTGAGCTTTGCCGGCGCCCGCATCAGGTCGACGATATTCGTGATGTTGGTCATGGTTGCCTCCAGGGCATCAGGGGTTCGAAACGATTCGGCGCCGCGCGGCCGGGTGAGCCGGCCCGCGCGGGTCACAGCAGGTCCGTCATCCGGTGCCACGCCATTGCGAGCGCCAGCATCGGCGCGCGCAGCGCGCGTCCGCCCGGGAAGTCGCGATGACGAATCCGGCCGAACAGGTCGAAGCGCGCGGCCTGCGCATCGATCGCTTCCGCGATCAGCCGCCCCGCCAGGCCCGTCACGTTGACGCCGTGCCCGGAAAAGCCCTGCGCGAAATACACGGTCGGCTCGAGCCGGCCGAAATGCGGCGCGCGGTTCATCGTCGCGTCGATCAGGCCGCCCCATGCGTAGTCGATCCGCACGTCGGCAAGCTGCGGAAACGTCTTCAGCATGTCGCGCCGCATCGCGGCCGCAAGGTCGCGCGGCGTGTTCGTCGAGCTGCTGGCCTTGCCGCCCCACAGCAGTCGGCGGTCGCGCGTCAGCCGGAAATAATCGAGCGCCGAATTGCAGTCGCTGATCGCCGCATCGGCCGGCATCGTCCGCGCCGCGCGTGCGTCGCCAAGCGGCTCCGTGGCAACCAGGTAAGTCGCGACGGGGATGATCTTGCGCGCGACCGACGGCGCCAGCTGCCCGAGATACGCATTGCATGCCAGCACGACATAGCGGGCATCCACGTGCCCGCGCGCACACCGGACGCGGTGGTACGGCGCGGCGCGATCGAGCGCGAGCGCGGGCGTGTCCTCGTGGATCGTCACGCCGGCTTCACGTGCCGCGCGTGCGAGGCCGAGCGTGTAGTTCAGCGGATGCAGGTGGCCGCTGCCTTCGTGACGCAGGCCGCCGACATAACGATCGGATGCGACGAAGTGCTGCATGTCGGCCCGCTCGACGATCTCGTAGCCGCGATAGCCGAAGCGGCTCGCCGCCGCATCGCGCCATGCGCGCAGCGCGTCGAGATGGCGCGGCTTGTTCGCGGCGGTCAGGTAGCCGAAGGTCAGGTCGCAATCGATACCGTGCCGTTCGACCCGCTGCCGGACGATGTCGACCGACTCCAGCCCCATTGCCCATATACGCCGCACGTCGTCCTCCGGCAGATGGGCCGAAAACGTATCGATGTCGCACGAGTACCCGGCGATCAGCTGGCCGCCGTTGCGCCCGCTTGCGCCCCAGCCGATCTTCGACGCTTCGACGAGCACGACCGAATGGCCGCGCTCGGCAAGATCGAGCGCCGCGGACAGGCCCGTCAGCCCGCCGCCGATCACGCACACGTCGGCGTTCACGGCCCCGTCGAGCGCCGGATGACGCATCCGGTTGTTGACTGTCGCTGCATAGTAGGACTGAACATGTTGCTGGTTCTTGAACTTGAGCATAGGTAAGACTCGCGAACGGTGTCGCGTCAGAACGCGTAGATGAGTTGGGTCGCGAGCAAGTCGTTCGACTTCGCATACGACCCGTCGTGACGCAGGAAAACCTTGTTGCTCGCCCAGTCGTGCCGGTATTCGACCTTCACCGTCACCTGCTGGGTCGGGTAGAACAGCAGGTCGAACGCCGCCGCCTGCCGTGTCGCGCCCTTGCACTCGAAACCAACGCCGCCGTTCGCCTTCGACTGCGCGAGGCAATCCGCGTCGATGCCGAAGCCGTTGTATGGATCCATCCCGTTGCCGTTCAGGCCGATCGACGAACCGCCTCCGCCGTTCTTCCGGTTCACGAGCAGATCGTAGCGCAACGTCGCACCCATGCGCCCGACCACCGGCGCATTGAACTTGCGGTGCGCGAGCAGTGATAGCCCGAACCACTGCGCGAGCCCGCCGTTGAACGCGCCGTGCTGCTGCTGGCCGTAGTCGAGTTCCGCGTTGTACTGCGCATCGGCCACCGTGTAAGTCGCATCGGCCTCGCCGAAGAAGAACGCGCCGTACGCGCTCGGAGCATTGCCGCCGACACCGTAACGCACGTTGCCGGTCGCCGGATCGACCGCGCTCACCAGCGTCTGGCGGCCGATGTTGATCGAGCCGCCGAGGTCGAGCGCGCTGCCGTGCATGTAGTCGACGCGCGCGGTGAAGGTCGGCACCTTGTTGCTGGTCGTGATCGGGTCGCCGAGCGCGTTGACGCCCGTCTGCGTGACCGCGCCCGCGCTGCGGAACTGCTCGTTGCCAACGAAGAACTTCCACGCCCAGTGGCCGTCCGCGCTCTGGTAGTTGACGCCCGCGCCGATCGACGAGCCCGGGTCGGAGAAGTCGTACAGCAGGTTGTGCGTGAGCGTGAGCATCTGGTTCGACTGCTGGTACTCGTAGCCGCCGAAGCCCAGCACGAGCCCGCCGACGAGCGACGTCGTGCCCGACAGCGGCACCGTGATGACCGCCGTGTTCACGATGTCGAGCCCGCTCGCGCCGCTGCCCGTCATCATCGACAGGCCTGCGCCGCGGTTCGGCATCAGCGTGATTTCCGCGGACGGCGCGGTCGGGCCGACGCCGAAGGTTTTCTTGATGTCGAGGAACACGTCGCCGAACGTGCTGTTGTAGTAGGTGTACGCGTTCTCATGATTCGCGAACTGGAACGACGACGTGCCGCCGCCGCGGTTGTACACATAGGTCGGGTCGAGATAGCCGGTCACCGACAGCCCCGCGATCGGGCCCGTGCGTGCGGCATCGGTCAGCGAATCGACCTTCAGTTGCTGGTTCGCGACCTGCTGGCGGATTTCCGTCACGTCGTCGTTGGTCAGCACGGCCGGCGCCTGCCCGTAGCCGGGCGCGGACGGGTCGGCCGCGGCCGCGGCGGACGCCGCATTCGACGCAGCCGGCACGGCCGCCGGTTTCGCGGCGAGCTGCGACTGCAGCGCGCTCATCTGCCGCTGCAGCACCGCGAGCTGCTGTTGCAACGCCCTGATCTGGTCGGCGCTCGAATTCGCGGCGGCGAGCCCCGGCAGCGCGCCGGCGATCAGCGCGCAAAGCAGTTTCTTTTTCACGGAAAGTCTCCTGGTCGTTATTCACTTCACGGGATGCGGTGCGGGGGCATGCCGAGGCTGCGCGGCCGACTGGCGTGCAGGCGGCAAGGGCAAGGCGGAAGACGGAGCCGGCGAATCGGGCGAGGACGCCGCATGCCACGCTCGCGCATCGCGCGCCTGCCGCCGCTCACGGGTCAGCATCGCGCGGTTCACGACGACGACGCCGATCGTCACGACCGTGATGAACACCGTCGCGAGCGCATTCATCTCGGGATTCAGCCCCATCCGCACGCGCGAGAACACGACGAGCGGCAGCGTCGTCGAGCCTGGGCCCGACAGGAACGCGGACAGGATCACGTCGTCGATCGACACCGTGAACGCGAGCAGCCAGCCGGACACCAGCGCCTGCGCGATCAGCGGCAACGTGATCACGAAGAACACCTTCACCGGCCGTGCGCCGAGGTCGAGCGCGGCTTCCTCGATCGAGCGGTCGAGCTCCTTCACGCGCGACTGCACGATCACCGCGACGAACGACAGGCACAGCATCACGTGGCCGATCCAGATCGTCAGCCAGCCGCGCCCGGCCGGCCAGCCGAAGGTCTGCTGCATCGCGACGAACAGCAGCAGCAGCGAGATGCCCTGGATCACTTCGGGAATCACCAGCGGCGCGTTGATCATCGCGGCATACAGCGTGAAGCCGCGAAAGCGCCCCATGCGAGCCAGCACGAAACCGGCCCACGTGCCGATCGCGACCGACGCGGTGGCCGTCAGCAGCGCGATCTTCAATGACAGCCATGCGGCCGTCAGCAGCTCGTCGTCGTGCAGCAGCGCGCCGTACCACTTCAGCGAGAAACCGGCCCACACCGTCACGAGCTTCGACGCGTTGAACGAATAGACGACCAGACTGACGATCGGCACGTACAGGAACAGGAAGCCCGCGCCCAGCACGCACACGGACAGGATGCGATTCGCCCGGGTCATTGTCGTGCCTCCGCTTCGGTCTGGCTGTAATGGAGCAGCGCCATCGGCACGAGCAGCACCAGGACCATCGTCACCGTCACCGCGGACGCCATCGGCCAGTCCATGTTGTTGAAGAATTCATCCCACATCACGCGGCCGAGCATCAGCGTGTTCGCGCCGCCGAGCAGTTCGGGGATCACGTACTCGCCGACGGCCGGGATGAACACCAGCAGGCTGCCCGCAACGATGCCGTTCTTCGACAGCGGCAGCGTGATGCGCCAGAACGCGGACCACGGCGTCGCACCGAGGTCGTTCGCGGCCTCGAGCAGCGTGAGATCCATCTTCACGAGGTGTGCGTACAGCGGCATCACCATGAACGGCAGGTACGAATAGACCATCCCGATGTAGACGCCCGCGTCGGTGTGATACAGGCGCAGCGGTGTCGCGATCATGCCGAGCGCCGCCAGCACGCGATTCAGCAGCCCGTCGTCCTTCATGATCCCGACCCATGCATAAACGCGGATCAGGAACGACGTCCAGAACGGCAGCATCACGGCCATCATCAGCAGGTTGCGGCGCGCCGGCGCCGCGCGTGCGATGCAGTACGCGATCGGGTAGCCGGCCAGCAGGCACATCAGCGTCGACGCGGCGGCCATCTTCAGCGAACTGACGTACGTGTTCAGGTACAGGTCGTCCTGCAGCAGCAGCGCGTAGTGCTTCAGCGACAGCACCAACCGCACCGTGCCGGCCTCCAGCCGCGCGAGCGCCGTGTACGGCGGGATGCCGAGCACCTGGTCGGCGAAGCTGATCTTCAGCACCAGCACGAACGGCAGCGCGAAGAAGATCACGAGCCACAGGTACGGCACGCCGATCGCGACGCCACGGCCCGACGGCAGCCAGCGCGACAAGATGGAAACGGAAGGTTTCGTCATGTCGCCCTCATTGCGTCAGCACGACGCCGCTGGCCGGCGACCACGACACGAACACGTCGTCGTTCCACGCCGGCGCGGTGTCGCTCATCAGGTGCGAGCTCGACAGGTTCGACACCACCGTCTTGCCGCTCGGCAGGCGCACGTGGTACAGCGAGTAGCTGCCCATGTACGCGATGTCGGTCACGACGCCGCGCGCCCAGTTGTGTTTCGAACCCGGCTTCTCGCGCGACACGTGGATGCGCTCCGGGCGCACCGAGATACCGACCGGCATTCCGAGCGGCCCGGTGATGCCGTGGCTCACGAC